>CABXKB010000051.1 GCA_902512755.1 uncultured Bacteroidota bacterium | reverse complement strand
TTCTAGTGCAAAACTTCCAGATGTTGGTTGATTATCAAGTGTCATTAACTTTAATAGGGTTGATTTACCAGCACCATTTTTTCCAATTAAACCTACGTGGTCTCCTTTTGCTAAACGAAAAGATATCTCATCAAAAAGGGTTTCTCCCCCAAAGCTAACCGTAATATTATGAGCATTAAACATCTTGTTTTTTTGGATAGCTAAAATAAGTTTCAAATCGTTCAATGGCTACTTCTGAAGGTAATTTTTTTTTCTCAACCACAAACCTATACATCCATTTAGCAAGTAAGGGACCCGTTAAAACTCCTCGAGTTCCCAAACCATTAAAAACATATAGATTTTTTTCTTTTGGATGACTACCTAATAATGGACGACGATCTTGAACTGTAGGTCGAATAGCAGCCTTATGATCAACTACTTCAAAAGGAAAGTCTAGAAGTCTTTTTAACTTTGACAAAATCCAATCTTTCCCTGATTTAGTTGGCTTTGAAGTTTTATCTTTTCGATCAAAATTTGACCCTACCCAGAACAGATCTGTTTGAATTGGAACAACGAAAAGTCCACTTTTTATGATTTTTTTTTGAGAGAGTTTCTTTGTTTTAATATGTAAAAACTCTCCTTTAGATCCTATTAACGGAAGGTAAGAAAACCATGGGTTTTTTCTAAGCTGAAAGCCTTCACAAAAAATGATATGTTTAGCCTCAACGCCCATATATTTTACTTTGTTATCAAGGAGTTTTAATTTCCCATAATCAAATACTTTACTACTGTAGCTTTTTAAATCCAATCTTTTTATAAACTCTTCTAATGCTTTATTAATATCAAGCTTTCCTACATTTTTGAGTTTTGCATACCCAAATTCAGCTTTTAGTCCTTCATCAGCAATATTTATAATTTGTGGAGATAAAAAGTGATCCAATCCGCTTTTATGAGAAGCTACTATCCAATTATTATGATCAGATAAATTATTAAAATAATAGTTGATTGGGGTTTTATGAAATACCTTTGTTTTATATGTTTTTTCAAAATATCTGTAAGTAGAGGTTGCTTGATCAAAAAATTCATTTCCTCTCCATGACATTGTAAATCGCTTCAATACAGTCGGATTAAAAACTCCACCAGCATTTCTACTTGCTCCTTCTCCTTCATTGGAGATGATAAGAAAATCTTTATTATTCTTTTGCAATTCAAGAGCATAGTGAAACCCTGCTAAGCCAAAACCTACAATTATTGCGTGTTTCATATTTATAAAAATATCATAAAAAAAGCGCTATTGTTTCCAATAGCGCTTATAATAGTATTAAAACAACTTAGTTGTTCCACATATCTTGTTCAAAATCACGAATAACTGATTTAATTCGTTCTGACTCTATCAGCTGGCGTAAAGCATCTTCGTATATATATTCTTTAACTTCACGATCTTCATAGACATTCTCTTCTTTATATATCGAAGAGTTAAATCTTCTTGAATTAAGCATCATATCAAATGTTATAGCCTTTGACGAGTTTTTGGTATTAAATACTCTGTGATTATTGAGAGTTTCACGAGCATCAGGGAACCATACCCAGAATAATGGAAGGATGTCTGGGTCGTCTGAACTTTCCGAAAGAGTAGAAACATCTTGTGCTCCTGGGGCTATTCCCAATAAACGGTATCTTAATTCTCCAAGGCGTTTATTAAAGTACCATGTGCCTTTAATAAAATATTGTACTACCTTAAAAGAGTCAATAATATAAACATCATAATCATCTTCTGTAAGCTCGTCTTCAGTTATTACTCCTGAATTTATTTCTTCTCTGGCTGTTTCAGTTAATTTTCTATCCTCTAATTTAACTTTTAAATCTTCGTAGGTGATTTTTTCATTGAAATAATCCGTTTCATAGATTTCAGTAATGTTACCTTCTTGAATATTATCCATCAATACTCTAAATAATGATTGACGATCAGCTGACAAGTAACCATTATTAACAGAGGGATAGTAATATGGGAAGTTAATTCTTTCGTCTAAATCAATTACCTCCC
>CABXKB010000050.1 GCA_902512755.1 uncultured Bacteroidota bacterium | reverse complement strand
TGATTTTGTTTTTCACGGTGGCTCAGGATCAACACAAGAAGAAATTAAAGAATCTATTGGATACGGTGTTATCAAAATGAATATAGACACAGACCTCCAATTTGCCTTTACTGAAGGTATCCGAGATTACATGAATAACAATATTGAATATTTAAGAAATCAAATCGGTAATCCTGACGGAACAAACCATCCTAACAAAAAATATTATGATCCTAGAAAGTGGCTTCGACTTGGTGAAGAAACATTTAAATCACGTTTAAAAAAAGCATTTAAAGACTTAAATAATATAAATACGTTATAATTTTCTTTAATTTATATCTTTGAATTAAAACAAGTATATGAGTTGGTTTAAGCGAAGTGAAAAAGGGATTCAAACCAAGACAGAGGAAAAAAAAGACATCCCAAAAGGGCTTTGGTACCAGACCCCTACTGGTAAAATAATTGAAACCAAAGAGCTTGCTGAAAACAAATACGTCAGCCCAGAAGACGATTATCATGTTCATATTGGCAGCAAAGAATACTTTGAAATTCTATTTGATAATAATGTATTTGAAGAATTCAATACAAAATTAAAATCTAAAGACTTTTTGAAATTTGAAGATTCTAAAAAATATATCAACCGACTTAAAGATGCTCACAAAAAAACAGGCCTATACGATGCAATAAGAACTGCCGTAGGTCTATCAAAAGGCAAAAAGTTAGTTATTGCATGTATGGATTTCAGATTTATTGGGGGTTCAATGGGTTCTGTAGTTGGTGAAAAAATAGCTCGAGCAATAGACTACTCAGTTGAAAATAAATTACCTTTGGTAATTATTTCCAAATCAGGAGGTGCACGAATGATGGAATCAGCTACTTCTTTAATGCAGATGGCAAAAACTTCAGCAAAACTTGCTCAACTTTCAGAAGCTAAAATTCCTTATATTTCAGTTTGTACGGATCCAACTACTGGAGGAACTACTGCTTCATTCGCTATGCTAGGCGATATTAATATTGCTGAACCAAAAGCTCTAATTGCCTTTGCAGGACCCCGTGTGGTAAAAGATACTACAGGAAAAGAATTACCCGAAGGTTTTCAAACAAGTGAATTTCAATTGGAAAAAGGCTTTTTGGACTTTATTTCTCATCGTAGTGAATTGAAAAATCAAATCAATCTATATATTGATTTGATTTTAAATCATACTATTCGCCAATAAATTTCAAACTTCTTAATCTTTTATTTTTATTGTTTTACTTAGGTTTAATTGTATCTTTGCCTCTTGTTAAATCAACAATTACATAAAAATCATTAAAATTAATATTGGCATGTATATTTCAAAAGAAGCTAAAGAAAATATCTTTAAAAAACATGGTAAGTCTAAGAAGGATACTGGCTCTGCCGAAGGTCAAATAGCACTTTTTACCCATCGCATTCAACATTTATCAGAGCATCTTAAAAACAATAGAAAAGACTTCAATACAGAACGATCACTAGTTCACCTGGTGGGAAAACGAAGAAGTCTCTTGGATTATTTAAAATCTAAAGACATTTTACGGTATCGTGAAATCGTTAAAGAATTAGGCTTACGTAAATAATTTATTCATCCTTTTTAAATAGAAGCTGAATCCTAGTTTTTCATTGGTTGCAACAACACACAACAACAATTTAAACCAAAACATGAAAAATGATTCCAAAAACATTTACTCAAGAAATTCGTCTTGAAGACGGAAGAATTATTACACTAGAGACTGGAAAGTTAGCTAAACAAGCTGATGGCTCTGTCGTTGTAAGAATGGGAGACTGTATGCTTTTAGCAACTGCAGTGTCTGCTAGAAAAAATAGTCCAGTTGACTTTTTACCACTAACTGTAGATTACAGAGAAAAATTCGCTGCTGCTGGAAGATTTCCAGGTGGTTTTTTTAAACGTGAAGCCCGTCCAAGCGATCAAGAAGTTCTTACTATGAGACTCGTGGATAGAGTTTTACGCCCTCTTTTTCCAAAAGACTATCATGCAGAAACACAAGTTATGATACAACTTATGTCTCATGATGATAATATAATGCCCGATGCATTAGCTGGATTA
>CABXKB010000049.1 GCA_902512755.1 uncultured Bacteroidota bacterium | reverse complement strand
TTTCATTGCTTTTTCTTCCATTATTTTAAAGACCAACTTACCTCCTTTAACTAGTTGATCCAAGTCTTCTTTTTCTTTTAGAAAATTTGGTTGAATTATTGGTGGCTCAATTGGATTAGAGGATGAGAGACATACTGTCCCCCTACTTTTAGGGTGTAATAGTGTTGGTAGTATTGTAAAGCCATCTACTCTTGGATAATCATAAATATCATATGGATCATACCCATATTCATTCCCAATAGATATTGGAGAAAAATGTAATTGAAAATTTACTTTTTCACCTTTTTGATCAAGATCAAAAAAAGCCATTCCCTCAAGTGGGCTATTACAAAAAACCCCTTTTTTATTTATAAAATAATTCCAAGCAGCTTTTATTTGTTTAAGTGGAGATATATAATGGTTTATTCCTTCTTGAGTTTTTGATTGAGCGCATATTGGATAAAACAAGTGATCCTGTAAGTTCTTACCAACTCCTTTTAATTCATGTATGCAATCAATCCCATGCTTTGTTAGTTCGGATTCTTCTCCGATTCCAGAAAGCATTAATAACTGTGGAGACTTAAAGGCTCCAGCTGAAAGAATAATTTCATTTTGAGCATAAACTTGAATAGTTTCTCCGCTTTTTTTGTATTGAACTCCTACCGCACTTTTCCCTTCTAGGATAATCTTATCAACTCGTGCATTAGTAATAACTGTCAAATTTCGTCGCTCTAAAGCTGGTTTTAAAAAAGCAGTTGCACCGCTTACGCGTTTCCCTTTTTTGATAGTGCTTTGTACCAAACTTGCACCTTCTTGAGTTTTCCCGTTATAATCTAAATTCTTTGGAATACCTATTGCTTCACATGCTTCAATAAATCCATCAACAAATGGCGTTTGAAATCTAGTTGGTATAGTAACCCCCAACTCTCCAGAACTAGAGTGATAGCCAGAATCCATCTTTTCAATTTGTTCATGGTTTTCTGAACGCTTAAAATAGGGTAGTAATTCATTAAAGCTCCAACCAGAGTTTCCTAGTTTAGCCCAACCGTCATAATCAGCAGGGTTACCTCTTACATATGCCATTGCATTAGTTGAGCTACTACCTCCAAGGGTTTTCCCTCTTGGCAAATATATTTTTCGATTCAAAACATTGACTTGTTCTTCAGTCCAAAAACCCCAGTCATCCTTACTTTTATGAATCTTTAAATATGCACCAGGAATATGAATATTCAAATTAGTGTCTGGTCCCCCTGCTTCTAATAATAAAACAGATGTTTTTGGGTTTTTTGATAAACGGTTCGCCAAGACACAACCTGCAGAACCTGCTCCAATAATAATATAATTGTAAGATTGCCTCATTAGTTAAATCTAATGAAAATTATAAAGATGGACTCACTAAACTCAATCAATATGGGATGCTTTAGATTTATTTTAGAATTTAGTGCTTTATTATAATTGTTGTTGGAGTATAAATCCCGAATGTAAAAGAGTTAAGTGCTAGATCAATAAAAGAATGCTTTGTAATTATAGTATAATTCTCTTTATCAATAATTTGTTTCATTTCAGGAATTTCAAATGATAACAGGCCATTAATTAAATGGGTTTGTTTTAATTTTATTGTTTGGCTTCCTATAGCTCCTTCTCCAACTACTATTTTTGTTGTATAGCAGGAGGTCATTGTAAAAACAAATGCCAGTAGTAAAAGTTTTTTCATCAGTCTAATTTTTATTCCAATTTAATCAATCCATTTCAAATGAAATGTTTCTATATTTTAAGAAGAATCTATGTTTTTTAATAAAATCTCTTATAGAATAAACTAAGAATGTTGTTCTTAATAGCCTATGATTAAAAATCAATAATTCAAATATTTCGAAATTCGTAATCGATTAATCCCTCCTAAGAAAACATTTACAGACATTGGGGAAGGATGGAATGGATTCCCAGATTTGGTCATCCCTAAGCAATAAATAATATAATTTTGTTCTTTAATAAATTCTAAAATTTTTGACGCTTGAAGTTTTAGATAAAAATGATCATCTATATGGTTGCCCCAACAACATAAGATCATCTTTATTTTGGATTTTGGATTTTGAAGCAATTCCAATATGAAATGGATATTCTTTTCTGTCAACTTCGAATTTGGCTTAATTGGCAAATTACTCGGG
>CABXKB010000048.1 GCA_902512755.1 uncultured Bacteroidota bacterium | reverse complement strand
TGAGTTGACTTAAAATTTTTTTTATTTCTTCTCCTTCTTCAAATTCTAACTTTTGCAGTTCACGGGTCTGAGTATTCGTGACTTCAGGTTCAATAAAAACTATGCTTCCCGTTTTAGAGCTTCCCATGATAGCCCCTTTTACTTTTCGACGATACATTGCCTTGACTGCCAAAACACGGCAGTTTTCAATAACAGACTCCCGAATATCGTCTAAGTAATCTGCATTACTAAACTGACTTAGCGCTTTATTAAAACTTCTGCTAATTTTACCTCTCAATTGTTGCATCTGTTTTCTGACGTTGTAAAGTGTATCAGAGGCGTCATTGCGGACCTCTCCAAATCGGTCTATAACTCGGTCTACAGTAGGCTTAATATGTTCTTCTTTGTGCAACTTTGAAGCTAAAATGCTTAGATTGGGGTAATAGTTTTGAAACTTATCTAAAAAACGAACTAAAATATTGGTTGTTTCAGTATTGCGTGCTAAGTTTCGAAAAGCTTCCAATTCCAAAACGCTATTATCAATTTTTAGCAATTGGAAATATGATGAGATATCGTCAAATTCATGATTTGGAATGCAGTTTTCATTATCAAAAGAAGCGCAATATTCTGAAGTCATCCTAAGCTTTTTTAGAACTTCTTCGATTTCATTTTGTGGCTTTAGACCTAACACCACTTCTTTTCCCATAGGAGTAATCGAAAAAGCAGAACACTGCCTAAGGATGTCATCATACTCAAGATCTTCAAGCGTTTTGTCGGGAATGCTCACCATGGTTTTTTCTTAACTTAGCCTTGCAAAAGTAATAAAATCATGCAGGTACAAATACATTCAAGTTGGGAAAAGGCCATGCGACTGGAATTCAACAGTCCTTATTTTCAGGATTTGATATCTTTTGTAAAAGATGAATATCTAAGTATTAGGTGCTTTCCTCCTGGACCAGATATTTTCAATGCCTTTGACAGTTGCCCTTTTGACCGAGTAAAAGTTATTCTTTTAGGGCAAGATCCATACCATGGCCCCGGTCAAGCTCACGGGCTTTGCTTTTCGGTTCCGAAAGGTGTGCTGCATCCTCCTTCTTTGCAGAATATTTTTAAGGAAATAGAGGGTGATCTTAGCCTTCCCATTCCTCAGAGTGGAAACCTAGAAACTTGGGCAAAGCAAGGTGTCTTTTTGCTAAATGCAACCTTGACTGTGCGTGCAAACCACGCCGGAAGTCATCAAAAGAAAGGTTGGGAGCAATTTACAGATGCGGTTATCAAAAAACTTTCAAAAGGATCTCAAGGCTTGGTTTTTATGCTTTGGGGAGGTTTTGCAAAGCAAAAAATAAAATTAATCGATACGGATAAGCACCTTGTCCTAACAAGTGGCCATCCATCTCCCTTAAGTGCCAATCGCGGGTACTGGTTTGGAAACAAACACTTCAGTCAATGTAATACCTATTTAAAGTCTCTAGGTAAAACTCCAATTAAATGGGGGTAAGGAGCATTAACCTCCAATCCGCTTAACAAGATGTCCCATTTTGGTAAGAATTTGTATTAATTGCTCACGGTAATTACCTTGAATAATTATTTCACCATTTTTAATGCTACCACCTACACCTATAGTTTGCTTAAGCTTTTTTGCAAGTAACTTTAATTCTTTGGTATTACCTTGAAAACCTTTGATTAGGGTAATCGTTTTTCCAGCACGTCCTTTATTACTGAAATGAGCTTCTAGCTCTTGAGCTTGGAATTCATGTTCTGATTTTGATATGGCATCGGGGTCTGGGGCTAAATCATCAAATTTGATATTGGAAAGTTCTTCCAAGCTGTTCAGCTTTTTAGACATAATGGATTGATTATTATTGCTAAAATAAGTAATTTAGGGCATATGTATATACCTTGTTTTTTTCTCTTTTATTTCACTTCAAGCTATGGCACAAGAACTTCCATTTAAATCTATTCCAAAAGCACCTCAAGACTACACTGCTGGTAATTCAATCAGTAGAATGATCCAAGGATTAGGTTTTAGATACCATTGGGTAACACAAGATCTGAGAATAGAGGATTTGGAATACCAGCCTACTGAAGAAGCTCTAAGTGCCTTGGGTACCATTCAGCATATTTACAGTTTGAGTAAAACCATCTTAAATGCTGCAAAAAACGAAACCTCTAAACGCCCTACATTCTTTCCGTCAGAGTGTTTTGATA
>CABXKB010000047.1 GCA_902512755.1 uncultured Bacteroidota bacterium | reverse complement strand
CTACTGGATTCATAAAGGGTTTTAGATCTTTAGGTAAATAGTCTAGAGCTTTATTAAATTCTTCTTTCCAATTAATTGGTTCTGATTCATTTTGTAACATTTTTCTCCAATTAGTTTTATCAGAAAAAACTTGTTTTAAAGCAACCTCTCCAATACCAGCCAAATAACGATTAGGAACTTCCAAAACAATCATAGCTTCGTGAGCTCCCTGATCAATCCAACGTGTCGGTAGTTGACTTTTTCTTGTTACTCCTACTTTTAGGTGACTACTTAGAGCCAGATAAATTATATGAGGCTGAAGTTGAATTTTCTTTTCGTAATCTAAATCCCGAGCCTGTTGATTTAAATGAGCCTTACTAAGTTCTGGACGCATAATCCAATCCCCTACAGCAGGACTCTCAAAAAAACAAGATTTACAAAAGCCTTGTCTAAAAATAGAAAGCTCTTTTGAACAATTTAAGCATTGAGAACCTATATTATTTATACTAATATTTTTACCTATACATTGGTTTACATTAATAAAATCGCTCTCCATATCCAGAAAATAATTGATTGGAGTGTCACGTTCTGTTATCATTTTTTTTAAGATTCCTTCAAACATAAACCAGAAAAGAATTAATTATATTTACTTAAGTAAGATAATAATTATTTAATGCCAATACCCTTATTTAACTCAATAGCTTCATGGATTCTAAAAAAGAGAATACATCAAATGGAGCTGTTTATGAAATATCCCAACGAAGTTCAAAATGAGCTACTGCACGAATTAATTAAAACAGCCTCAAGAACTGAAACTGGAAAGCTTTACGACTTTAAAACGATCAAGAGTTATAATATTTTTAAAAATCGAGTTCCATTATGTAATTATGAAGATATAGAATTAAATATCGAGCGATGTCGCCAAGGAGAGCAAAATATCTTTTGGCCAAGTAGTATAAAGTGGTTTGCTAAATCTAGTGGGACTACAAATTCTAAAAGCAAATTTATACCCTTAAGTAATGAAGCTTTGGAGGATTGTCATTATAAGGCGGGTAAAGATATGTTGTCGTTATACTTTAATAACAATGAAGATTCTCAACTTCTTTCAGGCAAATCCTTAAGACTAGGTGGGAGTAATGAATTGTATAACAAAAACGATAGTTACTTCGGAGACCTCTCATCCATTATTATACAAAACCTACCTTTTTGGGCAGAGCTTAGTAGCACCCCAAGTAATAAAACCTCTCTAATGCCAGAATGGGAAACCAAAATGAAGGCTATTGTAACAGAGTCAATATCTGAAAAAGTGACCAGTTTGGCTGGGGTTCCATCTTGGATGCTAGTTTTGTTGCAAAATGTTTTAGAGAAAACTGGAAAGAAAACCATATCTGAAGTGTGGCCTGATGCAGAAGTATACTTTCATGGTGGAGTAAGCTTTAAACCCTATCGTGAACTTTACAAAGGATTATTTACAAAATCAGACTTTCGCTTTTACGAAATCTACAATGCTTCAGAAGGTTTTTTTGGAATTCAGGATCGAAATCATTCCGAAGAATTATTATTAATGTTAGATTATGGGATCTTTTATGAATTCATCCCTGTTAAAGGAGATAAAGAAGATGATTCCGACATTATACCACTTTCTGATGTAGCCTTAAACACTAACTACTCTGTTGTTATAACAACTAATGGGGGCTTATGGCGTTATAAAATTGGGGACACAATTCATTTTACCAGCTTATCTCCTTATCGAATTCAAGTTACGGGTCGAACCAAACATTTTATAAATGTCTTTGGAGAGGAACTTATAATTGATAATGCTGAAAAAGCTTTAGAAAAAGTTAGTGCCCAAACCAAAAGCATCGTTTTAAATTACACCGCTGGTCCCATTTTTATGGAAAAAAATTCTCAAGGTGCCCACGAATGGATTATCGAATTTGAAAAGGAACCAAAAGACTTAAAACACTTTAGTTCTCTATTGGACCAGGCATTACAGGAAGAAAATTCTGATTATGAAGCAAAGCGATATAAGAATATGACACTTCAATCATTAAAGGTTCATAAAGCAAAAAAAGGTTTGTTTTATGAATGGCTAACTAAAAAAGGTAAACTAGGAGGTCAGCATAAAGTTCCTCGACTTTCAAATTCTAGAGAAATTCTAGAAGAACTATTAGAAGTTATTGATTAGGAGACAACTTTTAACTTAGGCAACTCAATTTTAGAAAGTTTTTGATCAGCATATTGTTTGGTAACCTTGAGTCTTTTAACCTTGGTGTCAGGTAACT
>CABXKB010000046.1 GCA_902512755.1 uncultured Bacteroidota bacterium | reverse complement strand
AAGATCTTCCTGGGTCATGTTTGCGGATTTTTGACATAAGTCAGGGCGACCTACGTCTCCTAAAAATAGTGTATCACCAGTGAAAATCGCAATATCTTTTTTGAAAGAATCACGAAGTAAATAAGTTGAACTCTCCATAGTATGTCCAGGCGTATGAAGTACTTTAATTGTGATATCTCCAATTTTAAAGTCTTGTTGATCTTTTGCTATAAGGGAATTAAAACTTGTTTTTGCTTTTGGACCGTAAACTATTGTTGCGCCAGTTTCTTTTGCTAAGGTAACATGACCACTTACAAAGTCTGCATGAAAATGTGTTTCAAAAACATATTTGATTTTGGAATTATTTTTTTTTGCTTTTTCAATGTATGGTGCAATATCACGTAAAGGGTCAATAATTGAAGCTTCACCTTTACTCTCTATATAATATGAACCCTGCGATAGGCAACCGGTGTAGATTTGTTCAATAATCATATTTTAAATTTAAATAAATTTTATTTATTGGCCTGTCTGCTCAATTTTTTTTGAAGAGGTGATTTTTTAGAAATCCCATCAAAACTATCTGTAGCGTCTCCTGAAGTTATGAATAGATTCCCTTTTTTTATAACGCTAATCAATTTACTTTTTATTATCAAGTCACGAGTAGGACCTGTTGCGCCAACCAACATTACGCGGATTCCTCTTTCTTGAATTTCTTTAATTATTTCCATAAGCTTTTCCGATGCAGTACTATCTAAGTAATTAATAGTCCTGGCATTAATTATAAAGCCTTTAACTTTTTTAGGATTTTTATTTAAAGCATCGAAGACAAGGTTTTTAAAAAATTGAATATTTCCAAAAAATAGTTGTGCATCAAATCTTAGTATGATAAGGTCATCTCGCAAAACCACCTCATCTGGAAAACGTTCAATATTCTTAAAATAATTTGTAGATCCTATTCGACCTAAAAAAGCATAGTGTGGTTTTGAAGTGCGATAAACAAGAAGAAGCAGAGAGAAAATAATACCAAAGAGAATTCCTTCGGTTATACCTATAAAAAGGGTGAGTATGAATGTAAATATAAGAACAAAAAACTCATCTTTTCTAGCCCTATATAAACGGACGGCATATTTATAATCAATTAGGTTTACAACAGCAACAATAATAATAGCACCTAATGCAGCTTTAGGTAAGTAATAAAACCAATCTGTGAAAAAACTCAAAATGACGGCCACTATTAATGCACTTATTAAAGCAGCGACTCCGGTTTTAGCTCCTGCTTGATTATTTACAGCTGTTCTTGAAAATCCACCTGTAGTAGGATAAGATTGAAAAAAAGATCCAATTATATTGGATGCACCCAGCGCTATGAGTTCTTGATTGGGATTGATTTCATAAGTTTTGTTTTTTTCTTGAATTGATTTTGCAACAGATATAGCTTCCATAAATGCAACTAATGCAATAGTAAGGGAAATAGGCAGTAAATCCTTAATTATCTCCCATTCCAAAACCGGGAAAACAAAATTTGGCAGACCATCTGGAATATTACCTACAATAGCTAGTCCTGACTGGTCTTGTTTAGTATAAGCAACCCAACATATTCCAACAAAAACTACGATAAGAGCAGAAGGAATTTTGGAACTCCATTTTTTCATCAGGATTAAGAGGATTATACTAATCAAGCCAATTCCAAGAGAATAAAAATTTATTGGAGTTTCTGACTGTATTAGTGAGGAAGTGAAAACATGAATCTTGTTACTTTGTGGAATTGAAACTCCTAAAATATGTCTTAATTGATTAAGGCCTATTATTATTGCTGCTGCAGAGGTAAATCCACTTATCACGGGTTTTGACAAAAAAGCTACTATAAAACCCATTCGAAACAAACCTAAAAAAAACTGGATTGTTCCCATTAGTAGAGCTAATAATAAAGCCATTTGAATATATTGACTTAGATCTATTATGCTAAGCGCTCCAAGTCCAGCAGCAACTAGAAGGGAGTCCATTGCAACAGGCCCCACCGCTAGCTGTCTTGAAGTGCCCAAAAAGGCATATACAATTTGAGGAGTAAGTGCTGCGTACAAACCATATATCGGAGGTAAACCCGCGATTAGAGCATAAGCCATGCCTTGAGGGATTAATAACACAGCAACAGTAATACCAGCAATCAAATCATCTTTAAAATATTCAGATTTGTAATCCAATAACCAATTTAATATAGGAATATAAGTTTTCAGAATCATTTTTAACAAAAATAAGGCACTTTGGAAGAACAGATTTAGCTTTAATTGTAACTTATATAAATTATTTTAATTAATAACAATGAAATTTAAATTGATTTGTTATAATTAATGTTTTTAAATCATAAAAAGGGCTCAATTAATATGGCTTAAAAGGTTTTTGTCTCAGTCTTTTGAAGACTAACATTACGAAGATTTAAGATAAGAGAGCTATAAAATTTGAAAGTTCCAAAAAAACTTAATTACTTTTGTGTCCAAAATTTCATTAAATGGCTAAGAATTTAGTAATCGTAGAGTCTCCTGCAAAAGCAAAAACTATTGAGAAA
>CABXKB010000045.1 GCA_902512755.1 uncultured Bacteroidota bacterium | reverse complement strand
AGAAAGTGAATCTTTATGAAGCAACTTATTTGCATCTTTAATAAAAACAGCATTTATGTGTCCTGTAGGCATCTCTCGTGTGATTTCAGAACCATTAATAACTTTTAACCGTTCTTCTGATTGAATTTCTGACTGAGCAATAATAAAAGAGCGGTTTCTATCAGGATGTGGGATATCTCGGGCATGAGGCTGATATTCCAAATGTTCAGTCATAGCTATTAAATCCAAACCTTCTTTAAGTGCTTCTTCTACTCTAATACTAGGCCAAACTTTCCCATCAGAAAAAACAGTATGTATATGAAGATCTGTGCTTAACCAATAATTCCCAGGTCCTGCTTCAAAAAATGTTTTTTGACAAAAGCCAAAACTATTGCCAATAAATAAAAAAATCAGAAAGATTCTCAAGGGGCTAAAAAATCGCATTGAATAACTTTTAGTTGAATACTTCTCTAAAGTAGGTCTTTAAAATTTATAAAACAGTATGGTATTCCATAATCTGTTTTTTAAATAATTTTCGCTTGACTTTGCAATAGTGTTTTTTTGAAACCCAGAATTGATTGATAACTTATCACTTAATTTAACCCGTAATCCTAGAAAAGTCCAATTTTGATTGAACTTAAATGGAATTCCAGGAGGATTAAGAAGAGTGAAAATTTCATTATAAAAAACAAGGTTAGTAGGAATCTTAGCATCTGATTGAGACAATAATTTTTGAAAAGTTAACCGAAATCGAATACGGCTAGAAAAATCAAAACTTCTTAAGCTTTTATCCTTTTTTAAAGGAAGTTCTTCCTGAAAACGGTGTTCTAATCTAATCCATGTGCTAAAAGACGCTTTTTTTAATGGTAGAATAAATTGAACTTGTTCCCAAATATTGTGTTCATTTCGAATTCTAGGATCTTTTGTTACATCTTGATCAAAATTTCTAAGAAATGTATACCCCCCCCTCCAAGAAACATTTTTTGAAGCTTTGTATGATAATTGGGGTCTAAAGAGATGTTGATTCCAGACACTAAAATATGATATTGTCCTTAGGTGCAACTCTGTTCTAAAACTTATTTTTTCAGAAAGGGGAAAGTCTAAAAAAGCAGCATTCCAAACACCGTTAACTTTATCATACTCTTGGGCAAATGAGAATTTTAGTAAGCAAATTAGAATTAAAAAAAACAGTCTTAATTTTGTCTTAATTATCATTTATATTTTCGCATTAATCCTTCCTGAGTAACAGAAGCTACCATTACTCCATTTTTGTCAAAAATACTTCCCCTTGAGAAGCCCCTTGCGTTTGAAGCGCTAGGGCTTTCTATGGCATATAAGAGCCATTCATCTATCTTAAACTCTCTGTGAAACCAAAGTGCGTGATCTAGACTGGCGTAGTATACTTTTGCATTCATTAGTTTTTCTCTATGAGGTAATGTAGCAGAAAGTAAAAGACTATAATCTGATGCAAATGCAAGTATTTGGTGTTGTAAAGGAATATCAACTTTAATTTTGTCTTTTATTCGAAACCATATATGAGCTAAAGGAGGTGAATTACGGGTTTGTAAATAGATTGCTTTATCTACGGGTTTAAATTCAAAAATTTGGGGATGGGATTTCATCAAGCGTTGAAATCGTTCAGGATCTTTTTTCTGTAAAACCTCCGCTTGTTGAATATCAGTGAGTAATAAATCAGGCGTAAGAACATTAGGCATTACTATCTGATGGCTTTCTCCTTCCTCTTTAATATGAAAAGAAGCGGCCATATTGAAAATTGCTTTACTATTTTGAAATGCTACCACGCGCCTAGTTGTAAAACTTCTACCATCGCGAATAGTGTCCACATGATAATCTATTGGAATATTAATATCCCCTCCAAGAATAAAATATCCATGCATAGAATGTGCAATTCGATCCTCTGAAACAGTTTGATAGGCAGCATGAAGCGATTGTCCTAAAACTTGACCGCCAAAAACCCGTCCCCATGCCGTTTTATAGTTTTTACCAATAAAATGTTGGTCCGTTTTTTTTTCAAGACTTAATAAGTCTACCAATTCTTTACTGGATATCATAATTCATTTTATAGATTTAGATTAGTTTATTTGTCAGTTAAGTTTTTCTTTTAAAACTTTTAGGCTAAAGTTTATGGGTTTCGGTTGCTCCAGATTTCATGCATAGGATTTCCCTTACTACTTTTGCCTTTATGATGCCAGTCATTTCCTTTAATACTATATTGAAAAGGTAATACCCGTCCTACACTTTTATTGTTTCTAGAAAAAAATTCGATATTTTCTGTATAAATTCCATTATCCGCTGAATAAAAACCTCCTCCTGATCCAAAAAATTCAAATGTTTCCGTGTTAAATGCAATCCATTGGAAATATCCATCCTTTAGAATTTTCATTGTTTTTCTTGGCTTTGAAACATCTCTTCTCCTTTCTCCATTATCAGTCATTCTTCCTGCCATTAGCCATTTACCATCTAGATCAAGGGGTTTTTTAAAAGATTTATTCCATGCTTTTTTTTGCCTAAATTCAAGTTCCCTTATGCTGTCGTTTTCATAATTTGAGTTAAATTCCAGTCCTATTTTATA
>CABXKB010000044.1 GCA_902512755.1 uncultured Bacteroidota bacterium | reverse complement strand
TATCTAAGATTATTAATGATAAACTTTCTTATGCCTTTTCAAATGAAGAGCAGCATAAAGGCTCAAACACATTTGCTTTTAATAGTAAAAAAACCAAAGACGGATCTACTTATTTAGCTATTAACACTCATCAACCTCTAGATGGACCTGTTTCTTGGTATGAAGCACACCTCTGCAGTGAAGAAGGAACAAATATCTTAGGAGCTTTATTTGCTGGAAGCCCAAATATTTTAATTGGTTCAAATGAAAATTTAGCTTGGGCACACACAGTAAACCAACCAGATAAAACTGATGTTTTTGCATTGGAAATGCATCCTGAAAAGAAAATGCAATATCGTGTAGATAGTACCTATTTAATGCTCGAGCAAAAAAAAGCAAAACTTCGTTTTAAATTTTTGGGAATTCCAATTTCCATAAAAAAGAAATATTACAATAGCATATATGGTCCAACTCTAAAAAATAAGTCTGGATTTTATGCAGTTAGAACACCTGCATTATATGAAATTAGAGCCCTAGAGCAATGGTGGAGAATGAATAAGGCAAGTAACTTTAGTGAGTTTTACGAGGCCTTAAAGATGAGAGCACTTCCTGGTTATAATATTGGATATGCAGATAGAAATGATACGATTTTCTATATTTCTAATGGTCTTATTCCAAAAAGAGCTAAGAATTATAGTTGGGAAGGTGTTGTCCCAGGGAATACACGAGAAACATTGTGGACTGAAATCTATGAACTTGAAGACCTTCCTCAGGTGCTTCAACCTAAATCTGGTTATTTCTATAATGCAAATCATTCTCCTTTTAAATCATCTGCAGAGGAAGACAACCCTAATCCCTCAAATTTTGATCCGAATATGGGTTTTGAAACATATGACAACAATCGTTCTAAACGATTAAAACAACTCATAGATCAGCATAAAAAAATTGACTACGATGATTTTAAACGAATAAAATATGATAGACAATACCCTAATCCTTATGCTTTCAATTGGATGGACATACATTATCTAGAGATTATAGATGCAAAACAGTATCCAGATATCGAATTATTAATTAAACGCATACAAAATTGGGATCGTAAAGCAAACGCAAATTCCCTTGGAGCAGGAATATTTGCTGTCCTTTATGATCAATTAAGACCTTTTTACAGTAAAATGCCAGAACCGAAAATTTTCCCTGCTTCATTTATCGTTCAGGCATTAAGAAATTCTAAACGATATTTATTAAACCACTTCAAAACTACGGAAGTGAAATTAGGCGATTATCAAAAGTTGATTAGAGGCAATAAAGAACTTCCTATTTTCGGACTTCCTGATGTTATTACTGCAATGTCCTCTAAGCCCTATAAGGACGGAAAAGTAAAAGTAGTAAGTGGCGAGTCATACATAGAGCTTGTTCGATTTACTTCAAAGGGTCCCGAGATTGAGTCAGTTATTTCATATGGCAGTTCAGACCATCCCGATTCCCCTCATTACGATGATCAAATGGAAATGTATGCTGGTTTCAGAACAAAAAAAATGACTTTAAATAAGGAAAGTGTATATGAAAATGCAAAAAGTATTTATCATCCAAAATAACACATTAATAATTGATTCTAAATGGTTTCTATTGCATTAACATAAATGTTTTCATACTGATCAACGACAGTTTGTAAATTAAATTTTTCTGCTTGTTCTTGTGCTTGCTTTTTAAACACTTCATGCTGACTCTCATTCTTTAATAAAATCAATGCATTTAAAACCATGCTTTCAGTATCACCAACTTTTGACAAATAACCTGTTTTACCATGCATATTCACCTCAGGTATACCACCAGCATTAGATGAGATCACTGGTACACCATGAGCCATAGCCTCTAGAGCAGAAAGCCCAAAGCTTTCTTTTTCAGAGGGCAGAAGAAAAAGATCTGAATAACATAGAATTTTATCGATCTCATTACTGTTGCCTAAAAACAATACTTGATTCTCCAACCCATTATGATTAACATATTGAATGGCTTTTTCCTTTTCTGGCCCCTCTCCAACCATCATAAGTTTGGATTTTATTTTTTGCTGAACGCCTTCAAAAATTGAAATAACATCCATAATGCGTTTTAAGGGTCTAAAATTACTTATGTGGGTTAATATTTTTTCTTCTTTTTCTGCTAAAAGAGATCTTTCGCAAGGTTTACCTTTGGATTTAATTTTTTCTATATCAATAAAATTTGGTATAACATTAATCTCCTTTTTTATATCAAATAGTCGAAGAGTATCTTTCTTTAAGCTTTCAGAAACAGCAGTAACTCGATCTGAATGATTAATACTAAAGTTTACTGCAGGACTGTAAAAAGGATGACTTCCAACTAATGTTATATCAGTGCCATGCAAGGTTGTAACAATAGGAATTTGAATTCCTATATCTAAAAGCATTTTTTTTGCCATATATGCCGCGTACGCATGAGGGATTGCATAGTGGACATGTAACACATCAATATTATTGGATTTTACAACATCTACTAGCCTACTCGAAAGAGCTAACTCATATGGCTGATACTTAAATAATGGATAGTCTGGAACATTGACTTCATGAAAATAGATTTTGGGATCGTTTAAAGCCTCTAAGCGTACAGGAAGGCTGTAGGTAATGAAATGAATGTGGTGGCCTCTTTTAGAAAGGGCCAATCCAAGTTCTGAAGCTACAA
>CABXKB010000043.1 GCA_902512755.1 uncultured Bacteroidota bacterium | reverse complement strand
TCAATACGCAGAGTTTCTAATTCATCTTTTAAAAACGGACGGTTTGAAGGATATATCCAAATTCGAGAGTCATCGGGCAAATTGTCGAATGTTATATGCATGAATTATAGATCATTTGCATTAGCAATTAATTCCGCGATATCCATAACCTTAATCTTACCTTCTTGCTCTTTGCTTTTTATTCCATCTGTCATCATAGTATTGCAAAATGGGCAAGCAGCTGCAATAATGTCTGGCTGGGTTTCTATTGCCTGCTCTGTTCTTTCAATATTGACTTCTTTATCTCCATTTTCAGCATCTTTAAACATTTGGGCTCCACCTGCACCACAGCATAAACCTTTTGATTTACAGGATTTCATTTCAAGCAATTCCGCATCTAATTTTTTAATAAGATCACGAGGGGCTTCATAAACTTTATTTGCACGGCCTAAGTAACAAGGATCATGATATGTTATCCGCTTTCCTTTATAAATTCCTCCTTCGATACTTAAAACACCTTGTTTAATTAATTTTTTTAAGAATTGTGTATGATGAATGACATCATAATTACCACCCATTTCAGGGTATTCATTTTTAAAGGTGTTAAAACAATGAGGACATGTAGTAACAATTTTTTGTAACTCCATACTGATCCATTGTAGTTATGTTTTGCATTGCTTGCATTTGAAATAGAAATTCGTTTCCTGCTCTTTTTGCAGGGTCTCCAGTACAAGTTTCTTCTGTTCCCAGTACTGCAAAATTAGTCTTGGTTTGATTTAGAATTTTGACAAATGCTTTTGTTATTTTTTTTGCTCGTTCGTCAAAACTACCTGCACAACCAACCCAAAACAATACTGATGCTTTTTTACCTTCAGCAGCAAGCTGAGCTAGTGTAGGAACGTTTAATTTCATACTTAGGATACTAATTGACCATCGTCAAATATTTCAATTATTATTCTTTCATTTATTGAAATATATTTAATTCAAAATTATAAATAAAAAATGACACAGTGTCATTGTTTTAAATTAGTTTAAAACAAAAAAATAAAGTATAAACCTCAAAAGAAGCTATAATTGTATTTAGTGGGATATAGTTGTATATATTATAATATGCCAATCAGGAGGCTGATTCCCCGTCATCAAAAACTTCAATTGTTACTTCTTTTTCTATCAAATCAGTAAACTTTCCATTGTAACGTGTTGCTTTAACTAAATGATTATCAATCCAATGATAATTTCCTCCTCGAGGTTTTCCCATCACTAAGCTATGGTATTTAAAGCCATTATTTTTTAGCCAAATCTCCGTCACACTTCTGTGGTCCTCAACACGAGATGTAAAAAAACATATTAAATGACCTTCTTCATACCATTTATTCAAGGTTTTTAATGCGTCTGGATATAACTTGGCAGTTAACATGCGCTCAGGTTCCTCATTTGGAATATCATCGCAGATTGTCCCATCAATATCAATTAAATAGTTTTTGATACCATCAGGAAGAACTGGGCTAATTAGCTCCCCATCTTCAACTTTTTTGTGTAAATAATTTTCAGCTTCTTGTCGGTGCATATTAATTGGTTTTAATTATTCTTCGTTCGCCCATTGCAAACGATCTTGGTTACTAAAAGGCCATGGAGCCCCATTATTTTCAATATTAGCCATCATCGAATTAAGCTCAATCGGAGCTGCGGATTTTTCTAATGTTAAATATTGCCGCATTTCCATGATAATAGATAGTGGATCAATTTCAATAGGGCATGCCTCTACACAAGCATTACAAGATGTGCATGCCCAGAGCTCTTCTGGTTTAATATAATCATCCAATAATTGTTTTCCATCAGGCACAAACCTACCATTGTTTTCATTTATATTTCTTCCAACCTCTTCTAAACGGTCACGAGTTTTCATCATAATGCCTCTTGGGGATAATTTCTTACCTGTAATATTAGCTGGACATTCACTACTACATCTACCACATTCAGTACAACTATATGAATTCATTAATTGTACCCAACTCAAATCAAAAACATCTATCGCTCCAAATTTATCAGGGGGGGATAAAGATGTTTCAGGAATTGATAATTTTGAATTAAGCATAAGTTGAACCTCTTTTTTTATGTGCGGATTAACGCTAGATTTTCCTTTTGTTTCAAGATTAGCAAAATAAGTATTAGGAAAAGCCAAAAGGATATGTAAATGTTTTGAATAATAGAGATAATTTAAAAATGTAAGAATTCCTAAAATATGTAACCACCAAAAGGTTCTTTCAAAAACTATTAATGTTTCTAATTTAAATTCCTCAAATAGAGGAGTAATAAATTGAGAAATTGGAAAACTGCCCGCTTGAACATAATTAATTGCCCCAAACTCTTGCAACAAACTATCTGTAGCATTCATTGAGAGGAATAAAATCATTAGAACCACTTCAAAATAGAGAATATTGTCCGCATCCTGTTTAGGCCAGCCTTTCATTTCATCTTTCCAAAAACGTTTTATTTTTATAACGTTCCTGCGAGTCCAAAAGAAAAATACGGCAATCAAAACAAGTAATGCGAAAACTTCGAACGTAGCAATCAAGAAATTGTAAAATGATCCGAGATAAGGAGCAAAAAGACGGTGTTTTCCGGTGATACCATCTAAAACAATTTCAAGCAATTCAATATTAATAAATATAAAACCTAAATATACAACCAGATGAAGAATACCTGAAAGAGGGCGACTAACCATTTTTGTTTGACCAAATGCAACACGTAACATTTTTTTTATCCGAAG
>CABXKB010000042.1 GCA_902512755.1 uncultured Bacteroidota bacterium | reverse complement strand
TGTTCCTGAATAAGTGCCTCCTGTAGCACTAGCGGTACCAGCAACAGTGGCGTAGTAGGTGCCATTAGCTGGAGCGCCTCCGCTGTCTACATCCCAGACATACTTGTAGCCTCCGAGCTGATAAACTTCTATTGATCCTTGATTATAAATAATATCACCAACATCTAAAAAATTATCACCTATTAAAATTCTATTTCCATCACCACTAAGCTCTGAACTTCGAGCTACTGTAGAAGATTTATCACTAATTAGAGTTACATATTCAACCCACTGGTTTGAGGAGGCATTATAGTCATAAATCGCTACTTTTCCTCTTCTATCAGCTGCACTTTCAAAATTTCCAAATGAAATTCTATTTCCATCTGAACTAATTGAAACATGTCTCCCTAAGTATTCCCCATTTGTTAAACTAGAACCTACAATTGGCATGTTTGACCCTTTAAGTGTCCAAGTAGATGTGCCCGAATTCCAGGAGTATACAAATACATTTCCTTGATTAACGCTACTTTGCCCACTTCCACTATCCTGTTGTTGTACACCGATAATAAGTGTATTCCCATCATCAGAAACTTGTAAACCTCTCCCTAAATAGCCTGTATAAGGCGGAGTAAGATAACCAGGGGTCATCGTCCACGAAGCTGAACCTGAAGGGGTATAATCCCATGTAGATATTACATCTGAAGTCGCTGTTTGAACAATAACTCGGTTCCCATCAGAGCTTACAGACATTCCACTACCCCCAAAATTTCTACCATCACTGCCAAGAGATAAAGCATCTCTAAAGGACCATTTAGTATTCCCAGAACTATTTTTATGTATATTCCAATCAGTTCCGTCCCAATCATAAACATTTATATAACCCCCATCTGCCTCATTACTTGATTTACCTTGTCCATTAGCAAAAATCCTGTTTCCATCATCGGATATATCGACATGATGGCCCAATTCATAATTTTGCCAATATCCCCGCATATCATTATCATCTCCTAATCGAGTCCAAGAAGAACCATTATATCGGTAGGCATATATTCTTCCAGCGCCAGAATTACTACTTGTAACATTATATGCTCCTATTACAATAGTATGTCCATCTCGACTTAAAGCCATAGTATTTTGTTTAGCACCATTTACAAGGGTTTGCGGAAGATTACCAGTAATATTTGTCCAAGTACCATTTACAAGCTCATAAACAATTAATCTATAAAAATCACCGGTAGCATTATCCCCACTTGCAAATGCAAAAACTTTCCCATTTTTACTTAAATGTGTATCTCCATAACCACTAGCCCCACCAACAACACCAAATTGATCATTTACACCCGATCCATACAGCGTCTCTCCAATTTGGACAGCTTTTTCAGCTCCTGTAAGGGCAGTCATAGTAACATTTGTAACTACTCCTGTAATAGAGATCGTTGGAGCAGGATTCATTGCTTCAGTAAAGGCAGCTGTTATTGTTACTGTATCTGAAGCGGCTAATAGATTATCTGCATCGGTATCAGATAAAATTACCGATACATTGGAATTACATACTCCCCACTCGGGCTGTTTGGAAGCATCATTTCTCCAAGTAGAATCAGCCCCACTATTGAAATTATTGGGTTCAGATCCTATTCTATTCACACACCACCCAGAGACATCTTGGTTAAAGAGACTCGCACCATAAAACATTTCAGTCATTTCGGTTACACTTGATGTATTCCAATTACCAATATTTTGATTGAATGCAGTAGCTAGCTTAAAAACCAAACGCATAATAGTAACTTTTGATGTATTCCAAGCGCCAATGTTTTGGTTGAATGCATTTGTTTGATAAAACATTTGGTCCATGGTAGTAACGCTTGATGTATCCCAATTATTTATGGTATTACTACCCCCATTATTAAATGCAAGTGCACCTGAAAACATAGAATTCATATTGGTAACTTTTGAAGTATCCCAAGCTCCAATGTTTTGATTGAATGCATCTGCACTCATAAACATAGCATTCATTTTTGTTACTTTTGATGTATCCCAAGCTCCAATGTTTTGATTGAATGCATCTGCTGCTGTGAACATGTTTTCCATATTGGTTACTTTTGATGTATCCCAAGCTCCAATGTTTTGATTAAATGTTCGTGCTGCATCGAACATGAATTGCATGTTAGTAACATTCGAAGTATCCCAAAAACCAATATCCGTATTAAAAGAAGTATTCCCATCAAAAAGATCACTCATATCAGTGACAAGAGTAGTCACTAAGTTGTAGTTGCTAGCAGAAATTTGAGCTGCAATAGAAGAATTATTAACAGCGGTATATAGAGTTCCACTAACCATGCCCGTATCTCCTGCGCTACATCCAGAACATTTAATTGTCACTCCATTGGATGCCAAGTAAAACTTAGGGCTTATGGTAAGGGTAAGGGAAGCATTTCCGGAGTAGGGTAAACTATTTGTATCGGTTGCAGTTGCGGTAACATTTAGTGTAGTACCCGAAGAAATATTAGAAGGTACTTGCCAGTAGTAGGTCCATACTGCTGCAGTACTACTTTGTGTCATAGCTACATTAGTAACCACCCCAGTTATAGAAATTGTTGGAGAGGCGGTCATATTTTGTGAGAAAGTTGCAGTAAGTGTTACCTGACCTGTAGTAATAATATTATCCGAATCATTAGAGGTGATGGTGAGAGTTGCTGGTGATGTAGTAGGTCCTGCCGTGTAAACTCTTACATGTCCTCTGTCGTCACTTGCACTTGAGCTAGTTCCATCATTATAGGTTGATCCAATAGCTACCCTTGATCCGTC
>CABXKB010000041.1 GCA_902512755.1 uncultured Bacteroidota bacterium | reverse complement strand
GGAACAACAGTACAGCTAGAGGCTGTTCCATCAAAAGGATATTATTTTACCGGTTGGTCAGGAGATATAAGTGGAGACACAAACCCCGTACAAATCACTATTGATAAACCCAAAAATGTAACTGCCACTTTTAAGAAACTATCTTATGAATTAAGGGTGTTAACTCAAGGCGAGGGAACTGTAGAAGAAGAAATAATTAATACTTCAAAATCTACTGATTATGAATATGAGACTACAGTTAGATTAACAGCGACTGCTGGTGAAGGCTCTGACTTTATTGAGTGGGAAGATTCAGGAGTACTTACTGAACAAAATCCCTTTGACATAATTATTTCAGAACCAAAACTCATAAAGGCTGTTTTTGAATATGATTTATTTAATGAAGTTGTTGGAAAATGGAAGATTAAAAAGAAGGATAGACCACCCCTAAGTCAACAACAAAAACTGGCTAACTTCAATGTATATAGTATAATATTCAATCGCAACCGTTCCTTTAGACTTAACTATTCTTCAGGACAAATTAGCGGCACTTATTCTGTAACATCTAATAATGCAATTACTTTAAATAATATTGGTTCTATTTCAAATGTTCAAATAAATCAAGGACAGATAAGTTTAAATCTTAATATCACAGCTTTATTCCAATTTGATGTTGTTGGAAGTAGAGTTCAGACCTATCAGCAAAACAGAACCTATATCCCAGACCAGAACTTTGAACAAGCACTTGTAGATACTGGATACGATACTACTATTGATAGTTATATTGATGATTCAAGTATGCTTGGTGTGTCTCAATTAGACTTGAGCAACAGGCAGATAACAGACTTTACAGGACTAGAAGAATTTGTAAACCTATCAAACTTAAATTTAAGTGGGAATACAATAACATCAGTACCACTTGTTAATCTTAATAAGCTAACTACTCTTAATCTAAGTAATACAGGTTTAACAGAATTAGACCTATCACAAAACAATAATATCACCTCTTTAAACCTATCAGGAAATACTGGTTTAAGTTGTGTAAAAGTTAGTCAACAGATCTACCAACAAGTGCCTTCAGGATGGACATATGACAGCGCCACCAGCTTTGAATTAGAATGTGATTGTTCAACACTATCTCTTAGATCTGGAGCGCCCATACAGGAGTTATGTGATGGTGATGCAATGCAATCTATAGTTTATGAATTTGGAGGAACAGGCACTGCTATAAATGTTAGTACAATGCCATCTGGATTACAATCAAGTATTAGTAGTGGAACATTAACTATATCTGGTACACCAATATTTACACTTGACACATACACGTTTTCTGTCTTCACATCTGACGGAAATGCTAATTGTAGTCAAGTGTCACAAACTGTTACTTTGAGCAAAAATCAAAGTTCTGCTTCTTTGACTCTTGTTTCAGGCTCATATTTTCAAGAAATAGAGTTAGGAAATAATATGGTCCCTATAGTTGTTTCATATGATAATTCAGTTTCTGGACTTAACGTTACTGGACTTGATTATACGCAGTCGGGTAACATCATTACAATTATTCCTGCTTTTACTTCAGCTGGCACATATAAGGGAACGATTACTACTATTAGTAATGCAGCCTGTGAAATTAATCAAGAAATTCAAGTAACAGTAAATGCGCCTATAGTTACGAATACAGCGGGAACTACTACTGGTGGGAATAATTCATCAATTGATAGGTCAGGTATTTATATTGAAAATGGGAAATGTAAATGTCCTAATGCATCTGCTGGAGATACAGCTGTAATTAATGGAACAACATATACAGCAGTAAACGACTCAACTATTGCAGGTCAAATTGCTGCAGGGAATGTGAATTTGTGTACTACATTGGTTACCAATATGTCACAGCTTTTTTTTGAAAATAGCTCTTTTAATTCTGATATTAGTTTTTGGGATACTTCTAAAGTTACTTCAATGAATGGGATGTTTTTTCGGGCAAAAACATTTAATCAAAATATAGGTAGCTGGGATACCTCTAAAGTTACTAATATGGCCCAGATGTTTCTAGCGGCTTCAGAGGGAAGTGCATTTAATCAAAATATAGGTGCCTGGGACACATCAAAAGTTACTGATATGGAGGCAATGTTCAAGAATGCAAATTCTTTCAATCAAAATATAGGCAACTGGGATACTTCTAGTGTAACTAGGTTTTGGAATATGTTCCAAAATGCAAATTCTTTTAATCAAAACATAGGCAATTGGGATACTTCTGCTGTTGCTTCTGATGGTATGATTGTAATGTTTTATAATGCAAATTCTTTTAATCAAGACTTGTCTGGATGGTGTGTTACAAATATTACATCTGAACCATCTAATTTTGCAGTAAATTCTGCCCTAACAAACGCTAATAAACCTGTTTGGGAAACTTGTCCTGGAGGTTAAATCATCGGCATATCCTCTTCATTAAGTTCAGGAAGATAAACACGAGTATGAAATTTGTCCTTAATTACTCTAAAAAATGATGTAAAAAAATCATTATTTACATTACCAACTTAGCTTGATCTTTTTATAGTACTTTTAAATTTTAATCTATTATTTATATCTTGAACTTATTATTAATCATAAATCAATTAAAATGAAAAAAATATTATTAGCATTAATTTTATTTCCTCTTCTTGGATTTTCTCAGTATGCTGCAAGTTCTTTTGTTACTTTAAACGAAGGTATGGAAGACGCATATTTGAAAACCGAAAAATTATGGAGTGAATATCACAAAGAAGCCGTTAAAAAGGGTCATAAAAAGAGCTGGTCTATATGGAAAGTCGATCCTAAGGGATATGATGATAAAATAGAAAAAAGTAGA
>CABXKB010000040.1 GCA_902512755.1 uncultured Bacteroidota bacterium | reverse complement strand
AAAGTCACTACTGATATTAAAAATTTTTCCTTTAATACATGTGTTAGTTCCTTTATGATTTGTGTAAATGAATTGACAACTCTAAACTGTCATAGAAGAGAAATTCTTACTCCATTAACTCTGCTTTTATCTCCTTTTGCTCCTCATTTGTCTGAAGAGGTTTGGGAGAAGTTAGGAAATGGTAGTACTTTGTCATATAATCCTTTTCCTTTAGTAAATGAATCTTATTTGGTGGAAGATAAAAAAAATTACCCTGTTTCTTTTAATGGAAAGATGCGCTTTACCATTTCTTTGTCACTAAGTTTAGATCAAAAAGATATTAAAAAAGCAATACTGATGGATAAGAGAACTGACCAATACTTGAAAGGAAAAACACCTAAAAAGTGGGTAATTATTTCTAATAAAATTATCAATATTGTTTTCTAATGACAGAGCTGCAGATCGAAATTATTGGATTGACAGCTGCTTGCTTGACTACAGGTTCTTTTTTACCTCAAGTTTATAAAATTTGGAAATATAAGAGTTCTGACGGAGTTTCTTTGAGCATGTATTTTTTTATGTTAACAGGTGTAATACTTTGGTTTACATATGGCATGTTGATTAGAAGCATTTCAGTGATGCTTGCAAATTTGATTGCTGCCATACTTCAAATTATAATTATTTATTATAAACTAAAGTTGAAATAATGGCTTTGTTAATTTAAAAGTTTCAACTATTTTTAAAAACATGGGAAGTTCTTATTTCTTTTTTATCATCATTTCCGCAGCTAGTATATGGATGAGTAATACTTTGAAAAGAAAGTTTAAAACATATTCTAAAATTCAGCTGCGTAGCGTAATGTCCATTAAAAGAGGTTGCTATACAAATGTTATATGATCATGGAATTCGAGATGTCAAGGTAATTTCAGTTCGAGGTTCCTTAACAGATCATTATAATCCTCAAAAGAAAACTATAAACCTTAGCGAATCAGTATTTAATGAGCGTAATACAGCTTCTGCTGCGGTAGCTGCACATGAATGCGGACATGCAGTTCAAAATGCTAACGGATATGAATGGCTACAGTTGCGATCTTCTTTTGAACCAGTTGTTGGTCTAACCTCTAATATTTCAATGATAGTTATCATTGGTGGACTTATACTTATGAATATTATTCCATTTGGATTTGAGATCGCAGTGATTGGAGTGGGTCTTTTTGCAATTGGCATCTTATTTAGTTTTATTACCCTACCAGTAGAGTACGATGCAAGTAATCGTGCTTTGGCTTGGCTACAAAGGAAAATATAGTATCTCGAGAGGAATTAGCAGGAGCTCAAGATGCATTGAAGTGGGCTGCTAGAACATATGTGGTTGCTGCTTTGTCCTCTTTGGCTACGTTAGTTTATTTTGCTTTTCAAGTTTTTGGTGGTAGAAGAAATTAATCAAAATGCAATTTGTCTATTCATCTGTTCTTGTAAAGAAATAAAAGTCTCTGTTCTTGAAACACCCTCCACTGATTGTATTTTTTTATTAAGTAATTCCATCAGATGTTCATTATCTCGACATAACAGCTTCGCAAAAATACTCCAGTTTCCGGTTGTATAGTGACATTCTATTACTTCAGGAATATTCTTTAATTGTTTTACCGCCTCAGGATTTCGCATTGCTTTATCTAAGTATATGCCAATAAAAGCAACGGTTTTAAATCCAAGCACTTTTGGGTTTAAGACAATCTGTGAGCCAGAAATTACATCAGCCTTTTCAAGCTTTTTTAGACGTTGATGCACTGCTGCACCAGAAATCCCAGTAGCTTTAGCAATAGAATGAATTGGGGTTCTTGCGTCTTGTAAAAGATTTTTTATAATGATCTTATCTATTCCGTCTATGGTGACAGTTTGCTTTATTATTTTCAAACTATTTAAATATTTTATTTTTATAGAAAATATATGGTTAAAAAATAAAGTTAAAACTTAATAATAGATTAATGAAATTATAATTTCATAAAAAATAAATAAATAAATTTAAAAAGTTTTTTAATTCCTCTAGAATTTTTAAAGCTCCTAGTTATTAAAAAATAAAAAACTACTTAATTTTTTCAACATAATTCTCGATAGCCATTGTCATAGAAGGGCTTTTGGGAGTAGGCGCTTTAATCTGAACAATTAGGCCAGCATCTTCTGCAGCTTTGATCGTTGAATTTCCATAAGCTGAAATTCTAGTTTCGTTTTGTTTAAAGTCGGGAAAATTTTTAAATAATGACTCAATTCCCGATGGGCTAAAAAACACGAGAATGTCATAATAAACATCTCTTAAATCTGACAAATCACTTACTACAGTTCGATATAAAATTGCCCGGGTCCATTTTAATTTAAGGTTATCAAGAAAGTTAGGAACATCTTTTTTTAGAATATCAGAAGTGGGAAAAAGAAAAGTCTCTTTTTCAAATTTTTTTAGAACACTTTCTAAATCCCCTATTTTTCCTTTTCCTACATAAACTTTTCTCTTTCGATAAATCACATATTTTTGAAGATAATATGCAACTGCTTCTGATAGACAAAAATATTTGGTTGTATTTGGGACTGAATAACGCATTTCTTTACATAGACGAAAAAAATGATCAACTGCATTACGACTGGTTAATATTATATTATCGTAATTTTTAAAATCAATTTTTTGTTGACGCACTTCTTTAGCGTCAACCCCTTCAACATGAATAAAGGGTCTAAAGTCTATAGTCAATTTATGTTTTTCTTGAAGTCTTTTGTAAGGAGATTTCTCAGATGAAGGTTCAGGTTGTGAAACCAAAATTGTTTTTACTTTCATAATCATGCTATATTACAATTTTGATTCTATCATAAAAATATAAAACCAATACCAGGGTATAATTTTTGATGTGCAAAGATAAAGAATTATGTAGAGAATTTCTCTAGGATTAGAACGAAAATGAAAAATAATGATTCTACCCTGATAAAAAAACCAAAGAAGCCCTATAGGCAATGAAATTCCTATAAACATATGATTTGAAAGAGAATAATAGTTATTGAAAAACAAAAAAATCAATAAAATAAGAGCAAA
>CABXKB010000039.1 GCA_902512755.1 uncultured Bacteroidota bacterium | reverse complement strand
TAGTAAATTGATTTTTGAAATTTAGTCAAATTAATAATAATGTAACCAATGAAATTAAGTGTAATTAAAATATGTCTTCTATCACTTTTGATAAACGGATTTCATCTGAATGCTCAAAAACCCACTAATAAATTACTTGCGATATTTGCCCACCCTGACGATGAGCAAACTATTGCACCCTTTTTAGTTAAGTCTGTAGAAGAGGGCGTAGATGTTACTTTGGTTATTGCTACAGACGGCCGTCTTGGCGTAAATGAGTATTCAGATTACGAGGCAGGAGACCGGCTCGCTGAAATTCGAAAAAATGAAATGCTTTGTGCAGCTGAAGTACTAGGGGTTAATCTTATTCATTTGGATTATCATGATCAGCTAAAAGCAGGAGAAGGATTTGATGGTCACATACCTCATGTACAGAATTTATTATTTGAACTAAAAGACATAATTAAAAAAATACAACCCGATGCAATTATTACTTGGGGCCCCGATGGTGCAACTACTCATATGGATCATCGATTAGTAGGAGCATCTGTAACTCAGATTTTTGTGTCACAAAAATGGGAAAAACCAATTGAATTATTTTATTTTGGTATGCCAAGTGATTTGATTCCTGACGATAAATCTAAAACTATTCGTGGACAAGAAAGGAGTTACTTAACAGTTCAAATTCCTTTTACTGAAAATCATTATGATAGAGCATTCCAAGCCTTATTGTGTCATGAAAGCCAATATCCACCAAGTGTTGTTGGTAAAATCAAAATGGAGCGAAAGAAATTAGGCTTCACATTATATTTAAGAGAGTTTATGACACCTAATAAAATTAGAACTTCATTATTTTAACCCACCAATGATATCTATGTTCTCATATTGATTGGCTCGATTTAAAATATCTTTAGAAGTCAATAGTGTATTCCAGAGGTAGACTTTTTTTAAATCTTCAAAATCATTAATAAATTCAAAAATCTCATTATTTATATTGGTACTATGAAGATTTAAAATTTCAAGGTGTTTTAGGTTAATGAGGGGTTTTAATGAACTCGTTTTTATACTATTTTGCTGGAGGTAAAGGCGAGTTAAATTTTCCATTTTGGAAAGATTTTTAAGTTGTTCATCTCGGAGTCCACAATCACTTAAATTCAACCAAGTTATATAGGGTGCATATTTGTCGAGAATCATAAGATCTTTATCCTTCAAATAATTACCATGATAACGAATATCAAGAAGAGAATTATCAGCAGAAAGCGTTCTAGAGATAAAATTATGTTTTTCTAGCTCTAAAAATACATCATCAGGCAAAGGCTTTAATTTGACCTTCTCATACCAAGGCTTTGCTTTTGTATTCAGACCGTACTTTTTAAATAACAAACCCTGTATTTTGGGATTGACTTTTATCTGATTAAAGCTTTTATCTATAGGCGCTCCTTCATTTATCCACCATTCTATTAATTGGATCTCTTCATAGGTTAAAGGCTCTCCCATTGGGGGCATGAATTTTTCATCATTTTGTGATTTAATAATACGGTTAAAGGCTAAACTTTTTTCAATATCATTTGCAACTATTGCAGCTCCACTTTTGCCCCCCTTAAAAAAACCTTCAGCTGAAGACATATTTAAACCTCCTCGGGAGACTTCATTATTGTGACATGCTACACATTTTGAAGTAAAAAGTGGCTGAATTGCATCTTCGAAAATTCTAATAGAATCTATAGATTGATCTTTAAACGTTAGAGGTTCATCTTCTTTAATTAATGCAGCTCTTATTGTTTCTGGTGCAAAATCATAAAGATAGTTTTTACCATGAGTGAGGCTCCCACCCAGATGACCAACAATAAGCAAAAGAATAATTATAAGAGTATTATTTATTTGTATAATAATTTTAGAAACTTTGAAATTTCTAAGATGAAAGACCCAACCGATACAACTTAACATCACTAATAATATCCCTGTCCACTGATGGGGGTTAAGTATATCTTCTGTATAGTGTCCATTTTGTGCTAAAAGCCAACCCATTGCAGCTGAAAAAGCCGCACCGATAAAAGAAATAAACCAAATAAATGTTACTAACCGATTAAAGCTTATACTCCTATCACTTCGTCTACCACTTATAATTACAGCTATTATTAAAAACCCAATAGGAAGATGAACCAATAAAGGATGTAAACGGCCAAAAAACGTTAAAGTATCTAAAAAAACCATGAATTTATACCCTTGTTAATTTTAGCGGATAGGTTTTTTCTGAATTCCATTGCGGGACATATATATTTTCGTCATTATCAATACATACATCGTGCGGGTTGAAAAAAGTGTTTTGATCATAAGTAGATGCAATAAGCTTATTTTCACTATAAATAGGTTTACTTCCTCCAGGGAAAGAAACTACTGAATTCTTATTATTAAGAACAGCTAACATCCCATCATAAGTTCCCCAATCTTTTGTCACGATTACTGCAAAGTAAAGTATACCATTTTTTAGAACAGGTCTACAGATATAGCAGGAAGGTAATTCGATTGTCTCTATAAATTTACCATTTGGAGTAAAGCGTTTAAAGACATTTTCAGAACGAGAGGTAATTAGTAAGCTTTCATTTTTATCTCTTGAATCAAAGACAATCCCATGACAGCAATCAAAATTTTCATCTTTATTTCCTTTACCTCCAAAATGACGAATATAATTTCCTCTTTTGTCATATTGTATAATAAAATCTAGACCATATCCATCAGCCACATAAATATCCCCATTAGGAGCAATAGTTGTCTCAGTTGGTTTAAATTGATCTTCACTTTTGTAATCAGAGATTTCTTTTGGTGTTTTGATTTCTAAAAGCTTTCTACCCTTCAAAGTAGTCTTACAAACTTTGTGTGTTTCTGGGTCGGTAATGAAAAGAAATTCCTCATCTCCTTCCTCACTTAGCGTTAATCCGTGTGCTCCAGGATACTCTGTCCCCCATGAACCTAAAATTTTTCCACCTCTATCATAAATGAGTATATTATTCTTAGGATGGGTTGTGGTCATAAAAATTCGATTATTCCGATCTATGACCATTTCGTGACAATCATTTACTGGAAATTGACTTGGATCCTGGACACCCCATTTTTTATCGACTTGATATCTAAAATCTCCATGACCAATGATAGGATTTTTTTTAACTGCTTTTTTTGTGATAGGGAAGATATTTTCAAAAGGATTAATTAATACACCTGTGGCTAAGGCTGTTTTTTTTATAAAATGGCGTCTGTTATTTTTCATCATCAGCTTAGAATTTCTTTAACAACAGAGCCATGCACATCCGTCAATCTATAACGTCTACCTTGATGTTTAAATATTAGTCTTTCATGATCGATACCTAAGAGATGCATCAAAGTAGCTTGAAAATCGTGAACATGAACAGGACGGTCCTTGATATTATACCCAAAATCATCTGTTGAACCAATTGTGATACCCTTTTTAATTCCTGCCCCTGCCATAAATATTGTAAAACATTTAGGATGATGATCTCTTCCATAATTGGTTTCAGACAAAGTTCCTTGTGAGTATGATCCTCTTCCAAATTCACCCCCCCATATCACTAGAGTGTCTTCAAGTAATCCTCTTTGTTTTAAATCTTTAATTAAACCTGCTGTAGGTTGGTCTGTATCTTTACATTGAACTTTAATTGCATTAGGGAGGTCTCCATGCTGATCCCAACCTTGATGATATAATTGAACAAACTTTACATCCTTTTCAATTAATTTTCTAGCTAGTAAACAATTAGCTGCAAAGGTACCAGGGTTTCTACTCTCTTTGCCATATAGATCATATATGTAGTCTGGTTCTTTGGACACATCCATAACCTCAGGAACTGAGGATTGCATTCTAAAGGCCATTT
>CABXKB010000038.1 GCA_902512755.1 uncultured Bacteroidota bacterium | reverse complement strand
TAAAATATCTAGTGTGGTCAACCTTGGACGTTTTGAAACCACTACCTCCAAAACGAGATCTAAAAATCGATATAAAAAAGCTACTTGTAAAAGTGGTATTTGGAATATCTACGACATTAAAAACTCCTTCTTTAGTAGAGGTATACTCCGGACTTGAGGCTCCTATAATAAATGAATGAAATTTATTTTCTTCAAAGTCTAATTCTTTAACAGTTCTAATTTCATCTTCAAATAAACCTAAATATCCATCACCTAAAAGGCTTAATTGTAAAGTTTCTCCAAGAGGATCAATTGCACTAACAATACCAACAACAGTTCCTATTTCTGCATCTTCTTCAATATTATCATAAGTTGTGATTGTGATTTTAGGAGTAGGATCCTCCAAAATTTTAATTACAACAAATAGATCTATTTCATTTTCTCCATCACTTAAAGTGAAATTAAAAGCTGCTCCATTTAGCGGAGAATCAAAAAACAATAAAGAACTTCCTGGTAATGTTGTTAAATTACCCTCATTATCAAGAGACAATATACCATCAAAAGAATCCGAAAGGTTAGTAAATGTAATTGGATCTCCTTCTTCATCGGTGGCCCTTATGGTTCCAACCTTTAATCCATTTCCAGGAAGCTCAACAATATTTATTTCATTATTTATAAGAGTTGGGATTGGGTTATTTGTATCGCATAAATCACCTATACCATCAAAATCTTTATCTGATTGATCCGGATTAGAAATCTTAGGACAATTATCTATTGAGTCAACAATTCCATCACCATCTGTGTCTCTCTGATCACCTCCACAACCTTTTTCATCAACAACTACCACCATATCGAATTTGCTAATTAAAATATCGTTAACATTATTCAAAAGGATGGTGCCACTAACATCAGCGGTTGTTTGAGAAAATGAAAAGTTATCATTAATCTGAGCTGAACTCATAGGAAGAGTATCGGGACATTGATCTATATCATCGGCAACACCATCCTTATCACTATCCAGCTGATATAATGCACATCCTTTTTCATCAACAGTGTATCCTTCATTTGTGACTGGGCATTCGTCAACTATATTATTAACGCCATCTTTATCTGAATCAGAATATAAAATTAAAGTTCCACTATTTGAGCCATTAATATTATTTACACTAAATCCAAAAATAAGATTTTTTATATCTAGTGTGATTTCATTTGGAATATAGCTTGCTGTATATGTTCCATTTAGATTGTCAGTTACACTAAGGTTAATATCACCACTAAAAATTTTAATTTGTGATCCTCCTTTTGTGAAGTTCTGTCCTAGACTGTCTTTTGCCTGAACAGTAAAGATGACTGTTTTCTGCCCATCAGCAATAAATTGATTTGGGGTGAAAGTAATAACTGATTTCTGAGTTGAAACAGGTCCTGAAACAGGAGCGTTTAATGTAAATGTCATACTGCTTTGAGTTGCTAACATTCCATTACCATTAATGTCAAATACAGAAGTAGAGTTTGTTGCGCTAAGAGCATACACTTCCCCTCCTGATGGTGATGGCGAAGGTGATGTTTCTGATGATTTTGATCATGATGGAGTTTGGAATCCATTTGATAGCTGTCCAGAGACTCCTCTTGGAGAATTAGTTGATCTTGACGGATGTTTGATTTATTATTTACCTGTTAGTAACTTCTCGTTGTCTAAAACGGAGAAATGTGCTGGGGAGAATAGTATAAGTCTCTCAGTAATCGATGATACAATAACCTATAATGTTTCAGTTAGTGGAGGTGCCACTTTATCAGATAGTTTTACAGGAGATAGCTGGAATTTAGATCAGCTTTCTGCTGGAGTTTACAGTATTTGTGTTAGTGTAGAAGGGGTCAATCCTTTAGAATTTGAACGATGTTTTCAGGTTACTATTACAGAGCCTAGTCCGCTTGTGGTCAATAGCTTCTTTAGTAGAACAAATCAGAATGTAAGTTTTTCATTAGAGGGCGGATCAGCCTACCAGATTACCCATAACGGTAAAACAACTCAAACCAACAGTAGTAAGCATACTGTTAACTTAGATAAAGGACTCAATAACATATCAATCTCCACGGGTATAGAATGTCAAGGATTATTCCAACAAACTTATCTAAACTCTTATGAGGTCAAATATACACCAAACCCCTTTAAAGAAAACTTACAGCTTTATTTTGGAGGCCAGGATAACATATTAGAGATTGGGGTATATGCTTCAAATGGAAAGCTTATTGATTATAAAAATATTTCACTCCCCTTTGGAGTTAGAAATTATCAGTTAGATACAGCTAAATATGAAACAGGAGTTTATATTATTAATATTAAAGGAGCCACACTTGATCAATCCATTCAAGTTATAAAAGAATAAATATGAAAAAAATTGCGTTACTTTTTGTAGGTTTATTTTTACTATTGAGCAATTGTACACAAGAAGAGTTATTACCCTTGGAGCCTGGGGCTGCAACGCTAATAAGCCCTGAAAATAATGAAACATGTTTAGATGGTAATTCACTTAATGACATGCAAAGTAATGTAAACTTTAGTTGGAGTAATTCAGTTAATACTTTGTCTTATGAAGTATTAGTTACAAATTTATCGACACAATCAAACCAAGTCTATCCCTCCTCATCAAATCAAATTACCATTGCACTTAACAAGTCAGAACCTTACGCTTGGATAGTAAAAAGTATTGGAGAAGTGGGATCTACTGTTAAACAAAGTGAACAATGGAAGTTTTATTTAGCAGGAGATGCTATTATAAACTATGCTCCTTTTCCTCCAGAACTTTTATCACCTCGGTCGGGAGCAAATGTAACACCCGATATTAATAATCTTATTTCACTGAATTGGAATGCATCAGATGTTGACGGCGACTTAACCAAGTTTGAAGTTTATTTTGATCAAAATGATGCAACGACACTAAATACAGTTATAGAATATAAAACTCAAGAAACAATTACTGAAGTTGAGGTTGAAAACAACACTACCTACTATTGGAAAATCATTGCTATTGATGCTAATAATAATCAGTCTAGCTCGGGTGTTTATGCCTTTAGAACAAACTAAAATGGAATTATTAGCTTATGCTTTAGCAATTTTTGGGTTTTTTATACTCATCAAAGGGATTAAACCTACAATAGAATGGATAAATAATATTACTGATAAAGACTTGGCAAAGGGAGTAGTGATTATTGCAATTTTACTGACATTTTGTTTCTATATATTTTCAACTATAAATTATCTTTTATCCTTTTGAATAAATTCAAAAAAATTATAATGATAAAAATAACTCAACTTTTATTCTTGATACTTTTTGCATCCTGCTGCCCTAAAACAACAACTATAAATAATAATAGCAATTCAACAGAAAAATCATACTCTTTAATTTGGAGTGATGAATTTAATCAGAAAGATCTAAAATTAGATTCCAGCAAGTGGTTTATGGAAACAGTTGCTCCAAATAACGGAAGCTGGTATAACAATGAATTACAACATTATACAGATAGAATAGAAAATGCTTTTGTAAGTGAGGGGACACTAAAAATTATTGCTAAAAAAGAGAGATATACTTACTCTGGTAAAACACAAGATTATACCTCAGCGAGATTAAATTCTAAACTTTCCTTCACCTACGGAAAATTAGAGGTGCGCGCTAAATTACCAAACGCCCAAGGAAGCTGGCCTGCAATTTGGACTTTGGGAAGTAATCTAGAAACAGTTGGCTGGCCAGCTTGTGGAGAAATTGACATTATGGAACAGCTTTTTGAAAACTTTGAAATGACTCAATGCGCTGTTCACACTCCAGACACTCATGGTAGCAATACTATTGTAAAACAAATTGATTTGAGTGATGTTTCACGAAATTTCCATGTTTACGGCATGGAATGGTCTGCTGAAAAAATAGATTTTTTTGTTGATGATAATCATTATTTTACCTATCAGCCTGAAGTTAAAACGCTAGAAAATTGGCCATATTTTAATGATCAATATATACTTCTAAATATAGCTATGGGAGGAAGTCTTGGAGGCCCTATAGA
>CABXKB010000037.1 GCA_902512755.1 uncultured Bacteroidota bacterium | reverse complement strand
TTTGCAAATTCTTTATTTGAATATTCAGAAATTAATTTGACTACATAACTCCTAAATTTATCCAATTCTAAAGAAGCTCCTTTTCCAACATTTTTTATATCACTAAAAGAAAATTCTTCATTTATAGTTTGGTTTATAAAATATTCCCATTTCTCAGGTTGATTGGTGATAAGATTAATCAGCGCATTTTTTGCTCTAGCAGATAAATTTTTTTGCCTGGATTCTATATCACCTATAAATAATTCTCTTTTTACTTCATTTGAAAAGATTGATTTAACATTGTTTAAAAAAGTTTTTCCTAAATGTGCTTCATATAATTTTAAGTCTTTTTTTATGAAACCATATATTTCATTTCCTGAAATTAAACTAGCCCCTTTTAAGCTATAAATATCCCCACCATTAAAAACAAATTCTACTATGTCTTGTTTGTTTTTAAAGTTTTCCCTTCTGCAAATATTTATTGCCTTAGAGGATAAACCACTCAAGTTTTTTAAATTCATTAAAAACGCTTTTCAACAACAATATAGTAATTGATGTTTAATTTGTAAATTAGGTTTATGGCATTGCATATTGTAAAATTCAAAAATTATGGTTGTACTATGACTGGTGGTGATAATGCTAATGATTACGAACATAAATTTTTTTGGTCTTTTTATGAGTTAAATAATGGAAAAGTTATCGTACTTAATCATACAGAATATTGGGAGAATGATAAATTGGTTGACAATGGATTTGATTATACCTATGGAAGTAGCGAGTTAAAAAATGGTAAGATTATAAAGTATGAATTTGGGGATGCTAAGCCAAATGATGAATATGCTATGTCAAAAGAGTTTTTTGATTATTTTGAGTCAAACCCTCCTATTAAAGATTTAAAAAATCTAACGTATCCAACTAAACAAGAAGAAGAGTGTGTAGAAGTGTTTTTTAAAAAACAGTTGATGGACAGGAAAGATGAAAAGACAAATGTTACCTTCTTATAAACAATAATAAATAATTAAGCTCAAGAAAGGCTTTTAAGGCTTTATCTTTCTTTATATGTTGAATTGCATAACTCTTTGCTAAGGCCGTCTTAAACCGCCCTTAAATTAGCTTAAACCGGGTGTTTAAGGTCGCTCTGACATGCGCCGTTAGATATCGTGCGTATTGGAGTTAAGAGAGAAATGTCGAAAAAAAATTCCCCTATTATATATATATATTTATTATTATTATTTATTTATTATAATAAAATAGAATAATAATTAACATTTTCAACAGCGAACTGATAGTCAGTAACTTAACCAACATGTTTTCGACACACTATCAACACTGGAAGACTTAAATCGACACTAATATTGGAAGATTCTTTATTTTATAAAAAACTATAAAATTGGTTTTGGTAAATTGATGAACGCCCAATAGATTAATAAGAACTGAATTGGTATCCTTAACCAAAGAATCCAAGGTGAAATTCCAAGTCCATTAGAAGGAAATAACATGTTTACATGCACAATCAAAAATACAATCAGCATTGCTATTAATCCCCAAAGAGAAAGAACTCTAGTCTGGGGAAAAAGGATTCCTATTCCTAAAAGAATTTCAGCAACTCCACTTAAGTAAATTAGTAAATCATGAGCTGGTAAGAATTTTGGCATGAATGGTCTGTAAAATCCTGTATTGGTAAAATGAACTATTCCTAGGATGGTATAAATTACTCCCATTAAATATATTTGAAACATCTTACGAAAATGATTTAAAGTTGATTTTTTCAAGTTACTCTATTATTTATTAGAAACAGGATTTCAAAAAACTCAAAAAATGACAAAAACTGTCCAAAATTGGCCAAAAATGACCAAAAAAGGCTCAAAATGAGTCAAAAATGGCCAAAAAACGTCAAAAATTGAATTTTTGCATAGAGACATTTCTCAATATCCCCCACTTTTTCCACAAACTAAACAAAAGTAGGTACTGCAACAGGGGTTAAAGCCAATAGAATCAATGGTTTAAAGGTATTGTAACTGGAAAAATAAAGAAGTTAGTTACACCCCTCTCCATATTCAACTTCTTTAGCTTTGAAGTCTTCTCCGTATTTAACTACTTTCAGTTTGTAGTCTTCACCGTAATCCACAGCTTTCCACTTTCCAATCTTCCTTTCTCCATACTTCACATATTTGATTTTCAAGTCCTCACCGTAGTCAACAAATTTGACCTTGTAATCTTCCCCGTATTCAACAAACTTTATTTTACCAAAAACATTACAAGCCTTTTGGCTTATACCAAAGAATGGTATTAGTAGTACGATAAGATATAGTTTTTTCATTCTATTTATTGTAGATGTTTCAATATACCTAAAATCTACAATATCTCTACTCCTTGTTTTTCTTCTTGAACTTAATGAAGAGGATATAAAATTGATTTTAGCTCTAAATGTTAAAGTTCTGTTAAATACAACAACCTATACGAGGCCTTTTTTTACTGGATTCGATAATAATAATATTAATCTTAAAAATGAAAAAATGAAAAAAATAATTTTATTACTTATCCTTCCCTTAATTAGTTACTCACAAGACTTAAACTCTGCTTTAAACCTTCATAATACTCTTAGAGGATATTATGATTTGAAGCCTTTAGCTATAAATGAAGAACTAAATATTATAGCAGAAGAAAGAGCTGAATTAATCGCGGAACAAGATAAAATCATACACTCTGAAAATGATTACGGGGAAAATATATTTTATACTACTGAAATAAAACTTTCAAGAGATTATTTCCTTGAAGCATCAATAACTTGGATAGTTGAGGTTGATAATAAGCTATCAATGAGACAAATGCTCTGTTCAGAGTGCAAAGACATTGGTTTTGGTGTCTCTATGAATGATGATAAAGTGTTTGTGGTAGCACTTTATGATGAAATGTATGATGATGCAAATATAATTCGTAGTAGAACAGAAAATAACAATAACTAAATATGAAACTAAAGGTATTTTGTACGAGATGTGGAACTGAAAAAAAAATTGATTATACAGTTCAGAATTTCAAAAAATATATGAGGAATATGGAAAATTATATATGCTTTGATTGTTTTATCGAACATGAAAGTAATTGATAAATTCCATCTTTGTTTTACAATTAATTTTATTTAATTTATAGATATGTCACACAGAGAAAAAATATTAATAATTGATTTGGAAAATAGTGGCCTGTAAACATTTTTATTTTAAAAACATAACATTTCTATTATTGTTTATTTAAATGCGACAGAACCGAATAAAACGTAATAGATTCAAACAGAATTTATAGTGGTTTTTTCATTAGTTATTTATTACTTCTTTTATTATCAATGCAAGTTTAGAGATGTCTTCTGAAGTGACACCCCAAGATGATTGAATGTTAACTGACCAGCCTATTATCCTTATCCGATTTTCGTAAAACCCAGTTACTAGTTCTCCTCCTTTTGGTATGTTCAATGATGAATATTCTAATTTCACATCGCTCCAGTCGTGGAAAGCATTGATTACTGTTCTTCCGTTTAATAGTATGGTGTGCACATTTTCAGATTGTAGCTGATATTCTAAAAATGACCTTCCCTCCTCAATGAGCATATTTTGTTCTCCTTTTGAAATCTTTCCCCATTTTTTTTGGGTTGCCCATTGCACAAGGTCAACATGTGCCGCGAAAGGTAAGGAATAAAAGGAATATCCTATAGCTTCAAGTATTGGTCCAAACTTATCAAACCAATTGTATGGCCTCTTGTTGAAGTAGTCGATGCAACCTTCGAAAACTCTGACGGACTGCTCTTTTGATAGTGAAGAGCAATCTGAAGACTTCAATGAACTGAGGGTTTGAAGCCTCCTGAGTTGATTTTTTAAGAGCTCACCTTTATTATCTACGAATTCTAAGTTGCTTGGATTAATCCCAAGTGTAAACACCTCAGCACTCTGGAAGTCACCAAACGATAAAACAGGTGTGCTTTGATTAACCACCAAATCTTTTCCTGGATAATTAGACCTAATACGTCTTAGAATTTCTTCATTCATTGCATTTGTTTCTATAGATTAGCGCTAACCTTTTGTTTATGGAGTCGTAGCATCCTTCAGGGTACTATGCAATATACTCATTGTTAACTAACTTTTTATTTTATTTTTTAACTCTTTGGTTGATAAGGTGTCTATTTCCCTATGTAACATTCTATGGCAATTCGAACACACTAATGCTAAATCTTTTAATTCTGTTTTTGATTCACCATCTAAATCTGATAAAGGTACTCTGTGATGTGCTTCTATAAAACCTTTTCCTATTTCACCAT
>CABXKB010000036.1 GCA_902512755.1 uncultured Bacteroidota bacterium | reverse complement strand
CATTTCGCTAATATCCCAATCGATAGTTTGAGTAGCTCCGTCATCGGATTTTATTACCATTACTACATTTGAAATATACTCTTGTTCATTAATGCCATCTGGATCATCCTTACTACAAGAATAAATTAGGATTGTAACTAATGATATATATATAATGCTAACTTTTTTTAAGTAATTTTTCATATTTAATTTTTCTATTAAATGATTTAAACTGTTTTTTAATGCAACTGAGCTGCTATTATAAAATCTTATCTTAATTTAAAATCTAAAAGTTTGTTTTTTTTTGATTTTAAATTATAAAAATTTGGCCCTATCCAAAATAAATCCTGAATAGAGCCAAAATCAATATTTAAAAATTTTAATTAAATGCCTTTATGCAATATTAGTTGAAGAATCAACAATAATTGCAGAATGGTCATGCCCTTCATGGTCATCATGATCGTCTTTTTCACATGATACAACTGCAAAAGAAGCGAAGGCAAACAATAATAATAAATACTTTTTCATTTTAATAAGTTTTAATTTTTAAAAATAATTTTAGATTTTCTGAATAATAAATCTATGTAAAAGGTGGTCCTCTTGCCTTTAATTTATTTAAAAAAAACACATTATCTAAGTATTCATAAATGAATACTTCTTTTTTAGAAATATTAATTTGATTTAATAAGTTTTTATACCCAAAGTCATAATTAACTATGGTCTGAAAAAACATATCAATCAAATGATCATGAAAATCTGAAGAATGAAAATGAGTCTTAGAATGTTTACATTCTTTTTTTTGACTATGAAAAGAAAAAGAATGTTCTAGTTTTAGACCAATAGGAAAAAGAAGAAATCCTACTAAAAGGATTATTACTCCAGTAGTCAAAAAAGATGTATTTTTCTTTGTTTTATTCAAACTACAGACGTCTAATTTTAATATTTTTATAAGAAATTACTCCCGGATGATCCTGAAGGCTTAAATGACCCTCTTTGTGTTTACCAAAGCTTGGTATATCATTAAATTTACTATCTCTTATCATAGCATCCCAGTCAGGTCCTGATAATGGGAAACGATTAATTTCAATTTCATTGAGCACAATTACAGCTTCATTATTTTTGTGATTAACAATTATGTGGTATTTATTCCATGAACCAGCTGGATTAGAAGCAATTTCACTTGGCGCTGACATGTCGTATAAGGCACCAACAGTGTTGCGCTGATGCTGGGGATCACCCCTATATACTTCAGCATCAATAATTTGAATTTCGGGACCAGTAAGGTAAGGATGTTCATATTTTTCGTCTTCACTTACTCCCCACATAAATCCACTATTTGACTTTGCTGAAAGCTTCCATTCAAACATTATTTCAAAACTATTATAGACTTCGTCGGTTAGAAGACTTTTATTGCCTTCTCCTTTTGCGTTTGCAGAATCAAATGTAAAAACACCATCTTCAACTGTCCAACCACTTTTTGTGTCTGACTCATTTTGGAAAATATGCCATCCATCTAAACTGTTCTTTAAAGATAGGCTTTGCCAATCAGCAGCAACATTTGTTTTTCTTTCATTAAATGTTTTATTAGAAGTTTCTTTACATCCAATATAAATTAATAATATTCCTATTAATAAAAGGTTATGTTTCATTTGTTGAATTTCATTTAAAAATAATGATTTTTTCATGATTTTAAATTTCTTTAGCATTATAATTGCTATAAATTTCGAGCTTTGAGTTTTTCAATTAGTTTAGGTATTACTTCAAAAGCATCCCCTACAATACCGTAATCGGCAGCTTTAAAAAATGGAGCCTCAGGATCGTTGTTGATTACAACTTTGATTTTAGAAGAATTAATTCCAGCAAGGTGTTGTATTGCTCCAGAAACACCTATTGCAATATATAGATTTGAAGCTACAGGTTTACCAGTTTGTCCAACATGTTCACTATGCGATCTCCAACCCATATCTGATACTGGTTTTGAGCAAGCAGTAGCAGCTCCTAAAACTTCTGCCAAATCTTCTATCAAATGCCAATTTTCAGGACCTTTTAAACCACGACCTCCAGAAACAACTATATCAGCATCAGCAATACTTACCTTATCAGTAATTTTATCAAGTGAACTAACTTTAAGACTACTTTGTGAATCTGAATAAGTCTCACTTGTTACTTTCATAGTTCCTGATTTTTCTTTTAACCCAAAAGAGTTAGAAGATAAAGATATCAAGGTGCATTTTTTTTCACTTTGAGTTTCATTAAAAGCTTTGTTTGTAAAACAAGATCGCTTTACCTTAAGTGGTCCATACTGTGAAGGTAATTCAACAACGTTAGAGACATAAGCTGCATCAACTTTAACTGAAAGAATGGGGCCTAAATAACGTGCGTCAGCAGAAGCGCTAATAACCACAATACTTGCATTCTCTTTTTCAACAATTTTAGCAATACTCGAACTATATCGCTCCACATCAAAAAAAGAATCTTCCTGAGTATCAATATTACATAATTGATCTAGTCCGTAAAGTTCTAACACTAGTGGATCTTTTATATTAAATCCTACACCAATAAGTTTAAGTCCTTGAGCATCTGCTATCGAACGACCATAAGAGGCCACCTCTAAACCTGCTTTTTTTATTACTCCTTCTTGTGATTCTATAAATACTATTACTGCCATTTTATCTCTTTTTTTAAAGCACTTTAGCTTCGTTTTCCAATAAGTCTATTAGTCCGTCTATGTCCTCTGCATCAACTAATTTAACGGGTCCTTTTTCCTCTGGTTTTTCAAAATTTTGAACCAACGAATAACAAATTGTTGTTTCAGGGGCAACTATTTCTAATGGTTTTTGACGTGCTTGCATAATTCCACGCATATTTGGAATAATAAGATCTTTTTCCTCCACTAATCCTTTTTGAGCACCTATAACTATTGGAAGGGAAGCTGTTAGGTTTTCTTTCCCCCCATCAATTTCTCTTTGTAAATTTATATTACTTCCCTCTAACTCCAATTGAATACAATTAGCCAAATAGGGTATTTTTAATTGAGCAGCTAGAATGCCACCTACCATACCCCCATTATAATCAATTGATTCTCTACCTGTTATTACCAGATCATACTCTGTTTTTTTACATATACTAGCTAAGCATGAAGCTACTTGAAGTCCGTCTTGAGGTTTAACATCTATTCTTATAGCCTTATCAGCTCCTATTGCAAGGCATTTTTTTAAAATTGGTTCGCAACTCAAATCTCCAACTGTAACAACGGTAACTTTAGCCCCTAATTTTTGTTGAAGCCATATAGCGCGTGTTAATCCAAATTCGTCATTGGGATTGATAATAAATTGAACTCCTTGAGTATCAAAAGCAGTATTATTTTCCTTAAAATTTATTTTTGAGGTAGTGTCAGGCACATTACTTATACAGACTAGAATATTCATATAATTATTTTACACGAATTTAAATAAAAAAATGACGCCGTGTCATTTTTTTAATATTCATTTAAGATTTTTAAATAAATGAAATTAAGTATTGCGAGACAGGTTTAAATAAATTGATTAATAATATTTTCAAAAAGTTCTTGTTTTCCACTAGTTCTTTTAGGTGGTGACTGATTAAAAGCTATTTTAGACAAGGCTTCAAGGGTAAGAGAACCTTTTTCAAATTCTTTCCCATTACCACTTTCAAAAGACACATACCTATCTTTTTTTAAAGAGGAATACTCTGAAGAAGTTAATATTTTTTCTGCGGTTAAAAGAGCACGGGCAAAAGTATCTGCCCCACCAATATGCGCATGAAAAATATCTTCTAAATCAGTCGAATTTCTTCTAATTTTTGCATCAAAGTTCACACCTCCACCTTTGAGACCTCCCGCCTGTAAAAACACCAACATAGCTTCAGTAACCTCATAGAGATTTACAGGAAATTGGTCTGTATCCCATCCATTTTGGTTATCTCCGCGGTTTGCATCAATACTACCTAGCATTCCAGCATTAGCTGCAACTGTTAATTCATGCTCAAAAGAATGCTGAGCTAAAGTTGCATGATTGACTTCTATATTAAGCTTAAAATCTTGATCTAATCCATATTCTCTTAAAAATCCTATAGCTGTTGCAGCATCAAAATCGTATTGGTGTTTCATCGGCTCCATAGGCTTTGGTTCAATGAAGAAACTCCCTTTAAATCCATTACTTCGGGCATAATCACGAGCCATTGTAAGGAATTGACCTATATGATCTAATTCTTTTCGCATATCTGTATTTAATAAAGACATGTACCCTTCTCTTCCTCCCCAAAAGACATATTGTCTTGACCATTTTCTAAATTTTTTCGATCTTTTATGTGCATACTATATATCTTTTTATTGAATTTTTTAATAAACTCAAAAGTATCAGTATTTCCTGCAGCTGTATAATGTCCTAAATCGGGATTCAAAACATTTGATTCTGATTGTTCTAATGCTGTATTCCACCAATTAATATGTTGTTGAGTATGTCCATGATAAGCTACTTTGATTCCATTTTTTTCGGCTAATTTTCCAAGTTTAAGACTATGGTTCGAATCTTCAGGAAGTTCAATAGTAAC
>CABXKB010000035.1 GCA_902512755.1 uncultured Bacteroidota bacterium | reverse complement strand
AACAAAAGAATACAACAACCTATTTTTCTAAAAATGCTTTGGTTGTTTCAACTAATCAAACTAAAGGAAAAATGGCACATGTTTTATTAGAGCCCAATACAAAACTTAATGACTCTCTGACATACGATATTACAGCTTGGTCATTACCTTACGCATACGGACTAAAAACAATTGCTACTCGAGAAAGTTTAAATACTATTCCTTATGAAGTAAGAAAAATGAAAATTGACCAAACAAATATAGCTGCCTACGGTTATGCACTTCCTTATAAAAGTTTTAGAGATAGTAAGTTTTTGGCTGCTCTTTTAATGGAGGGGCTTGGTGTTAGAATAAATATTATTCCTATTAAAAATAGTGGAAGAAGCTGGGAAGAAGGTTCGATTTTTATCTTGAAGGGAGATAATTTAAAGAAAATTAACTTTACAAACACACTAGAAAAACTATCCCAAGAACATAACCGTATAATATATCCTATTGAAACTGGATATTCAGATTTGGGTCCTGATTTAGGAGCTGATGAATTAAAATTAATTAAGTCACCTAGAGTAGCAATATTTAAAAATGATTTTACTTCATCATATAGATATGGTGAGGTTTGGCATTTTTTCGAGCAAGAGCTAGAATATCCTTTAATGCAAGTAAATCAAAAACACTTGCATAAAATTCTACCTGATATTGATATACTAATTATTCCAGGAGGCTTTTATAGTGAATGGTTGAATTCTAAAACTGAAAAAAAAGTACACGAATGGTTAAATAAAGGAGGCAAGATAATAGCTATATCTAGTGCTTTAAATCTATTTGCAAATACTGATAATTTTAATCTAAAAAAGAAAGAAGATCCAAATCAAAACAATACTATGATTCCTTATTCAAAAATGGAGCGTAATGAGATTAGTAAAATTATAACTGGAAGTATTTATGAGGCAAGTATTGATAAATCACATCCACTAGGCTTCGGCTTATCACGTTATTATACACTTAAGCTAGATTCTGATGCTTATAGCCTTTTAGAAGATGAAGGAAACGTTTTTATATTAAATTCAGATGCTAAACCTCTTGCTGGATTTATAGGCCACCTTGCAAAAGAAAATCAAAAAACGTCTTTGCTTTTTGGACAAGAACGATACGGCAATGGAAAATTAATTTATTTAGTGGATAATATGCTTTTTAGAGGGTTTTGGTATAGTGGAAAACAAGTATTTTCAAATGCAATTTTCTTTTAAACAGGAATCCCAATCAGATCATAATTAGATGCTTCTATAATTTCAATATCCATAAAATCTCCTTGCTTTAAATAATATTTTGTGGCATCAATAAGTACTTCGTTATCCACATCTGGTGAATCCATAAATGTTCGTCCAACGAAATGAACTCCTTCTTTTCGATCAATCAAACATCGAAACTTTTTACCTACACAAGCCTGATTATGTTCCCAAGAAATTTGAGATTGAATTTCCATGATAACATTTAAACGTTCTTGTTTCACTTCTTCGGGGACGTTATCTTCTAATTTATGAGCATGGGTATTTTCTTCATGACTATAAGTAAAGCAACCTAATCGTTCGAATCTCATTTCTTTAACCCAAGCCTTCAGAGTTTCGAAATCTTCCTCTGTCTCACCAGGATAACCCACAATCAAAGATGTTCTCAGTATAATTCCTGGTACTTCTTTACGAAACCTATTTAAGAGTGAAGTAGTTTTCTCTTTAGTAGTTCCACGGCGCATCGATTTTAGAATTGGATTTGAAATATGTTGAAGAGGAATATCTAAATAATTACAAATTTTAGGTTCAGTTCTAATAACTTCCAAAACATTTTCTGGAAACCCTGTTGGAAATGCATAATGTAAGCGAATCCATTCAATTCCATTAACAGAAGCTAAGGCATGAAGAAGATCTGCCAGCATTCTTTTTTTTATATAAGTCCAAACCATAGTAAGTTAAATCTTGAGCGATTAGAATTAATTCTTTAACTCCATCTTTTGCTAATTTTTTTGTTTGTAATAAAAGCTCTTCAATTGGTGTTGAAAGATGATTTCCACGCATTAATGGAATTGCACAAAACGAGCATGGGCGATCACAACCCTCAGATATTTTCAAATAAGCAAAATGTTTTGGAGTTGTTAAAATCCTTTCTCCAACCAATTCGTGCCTATAATCTGCACCTAAAACTTTTAAAAGATGAGGTAAGTCTGAAGTTCCAAAATATTCATCTACTTGAGGAATTTCTTTTTTTAGATCAGGCATATAACGCTCACTTAAGCATCCAGTAACATATACTGCATCTACTTTTCCTGATTCCTTATATCGGATTTGTTCTAAAATAGTATTTACTGATTCTTCTTTTGCATTGTCTATAAAGCCACAGGTGTTAATGACTACTACATTTCCTTCCAATTCATGAACTACATTCTTACCACTGCCTTTTAACTGACCCATTAGAGCTTCTGAATCATAAATATTTTTTGAGCAGCCTAGGGTAATTACATTAATGGTGTTTTTTTTTGCTGACTTTGTTCGCATGTTTTCATTAAAAAAATTCTAAAATTTTAAATTTCAGTTGATTTCTAGTACTTTATTTAAAAAGTGAAGTGCCTCCTGAGTAACTTTATCGTAGTTATCCCCACTCAAATACGATGTAATTACATGATCACCCGCGTGAGGAAAAGCCTTTTTGACTTTTAAATTTTCTGAAGTCCCTAGTTGATCGAACATTTTTAACATTGCTTCAACAGAAACAACTTTGTCTTGCATGCTGTCATTTTTATAATAATAACCCATAAACAATGGTGTTTTTATCTTTTTAAAGGTAGACCTATGCATTTTTATATCTAAAAACTTCTGCATATGTGTTACACTTTCTAAACGTGTCTTTGTAGTCCAATATTTCTTTTTTTCACTAGTAGCATTTTCCCAAATATGATAATTTCCTCCTTTAACTAATCTTGCTATTTGCAAACCCCAAGGCTTGGAAAGTAGTCTAGAAAAAGGATCAAAAACTGAAATATTTGGACTAAAAAGACAAATAGCTTTTATCTTAGGGTCCTGACCTAAACTTAAAGATAAAGATCCACCATGAGAAGTGCCTAAAAGAATAACTGAATCTCCCAATTGTTTAGCAACTGCTAAAGCTTCTTTAGCTGATTCCCAGTAATCATCATTGTTAAAAGTTAACATTGGCTCTTCCTCATCTAGTCCATGACCATACAAGCGAGGAATATATAGGTTAGCACCCAAAGCTTTTGCAATTTCACGATGTACAGGGTCACCTTCCATCCCTGAAGCAGTAAATCCGTGAAGATATAAAACGCTGTATTTAGTTTTTTGAGCAAGGGAGTCATTAAATATGATTTTAGAGGCGTTCCCAGATCTTACATTTCCTAGAGCATTTTCGTTTTCTTCAATCCAATTATTCAATATGGTTAAATCTGAAGGAACCTCAACGGCTTCCATTTTCAATTCTGGAGTTTCCACCCTAGGACCTAATAAATATATAGCTCCAAATATTAAAACAAAAACGCTAAAACCCTTAATAATTTTCATATGCATATATTTTTAACTGAATAATGTTTGAATAAATTGTCTAGGATTAAAGTCTTGTAAATCCTCTATACCTTCACCAACACCAATATATTTAACCGGAATCTGAAATTGATCAGAAATACCAAGTAATACGCCGCCTTTTGCTGTTCCATCTAATTTAGTTATCGCTAAACTAGTCACCTCTGTGGCAGCAGTAAATTGTTTAGCTTGTTCAAAAGCGTTTTGCCCTGTTGAACCATCTAAAACTAATAAGACTTCATGAGGAGCGCCAGGAATAACTTTAGACATAACTCGCTTTACTTTGGATAATTCGTTCATCAAATTTATTTTGTTATGTAGTCGTCCAGCTGTATCTATAAATACTAAGTCTGCTCCCCGTCTTGTTGCTGCTTGTATAGTGTCAAAGGCAACAGAAGCAGGGTCACTACCCATTTCTTGACGAATAAGTGGAACCCCTGCACGATCCGCCCAAATTTGCAATTGATCAATGGCGCCAGCTCGAAAAGTGTCTGCAGCACCTAAAATAATATTTTTTCCTTGGGATTTAAATTGGTGAGCAAGTTTTCCAACAGTAGTAGTTTTTCCAACTCCGTTTACTCCTACTACCATTACTACATGAGGGTTATTAATGTCAGACACTTTTTCCTCTATCTCATGTTGATCAAGCAAAGTAGAAATCTCTTCCCTTAACATTTTTATCAAGTCTTTAAAACCTAAATACTTTTCTTTTGCGGTACGATCTTCTAAAACTTTTATGATTTTTAAAGTAGTAGCAACTCCTACATCAGCTTGAATCAAAATTGATTCGAGCTCATCGAGTATATCCTCATCAATTTTTGTTTTTCCAACAACTACTTTACCTAAACGCGACAAAAAAGATTTTTTTGTTTTGGCTATACCTGCTTCAAGCTTTTGCTGATCTTGTTTTGAAAAAAAGTCTTTGAGTTTTCCCATTTAGTATAAAAATAAAAAAAGCTACCGGTTAAGTAGCTTTATATCTATATTAAAGGTAAAAAAAATTATTTTTTATTCAACCAATCTGATAACAAATCTGGAGATATTATAGTTTCGACAAAACTGTA
>CABXKB010000034.1 GCA_902512755.1 uncultured Bacteroidota bacterium | reverse complement strand
TAAAACTACCAAATCCTCTTAAATATACATTTTCCCCATTTTCTAAGGAACCTTTTACTTCTTTCATAAATTTTTCAACAGTGGCTTGAACATCCGCGCGGTCAATGCCAAGGTGGTCTGATATGTTTGATACAATATCTGCTTTAGTCATAATTAATTGTTTTTAATACTCACTATTTTAGGCCTGCAAATATATAAATTTATATTATAAAATGCTCTGAGTAAAGTTTTTATATTATAATTGTAAGGCATAAAATAAAACACTTCAAAAAAAGCTTAAATTTTGAATTTGACTAAAACGTTGATTCTGTGGTACAATGAAAATAAACGTAATTTTTTATGGCGAGAGACAAAAGAACCATATAAAATTTGGCTTTCAGAAGTGATTCTTCAGCAAACAAGGACTCATCAAGGGCTTCCTTATTATAAGCGTTTTTTGAAAACTTATCCTACAGTAAAAGATCTTGCATTGGCTAGCGAGGATTCTGTTTTAAAATTATGGCAAGGATTAGGATATTATTCACGCGCGCGAAACTTACACTCAACCGCTCAATATATTTACAAACAATGTGGGGGAAAATTTCCAACTACTTTTAATTCCCTTTTAAAGCTAAAAGGAGTTGGTGATTACACAGCTAGTGCAATATCCTCTATTTGCTATGATCTTCCAGAGGCAGTTGTAGATGGTAATGTCTTTCGTTTTTTATCGCGTTACTTTGGCATTTATACTCCCATTAATGTAAGTCAAGCTCATCAAGAATTTAAGTCTAAAGCAATGAGCCTAATGGATGTAAATCAACCTGGAAAGTTTAATCAAGCTTTAATGGAGTTTGGGTCCTTAAAATGCACTCCTAAAAGACCATCTTGTACTAGCTGTCCTTTTTCATCTAAGTGTATTGCTTTTAACCAAGACAAAATTGATGTCTTACCAATGAAAAAAGGCAAACAAAACATAATAGATCGCTACTTCAACTATTTAGTCATTATAGATCAAAACAAGCAGATTCAATTGGAGAGGCGATTGGGAAAAGGAATTTGGCAAAATCTATTCCAGTTTCCTTTATTGGAAACGAAACTAAGAATAAAAAACAGAAAACAACTAATCGAAAAGATTTCTCATAAAAGTTTAGCAGATCTTAATTCTAAAAAATTAAAATTATGGAATCCTGAACCTATAATTCATAGACTAAGTCATCAAAAACTTCATGTATTTTTCTGGATTATTCCATCAAAGAGAAATCTTAAAAAAGGATATTCAGTAAAGGGATTAAAAAATCAAGCGGTTCCTGTTGTCATTCAAAATTTTATAGAAAAATTTTTTACAGTTGATGCTTGATTTCTTAAATTTACTATTAATTAAATAATTAAAATCTATGAGCGGCACTTTAAATAAAGTTATGCTAATTGGACATCTTGGAGATGATATTAAAATGCATTATTTTGATGGTGGTGGCTCAATAGGGCGATTCCCTTTAGCAACAAACGAAACCTACACCAATAAAAGTTCTGGAGAAAAAGTAACTAATACTGAATGGCACAATTTGGTTGTGCGTAACAAGGCAGCAGAAATTTGTGAAAAATACTTAAGTAAAGGTGACAGAATTTATGTAGAAGGAAGAATTAAAACCCGAAAATGGTCAGGTGAAGATGGAGTAGACCGATATTCTACAGAAATTAATGTAAATGAGTTTACTTTTCTCACAACAAAGAAGGATGTCTCACAAACATCTCCGTCTGATTTAGCATCTAAAACTGATGTAAAGACAGCACCTCCAGAAAAAGATGATTTACCCTTTTAAATAAAAATCTATTGGATTTTGACCCAATACTCTTTCTAAATTTGTTGGTTTTATCGCTGGATCCAACTTGGATTCAATTCTTATTAGTCCTTTTTTTATTATTATGTTCTGCAATAATTTCAGGAGCAGAAGTGGCCTTTTTTTCATTACAAATAAAGTCCTTAGAAGATCCTGAAGACTCAGAAATAACTCCAGCTATAGAGCGCGTTATATCACTTTTAAAAACCCCCAAACGTTTGTTAGCAACCATTTTGGTAGCTAACAATTTCATCAATATAGCAATTGTACTTTTATTTACCACATTAAGTAAAACCTTTTTTGAAACTATAGAAAACCCAATAATAGTTCTTATTGTAGAAGTTGGAATTATTACATCGATGATATTGATATTTGGTGAAATTTTACCAAAGATCTATGCCAATCGTAATGCATTGGCTTTTTCTATTCGGATAGCTCCAGTCATCAGTTTTTTGGATAAGTTTTTGTTATTTTGGATTACTTACCCAATGGGTCAAACTTCAAGTTTTTTGGAAATGCGCTTGGGGGATAAAAAAAACCAACTTTCCGTTGACCAACTTTCCCAAGCACTAGAGCTGACTGGAGATGACGAAACCACCTTTGATGAACAACGTATATTAGAAGGAATAGTCAATTTTGGAAGTACTGATACCAGGGAGGTAATGTGCCCTAGGATAGATATGTTTGCGCTTTCTGATGAACTTAGTTTAGAAGAAATCATTCCTTTAATTTTAGAGCAGGGCTTTTCAAGAATACCTGTTTTCAACGAAAAAAAAGATAATATTAAAGGAATTTTATATATAAAGGATTTACTCCCGAGTTTAAAAAACCCAAACTACAAATGGCAAACTCTTTTAAAGCCACCCATTTATGTTCCAGAGAATAAAAAATTAGATGATTTACTTAAGGAATTTCAACAAAAGAAAAATCACTTGGCCATAGTTGTTGACGAATATGGAGGAACTTCGGGATTGATTACCCTTGAGGATATTATGGAAGAAATAGTTGGTGATATTAGTGATGAATTTGATGAAGAAGATTTAAGTTACTCTAAGTTAGATGAAAACACTTTTATTTTTGAAGCTAAAATTAGTTTAAAAGACTTTTTTAGAATTATAAAATTAGAAGAAACAGAGATTTTTGACACAATAAAAGGAGATGCTGAAACATTAGCAGGCCTATTATTAGAAATGACAAAAAAATTTCCTAAGCGAGGACAAAAAATAGAATTTGAAAAATATCTTTTCATAATTGAGGAATTGGGACAATTAAGAATCAAACAGGTCAAAGTTCATCTCCCCATAAAGCAAAAAATAAATTGATTAAGAAGTTATACATATTTTCCCTTTGTTTTATCTTTTTAGCCTGTGGTTCAGATGACCAACCCAAGCCTTTAGCTTATTTAAGTTTAGAATACCCTTATGCTAATTATAAAAAAACACAACTTGAATCTAATTTTTCTTTTGAATATAACACTTTAGCGGAATTTAACTTAGAACAAAAATCATCTCCACGCTTGTCATATCCAAATATGAAAGCTACTTTATACTTAAACTACAACAGCATTAACAAAAACTTAGATTCATTGCTCAATGACGCCTATAAACTTCCTTACAAGCATATTTCGAAAGCAGAGTCTATACCTGAAAAAATTTTTGTAAATAAAGACAAAAAAGTTTATGGTACGTTATTCTCAGTAATTGGTAATGCTGCATCCCAATATCAGTTCTTTTTAACGGATAGTGTAAATCACTTTTTAGTAGGGGCACTATATTTTTTTGCCAGACCTAATTATGATTCACTATATCCAGCGGCAAAATATTTGGAAAAGGATATCACACACTTAATTGAAACCCTTAATTGGGAATAATTATTAAGGTTATTGAACATCAATTCTTTTTTCTTATTCGTATACAATATCATGCAAGTTATCCCTCATAATTATTTTTTAGCTTAGCCTTTTTTAAGACATCTATTTTTTTGGTTATTTAATATTAGAGACTAAATTGTACAATCTCAATTTTTTCAGCATTTGTTTTTAGAGATGTTTTTTTAAAAAAAATGATTTAATCAAATCCGCTTCCTTAAAAAAATGCAATTTTGTAGAGCTATGAATACTATAATTAGGAAATGGAGTTATCTCATTTTACTTTCTATTATTTGGGGAAGCTCTTATATTTTGATCAAAAAAGGGTTATTAGGTCTGAGTCCTTTACAGCTTGGCTCTATTAGGATAATAATAACAACAGTTATACTTTTATTATTTGGATGGAAAGATTTAAAAACCATTCCAATGGCCTTATGGAAATGGATTATTTTCACTGGTTATTTTGGAACTTTTTTCCCGAGTTATTTATTTGCATTTGCTGAAACCGTTATTGACTCATCTGTTGCTGCTGTATTAAATGGCATGACACCTCTTTTTACATTATTAATAGGTGTTTTCTTTTTTGATTCTTATTTTAAATGGGGTAAAATTTTGGGAGTTATTATTGGTTTTGTAGGGACTTTGATTTTAGTCTCCAACGAGTTTACTATAAATACAGGAACCGACAGTTGGTATGCTTTTTTGGTAGTTTTTGCAGCTTTTTGCTATTCTGTAAATGTCAATGTGATTAAGTATAAATTGGATAAGGTTTCTTCACTAGGGATTGCCTTAGGAAATTTTTTATCTATTTCCATCCCTGCTTTATTAGTTCTAATCTTCTCAGATTTTCCTTGGTCAGCAATAACTTATAAAAGTGAAGTTTATACTTCACTAGGCTATATCTTTCTTTTATCTCTTTTTGGAACTGCTATAGCAAAAGTTATGTTTAATGAGTTAGTTTCTATCTCTTCACCTGTATTTTCAATTTCAATTACCTACCTACTTCCAATTGTAGCTATTGGATGG
>CABXKB010000033.1 GCA_902512755.1 uncultured Bacteroidota bacterium | reverse complement strand
TAAGCAAATTTAGTTAACTGTAATCGATATTGGTGATGTTTGTCCAAGCTTATAACTCGGATTTGAGGGAATTATTACCTCAATATCAGAAATAATTACAGTTTGTCCATTTTTAATCCTACTTAACATAGATTTTGCTTTGTTATTCAACCTATTACCTTGAATTACAATACTAGTTTGTCCAGGTGCTCTAAAACGGAAAGATTTTGTTTCTAAGGGCAGGTCGAAATCAAAATCTTCAAGTCTTGCCTCAACAGTTCCTCTCTCTAAACTTGATTTTGGAATTGAAAAAGATCCAGATTTTCCCCTAAAATAACCTGCTGGTTTTGGGATTTCTTTAATTCTAAATGTAGAAACAGAAGATACTCGTTTACCATCAGGTAATGTCCCCGAAACATTTATTTTTACTTCTCTTCCTTTGGATGGAAATAAGTTGTATTTACTACCACGAAGACGCTTTAAACCGGGTGCAGATGCTTTAACTTTACTGTCCTGAATTCCTGGGATTGATATAGTCATTGGATTTTGAACACCTCGATAAACAACATTCATTTTATCAGCTGAAATTACTGCTGAATTAGGTTTAGAAATTACAGTATATGTCTGGTTAACACTAATTTTAGATTCCTCTCCATCATTTAAAAAGATTAGATCTCCCTCAATTGTATGATCTCCAGGATTCCCAGCACTTACATTTAATTTCACACCTCCAGGAATCAATTCATAATCTTTATCATTTAGTTTTTTTCCGTCTAGTGTAATGGAAACACCATTTGGATTTTGAGCACCGCCTTTTCTTCCTAAAATAACACTCCCATCAAATTTTTCCCCTTGATAATAAGCCCCTTTTTCAGTGACAAGTAAACTAGTATAGTTAGACTGATTAACCTTCGAAGACATCTTCAATTCCTTACCCATTAATGTTGCAAAAACATCGTGTTCAGTTTGACGGATATCATTTTGCATCATTGTGAGTTTTGCTAAAGACGATATGAGAGGAAAACCTTTAAAGCTTGCGTCTAACCATGGTTCATCAATATCATCTCTATTTTTGATGTTGTTGTTTTGATCACCAGTAAAAAAACGTGCTTCAACCATATCTATTGATTCAGGATACCTACTACCAAAAACTTGAATAACATGCATCCTGTATTCATGAATCATATCAATAAAATTATTTTTTGCTTCTTCTGACCCTTCTTTAAACCAAATAACATCTAAAGCTTCTCCTTTATCCATTTGAGCAAATTCTTTAAGATCAGGATCTTTCTCTCTTTGCTTCTCTGTGATGGCAGTTTTTATTTCTTCAATAGAATTAAAAAAAGCATCTGATTCTGATTTAATTTGCTCTGCAGTTTTTTTATGAGCAATCCACTTACCTCCTTTTTCTTCTGCATTTACAAGTATATTTTCTAAAAGCGCATTGTTGCTTTCATCAACTCGGACATTGGCATCTGAAATCTTCTCAAACATTTGTCCAAATCCATCAAGCACCTCTTTACTTACATTAAGTGCAAGCATGGTAATAAATACCAAATACATCAGGCTTATTAGTTTCTGCCTGGGTGTTTCTTTAGCTCCAGCCATTTCTTCTTATTTTTTAGACATGGCACTTAGCATGCCCCCATAAACATCATTTAACGATGCTAAATTAGCTGATAAACTTTCCATTTGAGCTCTAAGCTGTTGGGCATCCAAGTTTATCCTTTCCTTTAACTCAGAATTACCTTTAGCATTTTTGACTTGCTGTTGGTAATTTGCATTTAACTGCTCCAGCTGATTAGCAGCTTTAGCCAATTCTTGTGAATAGTTTTCAGATGCTGAAATTGCATCAGAAGCAGGCGATAATGCTTTTGCAGAATTTTCTAGACCTTTAATGCTGCTTGCTAATGAATTCATTAAGTTAACATCAAGTTTAGCTTCTTGCATCAAAGCATCGATTTTTGAGGATAGCCCCTGCTCTCCACCGCCTGAAGATTTTGCTGGACCTCCCCCTTTAACCTTCTTCACATAATCAGTATGTTCTTCTTTTATCTCTCCTGTGTTTAAAGCAGAAACTGTAAAAATAAGCGCCTCAGTCCCTAAACCAAGACCTAGAACTAATCCTCCTGTAATCGGTCCAATTTCAAGATGTAAAATTTTAAAGAGTGCGCCGATAATTACCACGGCACCTCCCAATCCAAATAGCATATGCATAGCCACTTTGCTACGCAAACGTTTGTTTAAAGCTTTATCTGTCATTTTAGTTGGTTTTTTTTATTTACTAAATATATGAGAAAATTATTAAATTTTTAGTTATTATTTGACTTAAATGTTACTGCAAAACTACCGCTAAACATTAATTTAGAGTAACTTTGACTTTATTTCATCTTAACTTCTTGGGTGCCCAAGTAATCCTGAACTGTTCGGAAGCCTATGTAACTTCGTGCAGTATCAGAATATTCGAAATCTCTAGAACTTACTCGTAAAAAATAAGCTACGTCTTTCCATGAACCTCCTCTAACAACTTTACGTTCTTCATCGTTAAAAGACATATTTGGATTTAAAGAAGAAACATATTCATAAGCTCCCTCGTTGTATGAAGAATTTGTCCATTCAGCAACATTTCCAGCCATATTATACAAGTTGTAATCGTTAGGATTATAGGATTTAGCTTCAACGGTATAAACTGCCTGATCTACAGCATAGTCACCACGCAAAGGTTTAAAATTCGCCAGGAAACAAGCTCTATCATTCAACAAATAAGGTGATCCCCATGGGTATGTGCCAGAAGGAATTCCACCTCGCGCAGCATACTCCCATTCAGCCTCATTTGGCAGGCGAAAACGACTGACATTTGGTTGTCCTTTTTCACGTTGATAACCATTTTTAAATCTAGTTCTCCAATTACAAAATGCAACTGCCTGAGTCCAAGACACTCCAACTACAGGATAATCTTGATATGCTGGATGAGAAAAGTAATCATTGTGCATAGGCTCGTTATAGGAATAGGTGAAATCTTTGATCCATACAGTTGTATCAGGATAAATCTGAACTTCTTCTTTTTTAATAAAGGGCTCTCTGTCTATAAATTGCTGACGCTTCCTTTTAGACTCAGCAGCAGCGCCCTCAGCATCAAACCAAGTGTATAAATATTTGAGTTTTTCAACATCTATTTTCATTTCACCGTTATACCACAATTCTGGTGGTAAATAAAGTGAGTCCATTATTCTTGCGTAATTTTTATCAGTGTAATCTTCTGTATTCCATGTTAAATCGGCATCCCAATTTAATGCCCTACCGGCATATAAGTTTTCGTCAACATCGTAGTATGCCTCGCGCATGTATTTTTGGAATTCATTGAGTTTTGTTGTGTCCGAATCTTGGAAAACAAATTCACCAATACCGTCTTTATTATCTTCTCCCAATCCCAAATCTTCAGCTTCTCTTGCCAACATAGCTAGTGCTATTGAATCTTTTACCCAATAAACGAATTGACGGTATTCGCTATTTGTTATTTCTGTTTCATCCATATAAAAAGATGGAACCGTAACTGTCTTTGCAGGAGCATTTTGCAACTGAGCTAAATCTTCGTCTGATTTACCCATTATGTATGCTCCTCCTTCAACAAGAACCATTCCATAAGGTTTGTCTCCAAACCACTTTTTCTGTTTTACACCTATAAGCTCTCCTCTATTTTTGTTTCCGCAAGAAACGAATACAAAGCAAAGAGATAATAAAACTAAAAGTTTTTTCATTAATATTTTTTTAAAACGTACCCACCCTATGCTTTAATTCAACATAAAGCTAATTATTTTTTTTTATAAATTATAAATACTCATCAAAATGACTTTAAAACACACCTTATCATTTTATTTTATTATGTATTAATCAATTTAGTCTTCTTATTGCATTATACCATCTTTCAGGTATAATATCTTGAAGTGCGGATTCATAATCATTTTTTGTGCATGCTAATAACGTTATAGTTTTTGTTTTATTATCTAAATGTGTATCATTTGTTAATTCCATCCACCATCGATTACTTTTTTCGCTTTTGTAAAAAACAATGGTTTGATTAGAAAGAGTGACTGAATATTTTAAAAAATCGTCATTAATATTAACAGGGTATTCATCAAGTCGGTACTGAAATCCTTCTATAAAATACCAAACCATCTGAGCTGCTAACTGATCCATCATTGGAGTAGAGGGTAACTCATACAGTCCCATAAATTCAACTCGATCACTAATTCCCGCATATCGACTTAATGCACAAATAGATCTTGAATCTATTCCATTAGGCTGACCTTTGAGAGGATCAGCAATAGCTTCCCAAGACAAACATTTCATATCAAATCCTACAATATCAGCATCTCTAAAAATAGGTTCAACCAATCGCACATCATCTAGAACTTGACCTAATCGATTCCCTTCAAAATATAATTTATTCATTAGGTCTTTTTCCTCGAGAGCACAATAATAATTCTGATAACCTATATTAGTATAGTTATTTAAAACATTTGGTTTCTCCATAATAATTTTACTCATGTAGGAACGACCAGAAATCAGCTCATCCTCTTGAGAAAAATCAAATGATCGATCAACAGAAACCATATTTACCAACTGCTTAAATTGCTGAAAAACTTGGTATAATGGAAAAATAAGATCATGACTTCCTCCAATAAAAACAGGAGTAATATTCATTTGTTTTAAATGATATCCAATTTCTTTAATTGCAAAATAAGTGTCCTGAATTTTAGCTCCATTTGGTAAGTCTCCTAGATCGGCGATCTTCAAATTCCAATTTCCAGGATATAATTCATAAAATGCTTTACGGAATTTATTAACGTCATATTGAGTATTTGCAAAAAAACTATTTCGCTGTTCAGCAAGACCAATGATAGCTATTTCTATACCTTTTAACTCCGGCAAACCAGATTCTATCGTATGAATATCAATATTCTTCCCGATGACTTGCTTGGGCAGCATTGAAAGACCCAAGATAGCTTCGTTATTAACCGGAAGTAACAACTCTACGCTCATTTTTTCTTAGATGG
>CABXKB010000032.1 GCA_902512755.1 uncultured Bacteroidota bacterium | reverse complement strand
TGCTAGTTCTTTATGTGGTGAGTTTACATTTAATACCGTTGCATGATCAAAAGGCTCTACAATAGTTTTGCTTATAATTTTTTTAAGGTCACTAAAGTCGATGACCATGCCAAATTTTACATTATTTGGGTCGGAGACAGGGGTTCCAATAAGGCTCACCGAGAGCTTGTAACTATGACCATGAACATTTTTACACAAACCATCATACCCATAGAGCGCATGCCCTGTTTCAAAATTAAACTCTTTAGTTATTCTAATAAGCTTATCCATCTATACTACAGTTCTTTAAGAATCTTTTGAGCAGTCTCTTCTAAGACTAATCTAGCAGTTATTTCAGCATTTTTTGTAAGTAGAGCGTCCCAATGATCAGTATTCTTCCAGTATAGCTTTTTCAGGTTTTTGACTGCATTTGGGGAATAAGATGATATTCTTTTAGTTATTTTATAAACTTTCTTATTTAATTCATTTTCATTTTCGACTACATCAGAAAAAAGACCTCTACTTAGAGACCATTCTGTGTTTTTCCAGTTTTCTGCATCGAAAGAAAGTTGCGAGAAAGCAGTAGTTCCTATTTTTCTTGAGACAACAGGTTCAATTACATAAGGGCCAATACCAATTGATAACTCAGACAGTTTGATAAAAGCATTTTTGGTTGCAATAGCATAGTCACAAGCTGCCACTAAGCCAACACCACCACCAACAACTTTACCTTGAACTCGAGCAATGACAAATTTTGAAATGCCTCTTATAGTATTAATAATATGTGCAAAACCCATAAAGAATAGGGTTGCTTGCTTAAGATCTTTAAGCTCCTTCATTTCTGTAAAAGATGCACCGCCACAAAAGGCTTTAGAACCTGAACTTTGAAGAACAATAACCTTTATTAGACTATCAGTTTCAAATTCAAGTAATTGTTCTCGAAGTCTTTTAAGATTATCTGTATCTAGCGAATTTCCAGCAGGATTTCCAAATTCAATTATTCCGCAGTCATCTTCACGATATTGTTCAACGTAAATTTCCATTGATGTATAAAAGTAAGCAAAGAATTGACTATCTAAAACTTTTTAAAGTGATTCTTAAATTAGAATTATTAAAAGGATAATTTTTATGAAATTTTATTAATAATGATTAATTACTAAATCAACTCTTGGTATTTTTGTAAAAATTTTTGGAATGCAAAATATCCTTGTACCAATTGGAATATCTAATTACGCTAAGTCAACTCTAGAATATGCTATTGACCTTGCGAATTCACTTGGAAGTACAGTTTATGCTATTGATGCATATCCCTCATACTCTAGCCTAACTTCTATTACTAATGTCAACGCTCGTTTAGCCAAAGAAAATATTCAACGAATCAGAAATTTAATTGATCAAACAGGGTCTAAAACATCCAATATCAAAATTGTTGAAAGTGAACGTGATTTAATAGGAACAATAAAAAAATTAGATCAAACCATAGGAATTGATTTAATTATAACAGCACCGTTAAACAACGAAATTAATGATGAAGTTTTTTTGGGACGTATTGCTGGAAGTTTAATTAAGCGAACGGACATTTCAGTTTTAGTTGCTCCTCTTGAGAAATGTTTTGATCCTCCAAAAAAAATGTTGCTAGCTTTTAAAACGGGAGAGGTTAAAGGCAGCTCAACTTTAAAAGCTATGATTGAATTTCAAGATAAATTTAAAGCTACATTAAAACTATTATTGGTGAAAATTCCTCGGTTTTCAGATCGGAATCATTATTTGGACGACCTTTTAATGCAGCGTTCAGAAAATTTGATTTATTCTGAAAATGCAACAGTCTATCAAGGAGTATTAGAGCACTTTCAAGCAAATCAACCCGATATCTTGATCGTTTTTAAACGGGAACGTGGATTTTTTGTAAAGCTTTGGGAATCAGACTTGATATATAAAAGAGATTTTTATTGCAGAGTCCCCTTACTTGTTTTAAAAAATAAAGACTAAAGCACATTTTGACATATCGTATTTATTTTTTGTTGCTAATTGTCTTTTTTATAAGCATAGAACTTACAGCTCAAAAATATATAGGTTTAAATGTAGATAATGATCTATATTTTGGCAGTGATCGATATTACAGTAGTGGAATTTTTTTAGAATTTGGAAGATTAGTAAATATCCCTTCTGATTCTATTTCAAAATTTAGCTATATATCAAAACATTGGGTTGTAGGTCAGGAAATTAATACTCCTGCGCTTCACTACACTGAAAATATATCTATGATGGATTATCCATATAATGGATGGTTATTTTTGGCCTTCAAAAAAGAATTTTTCAAAACATCTGATTTAGGTTATGGTTGGGGAATTCAATTCGGTTCTACTGGTGCCGAGTCTTCATTAGCTAAATTTTTTCAAAACACATACCATACTTATATTATCAATGCAAAAGAGTTAACTTGGGCATCGTCAATTCCTCAAGCTTTTCACTTAAATTCAAATTTGTCTTTTTTCTGGGGAAAACCCTTGAATGATAAAATCAAATTTATAACTAAAAATAAAATTCAATTAGGGACTTTTAGAACATCAATCAAATCAAGACATGGTTTGCAATTTGGCTTATCACCTGGCCTTCCATTTTTTGAAAATCGCCTAGAAATATTGCAAAATGGATTCTCTCTTTTTTTAGGAATGGAAATAGAATACAATTTCCACGATTATTCTTTGTCAGGGAGTTTATTTCGTCAAACAAGCCCTTTTAATTTTGTTACTGAAAAAATCCGTAATAAATATCAAGCTGGAATTATTTATTTTAGGTTGCCATGGAAGGTGTATTTTTTGTTGAACAACTCGTCTAGATATATTAAAACTCAAAAATATAGGCGTCATCCTTTTTTAAAAATTGCAATAACTCGGATATTTTAAAAAATATAAAAGCAATAAAAAGAAACATTTACATAATGGGAAAAAACATGAAGCTCTTTACATAACAAATGGATAATCTATACCAGAGAAATGATAACATACTTAGTACTTAATTTGCGAACTCCAAATGGGATAAGTTAAACCAAGTTGTAGGCCAGAAGTATTATTTGTTTGTGTTTGTAGAGCAGGACTGTTTCTAGACGCCCATCTATAATTCACAAAAATTATAAGACGTTTATAGAATTGATAGCTTACTTGTAAGAACCCACCCATACTATTTCTAAAAACACCTTCAGCATAAACTTCATTTCGTTCAATGTCGTCTTTTGATATAATAAAACCTCCTTTGTTGTAAATATTGTAATGAGCTCCTAACTCAATACTTGTCTTTTTGCTTGGAATTAACCTAATTCCAAGCGGAATACTAAAATAAGATAATTTATCCTTTCCTAATGAATCTCTTACTTGATAAGAGTATTCTACGGGACTATAGATTAAGCCACTTACAAAGCCCATTGTTTTGGAAACCCTATGTTCCATTTGAATAAAACCTCCTAAGGTGAGTTTTGGAGATGTGTTTATTTGATCTGAGTTTATACGGTTAACATTTATTCCAGGATATATTGACCAGCGAGAGTAAACATCATCTAAAACAGGGCCTTTATTGTACTGAAGAATTAATAAATCTCCATCCTGGGCTTGAGTATAAAAACTTCCACTAAGTAAAAATAGTAGAATAAATATTAAAAAATATTTTAGTTTTTTATTTATGAAAATAGCATTTTAAAAATTATGTTTTTTTCTTACAAACTTCGCAAAATCTTTCGCTCCCTTTTGTTTAAAATTGAGCGTATCTTGACTAATAATAAAGAATTTATTTAAAGTTCCCTCACCTACAAATTCCCAGGTGATACTAAGATTTTCTTCGTCTATATCATGAACTACATATGGTATTGGGTTAAAAAAGCGTTCCCTTTTAACTTTTAGATAAGCTTCAGTTTTTAAAAACTCAATGCAAAGCTCCCCCCCAGATAATTCAGAATAACCACACCAAACACCACCTTGAAGATAATTATTTAGATCTATTTTTGTATTACAAGAGTAAAAAGTAAGAAAGAGTAAAGCAATTGCTAGAGTGTATTTCATAATAAATATTTTTCTAAACCGTAAAATTAATGATTTCAGAAAAGAATAAAGTTTTAATTTTTAATTAAAAAATTGAATAATTTAATAAAAGCCTTTAGGGATTAATCCCTAAAGGCCATAGCTAACCATAAACCAATAAAGTATCTACATAATCAAACTTCATTAACAAAATAATTCTCATAAAATTTCATCATATTAATATCAGCGACTTTTATATATTTGACTGTATTAATCATAAATCAAAAAAAATGAAAAAAAGTATTTTTATTTTATTATTCCTATCAGCAAGTATTTCTTTTTCACAAAATACATTTCGATTATGGCATTTTAATGCTAAAGATGGCGCTGAAACAGCTATTAGTAATTTGATGACCTCTCACAACGAAAATGCCAAATTTAAATCTGGTGGAGTTCAATTTGAAAGAATCTCTTATGGAGATAATCAATGGACTCATCGAGTTGTTGCATTTGGTGAAGTTGGCAAAATAGGCAGAACAGATCTAAAAGAATTTCAACAAGGCTTTTTTTTAGAAAAGTTAAATAACTATGTTGAAGAATGGGGACCATCCTATGCAGGAAGGTTTTTAAGTTATGTAGGTGGACAGCCAAAAGACTTTCCATTTATTCAAATTTATGATCTTAAACTTAATAACCCAGGCGCTTTTAAGAAAGCACACGACAAATTTGTAAATAAAGCTTCAAAAATAATTGGTGATAGACCAGTTGCATTTGGAACCTATGATATTGGTTCTCCAAACGAAGCTACTCATTGGGTTGTTATTGGATCATCAGGATTAAGTGATTTAATTGATCAGAAGCAAAAATGGGAAGATAATTTTTCAAAAGAAACAGAAGAATGGGCTAAAACAAATGGAGGAGTTGAATTTAAGTCCAATTTTACTATTTCAGTTTTAGCTGCCTTTGGGAGCCTCTAAAATATGATTTGACTAAATTATCGAATACATCTCAATTTCCCCTTAGTTAACTCTAGGGGTTTTTTTGTAGGTTTATGAGATAAAAACAAACTAGTAAAAATATTTCGATATACTGCAGTTGTAATTCTGGCAGATGTTAAAATTGTATAAAGAAGAATGCTAAAGCTGTTTTGAATTATCTATCTAATATAAATGAACAATTCTAATAAGATTATATGTAAACCTTTAAACGACTGTAATAAAAGATTTTTATTGGGAAAAAAGGGTAGAG
>CABXKB010000031.1 GCA_902512755.1 uncultured Bacteroidota bacterium | reverse complement strand
TCCAGCAAAGAAAAAGATTCTTTAAAAAAGAAGGCTTCTAAATCAGAATTTTCATCTTTACCAATAAATGAAATACTAGAAAATTATGATCTTGGAGAGATGATTGGTAGACAAGGCATTGAAAAAACCTATGAAAAAAAATTGCGTGGAAAAAAAGGAATTCAATTTTTCCAAAAAGATAGATTCAATCGAATTATTGGATCCTATGATGAAGGAAAGTTTGATATAGAACCTGAAGCTCCTGAAAATATCACTTTAACAATTGACGCGACACTTCAAAGCTATGGAGAAGCGCTTATGGTTAATAAACGAGGTGGAATTGTAGCTCTAGAACCAGATAGTGGAGAAGTTTTAGCTCTGGTTACAGCGCCTAGTTATAACCCAAACAATCTTATCGGGAGAGATCGATCTAATTTTTTCAATCAATTGGTGAAAGATTCAATTGCTAAACCTCTTTTTGACAGAAGCCTTCAGGCTGAGTATTCCCCAGGATCTCCTTTTAAAACTCTTAATGCTCTTATTGGACTTCAAGAGAAAATCATCACGCCGAAAACAGTTTTTAGTTGTAATCAAGGGCATTATTATGCTCGTGGGGCATTTATGAGATGTCATTGTGCTTTAGGAACTAAAAGTGATTTAATCAAGGGGATTTATAACTCTTGCAATAGTTATTTTGCAAAGACTTTTGTGAGTTTGATAAATAGCCAAGAAACTCCAGCAGATGGTGTAGATCTTTGGAAGAGGCATTTAGAAAAATTTGGATTAGGAAATTTTTTAGGATATGACCTGCCTATTGGAAAAAGGGGGTTTATACCTAGTAGCAACTACTATAACCATTGGTATCCTGGTGGTAATTGGGGTCCTACTACCCTAGTTTCAAACTCAATTGGTCAGGGAGAAATTCTAACTACTCCAATTCAAATGGCCAACTTTACTGCCACTATTGCCAATCGAGGTTTCTTTAAGAAACCACATTTTAAAAAAGCGAATTCAATAAAAATAAATGACTCTTTATATCCCAAAAACAGAACTCTTATTGATGCTAAACATTTTGAGACAGTTATCGAAGGAATGCACCAGGTGGTAGAACGTGGAACTGCTCGTATAGCAAGAATCAAGGGGATTGAAGTCTGTGGTAAAACTGGGACTGTAGAAAATTTTATACGGCTAAATGATGAGAAAACACAACTTACTGATCATTCAATTTTTGTCGCATTTGCACCCAAAGATGAACCTAAAATAGCTATTGCTGTATTTATTGAAAATGGCTATTGGGGTGGGAGATGGGCTGCTCCAATTGCAAGCTTAATGATTGAAAAATATCTAAAGGGTGAAGTAAAACGTAATTGGTTAGAAAATAAAATGTTCAAAGGAAGTCTTATGGCTGAATATGAAAAGCCTTTTATAGGTAAACCTTTCACTATCAATGAATAAAAATTTTCTACTTCGGCTGGACTGGTTGAGTCTTTTGATCTATTTATTTTTAATAATATTCGGAATTACAAATATCTATTCAACAACTTTATCAGAAGCTACAGGGGCAGTATTTGAATTGGATTCTCCAGCTGGTAAACAATTCTGGATTTTTATGTTTTCTATTATTTTTCTGCCATTAATATTATATATAAATTCTAATTTTTTTGAACATTTCTCTTTAGCCTTTTACACTCTCTCAATATTGAGCTTGATAGGGCTGTTTATTTTTGGTCAAAAGATTTCAGGTGCTACTTCTTGGTATTTGATAGGAAGTTTTAGTCTTCAACCATCTGAATTTGCAAAAATTGCAACCAGTCTATTAGTAGCTTCTAGCTTGAGTTCAATTCAAGCTGATTTTAAGAAAATATCATTTATATCTAAATTAATTTTAATTATTGGGATTCCTGTGACTCTTATCCTATTTCAGCCTGATGCAGGATCAGCTCTTGTTTTTTTAGGTTTATTTTTTGTTTTAATTCGCGAAGGCATGAATATGATAACCCTTTATTTTGGGATAGGTTTTCTTTCGGTTTTTATTCTGACTTTAATTTTTAATCCATCGATCTTGAGCTTTGCTTTTTTGATTATCTCGATTTTAATTTATCGACTAGTTATTGGCTACTATCCTAAAACTAAAAAATCTCCATTTATTATCGTATTAGGGGTTTCTATTCTTTTTAGTTTTTCAGTAGATTTTATTTTTAATTCTGTTTTCGAGCAAAGACATAGAGATCGCTTTAATGTAATCTTAGGGATAGAAAATGATACACAAGGAATTGGTTATAATATAAACCAATCTAAGATTGCAATAGGTTCAGGAGGTTTTTATGGAAAAGGTTTTTTAAATGGAACTCAAACCAAAGGAGGATTTGTTCCAGAGCAACACACCGATTATATTTTTAGTACAGTTGGTGAGGAATGGGGATTTTTGGGAAGCAGTGGTTTAATAATTCTTTTTACGATTTTAATTTTAAGAATTCTTTATAGAGCTGAGAAGCATATTCAGGCGTTTCCAAGAATTTTTTCATACTGTTTTGCAAGTATGCTGTTTATTCATTTTTTTATAAATATAGGGATGACTTTAGGGTTAGTCCCAACAGTAGGTATTCCTTTACCCTACATAAGTTCCGGAGGCACTAATTTGATGGCATTTAGCTTAATGCTTTTTATTTACTTAAATCTGGATGTAAATCGTTTAAATTAACCCCTAACATCTAAAGCATCCCTTAAACTATTTCCAAGCATCATAAAGGCTAAAACTAGACTCATTATGGCAAACCCAGGCAAAATTGCTAAATAGGGCTTACCAAGAAGTAAGTACCTGAAGTGATCTTTGACCATGCCTCCCCAGCTAGGCATTGGAGGTTGCGCTCCAATGCCTAAAAAACTTAATCCGCTTTCCATCAAAATAGCACTAGCAAAGTTAGATGCTGAAATTACAATCAGTGGTGCTACTAATAAAGGAAGTATGTGATTTAGTAATAATCTTAATTTAGAAAATCCAAGAGTTATAGCTGCTTGAACGAACAATTCTTCTTTTGAAGATTTCACTAGACCTCGAACAAGCCTAGCAACTTCAACCCACATGGTAAGTCCAACTGCAATAAAAACCTGCCAAAAACCTCGACCTAAAGCTAAGGTAATAGCTATAACCATTAATAGGGTTGGAATCGACCATACAACATTAATTATCCACATAATTAATCGATCGATCAATCCACCAAAAAAACCTGCTAGAGAACCTAGAAAAACACCTATAAGTAATGAAATTATTACAGCTATAAATCCAATTGAAATTGAGATTCTTGAACCGATGATTAAACGACTCAATAAGTCTCTGCCATATTTATCGGTCCCCAAAATAAAACGTTTTTCTTTAATATATTTTTCCTCTACTTTTTTTCTTGTTGTACCTGGAGGAAATTGATCAAAAGTTTTTTCTTCAAAATAGTTTATTGCATTTCCATAACGTTTAAAAGTTAAACCCTCGTTATGCCAGTGAACTTCTCTTACCGGTATTTCTTCGTTTGAGTTTAGATTTCCCCAAAAAAAACTTTTCTTCTCTTCGGACTTATCCCCAGGTATGATTAGAATCTTACACGAAAATCCAGGAGGTTGAGAGTGAATGGAAAGATGCATTTGATTCGCAAATTGGGTTTTATCCAAAGAAAGAGTATAAGCAAAAATTGCTACTAAGCTCATTCCTAAAATAAATATAGCACTGATAATGGCCCAAACGTCCTTTCTTAATCGCTTAAAAGCACGTTTTAACTCCAATAGGATCTATTCTTTTTTAATTTGTGCTATGGAATGTACTAACTTAATCGGTGAGGATAAATCTTTAAGAATTTCGACAGCTTCTGAAATATAAATGTCTTTTTTTAAGAACTCTTGAGCGCGTTCACGCTTTTTAATAGTTTCTTCATTTGGTAAATCCAAAGCCCCAGCTTCAGGAAGCCATTGAAATTTATATGATGATTTAAATTCTGATAATTTTTTGAACCGCTTAGCATATTCTTTTTTATTGTCGCGTTCAGACTTAAAAGATTCATAATCTAAAAAATAATTAAAGTCATTTTGTTGCTTTTTTACCCATAGAGCTTGCTCATTAATCAATTCAACTATTGGGTTTTCTTGAAGACGCTTTTTACTTCGTTCAACTGCATAATCATAGTTGGGTATTGAAGAAGACTTGTAGAAAGCTGGAGAAATGCGATCCCATGTTAAGGGATTGTCTTGGTCCTTCTCGCCCATCTCTATATAAGCATATCTATCTGGAAATACTACATCGCTTTTAACACCTTCCAGTTGAGTAGACTTTCCATTAACGCGATAAAACTTATCTGTGGTAACTTTTAATGCCCCCAGATCCCCATAGGTGCCTCCTGAAATCATACGATTGAGATCTACAATATTTTGAACAGTTCCTTTACCAAAAGTTTGTTTACTTCCCAAGATAATTGCTCTTTTGTAATCTTGAAGAGCTGCTGCAATAATTTCTGAAGCTGAAGCAGAAAACTCATTTACCAAAACTACAACAGGTCCATCCCAAACAACTGATGGATCTATATCTTTTAACACCTCTTTTCGCCCTCCTGTACTTTTGACCTGAACCACTGGGCCGTCTTTTATAAAATAGCCAGTCATGTCAACGACTGTTTTTAGAGATCCTCCTCCATTATTTCTCAAGTCAAGTATAATTCCTTTGACATTTTTGAGCTTGAGTTGTTCTAACTCTTTTTTTACATCGGTCGCTGCATTTCGTTTATTGTAATCTTCAAAATTGACGTAAAATTTTGGTAGCTCTATTAAACCATAATCTCCTGTATCATCCTTTATTAAAGTTGACTTAACATAAGTTTCTTCTAGCTCTACTACATCACGTGTAATTGCAACTTCCTCTATATTTCCTTCTACTCGTTTGATAGTTAAAAATACTTGTGAACCCTTAGGCCCTTTAATAAGTTTTACTGCATCGTCAAGCACCATCCCAGAAATATCAATAGCTTCTTCCTCATCTTTTTGTCTAACTTTCAAAATAGCATCTCCTACTTCTAAAAGGTTTTCTCTCCAAACAGGACCCCCCGAAATAATCTCAACTATTTTTATTTGTTGGTTGCGTTTACTCAATCGTGCGCCAATTCCTTCAAATTTTCCTGAAATAGACATATCAAAGCGATCTTTATCTCTAGGAGCAAAGTAATAAGTATGAGGATCAAACTGAATTACAATAGAATTTATATAAATTGAGAACCAATCCTTTCGCTTG
>CABXKB010000030.1 GCA_902512755.1 uncultured Bacteroidota bacterium | reverse complement strand
TCATTCATCTAATGAAAAGATTAATTTTACGGCAAAAATACACTTTTCTTTTTCACACATGTCTTCAGAAATTTTTCCATTATTAACAAAAACCACCTATTTAAACACAGCTTATGTTGGCCCGATGTCTAACGCTCTAGCAACTTTTAGGAACAAGCATGAAGCTGACTATTTACAAAACGGAGGAGACTATAAAATAAATGCTTATGCCTCACTTCAAGACACCCATAATACTTTAGCAAATTTTTTTGGATCTAGTTCAGAAAATACATTTGTCATTCCCAGCTTTTCGATTGGAATTCGAAATGCTATTTCCTTATTGCCTAAAAAATTAAATATTCTTTTGTTCCAAGAAGAATATCCCTCTTTAGTTAAGGCTTTTGAGGAAAGAGATTTTAATGTTCACAAGATTCCAATGCAGCCTGAGATTGAAGAGGCTATAGAAAAAAGGTTAGCATATGGTGATATTGATATATTAGCATTTAGTATAGTGCAATATTCTACAGGATTATTGATTGACATGGAATTCTTAAAACATATAAAAGAAAGATTTCCCAACTTAATTTTGGTTGGTGATGGCACTCAATTTTTAGGCGCACATCACTTTAATTTTGAAGCTTCTCCATTTGACATATTAGCTGCCAGTGGATATAAGTGGCTTTTAGCAGGCTTTGGAAATGGAGTCCTAATGATTTCAGAGGCTTACCTTAATATGATACAAAAAGAGGTATTGACTTTATTTAATCTAGTTTTTAATGGACATTTTAATATTTTGGCGACTGCTAGCTTACATTTTGCGATTAGATCTTTTGAAAAACAGGACTTTAATTTACTAATGAAAAAAAAAGACAGTCTCACTCAAGATGCCAAAAAACTTTTAAACGATCACGGCTTAATTGATCCTTGGGTTTCACAAAGAGTTCAACACAGCAGCATTTTTATTTTAAAAGGTGATAAAGATCTACATAAAAAGCTGATACAAAACAATATTAAATGTGTTACTCGTGGAAAAGGAGTTAGAATCTCCTTTCATTATTATAACACTAATAAAGACCTTGATCATTTACTAGAAGTTTTGAAAAAATTATAGTTTAAATCGCTACAGTTCCAGGTATTAAAGGGTGGGGATCATAGTTTAATAATTCAAAATCCTCAAAAGTAAAATCAAAAATTGACTTCACTTTTGAGTTAAGTTTCATTATTGGAAGTGGTTTTAACTTTCTTGATAATTGTTCTTTAACTTGCTCATTATGATTGGAGTAGATATGAGCATCTCCAAAGGTGTGAATGAAGTCTCCCGCCTCGTAACCACAAACCTGAGCTATCATAATGGTCAATAAAGAATATGAAGCAATATTGAATGGGACACCTAAAAAAACATCAGCGCTTCTCTGATAGAGCTGACAGGATAACTTATTATTTGATACATAAAACTGAAAAAACGCATGACATGGCGGAAGTGCAGCTTTATTTTTAGCTACATTTTCTGCAAAAGAAAGTTTGGTGTCAGGGAGAACACTAGGGTTCCAAGCTGAAATAAGCATTCTTCTTGAATTTGGATTATTTCGAAGTGTGTTGATTACCTCTTGAATTTGGTCAAGACCCTCGTTATTCCAATTGCGCCATTGATGACCATAAACAGGACCTAAGTCTCCATTTTCATCTGCCCATTCGTTCCAAATACGTACACCATTTTCTTTTAAATAGGTGATGTTAGTGGTTCCTTTTAAAAACCAAAGCAATTCATGAATCACTGATTTAACATGGACTTTTTTGGTAGTAACTAAAGGAAATCCATCGGACAAATCAAAACGCATTTGATATCCAAAGACACTTTTAGTTCCTGTACCGGTACGATCTGATTTTTCAATTCCTTTTTCTTGCACATGTTTTAGAAGGTCTAAATATTGCTTCATAGAATCTCTTTATTCAAAAATAGAAGCATTTGACAGATTTAAAAATCTAAAGTGAGAAAGTTTATAAAAAAAAATTAACAATAAATAATTTAGCTTTTACGTTTAGACAATTCATCTCTTACGCGAGCAGCTTTTTCATAACTTTCTTGATTTACCAGTTTAGTCAATAAAGCCTTTAATTTGCTAATAGAAAGTTTTTTCAAGTCTCTAATTTTTTCATTTTTATTGCTTTGTTCAGTAACAAAATTTTGAATCCAATTATCCTCAGACAATTTTTTAGAACTTCCTGATATAGCAGCTGTAAATCCAGCTTTTTTAAGAATTGAGTCATATGTGTAAATAGGAGCTTTATAGCGTAAAGCTAAAGAAATAGCATCCGAAGTCCTTGAATCTATGATTTCTTCAATTTTATCGTGCTCGCAGATAAGACTGGCATAAAATACTCCATCCACAAGTTTGTGAATTATGACTTGTTTTATATGAATTTTAAAACGCTCTGCAAAACTTTTAAAAAGGTCATGAGTTAAAGGACGACTTGGTTTCACCTCATGCTCTAAAGCTATTGCAATAGATTGTGCCTCAAAACCTCCAATTATAATTGGTAGTTTTCGCTCACCTTCCTCTTCACTCAAAATTAATGCATAAGCTCCTGTTTGAGTTTCGCTGTAGGAAATTCCTCTAACTGACATTTGAACTAACTTCATCTTAAGTTGTTAAACACTAGTTTAATTAAATACTAAAATTGTATTTGCATTGTACAAACGTACATTTTCCTTGTTTATTGAGTAGAGTTAATAGATAATTAATGATTAAATTTGCATTCAAATTAATTTAGACAATGAAAACCATTCAATTTAGAGAAGCAATAGCCCAAGCAATGACTGAAGAAATGAGGAGAGATGATACTATTTACCTCATGGGAGAAGAAGTTGCTGAATATAATGGAGCATATAAAGCATCAAAGGGAATGTTAGATGAATTTGGGGATAAACGAGTTATCGACACTCCAATTTCTGAGTCTGGCTTTTCTGGAATCGGAGTTGGCTCTACTATGACAGGTAACAGACCAATAATTGAATATATGACTTTTAATTTTGCTTTAGTAGGAATTGATCAGATTGTCAATAATGCCGCAAAAATTCGTCAGATGTCTGGCGGACAATTTCCTTGCCCTATCGTTTTTAGGGGACCTACAGGTTCTGCTGGACAGCTTGCAGCAACTCATTCCCAAGCCTTTGAAAGTTGGTATGCAAATTGTCCAGGATTAAAGGTAATTGTCCCCTCAAACCCATATGATGCAAAGGGATTATTAAAATCAGCTATCCGTGATGATGATCCTGTGATTTTTATGGAGTCAGAGCAAATGTATGGTGATAAAGGAGAGGTTCCAGAGGGAGAATACACACTTCCTATAGGAGTTGCGGATATAAAACGTTCTGGAAAAGACATCACACTCGTTACTTATGGGAAAATTTTGAAAGAGGCGATAAAAGCTTCTGAAGAATTGATTAAAGATGGAATTGATATGGAGATTATCGATTTAAGAACTATAAGGCCAATGGATTATAAATCAATTTTTGAATCTGTAAAGAAAACTAATCGCTTAATAATATTAGAAGAATCTTGGCCTTTTGGAAATATTTCAACTGAAATCACTTATCAAGTACAAAATGAGATTTTTGACTATTTAGATGCACCGATTGAAAAAATTAATACAGCAGATACTCCAGCGCCATATTCTCCGGTATTATTTAAAGAATGGTTGCCTAATCATCTTGATGTAATTAAGGCAGTCAAAAAAGTAATGTATCATAAATAAAATTTTAATTAAGCTCCTATAACCTTAGATTTTTAAGAGCCTTTAAACCTCAATTTGAATTGATTTTGTATTCTAGATTGTTTTACTATTTTTACGCACACTTTCAAACAAAAATATAACATGGAATTATTAATTAAATTTTTACCCGCATTTGGAATTTTAGCCCTTCTCTTTGTTTTCATAAAAAATAGTTGGGTCTCCAAGCAAGATGTAGGTAACGAAAAAATGGCGCGAATTGCAAAAAATATTGCAGATGGAGCTATGTCATTTTTAAAAGCTGAATACAAAATCTTATCCATATTTGTTGTTGCAGTTGCTGTTTTGTTGTTCTTTAAAGGACAGGCAGAAGCCGGATCTAATGGAATGGTAGCAGTATCATTTATCGTTGGAGCTATTTGTTCTGCTCTTGCTGGATTTATTGGAATGAAGGTCGCAACAAAAGCTAATGTTAGAACTACTAATGCAGCCAGAACTTCTTTAGGGAAAGCTTTGGAAGTAGCGTTCGCAGGTGGAGCTGTGATGGGTTTAGGAGTTGTAGGCCTAGGAGTTTTAGGGCTAAGTGGTCTTTTTGCAATATATAGTGGTCAAGGTTGGGAGATTACAGAAATTCTTAACGTTCTTTCTGGTTTTTCATTGGGAGCCTCCTCAATTGCATTATTTGCCCGAGTAGGCGGAGGTATATATACAAAAGCTGCAGATGTAGGTGCTGACCTGGTAGGAAAAGTGGAAGCAGGTATCCCTGAAGACCATCCCTTAAACCCTGCAACTATTGCAGATAATGTAGGTGATAACGTAGGGGATGTTGCTGGAATGGGGGCAGACCTTTTTGAATCTTATGTGGGTTCAATTATTGGCACAATGGTACTTGGAGCTCTAATCATTACTCCAGATTTTGATGGTCTTGGCGCAGTTTATTTGCCTTTGGCTTTAGCTGCAGCGGGAATTGTAATGTCAATAATTGGAACTTTCTTTGTAAGAGTTAAAGAGGGAGGTTCACCCCACACTGCTCTTAATATTGGAGAGTTTGGTTCTGCTTTATTAATGTTGGTTGCCTCTTATTTTTTAATTAATGCTTTTATACCTGAAACTATAGATGGATTGCCCTATGGAGCAAACGGGGTTTTCTATGCTACAATTGCTGGATTATTATCTGGATTAGCCGTTGGAAAAGTAACAGAATATTATACAGGCACTGGGACTAGACCAGTAAATTCTATTGTTAAGCAGTCAGAAACTGGAGCGGCAACTAATATTATTGCTGGTTTAGGCGTAGGAATGATGTCCACTGCAATTCCTATTATTTTGATAGCGGCAGCTATTTTAGTTTCTCACTACTTCTCAGGATTATATGGAATTGCTATTGCTGCAGTAGGAATGTTGGCTAATACAGGAATTCAGTTAGCTGTTGATGCTTACGGACCTATTTCAGACAATGCAGGAGGAATTGCTGAAATGGCAGAGCTTGATCCAGAGGTCAGAGAACGAACAGATAAATTAGACGCAGTAGGAAATACAACAGCTGCTATAGGAAAAGGATTTGCTATTGCCTCTGCTGCTTTAACGGCTTTAGCTTTATTTGCTGCTTTTATGAAAACTGCAGGTGTTGTTGCAATTGATGTTTCGCAACCCAAAATCATGGCGGGATTATTAGTAGGGG
>CABXKB010000029.1 GCA_902512755.1 uncultured Bacteroidota bacterium | reverse complement strand
TTATGTATGCTCAAGATAATTTATTAATAGAAGGTGTTTATGATGATCCTTCTTTGCAGACCCAAACTGCTTTTGTTGAAGAGGTTCTTTATGTTGCGGGCTATATTCCTGAGAGTATAGTGATTTATCAGACATTGCCAAACTATGCCCATGTATATAGAGTAAAATTAGATTCAGTTAATGGAGGGTTTATATTTGTTCGTTGGGACAAAGAAAAAAGAGAGCATTTCATTGCAAATAAATTAATAGATCCAGGATTTTATTATAATCTTAAAGCTGCTAGAGAGATAATGCGAAAGCAAACACAAAATGCAAGCTTCAGTATCGAAGACAAAGCATTACAAGCTAATGATCAGACTCAAATAAATAGCTCTGATTTAGAAGAGATGCGTAATGATTATGATCAAAAAGAAGCTGAAAAAAAAATCGAAGCAAATGCTATAAAACAAAAAAAAATTCAAAAGGAACAACGAAAGATAGAACGTAAAACTTCTAAAAAAAAGAATTAGCTTAATCCTACGTTGATAATCTAAATAAATATAATCTACTCAAAACTAATAGTAAGAATATTGTCTTCAAATGTTGTTTGGTAACATGTTAAGGATCCGGTACAACTGTTTGAATATGAATTAAAATGGTATTGACAAGTAAAATTGCTTCCATCATATTCCCATTGATCACGATTTCCTTGGTGAGGGCATCGGTTATCAAATGCACGTATTTCTTCGTCACTAATTCTTACTAAAAGTAGATCATGTTTTGTATAGTTCAACCAGCCACCAACTTCAGTAAGGTCTGAAAAAAGACTACTATTCAAATTAATAACTAATGGTTCTTTTTTATCTGAACCGGGAGAAAGAGAAGAATTTGTTGGACTGTCAGACATTTCTTCTGTTGCACAGGCCTCCAAAATTGATATTCCAAGAGAAGCTAGAACAATAGGTTTACAGGCTGTTTTTAGAAATGATCTTCTATTTCCCATTAATTTTTTGTTTAAAGATAAGTAAAAATAAATAAACAAAAAACACACAGCCTTTGAACATTTGATGTATTTTTACATCATAAATTTTAAAGAAATTAAGATTATTATTAATCTAAATCATATCAATGTAAATTTAATTTTCAAGTAAGTATTTTTTGATGATAAATAAATATATGTTAATGCCACTTTTTGTGTGTCATTCCATTTTAGCTCAAACGACCGGTTCACTTAGTGGTCGTATTTTTGATATTCAAAGTCAACTTCCCCTTGAAGGAGCAACTTTATTAATTGAAGGTTTTACATTTGGAACTGTTACTGATTCCGAAGGATATTTTAAACTCGAAAATATTCCCTCACAGGCCTATAATATAACTGCTAGTTATTTGGGTTACGAAAGTGAAACTCAGTTTAATGTTATAGTTAAGTCAATAGGAAATATTCCATTACTTTTTGAACTTAGGGAGGCATCAGAAAACTTAGATGAAGTCGTGCTTGTTCGAAGTCCTTTTAAAACTAAAACTGAAACTCCATTATCTACTCAAACTTTCTCAGCGGTTGAAATTGAAACATATCCAGGGGGAAACAACGATATCACAAAGGTAGTTCAAAGTATGCCAGGAATCTCACCTTCTATAGGAGGATTTAGAAATGATATCATTATCCGTGGTGGCGCACCCAATGAAACTGTTTATTATTTGGATGGAATTGAAATCCCAAATATTAATCATTTTAGTACTCAAGGAAGTGCAGGAGGTCCGGTTGGTATGGTTAATGTTTCATTCGTAAGAGAAGTAACATTATCTAGTTCAGCATTTGGAGCAGAATATGATAATCCACTTTCTGGAGTATTAGCTTTTGAACAGCGTGAAGGAGACCCTACAGGATTTGGAGGAAATTTTCGTTTTGGTGCTAGTGAAGCTGGATTAACATTGGAAGGACCTCTCTTTAGAAAAAATAAATCTGAACCTGCAAAAACAACTTTTTTATTTTCTGTACGAAGAAGTTATCTTCAGTTTTTATTTGAATTGATAGGACTCCCGATACGGCCTGATTATTGGGATTATCAATGGAAAATTAAGCATGAAATTAATAAATTCAACTCTTTGACTTTTATTGGAATTGGTGCTATTGATGATTTCTCCGTAAAAGCTCCAGATGAATTTGATGCTGAGCAACAAGCATCATTGGAGCAAGTTCCAATAATTGACCAGCGAAGTGCTACCGTTGGATTATCTTGGAAAAGAAACTACAAAAACGGTAAAGGCTTTATGATAACAGCTTTAAGTTCCAATCGCTTGGAAAATGTTTTTGCCCGATTCAAAGATAACACAACTAAAACAGGAACTATTTTCCAAAATGATTCTTATGAGTGGGAATCAAAAGTACGTTTTCAAGCAACACAGTATGTTGACAAATGGAAATGGTCTGCAGGATTTAATTTGCAAAAATCTAGCTATAAAAATGATACTCAATTTATCTTTTATGATATTACATATCAGACTGATTTGAATTTTATCAAGTACGGATTTTTTTTAAAGGGATCAAGAAATTTTTTTAATGATCGCTTAAGCCTTGCTTTAGGTATAAGAACAGATGAAGATAGTTTTTCTGAGGGGTCTAATTTGATAGATAATATCTCTCCTAGATTTTCTTTGTCATATGCGCTGTCAAAAGACCAAAAATGGAAATTTAATGCTTCTTTAGGTCGATATTTTAAAATTCCAACTTATACAATGTTAGGCTTTCAGGAAAGGAATGTATTTGTTAATAAAAACGCTTTGTATACCCAAAGTGATCATTACGTTGCTGGAATTGAATACAACTTAACTCCAGCATCAAGAGTTACCATTGAAGGATTTTTCAAGAAATATTCAAACTACCCAATTTCGATAATCGATGGTGTTTCTCTGGCCAATAAAGGTGGTGGATTTGAAGTTTTGGGTAACGAGGCCATTATCTCTCAAGGAGATGGGAAAAGTCGTGGAGCTGAAGTTTTATTTCAACAAAAGCTATTCAATAACTTTTACGGAATATTTGCATATACTTATTTTTTTAGTGAATTCTCTGGACTAGATGGAGTATCTCGACCCTCGGTTTGGGATAGTCGTCATTTAATTTCATTTTCAGGAGGATATAAACTTAACCGTAATTGGGAAGTTAGTGCTCGTTGGAGATTTGCTGGTAAAAATCCTTATGTACCTGCTAATTTGGAATTAAGCACTCTTTCTTATCCAGAAATTATCTTGGATTACGATCGTTTAGGAGATGTAAAACTTTCAGCATTTAACCAAGCCGATATACGAATTGACAAAAAATGGAATTTCAATGATTTATCATTTAATTTTTATTTCGAAGTACAAAATTTTATGGCACAACCCAATCCTTCTCCTCAAGAATACGGTTTAAATAGATCAGAAGATGGTACAATTAGTTTTCCAAGGACCTTAGTTCCTGTTTCAACTGAAGATGGTAATAGTTCACCGCTACCATCTTTTGGTTTTGTTTTGTTTTTTTAGGAAATTAATCTTGCAGGTTTAAGAGCCCATCTGGAAGTTGAACACTTATTCTTTTTAAATCCCGATTTACTTCTAAAATAAAATCATCATGTATAGGGATAAGTGATAAGCTTCCGTCATTTTTTTCAACTTCAAAGAGTGCTTGAAGCCCCTGATCTTGAACACTTTGTATTTTTCCAATACAAACTTCACCATCTATTAATGAAAAACCGAATACTTCGTGATAGTAAAATTTTTTACCTTTTAAAGGAGGAAGAAAGCTTAGGGGTAAGTACAAATCTTTTTTCATCAATAAATCTGCTTCAGATTCATTACTTACTTGATCAAATTTGATTCTCAGTAGAGCAGATTTGTGCAGTTGACATTTTTCAATAAAAAAAGGCACTAACCCCGTCTTTAATTCAATAAATATTGACTCCAAATGGACATATTCCTCTGGATTATCACTGTCTGTTTTTATAAGTAACTCTCCTCTAAAACTATATTTTCCAACGATGGTACCAACATAAAAGCAGTTTTCTTTTATCATCGTAAAAAAAATGAAAGTTTATTCTTCTTCTTTTTCCTCGGCAGCAGGCGCTTCCTCGGCAGCAGGCGCTTCCTCGGCAGCAGGCGCTTCCTCAGCAGCAGGCGCTTCCTCAGCAGCAGGCGCTTCCTCAGCAGCAGGCGCTTCCTCGGCAGCAGGCGCTTCCTCAGCAGCCTTTTTTGCATTTGCTTCAGCTTCTGCGGCAGCTGCATCTGCTAGTCTTTTTTCACTAGCTGCTTTTTCAGCTTCTATACGTTTAGCCTTAGCTTCTGCTTGATCTTTAGATAAACCTTCTTTTTTAGTTAGAATTTTTGCAGTTTTTTCTTCAAGCCATATTTGAAATTTTTTGTCAGCTTCTTCCTGACTAAATGCCCCTTTTCTTACACCTCCATTTAAATGGTGCTTGTACATTACACCTATATAAGAAAGTAAAGTACGTGCGGTATCTGAAGGTTGTGCTCCTTTCTCGAGCCAATTAATTGCTCTTTCATTATCTATATTAACAGTTGCTGGATTGGTATTAGGATTGTAAGTTCCAATCTTTTCAAGATAGCGTCCGTCTCTTTTAGAACGTGAGTCTGCTGCTACTAACCAATAAAAAGGTTTCCCTTTTTTACCATGTCTCTGGAGTCTAAGTTTTACAGGCATATCATATTAATTTGTGAGGATTCCCGATCCTCTGATTATTAATTCTGGCTGCAAATATAATGGATTTTATATTTTAAAAAATGTATAAAGTCATTTTATTTTAAAGTTCTGAGATTTCGATTTTTTTTGATATACAGATAGCCATCTTATAACCTGGTTCGAGGATTTTAAAAAACTTTGTTGTGGCAATAAAAAAGTGTATTTTTGCGCACTAAATTTTAACGCATAATGAACATCAGCAAAACTGATTTAGATCCGCTAAATTCAGTCATAAATATGACTGTCGACCGTAAAGATTATGAAGAAAAAGTAAATTCGGTTTTAAGCGATTATAGAAAAAAGGCAAACATCCCTGGCTTTAGAAAGGGCCACGTTCCAATGGGCATGATCAAAAAGCAATATGAACAGGCAGTTATTGCTGATGAGGTTAATAAATTACTCAGAGAGAATTTAGACAAATACATTAATGATGAAAAACTTGAGTTACTTGGAAATCCAATTCCTAAAGCTTCCAAGGAAGTATTTAATTGGAAAGATTCCCAATTAACTTTTGAATTTGAGCTTGGATTGGCTCCAAAGTTTGACATAAAACTTAATGCACTTAAAAATGTTGTTTGTTATGAAATTGAACCTGAAAAAAAAATGATTCAGGAACAATTAATTAATATCCAAAAGCAATATGGAAAACTGGTTTCTCATAAACAAATTGGAAAAGGATATGAAATTACAGCTCAATTTAGAAATCAGGAAGCAGAGTTAGAAACAATAGTTAACTTCGCCATTGAAGATATAAAAGGTAAAAAAGTTATTTCGGCATTAAAAGAGGCTAAAA
>CABXKB010000028.1 GCA_902512755.1 uncultured Bacteroidota bacterium | reverse complement strand
TTTTCTCAATTAATTTGTGATTATTTAAGTGAGAACAAAAGTCTAAAAGGGTTTTATGGTCTTTACCCTGGCTTGGAAAATGCTCAAATACAAATGGATCTTAAAAAGGACGATTATTCGAAAAAATCTCGAATGGTTTTGGTTAAAGTTTTGAATAACCAATATGCAAAAATAACCCCTAAAAAAGAAGTAGAAAAAAACCTTAAACTACTTTCCAAAGAAAATACATTTACAGTCACTACAGGACATCAGCTCTCGTTAATGACAGGTCCTATTTATTTTATTTACAAAATAATTAGCACCATCAATCTTTGCAAACAGCTTAAAGTGAAATATCCAAAATCAAATTTTATACCAGTTTATTGGATGGCTAGCGAAGATCACGATTTTGAAGAGATTAACAGTTTTCAGTTTCAAGAAGAGAAAATCGAATGGAAAACAGAAGCATCAGGTGCAGTTGGAGGTTTATCTTTGACTGATTTACAAGAAACTTTGGACCTTTTTGAAATCAAGATAGGAAATCATACTGAAGTTACTTTTATAAAGAAATTATTAGAAAAAAGTTATCGTAAATCAGAAAATTTATCCGAGGCAACTTTCAAATTGGTTGATCAACTTTTTGGAGCATACGGGCTCATTGTTTTAGAGCCAAATCAAAAAAATCTCAAGTCTCTTTTTTCACATATTATCAAAGAAGAATTGATCAGTAAGTCTTCTTTTAAAAATATAAATGAACAAATTAATCTAATTCAAAAGAATTACGATAAAAAATATATGCCTCAGGTGAATCCTCGAGAGATTAACCTTTTTTATTTAACACATCAAGGACGTTATCGAATTGAAAAACACGATAATGACTTTTCCTTAATTGGAACTGAAAAAAAATTCACGAAAGACACTTTTTTAAAAATTCTTGATGAACATCCTGAGCGCTTTTCACCCAATGTTGTTTTAAGACCTTTATATCAAGAAATGATTTTGCCTAATCTATTTTATATAGGCGGGGCAGGTGAGTTAGCTTATTGGTTTCAGCTGAAGAAAAACTTTGATTATTATAGAATTCCATTTCCCTCACTTTTATTAAGAAACTCAGCTTTAATTTATTCTAATAAATTAAAAAGAAAATTAGATAAATTAAATTTAACACTTTCAGATTTATTTTTAAAAAGAGACAAATTAGTTGATAAAAAAATTCGACATATTAGTAGTATCGATTTAAACTTAAAATTTCTTAAAACTCAATTAAGCGAGCAATTCAATCACCTTCAATCCTTAGTCGAACAAACTGATAAATCTTTTGAAGGAGCAGTCAATGCTCAATTTAAAAAGCAAATGAGAGGCTTAGATTATTTAGAAAAACGATTGCTAAAAGCACAAAAACGAAAGCTTTCTGATCAAATTCAAAGATTATCAATATTGCATAATCAATTGTTTCCAGAGGATCAGCTTCAGGAACGCAATAAAAACTTTGTTACTTTTTATATAGAAATGGGAGAACAAATGATTCCTTCACTTATTAAAAGTTTGGATCCATTAAATCCAGATTTTACTTTAATTGAATATTAACAATTCTTGTTTATTAAATTTGAAATTGTGTATTAAAGCCTTGTATTAAATTGTATTTTTGCTCATGCAAGAAAAGGTACTTATTCTAGATTTCGGCTCACAGTATACACAATTAATTGCCCGCCGAGTTAGGGAACTTTTTATTTTCTGTGAAATCTATCCCTTCAACAACCCCCCAGCTGATATTTCAAGCTTTAAAGCAGTTATTTTATCAGGCTCTCCCTTTTCAGTTCGCTCAGAAGATGCACCTCACCCTGATTTAACTAAGATTAAAGGAAAGTTACCGCTTCTAGGAGTTTGTTACGGAGCTCAATACTTAGCCCACTTTTTTGGCGGACAAGTAAGTCCTTCTAAATCTCGCGAGTATGGACGAGCAAAACTTTCTTCTTTTAATGATAAAGAGCCTTTCTTTAAAGGAGTTTCACCAAACAGTCAGGTTTGGATGAGTCATGCTGATACTATTCTTACCCTTCCTAACGAATCAGAATGTATTGGAAGCACTGAAGACGTTAAAAATGCAGCATTTAAAATCATCGGTGAACAAACATATGCTATTCAGTTTCATCCTGAAGTTTATCATTCTTCTGATGGAAAACAAATTATAGAAAACTTTCTAGTTAATATAGCTGGTGTCAAACAAGAATGGACTCCCGATTCTTTTGTGGATATGACATTAAAAGATTTAAAACATAAGATTGGAGATGATAAGGTAATTCTTGGTCTTTCTGGAGGTGTAGATTCATCTGTTGCGGCGATGCTTCTTCATAAATCAATTGGAACGCAGTTGAACTGTATCTTTGTCAACAATGGTTTATTAAGAAAGAATGAATTTAAAGAAGTGTTAGAGCAATATTCAGGGATGGGTCTTAATGTTAAAGGGGTTGATGCTTCAAATCAATTTTTGGATGCCTTAGAGGGTGTTTCTGATCCAGAAACAAAGCGAAAAATTATTGGAAAAATATTTATTGATGTTTTTGATACAGAATCAAAAAAAGTTGATCGTGCAATGTGGTTAGGGCAAGGAACTATTTATCCTGATGTAATCGAATCCATATCCGTTAATGGACCGTCTGCTACTATAAAATCACATCATAATGTCGGAGGTCTACCCCAATATATGAAATTAGACTTAGTAGAGCCTTTAAGGATGCTTTTTAAAGATGAAGTAAGACGTGTAGGTAAAAGCATGGGAATGGATCCCGCTCTTTTGGGGCGTCATCCTTTTCCTGGTCCAGGGTTGGCTATTCGTATTTTAGGAGACATAACACGAGAAAAAGTTAATATTTTACAAGAGGTTGATGCTATTTTTATTCAAGCACTTAAGAAATGGGATTTATACGACCAAGTATGGCAAGCAGGAGCAATTTTTCTCCCTGTTAATACTGTTGGAGTTATGGGGGATGAGCGTACTTATGAAAATTGTGTAGCTTTAAGAGCTGTTCAGTCTACTGACGGAATGACTGCTGATTGGGTAGATTTACCGTATGCTTTTTTACAAAAAACTTCAAATGATATAATTAATAACGTTAAAGGAATTAATCGAGTAGTGTATGATATCAGTTCAAAACCACCAGCTACTATAGAATGGGAATAGTTTTTGCATTTATATAATATATGAGAAAATTTATATTTTTCTTTTTCATATTAGTAGGACTTCAATTGAGTTTTGCTCAAACTCCTGAACGCTTTATAAATTATCGAGTTAAAAAAGGTGAAACATTAATTCAAATCACTGAAAGGTATGATGTTACTCAGGAACAACTTTTAGAATATAACCCCTTTTTAGAAAAGACAGTAGTCAAACGTAGAATGAATCTTCGAGTTCCAGTATATTCCCAATTGAACATTTCCAAAAATATTTCTATAATTAAAAACATCAAAGATCTTGATTTTCATGTAGTTAAACCAAAAGAAACCAAGTGGCGTTTAGCTTATGAATATAAAATGACACTTAAAGAATTAGATTCTCTAAACCCCCAAATCATTAAAGGTTTAGAAATTGGTCAAGAAATTCGTGTTCGGAATTTGGAGTATCGAAAAGAATTACCCGAAAAAGATTCTATATACAATTATTATAAAGTGCTCAAGGCTGAAGGATATTATCGTATCGAGAAAAAACTAGGAGTAAATCGTAAGGTTTTAGATTCACTTAACCCTAGTTTATCTGAAACTGGACTGCAAGTGGGAATGATTTTAAGAATTCCAGACTCTTTAAGTGGTAAACTAAAAATTGATAATGACCTTTTAGTAGAGAGGGTGAATTTGTTAGATTCAACTATCCAAAGGAGTCAACTTAAGTTAGGAATTTTGCTTCCCTTTAAAGTAAAAGATATAGTTTTTGATTCTATAGAAGATACTAAAAAGACTCTTGCTGGTAGAAATCTTCACACCCTTTCACTGGACTTTTATGCCGGAGTTTTGTTTGCTATTGAAAAGGCATCAAAAAGAGGTATTCAAATTGATGTAAAAACATTTGATACTGATAATAATAAATATCAAATTAAAGAATTTATTGACGCTAAAAATTTAAGTGACTTAGATTTACTTATAGGGCCATTAATACCAACAAACTTTGATTTTGTTTCTGATCAACCTAGTTTAAAAAACATCCCTAAAATTGCACCATTATCTTCACGTCCTGTGGAGTTTCGTAAAAATGTATTTCAATCGGTTACAGCAGAAAACGACTATCGAAATAAAATGTATGACTACCTGGTGACTAGGTTAGATAGCACTCAAAACATTGTTATTGTTGCTGATCATATAAATCGAAAAATCGAAAAAGAGCTTCTAGAACGTTTCCCTTGGGCAATTAAAATTCGACCTGAAAAGGCAGATTATATTATTCCTGAACTGGTAGATTCATTATTAATTGACTCTATACCAAATAAAGTTATTTTGGAGACTCAGTCTTTTCCTTTAATAGCTAGTGCAATTTCTCAATTTAATGCTCAAAATACAAAAGATAGAGATGTTCAATTATTTACTACTTATCGAAGTAATGCTTATGATAATGAAAATCTATCAAGAAAAGCTTTAGGAGGTGTACATTTCACCTATTCAAATGGTTTTAAACCTTTAGATAAACCTTTTAATTATCCATTTATTGAGAGCTATATCAACAAATTTGGAAAACCACCAAACAAAGAAGCTGTCCGAGGGCATGATGTTACTTTAGATGCTATATTTAGAATTGCAGTGTCTAGAAGTCTTGAAAATTCGTTGGATTTAGGTGAGACTCAATATGAATCTAATCGATTTTTTTATAGAGAAAATGAGAATGAATCTTTCATTAATCAAGGGCAGTATATTTTACAGCACGATGGCTACGAAATAATTGAGATAAAAGAATAGACCCTAGAAAACCGGAAATTCCTCTCGATTTTTGTAAATTTGAGCCCGGTATGTTAATGAATTAAAATAACCGGATGTCCAAAACTAAGTATATTTTCGTCACAGGAGGAGTGACTTCATCATTAGGGAAAGGTATTATAGCAGCTTCTTTGGCTAAATTACTTCAGGCACAAAACTTTAAAGTAACAATTCAGAAATTTGACCCTTATATTAATGTAGATCCTGGAACTCTAAATCCTTATGAGCATGGAGAGTGTTTTGTGACTAATGATGGTGCAGAAACAGATTTAGACTTGGGGCATTACGAACGTTTTTTAAATGTTAACACTTCTCAAGCCAACAATGTCACAACTGGGCGCGTCTATCAAAGTGTCATCGAAAAAGAACGAAAAGGAGAATTTCTAGGAAAGACAGTTCAAGTTATTCCTCATATCACTAATGAAATAAAAGAGCGTATGCGCTTGTTAGGTGAGTCGGGAGAATACGATATCGTAATTACTGAAATTGGAGGTACAGTAGGTGATATCGAATCCTTGCCTTATATTGAATCTGTAAGACAGATGATTTGGGAATTAGGTAGAGAAAATGCACTAGTTATCCACCTAACGCTGATTCCTTTTTTGGCTGCTACAGGAGAACTGAAGACTAAACCCACTCAACATTCAGTAAAAACTCTGATG
>CABXKB010000027.1 GCA_902512755.1 uncultured Bacteroidota bacterium | reverse complement strand
TTGTTCCCATGATCCAAAGTTATGATTATGAAGATTCACTTCCTTTTCTATAGCTTCTTTAAGAATAGGTTCTTTAACTGCTTTTCTCAAAGACTCACAGTCAATACCATTATCTTTAAGCCAATTAAGTGCGAAATCCACGTTAGGTTGAATTAAAGCTGCAGGCATTTTTCTCCCTGCACCCACAACCATAATTTGCTCTATAAATAATGACTGTTTCATTTGATTTTCGATAACAGCCGGAGCAATGTATTTACCCCCTGAAGTTTTAAACATTTCTTTTTTACGATCAGTAATTTTTAAAAAACCTTCATCATCTATTTCTCCTATATCTCCAGTATGGAAGTAATCCCCAGACATAACACCCCGAGTCATTTCTTCTTCTTTATAGTATCCCATCATTACGTTCGGACCTTTACAAAGAATTTCTCCATCATCAGCAATTTTTACTTCAACACCATCGATAATTTTACCAACAGTACCTATTTTAAAATTATTATACCTCATATCGCCTACTGAAATGACAGGTGAAGTTTCGGTAAGACCGTAGCCTTCAACAAGTGTCATTCCAGCTGCTGTAAAAACCCTTGCCAGTCTTGGTTGCAATGGGGCGCTTCCTGAGCAAATTTGTTCTAAATTTCCTCCAAGCGCCTCTTTCCATTTTGAAAGAATAAGTTTCTTAGCAATTTTTAATTTAAATTCATACCATGCACCATTTTGTCCGTATGGTTGATATTGAAGACCAATATTAACTGCCCAATAAAAAAGATTTTTCTTGATTCCTGAAAGTTCTCCACCACGAGCATATATTTTGTCGTAAACCTTTTCAAGCAAACGAGGAACTGCAGTCATTACATTGGGTTTAATCTCTTTGAGATTGTCTGCTATGGTTTCTATGGACTCTGCAAAATATACAGATACGCTATTATACATGTATATATACAAGATAACACGTTCAAAAATATGACAAATAGGTAAAAAGCTCAACGCAGAAGCTTCTCCTATATTCAAAGGAAGACGTTTGGAACTTGAGATTACATTAGAAACTACATTGTTATGACTTAACATTACCCCTTTTGGAACCCCAGTAGTCCCTGATGTATAAATTATAGTTGCTAAATCATCTGATTTCACTTTATCTCGCATTTCTGTTACACTTTGATCATGATCCATTTTGGAACCTTCTTCTAATAACTCAGACCAATTTGCACATCCTTTTATATCATCAAAACTGTATACTTTTTTTAATGAATTGACATTATTCTTAATAGCTATAACTTTATTGTAGACTTCTTGATCAGAAACAAAGCAATAGATGCTTTCCGAATGATTTAGTATGTATTCATAATCTTTTGAAGAAATGGTAGGATATAGAGGGACATTTACTGCACCTAATGTTAATAATCCCACGTCCATTATGCTCCATTCAGAGCGATTATTCGAAGTAATCATAGCAATTTTATCACCAGCCTTTATCCCCATACTTATCAAAGCACGGCTTATTGATCTAGATTGATTTATAAATTCTTGAGAGGAAATACTTTCCCACTTTCCGTTGTATTTTGTCGAAAATGCTTTTTCGAGAGGAGCATTTTGATGCTGATATTCAATAAATTCAAATAATCTTGTCGGTTCCATCTGTTTGTTTTACTGCAAAATAGGAAATATTATGAAACAAATGAAGAAGTAAGTAATTAAGCCTTATCAACTAACCAATTATAAGCATTTTCAAATACCATAACCCAAGGACTTATTTCATCAGAATGATCTTGGGGATAATGCGCCCAATTCCATGGGAAAATACTTCTTTCTAGGTGTGGCATCATCACTAAATGACGGCCATCTTCACTGGCTAACATTGCTGCGTTGTAGTCTGAACCATTAGGATTTGATGGATAGCTACTGTAAAGATATTTTGCAGGAATTTGGTAATTACTTTCTTCTTTTGGAAATGAGAATTTCCCTTCACCATGCGCAGCCCATATACCCAGAGTACTCCCTTCAAGCCGATTTAATAAAATTGCTTTACTTTTTTCTATATTAACAGCAGTAAAGATACATTCAAATTTTCTTGAATCGTTATGTAGCATTTTTGGTTTTTGCTCATGGTTTGGTGTAATTAATCCCAATTCAACAAATAATTGACAGCCATTACACACACCAAGTGAAAGGGTGTCTGAACGATTGAAGAAACTTTCAATTGCAGATTTAGCTTTTTGATTGTATTTAAATGCTCCTGCCCATCCTTTGGCAGAACCTAAGACATCTGAGTTAGAAAATCCTCCGACAGCAACCAGAAGATTAATATCTTCAAGATTTTCTCTACCCTCAATTAAATCAGTCATGTGCACATCACGCACTTCAAAACCACTTAAATCCATCATATAAGCCATTTCACGCTCAGAGTTACTTCCTTTTTCTCTAATTACAGCTGCTTTTATTGCACTTAGTTTTGAGGGAGGTTTTTTGCCACTAAATTCATTGGGAAAATTAAATTTAAGAGGTTGTTTAATAACATTTTCTGCTCGAATATTTGCTAGAGAAGCTTTTGTCTGATGAGACTCAAGTTTTGTTGAGGTGGCCATCCAAGTCCTTCTCATTGATGGAATTGAAAATCGAAGTTTCCCTATATTTAATTCACTTTTATTAATAGTTTTACCAATCTTAATTGCTTTAATACCAAATTTATCAAATGAAGCGGTAAGGTTTTCTGTAGATTGAAGAACAACTCCTACTTTTTCTGAAAATAGAATTTTTACTAAGTCAGTTTCCTCTAGCATATTTAACTCAATATACATTCCTACTGAAGTAGAAGGAAAACAAAGTTCAAGTAAAGTTGTGATTAAACCTCCAGACCCAATGTCATGACCAGCACTGATTTTTCCAGTTGAAATGTGATCTTGAACCGCATTAAAAGCTTTTTTAAAATAAGCAGCATCTTGAACAGATGGTGTCGTTTTCCCAATTCGATCTAGGCTTTGAGCAAAAGAGGAGCCTCCTAAATGGAAATAATCTTGAGCAAAATCAATATAGTATATATCTCCACCATTAACTAAAGCCAAAGGTGTAATTATTTTAGAAATATCTTTGCATTGTCCTGCTGCAGAAATAATAACTGTTCCGGGGGCTAATACATCTCCATCAGAGTATTTTTGTTTCATAGAAAGGGAATCCTTTCCTGTTGGGATATTAATTCCTAATGAAATGGCAAAATCAGAACATTCCTGAACAGCATCATATAAACGTGCGTCTTCTCCTGGGTTTTTACATGGCCACATCCAATTAGCAGAAAGAGAAACACTTTTAAGTCCTTCTTCAAGGGGAGCAAAAACAATGTTAGTTAATGCTTCTGCGATAGCTAAATTACTTCCTTTCTTAGCATTAATTAACCCACTAACGGGAGCATGACCAATTGAAGTAGCAACCCCTTTTTTTCCCGAATAATCTAAAGCAATTACTCCACAATTACTTAATGGCAATTGAAACTCTCCTATGCATTGTTGTTGAGCCACTCGACCAGTTACACAACGGTCAACTTTATTGGTCAACCAGTCTTTGCTGGCAACTGACTCTATTTGAAGAACTTTCTCTATATATTTTTTAATTTCATTTTGAGTATATAGTAATTCCGCATACTGATGATTTAATGAAGTATCTTCCATAATTGTCTTTGGAGAGCTCCCAAAAAAGGCTGAAAGTTTTAAGTCTATTGGTGTTTCATTTGTCTTTTTAGTATGGAATGAAAATTGTTGATCATCAGTAACTTCGCCGACTATGTAAAAGGGAGTTCGTTCGCGTTGAGCGATTTTTTTTAAATGATCTGAATCTTTTGGAGAAAGAATAAGTCCCATACGTTCTTGTGATTCATTCCCAATAATTTCCTTGGCAGATAGAGTAGGATCTCCTAGAGGGAGTTTGTCAATTTCTATCATGCCACCGGAATCTTCAACAAGTTCTGATAAACAGTTTAAGTGGCCACCTGCTCCGTGATCATGAATTGAAATTATGGGGTTTTCGTTACTTTCTACCAAAGCACGAATAGCATTTGCTACACGTTTTTGCATTTCAGGATTTGAGCGTTGAACTGCATTAAGCTCAATAGCACTTGCAAAAGCTCCTGTATCAGCTGAAGAAACTGCCGCACCACCCATACCAATCCTGTAATTATCTCCTCCTAGAATAATAATTTTATCTCCCTTTTTAGGAAAACCTTTTTGAGCTTGCTCTTTTTTACCATAACCTATTCCTCCGGCAAGCATAATAACTTTATCAAAGCCTAGACGTCTTCCATTTTCTTGGTGTTCAAAAGTAAGTAAAGAACCAGCAATTAAAGGTTGACCAAATTTATTTCCAAAATCTGAAGCTCCATTTGATGCTTTAATCAAAATTTCAATTGGGGTTTGATATAGCCATTTTCGTTCTTTAAATGAACTGTCTTTCCAATCATCTTGGATTCTTGAGTAGGGAGTCATATAAACAGCAGTTCCGGCGAGAGGAAGTGATCCTTTTCCACCAGCTAAACGATCTCGAATTTCTCCACCAGAACCCGTAGCGGCTCCATTAAAAGGTTCAACAGTTGTGGGAAAGTTATGAGTCTCTGCTTTAATTGAAATTACACTATCAATAGTTTTTTTTCTAAAGCAACTAGGACGATCAGCAGATTGAGGAGCAAATTCTTCTATGCTTGGTCCTTCTATGAATGCGACATTATCTTTGTATGCTGAAACAATTTTATTAGGATTTATTTTTGAGGTATTTTTTATTAGTTTAAAAAGACTATTTTTTTTAATCTGTCCATCAATAATAAATTGTCCATTAAAGATTTTATGACGACAATGTTCAGAATTAACTTGAGAAAATCCAAAAACTTCTGAGTCGGTTAAGGGTCTATTTAAAGATTTGGCCAATTTGTTCAAATAATTAATTTCATCAGAGTTTAGCGCCAAGCCTTCCTTTTGATTATAGGCCTCGACATCGTCAATTTGGAGGACTTTTTCTGGCTCAATATAAACGGAGAAAAGGTTTTGGTTTAAACCATCAATTTCTATAACTAACATAGGGTCGAATACTTCAACCATTTTTTTATTTAAATACTCTTCAATACGAATAATTTCTTCAATACCCATGTTTTGAGTTATTTCAACGGCATTTGTACTCCATGGACTAACCATGTTTGCCCTTGGACCTACAAAATTTCCAGCTATCGCTGGCTTTTTAATTTGTTGTGAATCACCAAAAAGCCATTTTAGTTTATTTATGTTTTTTGAAGTGAGAGATGAAGAAATTTCAACTACATAAACATTGGCTGCTGAATCACCAAAAAACAATAACATAGAAAGCAATTTTTAAAATTTAAAAATACGTCTTTTCTATTGTTTTTTTAAACATACCAATGCCATAAAACACGAAGTTGTTGCTGAGTTATCCACAACTCTAATAAATACCTTTTAACTGATAATTATGAAACCTTTGTAAACAAAAATTAAAAGTTTAACGACTTTATTTTTTTAATTATTCTTTTATTAATCGAGCCATATAAAAACCATCTCCCTTTGTCTTGTGTGTCAGAAGAGTTTCTTCTTTTTCTAAATAAAAAGATTTTCCCAAATTTGATTTGAGAAAATTTTTGATTTGATTTTCATTTTCATTTGGAAAAATTGAACAAGTTGAATAGACTAAAGCTCCACCTTTTTTAACCAAAATTGATTGTTTTTGAAGTATTTCTTGTTGCAGCTGAATTAATTCCTTAATATAACCTGGGTTCATATGCCATTTTGCAGCAGGATTTCTCCTTAGCACACCAAGGCCACTGCAAGGAGCATCGATCAGAACTAGATCAGCATTTGCCTTGTTTTTTTTTAATTCATATTCAGAATCTAATCTACGAGTTGAAACCATTCGAACTCCATTTCTTTTAACACGAATCTCGAGTTGGTCTAATTTTTTGTTATTTGGATCTAATGCTATAATGCGCCCCCTATTTTGCATTAGGTCAGCAAGATGAAGAGTTTTTCCACCTGCTCCAGCGCAAGCATCGATAACAAGCATTCCTGGTTTTGGCGCAGCAAAAAATGATATTTTCTGTGAATTGGCATCTTGAACTTCAAACCAACCTTTCTTATATAGTTCTAGATGATTTATTTTTTGATGTTTATCTAAAAATAATGCAGTAGGATATTCAGGTATTGATGCAGATTCAATTTTATACTTTTTTTTTAAGACACCTTGAAGTTTTTGAGGTGTTGTTTTAAGCATATTAACTCTTAGCACCAGAGAGGCAGGCATGTTAAGGCTTTTAATTTCTTTTTCCCAAATAGCTTTTCCAAAAGTTTTTAACCCTAAATCATCCAACCAATCAGGTATGGATTGTATTATAGCTCTAGCTTTAATTTTAGTGTTCAATTCAAAATTGATAGATTCATGATTTATTTCTGAAAAATATTCCCAGTCAGGTAAAGAGATTTCTTTACTAAGTATCCAAATACCTAGAAGATTCCAATAATAGCGATCCGATTTGGGATCAAGTTTACCCATCTCAGAAAACGCTCTT
>CABXKB010000026.1 GCA_902512755.1 uncultured Bacteroidota bacterium | reverse complement strand
CTGACTATGCTCGCAAACTAGTTAATGATTTCATTACAGAAACAAATCAAAAACCAAAATTAACAATAACTACTGATGCTAATTATTTAGATATTTGTGAATATTTACAACGCGAACTTCAAAAGATAGGTGTCGAAATCAAAGTAGAAGTGATGCCTACCGCTGCACTACGACAAGCAAAATCCTCAGGTAAATTGGAGCTATTTCGCGCTAGCTGGATCGCAGATTACCCAGACGCAGAAAATTATCTATCACTATTTAAGAGTTTTAACTTTTCGCCAAATGGACCTAACTACACACATTATTCAAATCCAGAATTTGATTTATTATATCAAGAATCCTTAAGCTTGGTTTCTGATAGTCTACGAATTAAAAAATATGAAGAAATGAATGCCTTAATAATGTCAGAATATCCAGTCATACCACTTTACTATGATCAAGCAATCCGTTTCGTTCAAAAAAATATAGAGGGCATGATAATCAATCCAATAAATCTCTTAATTTTAAAAAATGTTCGAAAAAAATAAAAAAATCGCTATGCATGGCGTTTTTAAGTGAGGTTTAAGTTGTAATTACTCTTTTTTAAACTTTGAGTACTTATTTTTGAATTTATCTATTCTACCAGCGGTATCTACAAGTTTTGACTTTCCTGTATAGAAAGGATGGGATGTTCTAGATATTTCAAGTTTAACTAGAGGGTATTCAACTCCATCAACTTCAATAGTTTCTTTAGCATTCACAGTTGACTTAGTAATAAATACATCTTCATTTGACATATCTTTAAATGCAACTAATCGGTAATCGTCCGGATGAATATCTGCTTTCATATTTTTTGAATCGAGTGCAAATTTAATTTTATTTTTTAAAATATGAGATACCCAGCATATTTTTTTTAATTTGGGATCGAATTAAAAAACTTGTAACATGGAAAACCAAAACCCCTCAATTAAGTCTAATATAATTACATATGGTGTCGTTCTAGGATCTATTTCTATTATATTTCAATTAATGCTCTTTTTCTTAGACATGCATTATAAAAATGATTCAACAGCGGGAATAGTTGCTCTTTTAATTACATCAGGTGTACTTGTATATTCATTCATAGTGTTCAAAAAAGGCAATGAAGGATATCTCTCTTTATCGGAGGCGCTTAAAATTGGTTTGGGAGTTTCTCTTGTTTCAGCTCTAATGGGAATAATATACACGCAATTACTTGTAAATTTTTTAGATCCTGAAACAATGCAGAAATCATTAGAATTATCCATGGACAATATGCGTGCTCAAAATCCTGAAATTCCCCAGGAGGCTTTGGATACAGCACGTTCTATACAAGAAAAAATGTCAAGCCCATTAATTTTTTCAGCTGTTCAAATTATTTTTTCTTTGTTTTTTGGTTTCATAATCTCCCTTATTGGAGGACTTATAGTTAAAAAATCAAGACCTGAGTAAACCAAATTTCTTAATTTTACAGGTATGCAAAAACCTGTAGATGTTTCAATTGTTATTCCCCTTTTAAACGAAGAACAATCTTTATTACCATTAAAAGATTGGATTTTTCAAGTTTTTAAAATGCAGTCGTTTAGTTTCGAACTTATCTTCATTGATGATGGAAGTACGGATGGGTCATGGAAAACAATATTAGGCTTAAGTAAAGAAAACAGAAATATCAAAGGTATACGCTTTGCAAAAAATTTTGGAAAATCCCAAGCGTTAAATGCAGGTTTCAAGACTGCTAATGGAAAATACGTTATTACTCTAGATGCTGATCTTCAAGATTCTCCAGAGGAAATTCCTCAATTAATAGAGAGTCTGAATCAAGGAGGCTATGATTTAATCTCGGGATGGAAGAAAAACCGCTTTGACTCTATTTTGTTTAAAAATTTACCCTCAAAACTTTTTAATTGGGCAGCAAGAAGAGTCTCTGGCATTAAATTAAATGATTTCAATTGTGGCATTAAAGTATATCGTGATGAGGTAATTAAAAATATTGACGTGCATGGAGAAATGCATCGTTACATCCCTTTACTTGCTGCTCAAAATGGTTTCGATAAAATAGGAGAACAAATTGTTCAGCATCAAGCTCGAAAATTTGGTAATTCTAAATTTGGAGCTGACCGTTTTTTTAAAGGTTTTCTAGATTTAATAACTCTATGGTTTATAAATAAATTTGGGAAAAGACCTATGTATTTTTTTGGACTTTGGGGAAGTTTAATGTTATTTTTCGGGTTTAGTTTTACAGTTTATTTAGGAATCGATAAGTTGTTTTTTGACATTCAATCCAGGCTGATAACAAGTCGTCCTGAATTTTATATTGCATTAACTCTCATGTTATTGGGTAGTCAGTTCTTTATAGCAGGGTTCTTAGGAGAAATCATTTTAAGAAGTAAAGAAAATACAAAGCGTTACACGATTAAAGAAGAAACCACTCACTAATGATCTCTCAAGAAATTATTGATGAATGGCTTTCAGCTCCTTTTGACCTAGAAACACAAAATTCAGTCAAGAAATTATTGAAATATCCTAAAAAATTAGAGGATGCCTTTTACACATCCCTGAAATTTGGAACAGGTGGTATGCGCGGAATTATGGGGGTTGGGACCAATAGAATTAATAAATACACACTAGGTAAAAGCACCCAAGGTTTATCTAAATTTCTGAAAAAAAAATACCCTGCAGAAGAACTTAAAGTAGTAATTGCCTTTGACTGTAGGCGTAATAGTAAAAGTTTGGCTAAAATTGTAGCAGATGTTTTTACGGCAAACGGTATTTATTGTTATCTCTTTAGTGATTTACGCCCTACTCCTGAGCTATCTTTTTCGGTGCGATACCTGCATGCTCATTGTGGCATAGTCTTGACAGCTTCTCACAACCCTCCCGAATATAATGGTTATAAAGTTTATGGAAAAGATGGAGGACAACTCGTCCCACCAGATGATAAAGTTTTAATAAATGAAATTGAAAAAACTACTTATAAAGAAATTCAATATGAAGGAAATCCAAATCTATTAAATTATATAGATAAAGAATTAGACACCGCCTATCATAAAACAGTACTTGAGGATGCGAAAATACATGATAAAGATAAAAGTCAACTCAAGATTGTCTTTACTCCTATTCACGGCACTTCAATAACAGCTGTTCCACAAGTTTTAAAAAAAGCAGGTTACGAACAAGTTTTTATCGTCAAAGAACAAGAAAAGCCAAATGGAGACTTCCCTACAGTGGTATCACCTAATCCTGAAGAAAAAGAAGCATTAAATTTAGCCGTTAAGCTTGCGGAACAAAAGCAAGCTGATATCATAATAGGAACAGATCCTGATTCAGATAGATTAGGAATTGTAGTTAGAGATTTAAACCAAAAGCCATATTACCTTAATGGAAATCAAACCATGGTCGTATTAACTGAATACATACTGTCCAAAAAACAATCTAAAAAACTACTGAATCAAAACCAATTTGTTGCAAGTACTATTGTGTCAACACCAATGATAGAAATCATTGCCAAGGCCTACAAAGTAAAGTTTAAAAGTTGTTTGACAGGTTTTAAATGGATTGCTCAACTTATTGAAAATCATCCTGAATTAAACTTTGTAGCAGGTGGTGAAGAAAGCTTTGGATATCTAGTAGGTAGTCAAATTCGTGATAAAGATGCAGTCTCAGCTAGTTTACTGGTATGTGAGCTTGCATCAGAACTCAAATTAAAAGGAAGGAGTATCTATGATTTTCTTTTAGAATGCTACAAAAAATATGGAATGTTTCATGAACGTCTGATTTCAATAACCAAAGAAGGAAAATCGGGAACGGATGCCATTTCTAAACTTATGGAAGCTTATAGAGAAAAACCACCTCGTAAAATAGGAGGTATTGTAATTAAAACTATTAAGGATTATAAAAATAGAATAATATTAAAAAATCAAAAAAAAGAAGAAATTGATTTACCAAAGGCGAACGTTCTAATTTTTATACTTGAAGACGGAAGCAGAATTGCACTTAGGCCAAGTGGTACAGAGCCGAAAATTAAATTTTATTTTAGTGTTAATACTGAATATGATCCTAAAAAAACATGGAAGGAAAAGCAGAAAGAACTGGACCAAAAAATTGATCTTTTTATTAATGATCTTATAGACTAATGTTTATTTCGTTTAAAAAAATACTTCAATTTGGGACTCAATACAAAGGATATGCTTTTTTAAATATATTTTTCAACACTCTTTACGCTCTTTTTAGCGCACTATCTTTTGTTTCTTTAATTCCAATGCTAAATGTGCTTTTTAAGACTACAGAAGAGCAATTAACTCCAGCAAAATATGAAGGCATTTTTACCCTTCAAACTTATATAAAAAATTCTATAAACTTCTACGTTTCTGAGCAATTGATCGAAAATACTGAAGGAACCCTTGTATTTGTAATTGGTCTTGTATTGAGTTTATTTCTCTTAAAAAACAGCTTTAACTACTTGGCATTATTTTTTATAACCTATCTACGTAATGGAATATTAAAAGACTTGCGTAATGCACTTTATAATAAAATCATAACTCTACCTATTCACTATTTTAATGAAAAAAGAAAAGGAGATTTAATGGCTAAGTTGACAAGTGATGTAAATGAAATTCAAATTTCATTTTTATCAATTCTAGAATTGATGATAAGAGAGCCTTTGACTATTTTGTTTTCTTTAGGTGCAATGTTTTTCTTTAGTTTCAAACTTACTTTATTTGTTTTAATATTCATTCCTCTTTGCGGCTGGATTATTTCTAGTTTAGGAAAAGGTCTGAAAAAAAAATCTTCTCAGGTTCAACAGGAACAAGGAGGTTTTTTAACCATAATAGATGAGACAGTAAACGGACAAAAAATCATAAGGACTTTTAGAGCCGGTGAACAGTTTAAAAATAGATTTTATAAATCAACCCAGCGTTTTTATAATTTTTCAAATCAACTACTCCACCGTGCAAGTCTCGCTGGACCAACAAGTGAGTTTCTTGGAATATCTGCAATTGGAATTTTACTCTGGTTTGGTGGACGTATGGTTCTATTAGATGAAAGTATAGCGGGGACTACATTTGTAGTGTATATAGGTTTAGCATACAATATTTTAACTCCTGCTAAAGCAATAAGTAAAGCCAGTTATAGCATTCAAAAGGGAAATGCTGCTGCAGATCGTATTTTGGAAATTTTAAATTTAGAAAACAGTCTTGAAGATGCTAAAGACTCTGTTACTCTAAAAAATTTTAAAAACAGTATTGTTTTCGACAAAGTATTTTTCAGTTATGATAATAAACCTGTAATAAATAATATATCATTCAAAATCAGAAAAGGAGAAATGGTTGCCATAGTTGGGCCTTCTGGAAGTGGAAAAACCACCTTGACCTACTTACTTAATAGGTTTTATGACATAAACAAAGGTGTCTTAAGCATTGACAATATTCCGATAAATAAAATTAAAAAAAAGAGTTTATATAAGCATATTGGGATGGTAACTCAAGAATCATTTCTTTTTAATGATAGTGTTTTAAATAATCTATTACTAGGCAAGTCAAATGCTAGTAAAGATGATATTATTGATGCTGCTAAAGCAGCAAATGCTCATAAGTTTATTGAAGAACTACCAGAGGGATATAATACAAAAATAGGCGACTTAGGGAATAAACTGTCAGGGGGTCAGAAACAACGTCTCACTATTGCACGCGCACTATTGAAAGACCCTCAACTCTTAATTCTAGATGAAGCAACATCAGCTCTTGACACAGAATCTGAACAAGAAATTCAACATGCATTAGAAAAATTGATGTTAAATCGAACTTCATTAGTTATAGCCCACAGACTATCAACTATTCAAAAAGCTGATAATATCTTAGTTTTAGATCAAGGGAAAATTGTTGCTTCTGGCTCACATAAACAACTCCTGAGTGATAATAAACATTACAAAAAATGGGTGCAAATCCAAAGTATGAATTAAACTTTTTAACTTCACTATTGTCTATTTAATAAAATGAAAATTTATTTTGGAACAACAATCTCTTTTTGTTAGAGCATTAAAAAATCCTGATTCAAGTGATGAAGCTTTTGCTAGCTTAGTTTCAGAATATAAAGAAAGATTATATTGGCATATTAGAAAAATTGTCATAGACCATGATGATGCAAATGACGTAGTGCAAAATACTTTCATTAAGATTCACCTTAATGTTGAAAACTTTAAAGAAAATAGTAGTTTATATACTTGGATGTATCGAATAGCTACAAACGAATCTTTAAACTTTATAAAAAGTAAAGCGAGTAAAATGGGGCTTAAAAATCAAGGATGGATTGAATCTATAGCTGAAGGTTTAGTGGCAGATCCTTATTTCGATGGAGATGAAACAGCTATAATTTTACAAAAACAAATAGCGCAATTACCTGAAAAACAGCGTGTTGTATTTAACATGAGATATTTTGATAGAATGAGTTACGAATCCATTTCTGAAATTCTAGAAACTAGTGTTGGTGCATTGAAGTCTTCCTACCATCATGCCGTAAAAAAAATTAAACTCCGATTAAGTGATGAAGTCTAAAAATAGAAAAACCTTTAAGGTGCCTAAAGGTTACTTTGATGACCTAGAAAGAAGTTTATTAAAAAAAACTCGCTTAAACTATAATGCTTATGGTTATAGAACTTCAAAAGATTACTTTAACAGATTAGAAAAAGAGATTTTAAGAAAAACTTCAAAAGTTTCAAATCTCAACAAAAGTAAAATTTTTAAACTCACTTTATTAACCATTTCTGGAGTTGCAGCGTCACTTATAGTATTTTATAATTTTTCTTTTACTTCTTCCTCTCAACCTTTCGTTATTATTCAAAAAGAAGAGGTGTTTAAAGACTTTATTGAAACTTATTACCTAGAAGACTTTAATAGTTATGAAGTCTTATCTATGTTAGAAGAAAATGAAATTGAAACTACACTTATCTATACTTCAATACCGTAACATGAAAATTAAACTGCTTTTTTTAATACTTTTTTTCACAACATTTTTTGTCAGTAAAATAGGTTATGGTCAAAAGGAGGTGTCGAAGTTTGAGGAACTTAAAGCTTGGAAGTTAAACTATATAATAGAAAATACATCTATGAACCCTAAAGAACTAGAGATATATAAATGTATTTTTGAAGATTACGAAAACAATTATCACAAAGAAGTATGGTATAAATTACATCGAAGGCATAAAGCTTTTAGAAGAAAAAATAAAAATGAGTTATTTGATACAATATCTTCTTTAGAAGCGACGAATTTAATTAATGATTTTGATTCATATGAACTAAAGGGTATGAAAATGAAGCATCAGCGTAATGAAAGACTTCTGAAAAAAATCCGCCCTAAAATTGTTTTAAGTATTCTACACCAAGAGAAGAATTTTGATCGCGAAATATTTAATAAAATAAGAAGCAGATCTAGAAATTGAAAAAGAAAATAATTACTATAGCTTTGCCTAATGAAGTT
>CABXKB010000025.1 GCA_902512755.1 uncultured Bacteroidota bacterium | reverse complement strand
TATTAAAACTAACATAGTTATAAGACTTTTAGGCGTATTGCAGTATATATGCAGTATTTTATAAGAAAAAATTCATTATACTTTTTCTACAAAAAATTAATATTAATCTGATATTGAAAACAGATAGAATTACTACACACTTTTACCTTGTCAAGTAGAACCATCCTTCAAAATCTATTGTACTATTACCATCCAGATCGATTCGATAGTAGTAACTACCTGCAGGAAGTTCTACCCCATCCAACGTTCCATTCCAATTATTATTATAGGGCTTGGCGCTAAAGAGTTCTCTACCTGTTCTAGAATAAATCCACACCTGATTATCTAGATATCGATCAATTTCTCTAACCTGCCAAGTGTCGTTTTTTCCATCTCCATTTGGAGAGAAGAAGTTTACAATTTCTATAGAGGCTCTAAGTGCGGGATTATCAAAACCTTGTGGGAAGCTATTTGGTATTAGCGGATTAGTTCCAGCAATTTTCTCATCTAAGTTCGGGAAGCCATCTCCGTCCTGATCATTGTAAGGATCGTCATCCACACTATCAAACTGATCAACCACCCCGTCGTTGTCTGCATCTAAGAAGTTTGACTCTAAATAATTGGCCTTACCATCAAAATCTGTATCATCATCTCGAGGATCACCATTGCCATTTAAATCTTCATCAATGGTTAAAATAAGATCCCCATCATCATCACTGTCTAGGTGATCTAAAATACCATCTTGATCTGTATCTAAAGCAAAGCTCTCTCCAGGGAATTTAATCTCATCGATAGAAGGAACTCCATCTCCATCATCATCTAAGTCGTGGTGGTCGGGGATGTCATCTCTATCGGTGTCTTTTACAAAAGCAGAGCCGCCACTGACCTCATATTTAGTTGGTATTCCATCGTTATCATCATCTGTATCCAGATAATCTGCAATACCGTCTTTATCAAAATCAAGAGCATCTAAAGGATCTCCATTAAGATCTTGATCAGCAGATTCATCGATAGATTTAATACCATCACCGTCATCATCATTGTCTAAGTAATCAGGTGTGCCATCCTTATCGCTATCAATCGCATCTTTTGGGTTAAAGTCTCCGTTAGGATCTGTTCCTTCAAATAAACTAAATACACCATCATTGTCATCATCTGGATCTAAAAAGTCTGCAAAGCCATCACCATCGGTATCTAGTGAACCGCCATCAGCAAGAACTCGCTCTATAGCTCCTTCTACATAAGAACCCTCAAAGGTACTGTAGATATGATCTCCATCATCATCGGGATCAAGAGAGTTAATCAGTCCGTCGGCATCGGTATCGGAGCTGATCAGATCAGGAGACACATCTTTTACTGGAGTGATCTCAGTATCCAGATCAAAGATCTCCTCACTAGCTGGATCTACCTCTATAGACTCTTCTACTTTTGGGATTGGAACATTTGGATCACCAGCAGTAACATTAACATAGGCTATCTCTACTTCATAAATACCATCTCCATTAGCATCATCCGGATTTTTGGGGTCTGGCACCTTAACAAAAGCTAAGTACCCTTCCCCAACATTACCTGTTCTTCTTGAATAAGGAGAGTAGTACTTTTGTTCTCCCTTAGCAGCAGGCTCACCTCCTACTATTTTTACCTTGTTCGCATCAGCTCCACCCACTACCTTTTTACGCACTTTCCACTTGCCTACATTACGGTCTGAGTTAGGATCTGTTTTAGGAGTGGTAATTGATGTGGTTTTTCCAAAAGGACTACCACCAGCACCGGCCTGGAAGGCTCCTCCTCTGATTGATATTCTATGGTTTTGATAGAAGGTGACAAAAACATTCTCCGATACATCAGATATTCCATCATTGTCATCATCAATATCGGGGATGTCTCCAAGATCATCCGAGTCGTTGTCGGCATATACATCTACAGAGTCAGGAATACCATCATCGTCATTGTCACTAGTAAATTCTGCGTTGAGTGGGAACTCGTCTTCTGAGTCTATAACACCATCTCCATCAGTGTCTTCATTATTAGGATCCGTCCCTTTAAGTTCTTCGATAAAGTCTGAGAGTCCATCACCATCGGTGTCTAACGGATTATCATTAGGGTCTTTAGGATCACTGCCTGCTAGAAGCTCATCCTGATCGCTATAACCATCATTGTCATCATCGGTGTCTTTATTGTCTCCAATCTCATCACCATCGGTATCTAACTGCTCTGTCTCATCCTCTGGGAAGGCATCTTCACTATCCGGTACCCCATCGTTATCATCATCCGGATCTATAGCATCTGGGATTCCATCCTGGTCAGTGTCTTTTGAATACTCAGGATCAAGTGGGAAGGGATCCTCTTTATCATCTACCCCGTCTCCATCGGTATCCGGATTCTCAGGGTCGGTGCCTAAGACAGCTTCTTCAAGATCAGAGAGGCCGTCGCCATCTAAGTCTTCTGGGAAGTCCTCATCGTCTAAAGGATCTGTACCAGCTGCGATTTCTATAACATCTGGATAACCGTCATTATCGTCATCGTCATCAGCATTGTTACCAATACCATCAGAGTCCGTATCCTGACTCTCAGTTGGGTCATAAGGGAAGGTGTCGGTTCTATCTGGTACCCCATCATTATCATCATCAGGGTCTAATAGGTCAGGTATACCATCACTGTCCTGATCACTATTGTGCTCTGGATCCAGTGGGAAGGCATCGATCTTGTCATTAACCCCATCACCATCAGTGTCGTAATTGTTAGGATCTGTACCTATGATGATCTCCTCAGCATCGGAAAGCCCATCTTTATCAGCATCCTCTGGCACACTAGCTGGATTAAGCGGATCACTACCTTCTTGTATTTCTATTAGATCAGAGTACCCATCATTATCATCATCTAAATCCGCATTGTCGCCTATACCATCGTTATCATTATCTCTAGATTCGTTAGGATCAAAAGGGAAACGGTCACTGGTGTTGTTAACCCCATCGCCATCTTTGTCAGGGTCTTTATTATCTCCTATACCATCCCCATCTAGATCACTACTCTCTGTTGGATCAAAAGGGAAGCGGTCTTTTACATCGGGAACGCCATCATTATCATCGTCTGGATCAATATCGTTAGGAATGCCGTCTCCATCAAAGTCATTGGCAAGTACCTCATTTAATGGATCAAGAGGAGCAGGATCTTCACCGTCATTAAAACCATCGTCATCTGTGTCGGGATCATCTGGATCTGTACCTATGATAGTTTCTTGCGGATCAGAGAGCTGGTCGTCATCTCTATCACCAGGGGTGCTATTAGGGTCTTTAGGGTTAGAACCTCCTATGGTTTCTGTTACATCTGAATATCCATCGTTGTCATCATCTGGATCATTATTATCTCCTATACCATCGCCATCGGTATCCACACTCTCACTAGGATTAAGTGGGAAGGCATCGTTTTGATCCAATACCCCATCGTTATCATCATCGGGATCCTGATGATCTGGGATACCATCTCCATCAGTGTCGGTTGAACTCTCAGGATCAAGTGGGAAGTCATCTTCTCCATCTTGTATACCATCTCCATCGGTGTCGGGATTGTCTATATCTGTACCCAGTTCTTTCTCCTTAGCATCTGGAAGGAAGTCTCCATCCTGATCCTCAGGGAACTCCTCAGGGTCTTTAGGATCTGTGCCTAATTCTAATTCTAACAGATCATCATAACCATCGTTATCATCATCCTTGTCTATTAAATCAATAATACCGTCTCCATCACTATCAATGTTTAACCCACCATCTAATGGCTCAGGATCATCTTTATCACTAATACCGTCCCCATCGGTGTCCGGATTAGCAGGGTCGGTACCCAGCTCTATTTCTTGATTTGTGGTGAGTCCGTCACCATCAGGATCGCGGGGGTAGTCCAGAGCATCTTTGGTATTGGTGCCGTCCTCTATCTCTACAGTATCCTCAAAGCCGTCGTTGTCATCATCTGTATCTGCATTGTCTCCTATCCCATCTCCATCATAATCCGAAGTCTCATTTGGATCTAGAGGAAGATCATCATCTATATCTTTAACCCCATCGTTATCGTCATCGGTATCCACCGTATCTGGGATACCATCGCCATCAGTGTCAAGACCCGTATTTGGATCTAGTGGCGCAGAGTCATTTTTATCACTCACCCCATCACCATCAGTATCTGGATTCTCAGGGTCGGTGCCTATATCAGCTTCTTCAATATCAGTAAGCCCATCATTATCTCGGTCTCTAGGGATACTATTTGGATCTAAAGGATCTGTACCTGCAGCCTGTTCTTGAAGATCAGTAAAACCGTCATTATCATCATCTGGGTCAATACCGTCATTAAGACCATCGCCATCCGTGTCAGGCTGATTGGTTGGATCAAGCGGATAAGGATCATCCTCATCTAGTAGTCCGTCATTATCATCATCTGGATCAGTTTTATTTGGGATACCGTCCCCATCGGTATCATACTGATAGTTTGGATCGGTTGGGAAGTCATCCTCTCCATCAATTACCCCATCGCCATCGGTGTCTGGATTGTTAGGGTCAGTTCCTAGACCAGGCTCTAAGCTGTCTGGAAGTTTGTCGTTATCCGAGTCTTGAGGTATACTACTAGGATCTAGTGGATCTGAACCGGCAGCAGTCTCATTAACATCAGAATATCCGTCGTTGTCATCATCGGTATCGGTATTATCTCCAATACCATCTCCATCATTATCTGAAGACTCGTTAGGATCTAGTGGGAAGACATCCAAGGAATCAATAACCCCATCGTTATCATCATCAGGATCAATAATATCAGGTACTCCATCACCGTCACTATCGCCCGGTAAATCGTTTGCTACAAGTGGATCAGTGCCGTTGGCTATCTCTAGCTCATCGGACTGCCCGTCTCCGTCATCATCGGTATCGGCATTGTTTCCTACACCGTCTCCATCAGTATCTATATATTCGTTTGGATCACTTGGGAAGACATCAACAGCATCTTGAAAACCATCGCCATCTGTGTCTGCTTCATTATCCTTTAGAGTAAAAGTAATATCCGGAAGGTCACTGGCTGTAAGACCACTATAATTTGGATCCGTTGATACAGGAATGCCTGTTTCAAGGGTAACGGTAATATCTCCATCTGCACTACCATTATCATTAGTGTTAATAGATACATTTTGTGGGACATTCCAATTCTCTGGAGTAAAGGTCAAACTCTGTGGAGCAAAAGAACCATTCAAACCATTAATATTAGTTAGAGTAAATGGAATCGTAACTGCCTGGGTTGGAGGTGAAGTAAGCACCGCAGTAAAATCTTTTGACTCTCCTTCAACAACAGGATCTGTATTTACAGGAGTAAACTCAATGCCATAAGGAACCTCCAACACACTCACCTGCATAGGCCTAGTAATTGCATATCCTACCTTATCGGTTGCCGTAACCTCTATATCATAAGTGCCATCCTGATCTGCATCAGTTGGAGTGTCAAACTCCGGAGCTGGGCTAATACTGATCGCTCCTGTGGTAGGATTGATCGTTACATTGGCCTGGTCTGCTCCCCCTGTAATAGTATAGACCACTGTCTCATCAGCAGTTACTAATCCCCCAGAGGTCGTACCCTCTGTAATGGTCAGTGAAGTGGTCGATGTAATCGATGGCGAAGTATTATCAAAACTAAAGCTACCACTGAGTACACTTTGATTGGTAGAGACCTTATTAGGGGTGGTTACCTTGGTAGTGGAAACAACATCAGAGGCCTCGATAGTAAAGTTCAGACCTCCATCGGTGTAGGTGTTGGATGCAGTGAGGGTAAAGCTCGCGGTATAAGTATATGGACTGGTAGCAGTCTGACCAAAGCTAAGAGTCGGCTGACTGTTTAACCCTGACAAGGTCATTGAGATTGTGGCAGGATTTAAAGCCCAAGATTGATCCGATACCACCGTTACTGTAATCACATCACCCTCCTTAGCTGAACCATTAGAGGTGCCGTTATTAGAGGTAACAGTAACTGTAAGTCCTGGATCAGTAGCTTTTACCAATATACTGGTAGTGAGCGATGCACCATTGGTTGCTAGAGCAGTATCCGCATCGTTATTATATAAGTCTTCTATTGTGCCTCCATTTAGATCTAATGCGCCTGATGAAGCAATCTGTATACCTCCAGAGATATCCCCATCCCCAACGGTATAGACAAAAGTAGCACTGGCAGTGCCTGAGCCTGAGACATAGGTAGCATAGACCTGGTTACCGTTAGCATCAGTAATATTAGTAAGCGGTAGTCTTGGGGTGCCTGTAATGGTGGTAAGCTCATCAAAGTTCACCGTGAAGGTCACCGTATCAGAGTTTGATGGATTTACATCGTCATCGGTATAAATACCATTAGCAGAAGATGTGGTTATCGAGGTTACCTTAGGTCCGGTAAGGTCAAGATTAAAGGTAATAGTATCGGTACCTGCATAGGAAAGGCCATTTGTTGATACCCCAGAAACTGTAGCAGTGTATAATCCACTTCCAAGATTACCGTTTGCATCTACATCCCAAACATATCTAAAGGTGGAGCTAGTAACTACAGTCATCGCTACATTGGTTACCACACCACTAATGCTTATGGTAGCATTAGGTGACATAGAAGCTGAGAAGGTAGCTGTTATGGAAACTACAGAACTGTTCTGCACGTAATTATCCGCATCATCATCAGTAAGAGTTACCTGTGGCGCAGGACAGGTGCCCCAGGGGGGTTGTTTGTTAGCGTCGTTTCTCCAAGTTGCATTAGCGTCAGTTTTAAAATTACTTGGTATAGATCCTATATTTGATACACACCATCCAGAGAGATCTTGGTTAAAGGCAGTAGAACCTCTAAACATGGTACTCATGGTTGTTACTTTAGATGTGTTCCAATTACCAATGTCTTGATTAAAGGCAGTATTGTATGCAAACATAGAACTAATGTTTGTTACATTAGATGTATTCCAATTACCAATGTCTTGATTAAATGTAGTGCTACTACCTGTGAACATGTCATTCATGGCAGTAACACTTGAAGTATCCCAATTACCAATGTCTTGATTAAATGCATTTGCACTTGAGAACATTAAAACCATAGTGGTTACACTTGATGTATCCCAAGAACCTATGTTTTGATTGAATGCTGTAGCGAGTTTAAACACACCGTTCATATTTTCAACTTTAGAAACATCCCAGTTACTAATGTTTCCATTAAATAAAGTTGCTTCCTGAAACATCCGTAGCATATCAGTTACACTAGAAGTATCCCAAGAATTAAGATTTTGATTAAATGCAGCAGCCCCCATAAACATTTCACTCATATCGGTAACACTTGAAGTATTCCAAGAGCCTATGTTTTGATTAAATGTTTGTGCTCCATCGAACATCTCATTCATAGTAGTGACGTTAGAAGTATCCCAAGAGCTAATATTTTGATTAAAGTTTGTTGCATCTTTAAACTTATCACTCATGTCTGTAACTAGTGTGGTCACCATCTGACCCCAATTATTATCTGTAGCGGCCTTGGCTGCAAACATTGTCTGATCTAGTGCAGTATAGATTACCCCATTAACCACTCCCTGATCTCCTGGGTTACATCCTCTACATTTTACTGTTACCCCATTAGCATCTAGATAGAAAGTAGGACTTATAGTAAAGGTGATACTGTCTGTTCCAACGTAAGCGTTGCCAATGGCATCAGTACCACTTACAGTTACCGAATAAGCTCCAGCGGCTAGTGTTGGAGTCGATGTATTCCAGTTATAGGTATAGTTATTTGTACTTCCTATTCTTGTCATCGCTACATTGGTAACTACACCTGTTATGTATATAGAAGGAGTGGCCGCCATAGGTTTTGAGAAACTGGCAGTTATGGTTACCGTATTAGTTGGTGATAAAGTAGTGGATATTATATTATCGCTATCGGTATCGGTAAGAGTTACCGTTGGAGCTGTAGCATCTATAGTAAAGGTGATGCTCTGAGTCCCCGCAACATAGGCATTTCCGGCCTTGTCAGTTGCTGCTACCGTTGCTGTGTATGTTCCATCTGAAGGTGCTCCACCACCATCCACATCCCAAGAGTAGCTGTAGCCAAAGCCATTCTCATACCAAGCAATGGTATCAT
>CABXKB010000024.1 GCA_902512755.1 uncultured Bacteroidota bacterium | reverse complement strand
TTGATGGTAATTATACAATTAGCCTATCAAGTGAAGATGCAACTATTGTCTTTTCTTATATAGGCTTTGAAACTCAAGAAATATCTGCTAGCTCAGGCTCTTATGATATTGCTTTAAGTGAAAGTGCTAATGAACTTGACGAAATTGTTGTTACCGGTTATGGTACACAGAAAAAAGCAACTCTTACGGGTTCGATCGCTACTATTGGTGGAGATGATTTAGAAAAATCATCATCTCCTAACTTAGGAACAGCACTTGCTGGAAAAGTTGCCGGAGTTTTTATTGATCAAAATAACGGTGCCCCTGGTGCAGACACGCCTGCTGTTCGTATTAGAGGTACTAATACCTTTAATAATTCATCTGCACTTGTCGTTATTGACGGTATTCCCGATAGAGCGGGTGGGCTTGCCAGAATTAACCCTGCTGATATAGAAAGTATATCTGTACTTAAAGACGCATCTGCAGCAATTTACGGTGCGCGAGCTGCAAATGGAGTAATACTTATTACTACTAAAAGAGGAAAAGAAGGTAAAACTAAAGTTAAAATTACATCCAATTACGGGTGGCAAAACTTTACTACAACCCCTGATATGTTAACTGGTGCAGAATATATGGATTTAGTTAACCTTTTAAATGTATATAAATTGCCTGTTGGGGAATGGGCTGGTGCGAATGCAGTTAGGGGACAGCCTTTTACTCGTCCTAATGGAGAAGTTTTAAATCCAACTTACTCAACAGATCGTATCGAAAATACTAGATCCGGAACTGATCCTTGGCTTTATCCTGATACAGACTGGATGGAAGCAGTACAGCGAAAAAGCGCTCCAACCACAAGACAAAATGTTCAGATAACTGGTGGAGACGAAAACGTAAACTATTTAGCTTCGGCTGGCTATTTAAGACAAGACGTAAACTTTAAAAATGCGCCTAAAGGATTTACTCAGTATGACCTTCGTCTTAACTTAGATGCAAGAATTAATGATTTTTTAAGTCTTGATGTCGGTTTATATTCTAGACAGGAAGAAAATTTAACTTCAACAAATGCACCTCAAGGTGTTTTTAATGATTTAGTTCGTCAATATCCATGGTTTCCTGCTTATTGGCCAACTGGTGAATATGGGCCAGATATTGAAAACGGAAATAACCCTGCCATCCGTGTTACTGATGAGCCAGGTTACAACAATAGAAGTACTAACTTTGTTCAAAGTAATATAGGACTTAACTTTAAAGTTCCTGGAGTAGAGGGCTTGATACTTCGAGGAAACGTTTCTTATGATAAAATGAATTTTGATCAAAAAGTATGGCAACGCCCATGGGAATTATATACTTGGGATGGAGTAAATAGAGATTCATCTGGATTAACTGCTTCTCAAAGAGGACCTGGTGATCCAAGCTTACAACAAGATCACACCACTAGAACAGATCTTACAGCTATATTCAACGCTTCTTATGAGAAGGATTTTGGCGACAATTACTTTAAAATTTTGGGAGGTATTACACGAGAGCAATCTGAAATAAGATTTATGAGGGCTTTCAAGCGTTTTTTCCTATCTAATGATTTGGATCAATTAAGTTTTGGAGGACAAGACGGTCAATATAGCCAAGGTAATGGAAGTGATATTGCTCGTATTCATTATTATTCCCGTTTAAACTATAACTATAAAGAAAAATATCTTGTAGAAGCAGTTGTAACTTATGACGGATCATACACATTCCCTGAAGCAACACGTTACGGGGTCTTCCCTGGGGTGTCAGCGGGTTGGGTTGTGTCTAAAGAATCTTTTTTTGATGTTGGTTTCTTAGACTATCTTAAATTGAAAGGATCATGGGGGCAATTAGGGAATGATAATGTTGCACCATTCCAGTTCTTAGCCTCATATGGCTTTTCTGCAACTAGTTTGGGTGACGTTGTTACAACAGCCTTTGAAACAAAAGTTCCTAATGCAAATATTACTTGGGAGACACAAACATCTCAAAACTTTGGATTTGACTTAAGAGCAATAAATAGCAGGCTTTCACTTGGATTTGAAGTATTTAATAACACAAGAGTGGACATTTTAACTTTACCTAATAAGACTTTACCAGCATACAGTGGTATTAGACCACCAGCTCAAAATATTGGTGAGTTTAAAAACGCAGGTATTGAGATAACTGCCGGTTTCAATGGCGAAACTAATTCAGGGCTTAATTATAATTTTACATTTAATTTTAGTGATTCAAATAACGAATTGGTATTTGTTGATGAGCCTGATTTAGCTGATCGTCCATGGCAAAGAGAAACTGGAGGAGAAATAGGAAGACCTCTTCGCTATAGAATGACAGGTATTTTCCAATCACAAGCTGATATTGACTCGGAAAGTTTAGATTATAGCGCAATAGCACCCCTACTAAAACCTGGAGATGCTAGAGTTGAAGACATTGATGGTGATGGTAAAATTACACCAGCTGATAAGACTCGAGTTGGAGGAAGTACATTTGCCGATACTCAGTTTGGTCTTAACACTGCCCTTACCTACAAAAACTTTGATTTCAATATGTATTGGAATGGTGCTGCTGGCGGATTTAATTCATATGAATGGAGTTTTATGTCTGGAACTCTTGCCAATGTGCAGCGTGATGTTTTTGATCGTGCGTGGTCCTTAGATAATCCTAACGCCGCTGCCCCTCGTCTAGCAGATAGGGGTGACCAGTGGTATTCAGGCCAAACAGATTACGCTCTTCTAACTAGAGACTTTATAAGATTAAAAACTCTAGAATTAGGATATAATTTTAGTGATTCTATCACAAGTAAAATAAATGCTGATAGCATACGCCTTTCTGTAACAGGAACCAATTTAATTACTATTACAGATTTCCCATTTGATCCAGAAGTTGTCCAAAATGGTATTAATGTATCTAATACTAGAGGCGCAAGTGGAGCTAATGTGAATAACGGTGGTGCTTATCCACTTTTGAAAACAATAATAACCGGAATACAAATAACCTTTTAATTTTTAAACATGAGAAAAATGAAGAAGACTATAATTAAATGTGCTGTTGGATTTATGTTTGTTTCGGCAATAATAAGTTGCCAAGATGATTTTTTAAGTACAACACCATTAAGTGAAATTGCTGAATCTAATGTTTGGTCATCAGCCAAGCTTGCCGAAGCAGCAGTTCTTGACTTGTACCAAGCAACTTGGGCAGGTACATTAACCAGAGAGGAAACAACAGATGCCTTTACCGACCAGGCAGTATTCACACATCCAGGTCGTGGTGTAGATGGCTATACTGAGGGGAAAATGAACCCTGCTGGTGGCTACATGGATATGCAATGGATGAGTTGGACCCAACTTTATCCGTTCATACGAGGTGCTAACATAGCCATTCAAAAACTAACCGCTAACGAAGGTGGTATTGAAGCTGGACTAGCGAATAGATTACTTGGTGAAGCCTATTTTATGAGAGGTTATCTTTATAGCCAATTAATGAGACAATACGGAGGTGTTGTCCTTTTAACTGAACCTATTACATTAGATAGTGAAGCTGAAAATCCTCGTTCAAGTTTTGAGGCTACTGTAAGTCAAATAATTTCTGACTTAGATCAAGCTATTTCATTATTGGCAGATGCACCACCGAGTAAAGCAAGAGCGCACAAGTTGACAGCTCATGCGCTTAAATCTCGTGTGCTAACACATGCTGCAAGTGATTTACATCATGCCTCAAAAAATGGTGGAGTTTCTACGATATCTTCCTATGGAAATAAAGACCTAATAAGTTATACTGGTGGTTCTCAAGATGCACGTTGGCAAGCTGCTAAAACTGCTTCAAAAGAGCTATTAGATGCTACAACAGGCTATAAACTGGATTATTCTTCACCTGCTTCTTTTGACGAAGCACAGCAGAATTACGAAGATATCTGGCTACAGGGTGATAAAAATCAGGACTTTATTTGGGGAAGAATGATCGAAGGATTTGGTTATGGATCAAGAACTTATCCAGGCGGTGATGGTTGGTCTCAAGGGCCAGGAATGGTTGCTCTATATCATGGTCCAAATGGTTACCATGAGTGGGCTGGCACTACTCCTACAGGAGCACTAGCAGACAAATATTCTATGAGTGATGGTACTCCATTCGACTGGAATAACCCTGCGCATGCTGCCGCTCCTTATACTGATCGTGAGGCTCGTTTCTACGCTACATTATTATTTGATGGTGCTCCCTGGAAACAAAGAACTAGTGATGTAGTTAAGTTTGATAATTTCAATGAAATACAGACTGGTTACTACACTTTCAAAGACGGAACTATAGTAAATGGTGTAGATACACGTCAAGGTCCAATTGAAGACTGGAATGGGTCTAGGACAGGTTACTATTTTAAAAAGTTTGCTGATCCTACATTACCTGCTTCTTGGCCAAACAACCTTCAAAAAGTTGATGCACCATATATAAGATATACTGAAGTACTCTTAAATTATGTCGAGGCTAGCATTAATTTAGGACAAGAAAGTGATGCTAAAGCATGGCTTAATAAACTTCGTTTTAGAAATGGTCTTCCAGAGGTCACTGAATCTGGGGCTGCTTTACTTGAAGTATACAAGAGAGATCGAGACAAAGAGCTTGCAAATGAGGATGCTCGATTGTTTGATATGAAACGCTGGCTAGAAGGACCCTATTCCCTAGACAAGCAAGTTCAACAAGCATTAATTCAAGCTACTCAAAAATCAGGCAGTTCAATGACTCCTGCTAATTACAAAAAGAGTACTGATGACTTTGAATATAAGTATAGGGCAACAGATATTGTTTTCGAAAATAGAGTATGGAGAGACCAGGTGTATTTCATGCCGATTCCACAAAACGAAATCGACCGTGATCCATCTTTAATTCAGAATCCTGGATACTAATTTTAAGTAATTATTACTGTTAAAAAAAACCCCGCTATTTTGCGGGGCTTTTTTATTTTTGAAAAAAACATTGCTCATGAAGTGGATATTTGGGTTAATAGTTGTGTTGTTTTTCGTATTTGCTTGCGAATCTGAAATAAAACAATTCACAAAATTAAGTTCTAAAAAAACTAATATTGACTTTGTCAATAAACTTTACGAGACCAATACAAGAAATTACTTTACTTACCCCTATATGTATTTGGGTGGTGGAGTTGCTGCTGGAGATTTTAACAATGACGGTCTTGAAGATTTGTTCTTTAGTGGGAATATGGTGCCCAACAAACTCTATTTAAATCAAGGAGATTTTAATTTTAAAGACATTAGTGAATCTGCTGGAATACAAGGGGATAATCGATGGTATTCAGGTGTAAGCCTTGTTGACATTAACAATGATGGATTTCTAGATATATATATTGCAGTGGGTGGAGAAAATGAACCAAACAACAATGTTCTATATGTCAATAATAAAGACAATACATTCACAGAAAAAGGTAAGGAGTTCGGAATAGATGATGATGGCTATAGTATGCATTCTACTTTTTTTGATTATGACAAAGACGGTGATTTAGATTTATATGTGGCTAATTACCCTCCTACCAGTTTTAAGGCACCAGTGGATTACTATAAATACATGATTGACAATCATGAAGATCGAGATTCAGATCACCTCTACCGCAATGATGGAGATCATTTTACTGATGTAACCAACGAATCGGGGATCAGCAACTTTGGGCTAAGCCTTGGAGTAGTCGCTTCAGATTATAATAATGATGGTTATCCTGATATATATATATCTAACGATTTTAATGCTCCAGATTTTATGTATATAAACAACGGAGACGGAACCTTCACAAATGAAATCCTTAATTCACTTCAACAAACCTCGTTTTTTGGAATGGGTGTAGATGCTGCTGATTTTAACAACGACGGATGGGTGGACATTTTTCAATTAGACATGAATGCTGCAGATAACTTTAGGTCTAAGGCAAATATGTCTTCAATGAATCCAGAGGTTTTTTATCAATCTGTAGCGCTTGGACTGCATCATCAATATATGCAAAACTCTTTGCAATTGAATCAGGGGAACCTGAACGGTTCTTCTCCTGCCTTTAGTAATATTGCCCGTTGGAGCGGTGTTTCCTCAACAGATTGGAGTTGGGGAGGTTTGTTTGCTGATTTTGATAATGATGGATGGAAAGACTTATATGTAACCAATGGAATACGACGAGATGTAAATAATAAAGATTTTTATAATCAACACCGTTCTTTTTTCGACAAAATGGAAAATGATCCTAAATATAAAAACAAAGAAGAGGAAGTAAAGTTATTGTCTTATTTAGAAAAAATGCCCTCTGAAAAACTTGCAAACTATTTATTTCATAACCAACAAGAAAAAGGTTTTGTAAACAGAAATACAGAATGGGGATTAGATGAAAAAACATTCTCTAATGGAGTTATCTATAGTGATCTTGATAACGATGGGGATCTTGACCTAGTGGTAAATAATCTTGAAGATTATGCAAGTATTTATAGAAATAATAATACTAATTCAAATTTTATCGGATTTAAGCTAGAGGGGAAAGATAAACAAATCCCAATGGGGGCCAGAATACATTTAAAAGCGTCAGGAAAATATCAGATGCATGAATTTAATCTAAGTAGAGGTTATCTTTCATCAGTATCACCAAGAGTTCACTTTGGACTTGGAGATAGCCCAAAGATTGATGAAGTTGTTGTTGAATGGCCAGATGGTAATAGATCGAGATTAGTTGATTTGACAATTAATAAATATAATAAAGTGGTCTATGAAAATGCTTACTCTAATATTGCCGAAGAAAAAAATGAATCAATCAAAATAAAACAATTTGAGACCATAACCCAAAAAGATCCTTTTATTCACAAGGAAAACCCATATGACGATTTTAAAGATGAGATATTACTGCCTCACAAAAATTCTACCTTAGGTCCTGCTCTAGCTGTAGGAGATTTAAATAATGACAGTAGAGAGGATTATATTATAGGAGGAGCTATAGCTCAGGCTCCAGGAATATATATACAACAAGAGGATGGAACATTCGATAGAGTAACCATTCCAGTATTTGAAAAAGATAAATTTTATGAAGATTTAGGGATTGAAATTTTTGATGCAGATAATGATGGTGATCAAGATATTTACATTGCAAGTGGAGGGAATGAGTTTAATGAAGGATCTCAAGGCTATGAAGATCGTTTTTATGAAAATAAAGGTAATCTTGATTTTGAAAGAGATAAAAGTGCGATACCAAATGTAAGGATCAGCGGGCTTGAAGTTTCCTCTAATGATTTTGATCATGATGGAGACTTAGACCTTTTTGTAGGAGGTAGACTCAGTCCAAAAAAATATCCATATCCATCAAACTCAAGAATTTTAGAAAATCAAAGCTCCTCAGGAAACATAAATTTTGTTGATGTCACCGATGAGAAAAATCCAGCACTCACAAACATTGGGTTGGTAGCCACTTCAAATTGGGTGGATATAGATGGTGACTCATGGGATGATTTAATTTTAAGTGGGGAGTGGATGTCCTTGCGTTTTTTTAAAAATGATAAAGGAAAATCATTTAAAGAAGTTACTAATGAAGTCTATCAACCTGAACATCGCGGATGGTGGTATGACCTAGAAAAAGGAGACTTTGATAATGATGGCGACATGGATCTAATTGTTGGAAATCTTGGTTTAAATTACAAATACCAAGCGTCAGTAGAAAAACCTTTTCGAATTTATTTAAACGATTTTGACAAAAACGCAACTTACGATATCGTTTTGAGTTATAAATTAGACGATACTGAGTATCCCGTCAGAGGACGTCAATGTTCTTCTGAGCAGATGCCGGCAATTAAAGAAAAATTTAAGAATTATAATAGCTTTGCTAGTGCTTCTCTTGAAGAAATATATTCAGATCAAATGCTTGAAGAGTCATTAAAATATGAAATCAACTCATTTGAAAGTATCTATTTACAAAATGATGATGGTAAATTTATTGCTAAACCCCTTCCCTATCAAGCTCAATTTTCAAATATAAATGCCATGGTTGTAAAAGATATAGACCTTGACGGGAACCTTGATATTATATTAGGAGGAAATCTCTATAATGCAGAAGTGGAAACACCCAGAAATGATTCAAGTTATGGACTTTGGTTAAAAGGAGATGGAAACAATGGATTCAGTGCTAAACTTCCTAGAAAAACAGGCTTAGTGATGCGAGGAGATATAAGAAATATCAAATCAATTAGAGTAGGTGATGAGAATCATTTGTTAGTAGCTAAAAACAACGAGTCTCTCCAACAAATTAAAATTAATTAATGCGATTTTTTTTAGTTTATCTTTCTGCTATTTTTTTAATGGGATGCATGAATCGAAAGTCAAGTAAATTTAAAAATTATCTGATTGGGGAATGGAGAATAGAAAATCCCATGCTCCAATCTTTTATTCGTTTTGAAAAAAATGGAAAAACTACATACTATTTTAATCAGTTTAGTTATCAATTAGATAGCCTCGCTGAAATAGGAAAATGGAACTTGGATG
>CABXKB010000023.1 GCA_902512755.1 uncultured Bacteroidota bacterium | reverse complement strand
GTGACCCATCCGCAAGACGTCCATCTAGATTCTGAGAATAGAATTGTAGTAATTTCGGGACCCAATGCTGGAGGAAAGAGTATTACTTTAAAAACTGTAGGTTTATTACAACTGATGCTCCAAACTGGAATGTTAATTCCGGTACATGAAAGGTCTAAGGCAGCGCTCTTTGAACAAATTCTCACCGATATAGGAGACAATCAATCCATAGAAAATCATTTGAGCACCTATTCTTACCGACTTAAAAACATGAAGTATTTTTTAAGAAAATGCAATGACAAAACTCTTTTTCTCATTGATGAGTTCGGAACAGGTTCTGACCCTGAACTTGGAGGTGCATTAGCGGAAGTAATATTGGAAGATTTTTATGATCGAAAAGCTTTTGGACTGATTACAACCCATTATTCCAATTTAAAAGCTTTGGCAAATGAACTGCCTGCTATGTTTAATGCAAATATGCAATTTGATAACAAAACCCTAGAGCCTGTTTTTAAACTTGTTATGGGTGAAGCAGGAAGTTCATTTACCTTTGAGGTAGCTCAAAAAAATGGATTGCCCTTTAATTTGATCAATCGTGCAAAAAAGAAAATAGAACGAGGTAAAGTACGATTCGACGCTACTATTGCTAAACTTCAAAATGAGCGTTCTGCAATGATGAAAACAGGAAAATCACTTAAAGAAAAGGAAACAAGGGCTGCTGCTGAAACTGTTCGCATGGCAGAGATGAACACTAAATTAAAGAGTAAACTCATTAGCTACCAGGAGCTATTTGATTACAATCAAAAAATGATTGTTCTAGGTAATAAATTTAATGAAGTTGCAGAACGGTTTTTCCAAACCAACAAAAAAAGACCCTTAATTACTGAATTACTTAAATTAGTCGAAAGTGAAAATGCTAAACGTAAACGTAAATCTTCTGCCTTGGCCAAAAAGGAACGTGAAAAAAAGAAAATACTTAATGAAGAGGTTAAAAAAGAATTAGTAGAAATTCGAAGGGAAAAAAAGAAAAAATCTAAACAAAAAGTCACTGAAGTTAAGCCAAGTCCAAAACTTAAAATTGGTGATTTTGTCCGTATGTTAGATGGAAAGTCAATAGGAAGTATAGATTCTATTGAGAAAAATAAAGTCATTGTCAACTATGGTGTCTTTACTACTCAAGTTAACATGGAACTTTTGGAACTTGTAGAATCGGAAAAATGAAACAAATAAATTATCTAATTATATTTTATGATGGTCCTTGTGTGCTTTGTAATTATTGGATTCGAAAACTTTGCAAATGGGACAAAAAGGATCTTTTAAAATTTACTTCTATTGATAGTGATTTTGCAAATGATTTTTTTAGTAAAAACCCAAGTTCAATTCATAAAAAAGATGCTATAATTAGTTGGGATTACCAAAAAGGATATCTTACCGAATCAGAAGTTGTATTTAGAATATTTAAATACTTAAAAGGGATCTTCAAAATATTTTTAATTTTTAGCCTTCTCCCTAAATCACTAACTAATAGTTTTTATAGAATTATAGCTAACAATCGTTATCACTGGTTTGGTAAATATGCGAAATGTCCATTACCTGATAAAAAATTTACTCAAAAATTTTTATAAAGTATTTGAAATAAAATAACCCTCCTCTTTGGAGGTTTAATTAAACAAAAAAGTCTATAATTAAAAAAATGTTATAATAGAGAGGGTTGTTTCCTTTTTTTTTTAAACCATCGTGTGAAAACAAAAAGTTAAAACCCTATACAAAACCAACCTATTGCATAAAAAAACATCCATCTATAAGGCTATTAATTTTAGCAATTACAATAATTGAGAATATAGTGACACTCATGATTTTAATTAGTTTGTTTTTATCCATAGCCTAAATCTAAAAAAATCTATTAAACTTCCTTTAGATTATTTAGAGAAGTTGTATATAGCAAATGTTGCTAGCCAATGTTCGCCACCATAGCCACTTTTAAACATGATATCATATCCCTCTTTCGAATGTTTATTTGCTATTGCTAGGAGTAATTTTTTATCATTATTATTATTAAGATTGGCTGCTATTTCTTTTAAAGTCCATGCTCTATGAAACATTAAACCTATTAAGTGCCCAATGCCAGGGTCCATAGGGTCGAGAACTTCAGGAGTATTTATAATATTACTAAACTTACTTTCACTAAATGAAGGTAAAAATTTATATAACCACTTGTTAAAGTTTCTATTGTCTAATAATAATGACATTAATCCTGCTTCAGCTAGACAGGGTGATAAAAAATCTGTGCCAGAGGGTTCGTAACTTACAGGGCAATTTGTATCTTCTAGATAATTTTTAATGCTATAGTCCTTAATCTTATTAAACAATGTCTTATCATCAGCTACTTTTGCATATTCAATCATTAGAGAAAATGAAAATGCCGTATTGGCATGTGTTCCAGGTCTAAGTGGCGTTGAAAGTTTATCTAAAAAAAGAATAGTTCTTTTACTTAGAAGATCAACAAGTGGTTTCATGTTAACTGCCCAAATCTGCGCTTTATCGTACTCCCAAGAAAGTAGTTCTGAATATAGTTTCATCAACCAGGCCCAGCCATAAGTTCTTTCAAATCCTTTGGCAAACTCCTTTTTGAAAAATACGTATTCTTTATTTAAATTTTCCTTACTTAAATTTTCATCAAGTTTAGATAAAATAATATCTCTATTAGAGATTTCTGGAAAATCTTTTAATATTTTAACCATTGCCCAGTGACCATGAACTGCTGAATGCCAATCCCAGCATCCATAAAATGATGGGGTGAGTTCATAGTGTGGTTTTAACCAGTTTTCGTCAGTAAATCTATACCCTATTTTATACGGATATTTTTGATCAACACATTTTATAGAGAGAGACACTAACTCCTTTGCTAATTTCTCATCAAGCTTAATGTTTTCTATTTTTCCGTCATTACTATCTGCACATTCAATGCACATGACAACAGTTAAGAATAATATAATTTTTTTCATATCCTAAAGCTAAAAAATCTTACTAATCAACACAATAAATGTCACCAATTTTGTGCTGATTATATGTTTCTTCAGAAACAGCTCCAAAAGGAATAGGGCCAGCATCTAATCCATAATTATCAGAAGTTTTTTCTTCCTAAAAAAACAAAAAATTACTACCGATTTTTCTTTTTGAGTTATTTCGACACAATAAATATTTTTTGAACATCAGCAGAATAATAATATTATTATTAGTAAATAATTTTTCTTCATTGGTTTTGGTTGATTCCTAAAACTGCTAAAAACATTCAGTTAGGAGAGTGCATCCAGATATACTAATTTTAGAAATTAGAAACTTTTATATTTCTCACAAGTGTCCGAAAAACCGTAAGCTATAACATAACCTGACTGACTTACACCATTAATATCTGTAAACACAAGATATTCACAGGCAACACCATCTGGATAATCATTAACAAGATAGTCATGCGTACTTTTAGACACACAATAATTGGTTGCAGTTTGAGCAAATGGATCATTACAATCATTCAGTACAGTAAAAAACCATCCTATATCAGCAGTATACTCTGCTTCGTTTGAACAACTCTTTATAATTGCAAAACAAATAAATAGAATTATTTTTTTCATTTCCTTAAAGCTACAAAAAAAACCTTCGGTTAGAAGGGGGTTAAATTAGTAATTCAGGATTGATTTTTTATGACAGCAAGTTGCATTGAGATGCTTGACAATGCTGTGGATGCTGAATTAAAAATAAAAACTTTTTAGTTAAGGAGATTTTCAACTACTGGAACTATTTCATTTAACCAAAAACCGTACATCTTATCGCTTGGATGAAGCCCATCATTTGTAACCAAAGTCGAATCATTTGGTGAAATTCTAGAAACAGTTGTGATGTCTACAAATGGAATACTATTTAAATTACAGACTTGAAGCAATACCGCATTAAACTTATTTATTTCATTTGAAATTTCTTTTCGATTAAAATTAAATCCAAATGGTGTTGCCCCCCAGTCAGGGATTGATACTGCAAAAATTAATGCATCTCTAGTAGAGTTTAACTTCTTAATTTTTAGGAGTAATTCAGAAAAATCAGTTTTAAATGTATTAATGCTCCCTTGTCTAAATTGATCATTAACACCTATTTGAATTGAAATCAAATTAAACGTTGATTCAAATTTGGTGTTTTTTATTTTTTGGATTAAATCACGAGTGGAAAATCCTGTTTCACCAATTACTGTATAAGAGACCTCATTATTTTCGGTAAGTAGCGAATCTGACAATCGACTGGGCCAGTTCTTTTTATCAACTAGTCCCTCTCCTACTGAGTAACTATCTCCTAAAGCAAGATAACTAATAGCCATATCATCATCACCTTCAAGTAAACTGTTTGCTGAGTTAATCTCGTTCAAAAAATCACTTTCATCATTACATGAAAGTGCAAAAATTATTACGATACATAACCAAGCTATTCTCATAAATCTATAAAATCCAATAACACTTGTTATTTTGAAAAATTATAATAAACTCCATCTTCATGTTTTAATTTTTTTACCCAAGCGAACATAAGGGATATGCAGAAATAATAATTTTTTCATGCTCTAAAACTACAATTAAAACCCTCGATTAAAATGGGTCTATTTTCGTAATTCAGGATTAAATTATTTTTTCATAAGTAAATAACAGCCGCCAGCTAGAAGAGTAATTAACACAATAATGAAGCCTTTATCAATAGCTTAAAACATATATAACCCAATACAGAAAAACATAAACAAGTACATTATGATTACAAGCCAACTTATAGGGGAAATTTTTATCTTCATAATTCAATTTGTTATTAAGTTAATTTACAAAAATAAGCTTCAATTAAAAGGAGGCTAAATTCGTAATTAAGGATTGACTATTTCAAACAGTGCGTCTAACTACTCGTAATGTGCCCAAACACTAGATTTTCCATTCGAATCAATTGCTAATACATCAAAATTTGCTTTTTCATTATTAACCTCCATTCCTGGAACATTTATTCCTGCGGGCATTCCAGGAACAGTTAACCCAATTATATCATCAGGATTCTCTTTTATCAATCTTTTAACATCATTTGCGGGGACATGCCCTTCTATAAAATAACCACTAATTATGGCTGTATGACAAGAAGCTAAGTCGATTGGAAGACCAGCATTAATCTTAACATCATACATGTTAGAATTGATGTTTTTATTTAGAGAAAAATTATTGCTTTCCATATGTAAAATCCAGTCATGACAACACCCACAATCAGGAGATAAATAAACAATATCTTTATTTTTAACTTCCCCCTTACATGAAAAAAGCATAAATGATATAATTAGTATATAATATTTCTTCATACCTCAAAATTACAAAAAAACCTCCTCGGTTAAAAGGGTGTGTTTCGTAATTGAATTTTTATAAATAATAATTCTTTAATATTAGACAGGTGGATCTTTTAATTTTCCAATTGATTTTCCAACAATCATTGAAACGGCAGCATCACCAGTAACATTAACAATAGTTCTGCACATGTCTAGAGGACGATCTATGGCGAAAATTAAAGCAAGTCCAGCTTCAGGAATACCTGCTTGTGCTAAAACAATTACTAACATAACAATTCCTGCACTTGGAACAGCTGCTGTCCCAATAGAAGCTAAAGTAGCCGTAAGGACAATACCTAGCTGGGCTGATAAACTTAAATCTAATCCAAAAGCCTGAGCAATAAAAACAGCGGCAACCCCTTGATAAACTGAAGTTCCATCCATATTAATAGTAGCGCCTATTGGTAATACAAAACTGGCAACTTCTTCATCTACACCTAAATTATCTTCTACACATTCCATTGTTACGGGTAATGTTGCTGCACTTGAACTCGTAGAAAATGCTAAAAGTTGAGCTGGAGCAATACCCTGCATAAAAAAAGAAGTTTTTCTTTTAGTAATAACACGAACAATTATAATATAGACTAATATCATTGCTGCTAGTCCTATAAGTAAAGTTATCGCGTAAAGCGCTAAAGCTTGAAATAATTCTAAGCTAGGGGCTTCAACCACCAATGCTGCGAGTAAAGCAAATACACCATATGGAGCTGCCATCATTATTAAATCAATTAGTTTAAGAATAATTGCATTGAAAGAATCAAAGAATTTTTTAACTGGTTTGACTTTTTTTTCATGCAATAATATCATTCCGATACCAAAAAACAAAGCAAAAAAGATTACTTGCAACATATTTCGGTTATTAGAAGCTGCTAGAAAAATATTGGATGGAACTACATCAATTAGAGCTTGTAAAGGTCCTGATTGTTGCTGTTTTGCAGCAGCTTCTTGCTTCGCTCTGGTGTTAGTTGCATAAGCTTCCACCAATTCATTTCTAGTTTCAACACTAATAGATTTTCCAGGTTGAATAACATTTACCAAAATTAGACCAATACTAACAGCTGTAAGTGTAGTAATTAAATATATTATAATTGTACGACCTCCCATCTGAGATAATTTTGAAATATCCTTTAAATCAGAAATACCTTTGATTAACGATGCGAGAATTAATGGAACAGCAATCAATTTTAAAAGATTTATAAATATGGTTCCAAATGGTTTTATATAATCCGAGATAAACTGGCCTCCCTGTGGAATAAAGGAAAAGATCAATCCAAAAACAGTTCCAACACCCATTCCAATTAAAATCTTCCAATGTAATGCGATTTTCTTCATAAAGAATTAAATTTTATTGGTCCGCTTAATTAGAGAGAAATCCGCTAAAACAAGAGCAGCCATAGCTTCTACAATTGGAACTGCACGTGGCACTACACATGGATCATGTCTTCCTTTTCCTTGCATTTCTACTTGCTCTCGATTAGAGTTAATGGTGTCTTGATTTTGCATGATAGTAGCGACAGGTTTAAAAGCCACATTGAAGTAAATATTCATGCCGTTAGAAATTCCGCCTTGGACACCTCCAGAGTGATTGGTTTTTGTACTACCGTCTGTATTAAATAAATCGTTATGTTCACTACCTTTTATTTGAGTGCCTTTAAAGCCACTACCGTATTCAAACCCTTTAACTGCATTGATAGAAAGCATTGCTTTACCTAATTCAGCATGGAGTTTGTCAAAAACAGGTTCTCCAAGACCAACAGGGAGATTTTTAATAATACATGTAACGACTCCTCCGATAGTATCTCCTTCTTTTCGAATTTGCTTAATTAAGGCTTCCATTTCAGAGGCTATTTTAACATCTGGACAACGGACATGGTTTTCTTCTATTTTTGATAAATCAACTTCTGAAGGATTCGTTTTAAGGTCAAGCGAACCAACACTAGAAACATAAGCATTTATGGTCATAGGTGCTAAGAATTGTTTAGCAATAGCTCCAGCAACTACTCTAGTTGCAGTTTCACGAGCTGAGCTTCTTCCCCCACCACGATAATCACGAACTCCATATTTTTCGTCATATACATAATCAGCATGAGATGGGCGATAGCTATTTTGTATATGCGAATAGTCTTTAGACTTCTGATTGGTGTTTTGTATTGCAAAACCTATAGGGGTGCCCGTAGTTTTTCCTTCAAAAATTCCGGATAAAAAATTCACCTCATCTGATTCTTTTCTTTGAGTTACTATTTCCGATTGGCCTGGTTTTCTTCGATCTAAGTCTTTTTGAATGGCCTGTAAATTCAATTCAAGACCTGCTGGACATCCATCAATTATACCGCCAATTGCTGTTCCATGTGATTCACCGAAAGTTGTAAGTTTAAATATGGTACCAAAAGTATTGCCTGCCATAGTGATGTTTTAAAAGATTAAAGATAAGATTAAAGTTTTTTAATAAGTTCCTGAGCCTTTTTTATATTATGAATTAAATTTTTCAATTCCAGTATTTCTTTTTACTGGTTTGACCTATTCCTGAGTTAAAACTATTTGTTGGATCCAATTCTTTATAAAATTTTATTAATGACGGTTTTGCCATATATTCATGACCAACATTATGTTCTGCAGGGTATTCAGCACCTCTATCATCAAATATTGCTAATAGTTTCTTTTTAAGTTTTTCTGCATCTACACCTTTTTTTAAAATATAGTTTTGGTGTAAAACGTGACAAAATAAATGACCGTAATAAAGCTTAATTTCTATTTTATCATCGATTTCAGGCGGCAGATTTTCAAAACAATTTATTTCATTTCTAGGGAATGCAACATCCATTGACATCATATTTCCATATTCATTTTCGTGAATTGCATGGTAACGACCAATTGCACCACCTGCTGCAAATCTGTGAAGTAATGCCTTTTTACCTTCTTTTTTTGTGCATTCAAAAAAATCTCCATCATTATTTTTAAAAAAATCAGCAAAATAATTTTTTGCTTCTTCGACCCCCGAATCAGACATTTCAATTATCCAATGATGCTCATATTTGTTTCTATACTCATCCATTCTTTCTGGAAGATGATTTGGCAATATTGAACTTAAAAATTGCAAAAGTTTATCTGAAAATTTATCAGGTAAAAATTTAATTTTTTGGGCCATAAGATCAATATTTCTTTTTAGTTCGAAAAGTTTTGGCACAAAACTTGGCCCTAATTTTTCGATTACTATGAATGTGTCTTTACAATATTTTTTTGTTGCATCATAACAATCTCTGTGCAGATATTCCCCAGAAATAGGCAAATTTGTGAATTTAGATAAGATATCACGTCGAATTTTAGTAAAAACCTCTGATTTATTAGTCCCAAGGTAGAATACCTGATGACTTTCTGGGGCTTTAAAAGTATCTAATCTGACAGCGAAAACAGCAATTTTTCCTGCACAGCCTGAAGCTGCATGTAAACGACGACTATCTGCATTAAAGCGAGCAGGAATTTTTGAATTTATATCACGTACACGTTTTTGATATTCATTATCAGATGCAAGCTTATCTGTTGCTTTTATATCATTGTCAGTATAGTTCTTATTTTGTAGATTAAAAAGAATTTCTTCAGCTGTTTCCCCTAGTTCTATTCCTAATTCATTTACTAATTGTAAATTACCTTCATCGTTTATATTTGCATAAATTGATAGCTCAGTATAAGCTGGACCTCTTTTCACCAATGCACCTCCTGAATTATTGCATACACCACCTACTATTGAAGCGCCAATACATGACGATCCAATAACAGAGTGAGGTTCTCTTCCATATTTTGCTAATTTTTTTTCAAGTCCAAATAGAGTGCTTCCTGCAAAACCAATAATTTGTTCACCATGATTTATAATATGGATATCATTTATACGAAGTGTACTTATAATTAAGATTGCTCTATCATAACCTATTCCGTTTGGCGTTGATCCTCCGGTCAGTCCAGTATTTGCAGCCTGCATAATGATAATAACATCAGCTTTAATACTTACATCTAAAACTCTCCATAATTCTATCAAAGTAATTGGTTTTACAACAGCAAGTGCATTTCCAGAACCATATCGCCATCCCTTAGAATAAGCTTTTTTAGCCCACTCTGATGTAATTACATAACTATTTCCTACAATGCTTTTTAATTTTTGAATAAGAGTGTTTTTGGTATCTGAGTATTTCATAGTTACATCTATATGAATTATTTTAATAACATAATACTGAAAGCTAAAATAAGTATAAGTTTCTCATTTCCCTGCAATTGTTTATTTTAGCTCATATTCCTTATGATTATGTATAAAAATCTATTTTTCATTTTAAGTATTATTTGGATTTTCGCTTCTTGCCAAAAGGGTTTATCAACTCTTAAAATTAAGGGTAGTACTGACCTTGATGACGGAAACAAATTGTATCATATAGTCGCAGACCAAAATAATCAACCTAAAACATTAGATACTATTATAGTTAATTCAGGATCTTTTGAATTAAAAACTGAAATTATTGAACCTAACATTCACTTTCTACAAATAGATGGAAAACAAGGAAGTTTTCCTTTTATTGCTGAAAATGGAATAGTAGATATTCAAGTTTATAAAGATAGTTTGGCGGCTTCTATAGCGAAGGGAACTGTTTCTAATGATGATTTTATGAAATACAAATCAGAAACAAAGATTTATATAGAATCTTTAAATGCTATTGGAAACGATCTTCAACAAGCTATGATTTTAAAAGACAGCATACTTGCAGAAGATCTTCAGGATCAATACCAGGATGTTAGAGGTCAAATTCAGTCTTATGAGCTTAATTTTATAAAAGATTCACCAAACTCATTAATTTCAGTTTTAATCTTAGAAAGATTTGTTACTAATAAAGCTATAACTATTAATGAAGCTAAGTCTATTTTTGAATCTTTTAGCAATCGTATAAAGAATTCTAATTCGGGGCGAATTATACAAATAAAATTAGAAGAAACTCCAAAAGCTGAAGTTGGACAGATTGCACCATCATTTAAAGGTCCAAGTCCTGAAGGTACTCAATTTGTGCTTGAAAGTAAATTAGGTAGAGTTACAATTATAGATTTTTGGGCTAGCTGGTGTAGACCTTGTAGGGTTGAAAACCCCAATTTAGTTAGACTTTACAAAAAAAATAAAGATCGAGGTCTAAGTATTGTAGGTGTTTCACTTGACAAGGAAAAATCAAAATGGATTCGTGCCATTGAAGATGATGGCTTGGTTTGGTATCATGTATCTAACTTAAAATTCTGGAACGACCCTATCGCAAAATTATATAAGGTCTCTGCAATCCCAGCCACTTTTATTCTCGACGAAAAAGGAGTCATTATTGCCCGAGATTTAAGAGGCATTGCACTTTATAATAAGGTTGAAGAGCTTTTAAACAAAATATAATTATTGATCTTTGTTAAAATACAGCAAAAGACTCACGAGAATTGTCGTTATGCTTAAAATTCCCAACATCAACTGAGAAGTATAAATCACCTGATAGTTAAAGAAAACAGTTGCTAAAATCCCTCCTATAGCTCCACCAAAATGAGCCGTATGTCCAATATTGTCATTTTGATTCTTCATCCCATAAAGTGTATAAATCATGTATCCAATACCGAATAGATAGCCGGGAATTGGTATTGGTATAAAAAAGAGCATCAATTCAATACCTGGATACAACAAAAGGGCACTAAACAAAACACCTGTTACAGCTCCACTAGCTCCAACTGCACAATAATTAGGTTGATTATAATGAAAAGCATATGCAAATAAATTCCCTGTAATTAAACTTCCAACATAAAGAAGACAAAATTCAATTGCACCAAGTGCTAAAAAAACAAACTCAACAAAGAAATAAAAGGTCATCATGTTAAACAATAAGTGTGTTGTATTTACATGAAGAAAACCCGCTCCTATTAATCGAAAATATTCTCCTTGTCTAAGTTTTCGAATTTCAAATCGATATTTATTAAAAAAGGAGTCATCTTTAAATCCTATTAAACTTACAATGATATTAACTACGATGATTAAAACACCTAATAGAGGAATGCTTTGTACCATAAAATTTTATAAATCAAAAACAATTCCTTGAGCTAAAGGAAGTTTGTTAGAAAAATTTAATGTATTTGTCTGTCTTCTCATATATGCCTTCCATGCATCTGATCCACTTTCTCTTCCACCACCTGTTTCT
>CABXKB010000022.1 GCA_902512755.1 uncultured Bacteroidota bacterium | reverse complement strand
AAAAAACAGCAACGAAAGAAACAAATGGAGGAGTTTTTCTAATTTCAAAAACTGATCCAAACCAAGTTTTTACTCCTGAAGATTTTAGTGAGGAACAAGTAATGATGAAAGAATCAGTTATAGAGTTTGTTGATAGGGAAGTATGGCCAAATAAGGATCGTTTCGAAAAAAAAGATTATGCCTTAACAGAATCATTAATGAAAAAAGCAGGTGAATTAGGTTTTTTAAGCATCCCTGTACCTGAAAATTATGGTGGTATGGGTATGGGTTTTGTTTCAACGATGCTAGTATGTGATTATATCTCTGGAGGTTCCGGATCAATATCAACGGCATTTGGCGCACACACTGGGATAGGGATTTTACCTATACTTCTTTATGGAACAGAAGATCAAAAACAAGAGTATCTCCCAAAACTAGCTTCAGGAGAATGGTTTGCATCTTATTGTCTAACTGAGCCAGGAGCAGGTTCTGATGCAAACTCTGGTAAAACCAAAGCTGTATTATCTGAAGATGGAAAATATTATGAAATTTCTGGACAAAAAATGTGGATTTCAAATGCAGGGTTTGCAAGTTTATTTATTGTTTTCGCTCGAATTGGTGATGATAAAAATATTACGGGATTTATTATACCTAAAGATAATAGTAATGGAATAGAACTTGGGGAAGAAGAAAACAAATTGGGCATTCATGCATCATCGACGCGCCAAGTTTTCTTTAACAAGACTAAAGTTCCAGTTGAGAATATGTTAGGTAAACGCAATGGTGGTCTCAAAATTGCTCTGAATGCATTAAATGTTGGAAGAATTAAATTAGGTGTTGCTTGTCTTGAAGCTCAAAGAAGAGTAACTTCCAAATCTATTGAATACGCTAATGAACGAGTACAATTTAAAAAATCTATTTCCTCATTTGGGGCAATTAAAGAAAAAATTGCACAAATGGCATCTTCTTGCTATGTTGGTGAGTCTGCTTGTTATCGTGCTGCATCAGATGTGGAAAATAGAATTCAATATCATATAAATAATGGCTTAAGTCATCAAGAAGCAGAACTCAAAGGAGTAGAAGATTTTGCAATAGAGTGTTCGTTGATTAAAGTTGGAGCTTCTGAGGATATGCAAAATTGCGCTGACCATGGAATTCAAATTCTTGGAGGAATGGGGTTTTCTGCAGACACCCCTATGGAATCTGCATGGAGAGATTCTAGAATTGGCAGAATATACGAGGGTACAAATGAGATCAATCGAATGCTTTCCATTGGACTTCTTCTTAAAAAAGGAATGAAAGGTGACCTTGATCTTATGCCAGCAGTAATGAAAGCTACAATGCTTATGGGTTCTGAAAAAACAAATAATATTGAGGAAGGTTCTCTTGGTCAAGAGAATCAATTAATTGAAAACTTTAAGCAATTATTCCTTATGATTGCTGGAAACGCAACACAAAAATATGGTTCAAATTTAGAAGAAGAACAACAGGTTCTTCAGGCTTTAGCTGATATTTTAATTGAAATTTATTTTTCTGAATCAGCAATTTTAAGGACAATGAAAAATATTAATCTCCAGGGAATAGAAAAGCAGGAAAAACAAATTGCAATGGTACAAAATTATGTTTTTGAAGCTCAACACTTAATAACTAAGCGTGCCAAAGAAGTGATTTTTCATTTAACTGAGGGCAATAAAACAGAACGCGATCAATTACTTAATGCTGTTCAGAAACACGGAGAGTACATTGAATATCCAGATAGTTTTGCTCTTAGAACTAAAATTGCAGATCGATTCATTAAAGAAAATTCCTATTTCATTTAGCTAAAAATCAATTTATGATTTTAAAAACCGATACTTAAGTATCGGTTTTTTTGTTACTTTAATTAAAATTTGATTATGCACAAAAAGCTAGTTTTTCTTTTATTTCTATCCTTAAGTTTAAATTATGCACAAGAGAGAAAAGATCTTTACAGTATAATAGATAGCGTTTCAAGTGAACGTATAGAAAATGATATTAAAATTCTAGTTAACTTTGGAACTCGACATACATTAAGTGATACTCTTTCAAAATCACGTGGCATAGGAGCTGCTCGAAGGTGGATAAAATCGGAATTTGATAAAATATCTAAAGAGTGTGATGATTGTTTAGAGGTTTTTTATCAAAAGAATTATTTCAAACCAAAAGATGGTCAAAGAATTGTAAAAGCAGTTTGGATTAATAATGTAGTAGCTATCCAACGAGGAATTTCACATCCTAATCGATTTGTTATAATGAGCGGAGACATTGATTCTAGGATTTCTAACCCTAACAACTATACAGACGACTCTCCTGGTGCAAACGACAACGCCAGTGGTATGGCAGGAACAATTGAAGCGGCTCGAGTTCTATCAAAGTACAATTTCGAAAATAGTATCATTTATGTTGGTTTATCTGGTGAAGAACAAGGACTATTTGGAGGGAAAGGACTTGCAAACTTTGCTAAAAAAGAAGGTTGGGAAATTATTGGAATCTTAAATAATGACATGATCGGAAATATAAAAGGGGTCGATGGAGTCATCGACAACAGAACTTTCCGTATTTTTTCTGAGCCTGTTCCAATAAATGAAACTGAAAGCCAACGCAAAGCGAGACGTTTTTATGGAGGTGAAGTAGATGGCATCTCGAGACAATTAGCCAGGTACGTGCATAAAAACACAAAAAAATTCATGCCTGAAATGAACCCTATGATGATTTACAGATTAGACCGTTTTGGGCGAGGAGGACATCACCGCCCTTTTAATGATGCTGGGTATGCTGGAATTCGTATTATGGAAGCCCATGAAGACTATACAATGCAGCATCAGGACATTCGCTATGAAAATAATATTGCTTATGGAGATGTTATAGAAGGTGTAAATTTTGAATATGCTAAAAAGTTAACTGCAGTAAATGCTATTAATTTAGCGTGTTTAGCGTGGTCACCTCCAGCATTGAAGAGGCTTGCTATTGGAGGAATTGTCCAATCCTCTGTAAAGTTCAAGTGGGAAAAAGTTAAGGATCCAAATGTTTTAGGTTATAAAATTTATTGGCGAGACACTACTTCGCCTACATGGGATTATAGTCGTTTTGCTGGAGATGTATCAGAAGCTTCACTTAAGGGAATAGTTATTGATAATTTCTTTTTTGGAATCGCAGTAGCCGGTAAAAACGGTTTTGAAAGTCCAGTCTTTTTCCCTAATTCGACTTTTAGGGAATAGTTAAAATTGAAGGTGATGAAATTTCAAAACTTTATTTTACTAACAATCGTATTAATATTGTCTTCGTGTAATATTAATGAAGCTGATATAAATGAAATAGAAATGAGATTTATTAATCAAGAACTCTTTTTTTATATAAACTCTAAACCTTTTAATGGGTTAGTTAAAGAAAAATATCAAAATGATAACTTAAAATTGGAGATGAATATAACTAATGGACTAAAAAATGGATTAGTGTTTCAATATTATGAAAATGGAAAGATCCAAACGGTTTCTAATTTTGAAAATGGAAAACAAAGTGGATCATTTAATTCATATTATGAAAATGGTAATGAACAACTAATAACGTTTTATTCCAATGATTTAAGGACTGGGAGCTTTGAGCGATTTCATCAAGATGGAAGTTTAAATGTCTGTGGAAATTATTATTTAGGCATGAAAATAGGAGAGTTTATTGAATATTTTAAAAGTGGGGGAGTTGCGAAGTATAATTATTAGTATTTGTTTATTCATTTTCATCATTGGATGTAATGAAACAGTCCTAAAAAGCGAATTAATTATTATTAATTGTAAGTTTTCTTTAGATGATCATCTTTTTTCTGGAAAGTATAAGCTTCAAAGAGGTGAAAGATTATTTATTGGGGTTGTAAAAAATGGAAAACTAAAAAAGGAAGAGTTGTTTCTAAACAATACCCTTATAATGAAAAAAAAATTTTCCAATTGTGAAGATGGTTATCAAACGATTTATAACAGAGATGGGAAAATAGTTAGTGAGGGTTCATTTACATCAAATAAAAGGAAAGGACTTTGGAAAAACTATTTAAAAGACAGTATATATTTTGTAGAATACTAATAATAATTATCTATCTGAAGCCTTTTGTATTGTCCTCTTCTATTTCTTAGAAAAGGACTAAAATCAAAACTTAAATATAAATCAAATATTCTAGGAGCATAACGATAAGTTGTAGTAATATCTTGAAACGCAAATGCATAAGAAACCCCAAAATCAAAATTTTCATATGTTAAGCCAACACTTAATCCCAAGTTTAAAAAAGAAAAATTATCAAAAACACCAAATTGTTGATTTATACCAACACTAAATTCACCTAATTGGAATTCTTGGGAGGCATATAAATTCATTGATTCACTAGTTCTTTTTATTGATGCATAAGAATATAGATATGAGTATCTTGGCAAGAATCTCCTGTCATAAGGATTTAGATTGAACTCATATGCAGCTTGCATACCAATTGAAATTGGAATCAAAAATTCTACATCGTCGTCATAAGCAACATTGGGTTGATTTAAATTTTCGAATGAAAGTCCTACTAAAAAATCTGAGTCATGAAGAATAAAGGAAGCACCTAGGTTTGTGTAGTTTTTTGCAAAGAAAAAGTCAGCTAATGGGTCTATAGATTCTTGATTTATATATCCTGTGATTGAATTGATTTGATCTTCAAAAATTAAATTTGATGGATTTAAATTTCTTGATGAAAAACCAACATTTACAGAAGGCAAAAACCATATATCGTTGCCAAATTCAACTTTATATATGTAACTTAAATTTAAATCATTTTTTTTATATCCTATGTTTGGAGCACTAAAATTATTAAACTGAAGGCCTAAACTAAAATCTAACAAATCAAAAGAGTATGAACCATAGAAAAATTTATTATTCTGGGTTTCATTAGGATTTATCTCAGTTGTTGAATACAATAAACCCGACCTATTCCAACTATTCAATCCAAAGTAACTTGGATTAGAAATATGCATCAACTTTGGTTGAGAATTATAGATCATTTCTTGTGAAAAAGTGAAATTCACTAGAAATAAACTAAACACAACGATAACAATTCTTTTAATCATCATTTTAATATAGTGAATATACCACTTCTTTCAATTATTTGATCGTCAGTTACTCTATTCAAAGGTATTCCTGAAATACTGTAGACATAATATGGACTAAACGCATCTAATGTGGAGTTGTCTATTCTATTTCCATCCCAGCCTAAAATTGATTTTCCATTTCCAGTTGGATCAATTTCGTTTGGACATTGACTTCTGTCAATAGATCCATCTTGAGCTTGTTCGGTGTATATTAAATTACCTCTATTGTCATAAACATTGAATATTAAACTTTCAAATCCAGTAAACAACGGCCTGAAATAATCATTTAAACAATCATTATTGGGAGTAAATACATTTGGAACGTAAATACTATAGCCCCTACCGATAGTTATTGGATTTGTTACAGATTCATAACATCCTAATTCGTTATATATAGTGAGTGTGGGGTAATAAGTACCTGAATTACCATAAGCATGTGTTACCTGAGTTACTCCAGAAACTGTCCCTGAAATACTTATGACTTCTATCTCTGAATTATCTCCGAAGTCCCATTCTAATTTAGAAAACTCTCCCTCAGATTCATCCGTGAATGTAACTGTTTCTCTAGCTGGAATCTCATTAACCTGTTCAAAAGAAGCAGATGTATAAGAAAAATAAGGGTCTCCTAATGCTAAATTAAATTCTGATTCTACTCCACATCCTTCATCAGTAGTAATAACTAATTTCCCGTATTCAAATGGTGTGTCAATTAATATTTGATAGGTGTCTTCGTCTATTTTTGTAGTATTTCCATTAAGTGCCACTGGAACACCATCATCTCCTATATCCTCAGTTCCCTTGGTATCAATATAGAAGAAATTTAAATCAGATGATGAGTCACTATTATTTACAGCATCTAAAATTAACAACCCAGGTAAACCTTCGCATAGCTTAGGATCTACATATGGTCCTTCGGTAATTACTAATGTATTATCATCATCTACACTTATTACATCTCTCAAATAATTAAATGGCGTATCAACAGGATTAGGACAAGTACTTCCACTTCTGATTGTATATCTGAAAAGTCCAGCTGGAAGCTCATTTAATGTTGTAAATCCATCAAAATTTCCTAAACCTGGATAAGAACCATTCAATGGCTTCCATGGAGAATTAATTTGAGAGGTAGCACTTGAAAGCGATGAAGATACAGGAGTTATGACAGGACTAGTTGCATCAAATATTTCCCATGAAATATTATAGGGTTCTTGACCCCCTGTAATTTCTATTGAAATTCTTCCATCTTGGGCACCTAGTTCACAACTAACACCCTGGACATTCACATTATTTCCACTGGCATCTACTAAAAGACCATCAATTGATAATATATCAACGTCACCACTAAACACGAAGTCTATAGGTTCTGATTCACATGTCCCATCTGATATAACTAATTGATAAGTACCTCTGCCTGCGACAAAGCTGGTTCTCCCAACAAAGCTAGATCCTGGCTCATTTGGATCTGAAGGCGTATATGTCCATCTAAGATTATATATAACGTTATCATTATCATCGATTATTGGGTTCCCACCTATTATAAAGGATGTGTCTAACTCAAATTGGAAACCACTTTCGCAAACATCAAATTCAAACTCAGTTTCACCTTCGTAAGTTATTGGCACATAAGTTTCAACATCAAAAGCATAATCTAAACTACATTCAGGATTAGCGGCGTCCTGAGCTTCAACTACATGTCTTCCTTCAGTTAAATTTCTAATGATAAAGTTATTGCCTTGTTTGACAATATTATTTGTAAATGTACTTGATGAAGTTGAAGTTCCCGAAGAAGTTCCAGAGGAGCCTCCATAAATTAGATTACCATCCAAATAAATGTTATACGCTAAGGATGTTCCTGAAAGTCTAAACGAAAAGTCAGCTTCTACAACACCAGTTTCACAGTCAAGAATTTCTCTGTTATATACCCTCTGATTGATCATATTAAATGAAGAACTCTTTATTAAACCTGATCTAGAAAATATTTTACATCCGGTAGCATCTGTTACTATAGCTCTATATTTTCCTGGTTGTAAATTATCAATTAAGTAAAATCCATCTTTATTCATACTCACATAACCACCATCTGAAAATTCAATTGTAGTTGACAATGAGGTTGATGAAGATGCAGTTGATGAAGATGCAGTTGATGAAGATGCAGTTGATGATACAGCGCTATCTTGCGCAACTGACAATTTATACCATTTAATATTATACGGTTGAACACCTCCTGAAAGATCAAGCTCAATTTTTCCAAGTTCTTCAGAGTTACATCCTGGTTGGGAAACAGTAGGTGTCTCTCCAACTGTAAATGGATCTTCATTTGAACCATCGTCAAGAGTTATAACTTCTGTAGTGGAACATTCTGAAGCATCTGTCACAGTTACTGTATAATCCCCAGCATAATCTAAACCTGTAATAGTTAAATCATCAGGGTCAGACGGAGAGCCTGAAGTAGTTCGTTTATAAAGCACTTCTCCGCTTGGTCCGAATAATTCCCACAAAATACTGTAAGGAGATGTTCCGCTTACTGTGCCGCCTGTTATATTAACACCTAAAGATCCCTGAATACCAGCTGAACAGTCAATTGGTTCAGTTGTAGAGGCATTCAATTCAATATTTAGTGGATCGGGCTCATTAATTGTTACAGAACCTAAATTTAATTCTACAGTGTTTCCAGAATCATCAAGACAAAGACCACTGTCTTTAATTTTTACTGAATAAGTTCCTCCTTCAAGACCATCTAAAGATAAAATTTGAGTTGTAAAACTGACAACTGTTGCGCTAGCTCCTCCTGAGGTTACTGATGAAGTACTTGTCGTAAAACCATCTGTAGCATATGCTGCACCGTTTAAGGAATATGAATATGGCGGATTCCCACCTGTAAACTCAACAGTAAATGCTCCATTAGCTGCACCATTACACAGAATATCAGTTTTTGTAAAATTAGCCTGTCCTAAAGCAATTTCATTAAGAGCTTGTAATGGACCTGAAGATCCTGTGATGGTATAAGTGAAAGTTTGTTCACAATTTGTCGTGGTGTCTTTTACTAAGAGTGTATATATTCCAGCATCAAGGTTTTCTATTCTATTGGTAGTTCCCTTGCTAACGCCGAATTGATCTGTCCAAGCAAAAGAGAAATTACCTGAACCACCAGCTACAGCGACTTGCAAGTGACCATCTGAACAATTAGCTATTGTTGAATTATCAACTGCATTTGTGACTGTAAAGTCTGCAGTATCAAGGAGTGTTATTGGATTTGAAGTAATAAATAACGTGTTACATAAATTATCTGTTACCGTTAAGGTATAATCGGCTGGACTTAGTCCAAAAATATCTTGGGTGTTAAACGTTCCTCCTCCACTTCTTGTCCATAAAAACGTAAGGTTTGAATAATCACCTGTATTTCCTGCTGATCCTCCTGTAATTGTAAAACCACCTGTATCTAATTGAATACTTCCATCATTCCCAGCACATCCCGGTGGTGTAACCGTTATTTTGTTTTGGTCAATTACAAGGGCTAAAGGTGTGTTTATCTGAACTGTAGAATCATTACCATTTAGTGAACAGTTATTGGCATCTTTTATTCCAATTTGGTATTGGAAACCTGGAGTAATATTAATTTTTCCTCCTCCGGGAATATTATTTGCATCTCCATCGGAGAATGTATGAGACCCAAAAGTAGCCGGTGACCTTCCAATTTCAGTTCCTCCTGAATTATATAAGATATAGGTTAGTTGACCTGTACCTCCACTTCCATTTGCAGTTATTTCTGTATCACAAATAGTTGTAATTGTAAGTGCCAAGGGATCAGGAGCCGTAATGGTTACAAATGGTGCATCAGCTTGGCAATTATTTGAAACTGTAGTTAACATGTAGTACTCTGAGCCTGTAACACTACTAAGGTTTAGTGTTAAACCAGTATCTACATAAGTGTTTGAGTCAGAGGTATTAAGAGTTGTTACAGGAGTTCCTATTGAATTGGTTTGCCTCCAATAATAACCATATGTTAAAGACTGATTAGGGATTGGAGTTGCAATAGTAATTGTTCCTGGAGAATTTCCTGGTTGTTTTGTTCCTGAAATGGTAAATCCTATACCAGAGGTTTTTGCAATTAATGTTGCTTTACCTACAGATGGTGAATTAGCTACAGCAGTGACAATTGTAGATCCAGAGCTTGCATCATTTATTAATCCAACAATCGCTGTAATAATTTCAGATTTACTTTGAGCCCGGTCATAAACTGCAGGATTATTTGATAAATTTCCAGTTGGAGTATCTACTCCCGAAACAGTATAAGCAAATGATTGGGGACCTACAATAATCGTAATTATATTTCCAGCTGCAAAACTATTGTTAAGCTCAACTGTTGACTGCTGTTTTACAGCTACAAAACCTCCAGTAACAGCTGCAGCATTAACAACGATCGATCCTCCATCATCACTACATAGTGGATTATTAATCGTATGATTACCTGCCCAGTTATTGTATTGTACAGGAGGGTATACTGTTATTGAACCACCAAGTGTTACACTAGGTGTACAAGAATTTGGATTGACTGTACTGATACTATATGTAAATGTAGTTTCAGCTCCGACAACTGGTGCATTTCCAAATATCTCAACAGAGTTTCCGTTTACTGAAACATTTGCTCCCCTTGTGAAACCTAAACCAGCAGGTGAAGAAGAGAATGTTACATTATTAGCACCTCCTCCTAAAGTAAATTGTATTGGAGTGATTGCTGTTTGTTGACATACGGATTGATTCATTGCCGCTGGATCCGCGCCTGAGAATACCATTGTAGGTAGTGGTTTAACAGTTATAGTTATTGATTGCGTTTGATCAGTACATTGACTAGTGTTTGATACAGCTCCAGAGACACCAGTTGTTATTTGAAACGTGTAATCCCCAGCGGCATTTGTGCTGTCCGGACTACCAAGTATTGTGGCAACTCCTCCATTTCCAGTTACTTGATTAGGAGCAAAATCTAGAGAAATACCTGATGGAACAAGACTTGCATTAACAAACTTAGCATGTGTATTCTGTCCAGTGACATCAAAAATCATTGGAGTCACGTTTTGATTTATACAAACATCTTGAGTTGTTGCACCTGAGCCTCCCCTGCGAATAATTGTTTCTGTTGGAATTACAGTTATTGTACCTGCTACAGAAATTTCATTTGTTCCTGGATTACACTGGTTTACTGTTGTTATTTCATAATTGTAAATCGTCTGAACTAATGCATTTGGTGCTGTTCCAAATATTACAACGTTATCAGGAGCATCAGAAGGGTCATTTACCCTTACATTCGCAGCTCTTGTAAAACCAAGACCAGCATCAAAGGTAGCACTTACATTACTTGATCCTCCACCCATTGTAAATTCAATTTCATCTATTAATGTTCCTGCACAAACAGTTTGATTAATAATTGCTGGATCAGGTCCAGAAAAGACTAATGATGATGGAGGAACAACTGTAATATCAATTTGTTGTGTTGCATCAGCACATGCACTTGTATTAGCACCGCCAGTTGTAGTTATAAATGAATAAGTAAATGGATTGTTTCCAACTATAGCAGCACTAGGACTACCTGATATTGTAATAACACCTCCCATATTTTCAGCGCCCTCAACAAAATTAAAGTTCATTCCAACTGGAAGATTTGCTGGATTTGCAACGCTTCCAAAGGTATTATCCCCTACTACTGTTATTACTATAGGCGTTATATTTTCTCCAAAACAAACTTGTTGGACAACAGGCCCATTTGCAGGGTTTACAGTTAAAGATTCATCTGGCCTAACTGTTACAACACCTGTTATAGTTGTTTCAGAACACGCACCAACTAAGGGTCCACCGGGATTACTTGTAGTAGTTATTGTGTAGGTATAAGATGTGGTTTTAGAAATATTAACACTAGGTGTTCCAGATATAATGAATTTATTAGGTGCCTGTGTATTTCCAACAAGGCCATTTGGTAAACCAGCTATTGTTGCATCTAAAGCTCCAGCTAGAGTATATGAAATATTTGTTAAAGCTGTATTATTACAAACAGTTTGATTGTCATTTGAACCAGCGTCTAAAGTTATTGTAGAAGTTCCATAAACAACAACCCTTACACGAACATCTGCTGCAGGAATGCATGCATCTGTTACAGCTTGTAAAACGATATCTGCAGTAGTAGCTGTATCAGGAGTACCATAAATCCTATACTGACCTGGGGTAAAGTCTCCAAATAAACCAGAAGGTAGACTCCCGCCAGCTGCAATAGTTACATTTGTTATATCAACTGTAGCATCAAATAAAACATCATCTAAGGCTGATCCTTGACAAGCTTCAATTAAAACATAATCAGGCGCGACGCTCGGATCAAAACCACCTCCGTTTGCATCAACTCTATCATCTGTTAATGAACTTGCATTGTTAAGTGTAATTGAAGCAGTACCATTAATAATATTTACTATACCATCAAATATCGCTTCTGTAGCACACCCGTTACTATTAACAGTAGATAAAATTCTATATGTATAACTAACTCCTCCTGCTGGTAAAGCACCGGGAACATTAACAACTGGATCAGATATCAATGAAACAGTTGAGCTAGTTGTTCTAACTAGTGTAATTCCAGGTGGTTGACCTTGCGCTCCAGTCCATGTAACAGTATAAGATGAAAATGTTGATATATCAAAGTTTATCGAAGCCATTGGAGAAAGATTACAAACTTGACTTGGATTAGCATCACTTCCCGCTGCTACTGAAATTGTTGGCAC
>CABXKB010000021.1 GCA_902512755.1 uncultured Bacteroidota bacterium | reverse complement strand
TCCTGAATAATATTTTATGAAAAAACTTTTCACCTTTTTATTATTAATAGTTTCGTTTACTATTTGTGCTCAGGTGCAAAAAACACAAAATTTTATTTTCAGACATAGTCAGTTCGAATATAATCAGAGAGGAATTCTAATTACTCCTGTTAATCCTGGAATTAATAAAGCTATTACATCTTATGTTCAATTTGATTTTGACAGAACAATAGAGTCAGTAAGAAATGTAGTTTGGCTATCATATCAGACTTCAACAAATCCGATTTCTAAAAAACATATTGAGACATATAGTGTTAGAGTTCAGATTAGAAGTAAGAATCAAAATCAAGAATTTAGATATTTAGAAGTAGAACATGATATGAATACAGATAGTTTTTCTTCAAAGTATGTTTTTGATAAAGTAAAAAGAAATTTTGTTCTAGAAGAAAATGAAATTGAAAGAATGTCTTATCTACCTGATCTTGAAAAGCTGGGGATAAAGAATTTACCAGAAAAAACAAATATTGAAAAAATAATTAGCGATTACAAAGAATTGGTTAATGGAGAAAATAAAAACCGAGTGCCTGGTTTTTCAATAACGGGTCCAGAAAATTATGAGATTTATGATGAAATAGTTGATTATGTAAATAAAAACTTTAATAATGTTTCCTTTGTAATGAATATCGCTTGGGACTCATATAATACATTTATAAGCAATTATGATATATATACTTACCACACATATGTAGTTCGGGTTAGGCTTAAAAACTCCAATAATCATCAATTTATTGAAGTTCTATATAATCCATTTACTAAGAAAGCTATCTCTGATTTTAGTTGGAATAATCAAAATAGTTTATTTGAAAGAAATAATAATAATAATTAAAACACATCATATTATGATTGATATTTTATTAATTGCGGTAATAGTTGTTACAATACTTGTGATGATCTTTTATTGGTATGCAAAATACAGTGCTAAATCAGGATTTTCTGTTGACGAAAACAATAATCAAATCCCTGATTCTTGGGAAAAGAAATTTAAAATATTTTTTAAATAAGGTCCCAAAGAAAACAAGTTTTATACTTAATAGATTCTCACAAAGAACTTTTTAATGAAAGAGAAAAGGATAGTTTGATTAGAATTAAAAATGAACTTTTTCTTTCCGCAGAAAAAGTTAGAGGTATTAAAATTCATGGAACTCCTATTTCATTAAAAAAGTATTGTTTGATTTTTATATATTTCTCTCCTTTTTTATACAATTCTCAATCTTTTGTTAATTCCAGCAATTTAAATGTTGAAAACTTCATGCCCTTATTTTTCGTTTTAGTTGTGAGTTTTGTTTTAATGGCACTTTATAACATTCAGGATTATATCGAAAACCCATTTGATCAGGAAGGTTTAGATGATTTAAAAATAGACAACCTTAAGGTTAATAAGGAAGAGAGTTTATTTGATTAATTTCAATTATTTCGCATCTAAACTTTAAAGCTATTTACCTTAGAACAAGCTAATTAATTTACTATAAAAGTTTTTGTAAATTGTCTTGCACCAAATTTTGAATATGAAATCAATTATTTCCTTTCTGCTGATTTTGAGTTTTATTTCTTGTAATCAGACCCAAAATAATTCAAACAATTTTAAAAAGGATTCTTCATATAATCCAGAAGCTCAATTGGATAAACTTGGAATACAATTACCAGAAGTGTCTCCCCCAGTTGCTAATTATGTTAGAGCGGTCAAAACAGGAAATCTATTATTCTTATCAGGAAGTGGCCCTAAAAAACCAGATGGAAGTTATATATCGGGAAAGGTAGGTGAAGACTTAACCATTGAACAAGGATATCAAGCTGCTCGAATAACTGGAATAAACCACCTAGCGACATTAAAAGCTGAACTTGGGGATTTAAAAAGAGTGAAAAGAATAGTTAAAGTTTTAGGTATGGTAAACTCCTCGCCAGAATTTACAGATCAACCAAAGGTAATCAATGGGTTTTCCGATTTGATGGTTGATGTATTTGGAGAAAGAGGAAAACATGCTCGCTCTGCTGTTGGAATGGCATCATTACCTATAGGAATAGCAGTAGAAATTGAATTGATTGTAGAAGTAGAATAAACTTTTTTTAATCTGATTTTTTTAAAGATATAAATTGATAATTTTTCAATTCCAAGTTCCAAGACCGATATAAATTAAAAGAGTAATTACACATAGGGATATCGAAAGGTGAGTAGTATATTTCCAACTCTTAAGATTTAGTAATGGAGGATGACTGGTCTGTGCAACATCAATTCTTGGATAGAAATAGGATACACTATACATTACTATCATGTTGAGAATAAATTCAATCCCCCAAATATGTACAAAATGTATACTTACAGGATAAATAAAAGTGCAAATTAAATAAAAGCTAAGTCCTACACCCAAAGCGGTTTTAGCAGCTATTGCAGAAATATTTTTGGTAAAAAATCCAGCGATCATTATTGAAGCAATTGGGATAAAGAAGATTCCATTTAGTTGTTGTAAAAGTTGGTAGAGGCCATCAGGTGCGTTGGCTACCCATGGAGCTACCAGAATTGCAAAAACAGCGAGTATGGTTGAAGTAAGTTTTCCAACTTTAACTAGACGTTTGTCAGAGCTATTAGGATTAAAATATCCTTTGTATAAATCAATACTAAAAATCGTGGCAGCACTATTAAGCACACTATTAAAGGTGCTTAAAACTGCACCCATAACTATAGCTGCAAAAACACCAATAAGTCCTACGGGGAATATTTTTTTGATTAATTCGGGATATATCATGTCTTGATTTTCATATAGGCTGTCTCCATAGTAATAAAAACCAATAACTCCAGGAAGTATAATAATTAATGGGACTAAGATTTTTAAAATTCCAGTAAATAGCAAACCTTTCTGGGCCTCAACTAAGCTTTTTGCTCCTAATGCTCTTTGGATAATAGTTTGATTCATACTCCAAAAATATAGTTGGTTTATAATTAGCCCGGTAAATAAAACTTCAAATGGAAGCACAGAGTCCGCACTTCCGATTACATTGAATTTTTCTGGAGCATGCTTATATACTTTTTCTAATCCTTCAAAAATGTTGCCATCACCGATGCTAAATAAAGCAATACAGGGCACAGCTAAGCCTCCTAAAAGTAATCCATATCCATTCAGCGTATCAGAAACTGCAACCGCTTTTAGACCACCCATAATAGCATATAATGAACCGATAAGTCCAATAACAATAACAGTGAGAGTTATTCCCTGTTGTTGTGAAATTCCAAATATTTCAGAAATATTAAAAATACTTTCTAAGTTAATTGCCCCTGTGTATAATACTATAGGCAGTATGGTCACTACAAATGAAACCATTAGAAAAAATGCTATTAGAGTTCTTGTGTTTCGATCAAATCGCTGCTCTAAGTATTGAGGAATAGTAGTTAATCCCATTTTAAGATATTTGGGGACAAAATAAATAGCAGCAGCAATAAGCGCAAGTGCAGACGTGACTTCCCAAGCAATAATGATGAAACCATTTTTATAAGAGGATCCATTCATTCCAATAAGATGTTCAGTTGAGATGTTAGTTAATAACATTGAACCTGCAATTACTACTCCAGTCAAACTTCTCCCACCTAAAAAATATCCATCTTGAGAATTTAAATTTTCTTTCCTTAGGCGATACCAAGAATAACCTGCAACAAAAAGAGTATAAGCTAAAAATGTAATTAACGTTAGCATATTTTTTTTAATAATTCGACCAATATAATTGATTTTAAATAGAATTTTCTATTTTGTATTATACAAAAACTCTAATTATGAAAATTTTGTTATTCGGGATTACAAAAGACATTGTAGGCGATTCAACTTTAACTTTCTAAAAACTTAACTAAGAATGTAGGAGAACTACGTAAATTATTGATTGATTATTTCCCAGATTTCAAGGAACTTTCATAAATTCTTTTTTTTTGTATATATTTTTTGACTCGCTCTTTTAGTATGGGTAGTGTAACTGTTCCTTTTTCTAAAATAATTTCATGAAATTCACGAATATCAAAGTCTCCACTAAGCTCTTTTTCTGCTTTTTGACGAAGTTCACGTATTGTGATTTCCCCAATCTTATATGCTAAAGCTTGACCAGGCCAAGAAATATATCGATCAATCTCTGTGTTTATTTCATGTATTGAAAGCGCAGTATTATCAGCCATATAATTTACTGCTTCATTCCGAGTCCATCCAAATGCATGAATCCCTGTATCTACTACTAGTCGACAAGCACGCCACATTTCATATGTAAGTTTCCCAAAGTGTTCGTATGGTGTGGTATAAATTCCCATCTCCTCAGCCAGATATTCAGTATACAAGCCCCAACCTTCGCCGTATGCCGAGAGATAGAGATTTCTTCTAAACTTTGGAATAGATTCAGGTAATTCATTGTTTAAAGATCCTTGAAGGTGATGACCCGGTACAGCTTCGTGAGCTGTTAGTGAAGGAATAGCATATAGTGGTCTACTACCAAGGTCATAAGTATTTACCCAATAATAACCAGGGTCAGTACTTTCTTTAGATGTTCCTATATAACGACCTGCAGTATATTTTGGTGCAATTGCATCTGGGACGGGCGCCACACCGTATGGTTTTCTTGGTAAAGTTTTAAAATAACGAGGGAGTTGTTCATCTAGTTTCTTAGCAATATTACGCGCATGTTTCAAAAGCTGTTCAGGAGTTTTGGCATAAAATTGAGGATCTGTTCTTAGAAAGCTTATAAACTGTGGCATATTCCCCTTAAAGTTTAATTCTTTAATAATAGCTTCCATTTGTTTACGAATTCGATCGACTTCTTTAAGCCCTTTTTCATGAATACTTTTTGGAGTTTCTTTCAAGGTGGTATAAAAGTCTATACGACTCTGATAATAAGCTACTCCATTTGGTGTTTCAGAAACTCCTATAGCTTTTCTTGTATTAGGGTAATAAATATCTTCAAAAAAGCTTTTCACAGAACGAAAAGCAGGAATAACATCATTATTTACTGCCTCTAGGGCAGCAAATTGTAAAGAGTCTTTTTCAGCTTTACTTAATTGAGGGGGAAGCTTTAGAAATGGTGAATAATAAAAATTTCCCTCGGCATTCTCGGTAATATGCTGGTCATAAGTTGATTCATAGCCCTCAAAAATAATGAGAGGTTGTCCCATACCTGCATTAAGCCCCTTTTTTATTAATTTTGTTTGTTGTTGAATATACTTTGGAATTGCTTTTAAAAGTTTTAGGTACTTAAGAGCACTTTTCTTAGTAGTTAGAGGCCTGACTTGGTAGGTAAGACTTGAGTGAAAACCTGCATCAGATAGGATAGGGTTCCAATGTGTTTTAAATTGATATCTAACGACAGCTTCATTGAGAGTAAAATTTAATAAGGTATATGAAATTCGAGCATCATCATTTAGTTTTTTAGAGTCTATTTCTCCAAGTCTAGCTTTTAGAGAATCACAAAAATTCGCATAGGTTTCAAAACGTGATTCACTGTAATTTCCTAATGGGTACTGATCGTTTTGAGAGCTTTTATAATTTTCATAAGAAGAGATAATCATATTAAGCTCATCCTCACCAGTTTTAGTTGAACAGTTAATAAAGATAAAGGCAAATCCAATAAGAAACGTTTTTTTCACTCTAATATGTTTTAATAAAACTTAATTAAATAGGATTTTCAAAGATAAATTCTTCAAATATTTATTTTCAAGAAAAACAAAAAGTAGATTTGAAATTATTTCCTGTTTATTTTAAAGAGTTTGAATTTGATGTCATCTAATCCTTCATCATCAAACGGATACTCCATTTGATCTTGAATATTGTAAAGTGATATCAAAATAAATTCACTTAATACTACAATAAAGAAGGTTAGCCAACTGGGGTTTTCTAGGCCGATTTTATTAATAATTGTAGGGGTATAAACTACAGGGAATATATAAATAAAAATTAAACAATAGGCCTTTAGACTAACTGGAGTTCTGTGTGAGTGAATCGCGATTAAATTATCTGCACTATCAATAACATCTCTATAAAAACGATAGATTTTTTCTCGTGTTCCACCAGAGATAGACTCTTTATTTATTTTTATAAAATTAAGAGCAGCTTTGAGTTTAGCATCATAATCTGATGTGTCTTCACTTTTCGTGTTTAAATGTCCAAAAAGAGCATCATTTAATTCTTTCAAGACTTGACTACTTTCTACCTTCATTTCATCAGGCATCTTGGAATTATGAAAATAATTCTCAACGGTTTTGAGACTTGCTCGAAAACGACTCAAATGTTCCAAGGCTTTTTCTCGTCTTCTAAAAGCCCCTCTAATTGTAAATACTAATGGAAAGATTATTGCGATGCTCATCAAAGTCAAATCAATATTGTAAAACACTTTAAATTCATACGCTATATAGGGAACTAAAAGAGATAATATTAATGTTATTAATGTTCTGAAGTTGATGATAATGAGATATCTAGACATAAAAATTAATTGTTATATTTGAGTAAATTTATTAACTATAAAATGAAGAAACAAGCTTTACTATCGATCATTTTTTTAATGTCTATTTTAGTTAGTGCTCAAAATGCACTTAAATCTGATGCTCTCTATGCTGATCAGACACCAATGGACATTAAACTCAGCTACTCTAATAAAGAAGTTAACAAGAATACTAATGACACTACATTTATCAAAACAACTATGGAGTTTCTTCATGAGAGTAAATGGTCTTCAATTGATGTAAGACTTCGTGCCAGGGGTAATTTTAGACGCGCTGAGTGTTATTTCCCTCCAATTAAAATGAAAATCAAAAAAGATCAATATAAAGGAACTATTTTCGATGGTAACAAAACAATGAAACTTGTGCTTCCTTGTAAATTAGAATCTGAAAATAATGATAATATCCTTCAAGAATTTATTGCTTACAAGATTTATGAAAAAGTATCTCCTTACCATTTCAAAACTAAAAGGGTAAATATCGATTTTACTGAACAACGCGGAAAGAAAACTAAAAATTTCCAGTTAAAAGGTTTTTTGATTGAGGACGATAAACGTATTGCAAAACGTCATGAGGGAAGAGTATTTGAACGATTTGTTCACCCAATGGGAATGGATCACACGACTTCTGTTCAAGTTGCATTTTTTCAATTTTTATTAGGGAATACAGACTTTTCAACTGCCTATCAGCATAATGGTAAACTTTTGTATTCAAACAAAAAAATTATACCATTACCTTATGACTTTGATATGTCAGGATGGGTCAATCCTAGTTATGCCACAGTAAATGCTACTTTAGGCATTAAATCTGTCCAAGACAGAGTATACAGGGGTTTTAAAAGAGAACAACAGTATTTTGATCAAGTACGTAAACAGTTCATCGATAAAAAATCAGAGTTAATGGAAATGGTTGCTGGCTTTGAAAGCCAGTTTTCTAGTCCAAAAGAATTTCAAAACATGTTTGATTTTATGAATGATTTTTATGAGGTTATAGAAAGTGATTCTAAATTTGAAAAAACTATTGTTAGCAAGGCTAGAACTAAATAAATCATCTTTTACCATTAACAGCTGAAAGCATTTTATCAAAAATAGCGGTGTTTTCATAAATTCCTCTAAATAATTCAGAGTAGGGGCCAAAACTAAAAACAGGAACCATTGAGCCCGTGTGACCTCCAGAAGTGAAATCTGCCCGAACGCGAGATCTATTAACATTTCCACCACTTAAAGACAGGCCACCAGTTTCATGATCAGCAGTAACAATAACTAATGTATTTCCATCAGCTTTAGCAAAGTCAAGAGCTTTGGATATAGCTAAATCAAATTCTTTATATTCTGAAAGGATATAGTTCAAAGAATTATCATGCGCACCCCAGTCAATTTGCGAACCTTCTATCATAATAAAGAAAGACTTGTCTTTAGATATTTTTTTTAAGCTTATTTCAGTAAGGCTATCAAGACTAGGTTCTCTGCCTTGGTTTTTCGATGGAGGTTCTCCAGGATATGTAAAAAACCCAATTTTTTTAGATGAGGAGTTATTAAATTCTGCTAAATCACTAACGAAAGTGTAAGTTGACATTTCCTCTAATAAATTTCTTTTGTCTTTTCTTTTATTGAAGAAATCCTCCCCTCCTCCCACAAATAAATCAACACTATGTTTGCTTAATTGAAGTGCAATGTCCTCGTAATCATATCTGGATTGATTATTAGCATAAAAACAAGCAGGTGTTGCATGAACTATTTCAGAGGTAACAACAAGTCCAACATTATAATCTTTTTCTTTGCATATTTCTAGGATAGTTTTTTGTTTATTGTTATCCCCATCCATTCCAACAACTTTATTTAGAGTCTTAACTCCTGAAGCCATTGCTGTAGCAGATGCTGCTGAATCAGTGATTAGATAATTCAAAGAATGTGTTTTTGATAGACCTACATACTCAAACTCCTCTAATACGGTTCTATTACCATTTGCATACATCCCAGCACTGATATGGGATAGCCCCATTCCATCTCCAATCATTAAAATAATATTAGGAGGTTTTTCTTCTTGACTGAATGACAATTGAATGCCTAATATTAAAGCAATATAAAACAGGTTTTTCATGAAAATGTTTTAAATTTTAAAGATACAAATCCTTTCCATCTATTATTAAATTCTTTGCAGCTTATTGATGTTTATGGGCGATTTCCAAATGCCTATATTTGATTTTCGATATGAAAACTAATTCAACACCAATTGATGCAGTGATTGCTTGGGTAGATGGCTCTGATCCTAAGTTTAATAAAAAACGTATGCATCATCTAAATCCGAAACAAAAACACTCAATTCCTGGAGCAGATTCCACACGCTTTAATTCTTTAAATGAGGTAAGTTATTGCGTGCTTTCTATTTTTAAATTTGCTCCTTTTATACAAAATGTTTTTATAGTTACGGATAATCAAAACCCAAATGTTGATCAAGTTGTTCAACAGTATTTTCCTGAAAGAGTTTCTGATCTTCGAATTGTAGATCATAAAGAAATCTTTGAGGGTTATGAATATTATCTTCCAACTTTTAATAGCATTTGTATTTCAAATATGTTATGGAGGATAAAGGGCTTATCAAATCAATTTGTTTATTTCAATGATGATATTTTTTTAGTACGTCCTTTAAATCCATCTGATTGGTTTCAAAATAATCGACCGGTATTAAGAGGTAAGTGGGTGTTTGCTCCTTATGAAAGATTACTTTGGGATGGAATAAAATCAATTTTTCAAACAATCACTTTAAGACAAAAAGCGGAAAGGACATCGTCTTTTCAAATTAATCAATGGAATGCAGCATTATTACACGGGTTTAAATTTTTTTATTTCCGTTCTGGACATACTCCATTAGCTTTAGATAAAAAAAGAATAGGGGATTATTTCATTTTAAATCCAGAACTTTTAGAGGAAAACATTAAACATCGATTTAGAAAATATACTCAATTCAATACCGTGGCTTTGGCGAATCATTTGGAGTACATTTCTGGAAACAGAAATTTAGCCTCTTCACAAGCTTTATATGTACAACCCAAGAGTCGAAAAAAAAACTATATAGACAGAAAGTTTGAGAAATTTGAGTCTGACAATGAAATATTATTTCTTTGTATTCAAAGTCTTGATTTAGCTTCTATATCAGATCAAGAAAAAGTCTTTAATAACCTAAATCGCATTTTAGAAGTCCAAATCTAATAAATATGGGAAAACCTATTGCAGCAATTTCAATGGTAAGAAACGATAGCTTTTTTGCTAATAAATGGATATCTTATTATGGAGCTCAATTTGGTTATGAAAATCTCTACCTTTTTATTGACGGGATGGATCAAACCCTACCTAAAAAAGCTTCAAAAATAAATTGTTTTCAAATTCCTCATCAAAATCTCAAAAGGGCTGAGGGAGATCGTAAGCGAGCAAAAAAAATTTCTGATTTTGCACATACTTTATATCCTAAATATCATGCGGTACTCGCAATGGATGTTGATGAATTTTTGGTTGTGGACCCTAAAATGAAACTTAGTCTTAAGTCTTATTTACAAAAAAATTTTAAAACAGATTCCTGTTCAGCTTTGGGTCTTGATGTAGGGCAGCATCCAAAGTTTGAAAATGCAATTGATTTAAAAAAAACTTTTTTATCTCAGCGAAAATTTGCCAAAGTTTCAGATCGATATACCAAACCAATAGTAAGTTTTAAACCTCTTCATTGGGGCTCTGGATTTCATCGTATTAAAGGAAAAAATTACATTATAGATCCTAATTTATTTTTATTTCATTTTGGCTTAGTTGACAGAGAAACTTCAGAGCGAAAATCAAGTGAAAGTCAACTTTTGACTATAGGCTGGAGGGAGCATTTAGGTCGTCGTTTTCAACTTTTCCAAGAGCTAGAGTATCAAAACCCTCAAGATGGAGATTTGTTCTTCGAAAAAGCAAGGGGTTATTTAAATAAAACTAGAAAGTGGTATTCTTGGAATAAACCAGCCCCTTTAAAAGGGCCGAGCATAATAAAAATCCCAAAACGTTTTGAAACCATAATTTAAGACAATTTCCTCTTTATATTTACAAAAATTTTAAGCTATGGATCCCATTAAAATGGTTGACTTAAAAACGCAATACAATTTTATTAAAGATGAAATTGCTGTTGGGATGCAAGAAGTGCTAAACTCTACTTCATTTATTAATGGACCAGTAGTTCAAGAATTTCAAAAGGATTTAGAAAGTTACCTTGATGTCAAACATGTTATCCCTTGTGCTAGCGGAACAGATGCATTACAAATTGCTTTAATGGGATTAAAACTTCAGCCTGGAGATGAGGTGATTACTGCAGATTTTACTTTTGCTGCAACGGTAGAGGTTATTTCCCTTTTAAAGTTAAAACCGATTTTGGTAGATGTTAATCCCAACACATTCAATATTGATCCTTTAGCTATTGAAAAAGCTATAAACCCTAAAACAAAAGCTATTATTCCTGTTCATTTATTTGGTCAAGTTGCAGATATGGAGCAAATATTAGCTTTAGCCAAAAAACATAATTTGTTTGTAGTTGAAGACAATGCTCAAGGCATTGGAGCCGATTATACCTTTTCAAACGGAACTATTGCCAAAACAGGAACCTTAGGACATGTTTCTGCTACATCTTTCTTTCCTTCAAAAAATCTAGGTGCATATGGTGATGGAGGAGCCATTTTTACAAATGATGACGATTTAGCTCAATTTATAAGGGGGATTGTAAACCACGGAATGTATAAACGTTATTATCACGATGAGATTGGAGTCAATTCGCGTTTAGATGCTATACAAGCAGCTGTATTAAAAGTAAAATTAAAGTACTTAGATTTTTATAATGAAAGGCGAAAAAAGGCAGGACTTCATTATACAAAACTTCTAAAAGATCACTCCAAAATTCTAACCCCATTTATAAAATTGAATTGTAATTCTCATGTTTTTCATCAATACACACTTAGGATTCTTAATAGCGATCGAGATGCATTGGTAAATCATCTTAATATAAATCAAATTCCGTGTGGAGTTTATTATCCCGTTCCCCTTCATAAGCAAAAAGCTTACTTAAATCCTAAATTGGACTCTTCTGCTTTCCCAGTAACTAATCAACTGGTAAAAGAAGTGATTTCCTTACCAATGCATTCAGAATTACACTCGGATCAAATTGAATATATATGCAATACGATTCTTGGTTTTTTTAATTAGAGAGATGATAGCGATAGTAATATTATTAAAAATTTAATTTTCAGATTCAGTTTCAATAGTGCGATCAATTTTTTTAACTAATCCTTGAAGAACTTTTCCTGGACCAACTTCTGTGAAATGAGTTGCCCCATCAGTAATCATTTGTTTAATTGTCTGTGACCAATAAACTGGAGCTGTAAGTTGTGCAATTAGATTTGCCTTTAACTTCTCAGAGTCAATAACTCCAGTTGCGCAAACATTTTGATAAACAGCACATGAAGGCGATTTAAAAACAGTATTTTCAATTGCTGATGCTAAATGTTTTTTAGCCGGTTCCATTAAGGGTGAGTGGAAAGCTCCGCCAACAGGAAGCACTAAAGCCCTTTTTGCACCTGCTTCTTTCAATGCAATGCAAGTTTTATCTACTGCTTCTTTACTTCCTGAAATTACAAGTTGGCCAGGACAGTTATAATTTGCAGCAATAACCACTCCAGCAGTACCTTTACACACGGATTCTACAACCTGGTCTTCTAATCCTAGAATGGCAGCCATTGTTCCTGGTGATTGATCACATGCAGCTTGCATTGCCAGAGCTCTTTCCTTAACTAATTTCAACCCATCTTTAAAAGATAATACTCCGGTAGAAACAAGAGCAGAAAACTCTCCTAAAGAATGACCAGCAACCATCTCTGGACGAAATCGATTAGCCATAATTTCACTTAAAATAGTTGAATACAAAAAGATGGCAGGTTGGGTCACGCGAGTTTCCTTAAGAGCACCTGAATCATTACCAAACATAACTTTAGTAATGTTAAAACCTAGAATTTCATTCGCTTGAAGAAAACGTTCTTTTGCTAACATTGAACTTTCAAAAAGATTTTTTCCCATCCCTGGAAATTGCGCACCTTGACCGGGAAAGACATAAGCCTTCATATTTAATTTATTTTTTTATATGTTAAATAAGAGTATGTTAAGATTTGATCATCACTAGATTGGTGATTTTTATTTGCAACAAGCTTCCATTCAGTGCTTTTAATTTCTGGGAAAAAAGCATCTCCATCAAAACTTTTATGTACTCTAGTAAGCTCAATTGTATCAGCTATAGGAAGAAATAATGAATAAATTTCACCACCACCAATAATAAAAGGAGTAGGATCTTCCCCGCTAAAAGCTAAAGCTTCCTCTAGTGTGTGAGCAATCAAGGCGTTTTCAGCCTCGTATTCTTTATTTCTAGTTA
>CABXKB010000020.1 GCA_902512755.1 uncultured Bacteroidota bacterium | reverse complement strand
AACTTCAAAAGAAGGAGTAGAGGAGCTATATAAGCTTACGGGCAAAACTAAAGCATCTATCAAAAATATTATGATTTTAGGCGGAGGTAGGATAGGTTTCAATACTGCACGTGAACTTTGCCAGAAAAAGTTTAATGTTACAATTCTTGAAAAGAATAAAAAGAAGGCTTTTGAGATTGCAGACCTATTACCAAATGCACTTGTGATAAATGGTGACGGTAGAAATGCTGAATTACTCGATGAAGAAAACTTGTCTTCAATGGATGCTTTTATATCAGTTACTGAAAACTCGGAAACTAATATAATGAGTTGTTTGATGGCTCACACTAAAAAAGTAAAAAAGACCATAGCTTTGGTCGAGAATATGGATTATTTTCAACTTTCACATTCCATTGGGATTGACACCTTGATTAATAAAAAACTTCTTACAGCAAATACAATATTCAGATATGTTCGCAGGGGTGAAGTTGTCGATATGACTACACTGAATAATTTAAATGTTGAGATATTAGAATTTGTTGTAAATGCTAATTCTAAAGTTGCAAACTATAAGATAGTAGATATTGATTTTCCACGCACAGCAATTATTGGAGGTGTAATTAAAGAAGGAGAAGGGATTATTGCCTTAGGCGATTATGCTATTCTTCCTGGAGATCGAATAGTAGTCTGTTGTTTGCCCAGGTCTATCAAACGTATTGAGAGTTTATTTTTATAAACAGCATATGCATTCTTTTAATTATAAAATTGTAATCTTTTTGATGGGCGTTTTATTGATTTTCAATGGATGCTTAATGTTGCTCTCATCTTTGGTGAGTTTTTTTTATAAAGATGGGGTTACCTTTGAAATTTCATTATCTTCTTTTTTAGTCTTATCTCTTGGAGCCTTATTCATGCTTATAGGAAGACAACACGAAAAACGCATTCAAAAAAGAGAAGGTTATATAATTGTTGTTCTTGGATGGTTGATGATGACTATAACTGGAATGCTACCTTTTGTTTTTACTAATAGTATGGTTGATATATCTTCCACTTTTTTTGAAACTATGTCAGGTTATACTGCAACAGGCGCAACTATTCTTACAGATATTGAATCTTTGCCATCAGGGATTTTGTTTTGGAGAAGCATGACTCACTGGATAGGGGGAATGGGAATTATTGTTTTAGCAGTAGCTGTCTTACCTTTATTAGGTATAGGGGGTATACAGTTATTTTCTGCTGAGGCTCCTGGGCCCAACAATGATAAATTGCATCCCCGAATTACAGACACTGCTAAAAGACTTTGGTTAATCTATGTTTCTTTCACATTTATAGAAGCAATATTGTTAAGTTTCGCAGGAATGTCAATTTTTGACGCTGTTAATCATGCTATGAGCACTATGGCATCAGGAGGTTTTTCCACAAAAAATAATAGTTTAGCTTTCTGGAATCATTTGCCATGGGTTCACTATATTATTATTTTATTTATGTTTCTTGCCGGATCAAACTTTGTTCTTAGTTATTTTGCTCTTACTGGGAAAATAAATAAAATTTTAGAGGATAATGAATTTATAACGTTTTTAGCATTTGTTCTTGTTTTTTCATTGATTGTTTTCATGGTTATATATACAAGAGTTGACTTAAACAATAGTTATTTTGATAATTCTCAAGTATTTGGAAAGCTGGAAGGTTCAATAAGACATGCATTTTTTCAGGTCTTGGCTATTATTACCACCACTGGATTTGTTACTGCAGATTATACATCATGGACTCCTTTTTTAACAGTTTTCTTTTTTGGACTTATGTTTTTGGGGGGATCAGCTGGAAGTACATCAGGAGGAATAAAAATAGTTAGACATTTATTAATGATTAAAGGAGGTTTACTAGAATTTAAGCGTGCTTTACATCCAAATGCAATTATTCAACCTCGATATAATGGTAAAGTCGTAAATCAGGAAATAATTGGAAATGTATTAGCATTTTTCATTCTTTATATGATTTCTTTTATAACAGGAAGTTTAATATTTGCGTTTTTAGGATTGGATTTCGAAAATGCTATTGGAGTTGCTGCGGCTACATTAGGGAATGTTGGTCCAGCAATTGGTGATTTTGGTCCAACTGGTAATTACAGTGAGTTACCTACTTCTGGAAAATTTTTTGGATCATTTTTAATGTTATTAGGTCGACTTGAATTATTTACTGTTTTAATTTTATTTACCCCATTCTTTTGGAGTAAGAATTAGTAGTCATATTTTTTTTTCCAACGTAATTTTAAAAAATCACGGATACTCTCTTCTTTTTTATTTTTTCCAGGTTCATAAAGCTTAGTTCCTTTAATTTCATTCGGAAAAAATTCTTGATTGGCAAATTGATTTTGAAAATCATGAGAATATTTATACCCTTCACCATGACCGAGTTCATTCATTAATTTGGTTGGAGCATTTCTTAAGTATAAAGGAACTTGGAGATTTCCTGTGGTTTTAACTTTTTCTGAAGCCTTATTAATTGCCTTATAAATTGTATTGCTCTTAGGAGAAGTTGCGAGATAAATAGCACATTCGCTAAGCAGAATTCTTCCTTCGGGATACCCTACAGAAGATACTGCTTGGAAAGTGCTATTGGCAAGAACCAAAGCTGTTGGATTGGCAATCCCTATATCTTCTGCAGCTAGAATCAACATGCGTCTTGCTATAAATTTAATATCTTCTCCAGCTTCAATCATACGTGCTAACCAATATACAGCTGCATTAGGGTCACTTCCACGAACAGATTTTATAAACGCAGAAACGATATCGTAATGAAAATCACCATTTTTATCAAAAAGGACTGTATTATTTTGAACAGTTTTAAATACAAGTGAATTGGTCAATTCAAAAGAATTTTTATTTACGGATTGTATTATTAATTCAAGAATTGAGAGTAATTTTCTGCCATCACCCCCTGAAAGTTCAATCAAAGCTTCAGTTTCTTTAATTTTTAGCCCAATTTTTTTTAAATGGACATCCGCCTTAAGTGCTTTTTTTAATATCTTTTCTAGATCAGATTTAGTCAAGGGATTTAATATATATATTTGACATCGAGATAACAACGCATTAATGATTTCAAAACTTGGATTTTCTGTTGTTGCTCCAATAAGTGTTATAATTCCTTTTTCTACACAATTAAGAAGTGAGTCTTGTTGAGATTTGCTAAATCGATGAATTTCGTCTATGAAAAGAATAGGACTTTTATTATTAAATAATTCTCCTGTATTTTCAGCCTTTTTAATTATCTCTCTTATTTCTTTTACTCCAGCGTTTATAGCTGAAAGCTTGTAAAAAGTGCGTTCTTTCTCAAGGGCAAGTAGTTGAGCTAAGGTTGTTTTTCCTGTACCTGGTGGACCCCAAAAAATCATTGAGGGAAAGAAACCACTTTTGATCATATTAGTGAGACCTCCTTTAGGCCCCACAAGATGGCTTTGTCCGTAATAATCAGTCAAAGCTTTGGGGCGCATACGTTCTGCCAAGGGAATATTCATAATTTAAATATATGAGTTTTAGTGCTAGCTACGCTGCCTTAACATTTCATAAAATATAATTCCACATGCTACAGAAACATTTAGAGAGTTTATCGATTGCTGCATTGGAAGTTTTGCTTGATCATCTAAAATTCTCAGAAGGCCTTTTGAAATCCCTAAATCTTCTGATCCAAATACTATAGCCATTGAACCCTTTAAGTTTTTTTTATAGACTGTTTCTTTTGCTTTTTCAGTTATAGCAAGAGTTGGTATTTCATAAGTTTTTAAGTAGTAAATCACATCTTTGAGATGCTGTACTTTGACAATAGGAACCTTAAATGCTCCACCTGCAGAAGTTTTTATAACGTCTCCATTTAAAGGAGCGCTTCCGCTATTTGAAATAAACATGGCATCTATTCCCGCAGCTGCTGCAGAACGTAAAATAGCACCAAAATTTCTAGCATCTGTTATTCCGTCTAAAAGTACAAATAGAGGATTTTCTTTATTTTTCATTATTAACTCAACTAGAGGTTCCATTTCTTTTGTTTCCAAAGCAGCAACTCTTGCTACAGCTCCCTGATGATTTTTTGAAGAAAAACGGTCTAGACGTTCTTTAGGAACAAAGCTAAATGCTATATTTTTTTTACGAATAACATAAAGTAGTTGATCAAAGAGTTTACTTTGACTTCCTTTTAAAAGCCATATTTTATCAATGGATTTTCCCGAATCTATAGCTTCTATAATTGCCCTAATTCCATATATTGTTAAAGTATCCATAATTCAAAAATACTTTAATTCTTATTCATAGTATCATTATTTTTAATTGATATTTTTTTGAATTAAATGGAGGTAAAATCTTTTTTTATAATTTCAAGAAAAATTTTATGATATACTTTTTCAAGTCTTTTTTTGTTTACACCATTGTGTTTGCTTGTTTAGTAATGTTTTTTGGTTGTTCATCTGAATTTAATTCTGTAAAGGAGTCTATAACTTATTTTGATGTTACGTTAAAAGTTGAAGGACAGGGCGAAGTTACTCCCGAGACAGGAGTCTATCTTAAAAACTCACTAATTCTTTTTAAAGCAACAGCTATTAGTGGTTACTATTTTGATCGTTGGATTGGATTTGATGAAGAGGTTGAAAGCGACCAGTATGAATTTCTGTTAACTCGTAATTTGACTTTAACAGCAGTGTTTCTTCCTATACCTGACTTAAGTGATGAGATTTTAGTTTATGATCCAAAACAGATTGATTCCAATCCAATATTCATGATTGAAAATGGAGGTAAATCAGCCTATTTAACTTCAAAAACAGGAGATCGGTTAAAGACATGGAATTTCGATTTGAATCTTGGAAATGATTTAGAATTAATGCCAGATGGAAGTGTTATAGGAATTTTTAAACCCGAAACAGTATCTTTTTCTTTTGGGGGTTATGGAGGTATTCTTCAAAAATATGATTCACGAGGATCACTATTATGGGAATATGAGGTGAATAGTGAAAATGAATTAATGCACCATGACTTTGAAGTACTTCCAAATGGTAACATTTTAATTTTAGTATGGGAAAAATTTTCAGAGGATAAGGCCCTAGATCTTGGATTCAATGGACTCGGTCCCATTTACCTAGAAAAATTAATTGAGTTTGCCCCTGAATCTCAAACAATTGCTTGGGAGTGGAGGAGCGTTGATCATTTGATCCAAGATCATGATTCATCTGCCTCAAATTTTGGTATAGTAGCAAAACATCCTGAAAAGATTAACTTGAATTATTCTAAAAAAGAAAATGGTGATTTAATGCATGCCAATGGATTGTTTTATGATCCAAAAAGAGATGTTGTTTTTATTAGCGTAAATTTTTATAGTGAAGTATGGGTTATTCCACATCAATATGACAATTTAAAATCAAAAACAGAATTAGGAGACCTTATTTTCCGATTTGGAAATCCCGAGACATATGGCGGAGAAGGACAACGATTATTTTTTAATAATCATCACCCTTCATTAGTAACACACAACCCAAATTCTCTTGATAATTTTTTGATATATATGAATGGTTATAATGAAGAACAATCGAAAGTTTATGAATTCCTCTTACCACCTATTTTTGATTTGAATGCTTTAAATTGGACCTCACCTGAAATAATTTGGACATTTACAGATTCTGACTTATTTTCTGGTAAGATATCAGGAGCCTTTAGATTGCCTAACGGAAACACTTTGATATGTGAAGGAGATTTTGGGTATTGGGAAGTCAACCGTTCTGGAAAAGTTTTATGGAAATTTGAGGGAGAAACGACCTTTTGGCGTGGTTATGTATACCCTGATTTTATTCTATAAAAAAAGGGGGATAATTTTCCTCCCCCCTCCTTTTTTTAATTATTTAATATTAGTTTATTGGCATACACTAAGGATTTTTTCTCCACCTGGTCCATTAGCTTCATTAAAACAATTTTGAGATCTCGATCCATCTAATTTAGTATAAGAAATTGTATAAGAGGTTTCTTCTGGGTATCTACCTACTATCCATTCCCATTTCATGGTTGACGCACTTGAAGGAATACTGATTGTAGATGAACCTGCATTGTCATCTCCAGAGTAAGCCTCCAGAGTCTTGTTAATTTCTATTCCACTTGTATAGGGGCTAGGCATTGCAAAATAGTATATTTGACCATCAACGGTAAGTTTCACTCTACTGTCTTGCCATCCATCACCATAAGAGTCTTGCATGTTAATTGTGTAAATTCCTGGAACTGATGATCCATCAGTGACAAAACAATTTACAATCTTATTGTAAGCATAAGGTGATTTAAAGTAAGAACCAGTCATTGATCCTGTTACAGAATCATCTGAAAAAGATTTACCATTAGTTAGGTTTAATTTTAATCTAATTTTTACAGTGCTTCCACCAATGAAGCCTATGAGATTATCTACCTCTGTTAGTCCTACTTTAAAAGTAGCTCTTGGCAGTCCGGTAGGTCCTGATGAAAAATCACCTGGTTGTAGTGTTTTGTAAAGGACTTCTGATCCGCCATCAACTGAAAGAAAAATATCCACGCTCTGCATCAAATCACCATTTTCTTCGTCATGCTCTTCAATGGTTGCAGAGAAAACAGAAGTACTTTGGTCATAATAATTGTAGTCACCAGATGATGATATTGTTCTTAATACGGCTCCTGTTTCAAAATTATCAAGCACAAAATTTACTGTATTATCAGGGTCTTCACAAGATTGAAATACAATAATTAAACTTAAGAAACTAATTAAATTTTTCATGTTCATTATTTTAAATTATTTGGTCCGTTAGAATTCCAGAATACGCGTTCTGATTTTGCTGCTTTTTGACTAGCATTCTTATTATTATTAACATAATTTGCCGGATAGAATTGTGAAAGTGGAAATTGCCCAGGATCCGGTTCAATATTAGGCTGGAGATCTCTAGGATAGCCATTTCTTCTATAGGAATTATATGCATCGATGCCATTACCTGTCAATGAAATGAAGTATTCGGTTGACCACATATCTAGTTTATCTTCTACTGAACCCGCAGCATTCCAGTCTGAAGTGAATGCAGCAACGTAAGCGCTTACATCTGTTGTAGACATTTCAGGACCTCCTAAATCATCTGCTTTATTTAATGATTGCTCTAGGGCGGTTAGTGTTTCAGAAGTTGGATCACCACCAGTAGAAACAGCAACTTCTGCATTCATAAAATGCATCCAGGAAGAAAGCATTATGGGAGTAATTCCTGCTCCACCTGCTCCTGAACCATCAACTAAGCCAGTGAAGCTTTCATCATCATAAGCACCACCAGCGGGATATATTCCACGCAATGTTCTTAAGAATCCATCAGGAGGTATTCCGTTGTCATTTCCGTGATCTCTTCCCCAATATCCATTTGCAGGATTATTAGCCGAGTTGGTTGGAGCGCAGAAAGGAGTTTTATCGTTTCGATATTGAGGAGGCACATAATACCCTGGTAAGCCACACTCCAACACCTCTTCATTAGGATCTGAATCAAAACCAGGAGTTTCAGACACCTGTCTATAGAAATAATAATTTATTCGTGGGTCGGTATTTCCTGCATGACCATTTAACATTTTAAACATGATCCAATTTGACATATATTCTCCTCCACCTGTAGAGGTGTAATTAGAACTATATAAAGGGTGACGCGTATCAGGAGTAGCTGGGCTAGTGCCCCAGGAAAACTGAAAATCATCTTCTGGATTAGTGATGTAATTACTAATTGAACTGTATCCAGAATAATCACCTTTATTTAATAAGGCTTTTTTCTTGATGCTGTTTGCCGCTTTGATCCACTTCAAACGACTTCCATTGTAGAAAAAATCATCAGAGGGTACAGGTCCAGTTGTATTGAAGTCTGCAACTGCAGAATCTAATAGCAAAATTGCTGCATCATAAACAGCTTGTCCACTATCAGCAGAAGGATTTAAAACACCTTCAGACCCTTGTAATGCTTCAGAATACGGGACATCACCGAAATAATCCACTAAAGTTAACACAATATAGGCTTGGAAAACTTTACCCATACCTTTATGATACGATAAACCTGCCTCTTCAGCAAGAATATTCATTAGTCGAATGTCTTCTAACATTCCACGATACGCGGAAGACCAGATTCCATCCCAACTGTCAGGAGAATAAACATTATTATAAGTTCTCCCATTCATATAATTGATTCTTGTAAGTTCACCACCTCGGTCTCCCATTCTATTCACCCAATAGGCAAAATCTACTTGGATAGAGTTCAAAAAGAATGTTGCATCTGCCTGTTCAGGACTCAGTGCATTTGGGTTAGATGTAAGATCCAACTCTGTAGTTTCACAAGAAGCTAACACTAGAGTAAAACCTAAGCAAAGTCCTAAAATGTAATTAGTATATTTCATGTTTCTGTTTTTTTAAAATTTTAGAATGTAAGTTTTACACTAGCTCCATACCTCTTAGCACTTGGTCCATTAAGAAAGTCAAATCCTCTACCATTACCAATACCAACACCTGCAATATTAGGATCAAAATTTGTACCATCAGGCATGTTGATTGCATCATAGAACAAGTTAAATCCTGAAGCAGTAATTGAAATACTTCCAAATGGAGTATTATCAAGTAAACTTTTAGGTAAATTGTATGAAAGAGATACCTCGCCTAGTCTCCAGTGAGTGGCATCATACATTCTCATTTCATCAGGCCCGTATAATACGTTGCTGAAGTAAAATGTTGAGTTGTTTATTTGTTTTGTATTAGGTTGCCCATTGTTTACACCTGGTAGAATAAAACTCAATTCACGATCTAGAGTGTCTGTAGTCAACCCACGACCAAGAAGTGTAGCTACAGTTGTACTGTAAATGTCCCCTCCGGCTTGAAAGTTAAACAAGAAATTCAAATTCAAATTCTTATATGATACACTATTACTGATATTAGCAATCCAGTCTGGATTTGCATCACCAATAATGGTTGGGTCAAAAGTTTCATCATAACTACCTTGGTTATTAACAACAAGGCCACCATCACCACCAACCCATCTTGAGGCTTCAATTGATGCCCCGGAACGCGTAATGGATGATCCTATTATAGAACCTAAAGACTCTCCTGGGATTGCAGCATTTCCTAATGTTCCAAATCCAGCATATACAATTCGGTCCGTGTCTTCACCTAAATCAATAACGATAGCATCGTTAGTAGACCAATTTAATGAGGTTGAAAAATTAACCCCATCATTGCTTTGAATCCAGTCCATAGACAAGTCTAATTCTATTCCCTTATTCTCAATCAAACCAATATTAGTTTTAGTTAAAGTGTATCCTGTAGAAGGATCGAGAGGTCTATCAATAATAAGGTCATTAGTTTTTTTGTTGTATATAGAGAGGTCCATACTTAAACGGTTACTAAAAAAACGACCTTCAACACCAAATTCTATTTCATCAATACGTTCAGGTTTTAAATTAGGGTTACCCAAAACAGAGCCTGAAGTATTTGAAATTATATAACCACCGCTTCGTATAAATGATTGTGTATCTAGGTTAAGGGTTGCTGAAATTGGGTATCCAAAGGGGAAGTTTGCAGAGGTACCGTATCCTGCTCTTACTTTCAAGAAACTAATCATATCATTCTTAATTTCAGGAAATGCTGAAGTAGGGATGAATGATGCAGATGCAGAAGGATAAATAATCGAACGATTTTCTTCTGAAAGGTTCGAAACCCAATCTTTTCGAGCAGCAAGTGTCAAATAAACATAACGATTGTAATCAATTTCAGCTTGACCAAACGCACCAATAATATTTCTTTTTTCGAGATATTGGATTTCATCTTGTTGTTCAAAGTTGAAGTGCCGTAAAACACCAAAAACTTGTTGTCCTGTACTACGCACTCCATTTTGATCATATGTATCGCTTCTTGAATCAACTCCTACATTGAATGTTACACCAAAATCATCAATGTCATAATCACCTGAAACATTGAAGTTGTGATTATAAATTGATTTTGTATTATTCCAAGTTTCATAAATTCCGTTTCTGTTAACAATAGATCCTGTTTTACCTCCTTTATTAGTGTAGTTGATATTATTTTCAGAATATACATCAATACCATAACGATAGGATAGATTTAAATTATCATTAATGCTATAAGAAATATTTGTTCCTCCGAAAACACGATTAGTATTTTGGATATTAGCAGCATTATTTACTGTCCAAAGTGGATGTTGTATTGAATTGTTTTGTCTATAGTATATTGATTCACCTGTTACAGGGTTCTGGTAAGGTAATCCCATAAGATCCACACTTCGAGGAGTATAGAAAACATTCGCAAATACTGAAGCACCCTCACCACCTACATTACTTCCATAACCGGCAGCTACAGGTGGAGTTTTAAATTTAGTTTGAGTAAAATTTAAAGTTCCTCCTACTGTGAATTTATTGGATAGTTGTGCGTTACCACCAAAACTAAGAGTATTACGATTAACTGTGTTTCCTGGAGTAAAACCAACATCCTCTAGATTACCGTAATTAATATTGTAGTTAACAGTTCCGTCTGATGTAGCTCCTCGTATATTTATATTGTTACTAAATACATGACCTGTATTAAAGAATTGACCAACGCTATCATAAGGTTTCCATTCATATAGCTCATTGGGATCAATTCCAATAGCACCTAAAATTTGAGGGATTCCAGTTGCAGAACTAGCTGTTGTATATGGATGTCTTAAATAACCTGGAGTTCCAGAAACTGCTCCATTAATGGAAGATTGCCCTCCCCATCCTGCAGGACCACCCTCCTGGAAACTGGGACCCCAGTTTGAGAAAAACCATCCAAAAGCTTGGTCAAAACCATTACCATATTCCATCTGATAATCTGGCATTGAAGCAAAATCTACATTGAAGTATGAAGAATTAATTGTTATTTCATTTTTGCTAGGTTCACCAGCAGTTGAACTACCAGATTTTGTTGTAATTAATATAACCCCATTTCGTCCCTGAGTTCCATATAATGTTGCTGCTGCTAATCCTTTAAGTACACTTACAGCTTCAATATTATTTGGATCAATATCTAAAAATCGAGATGATCCATTATTACCATCTACAAAATTACCTTGACTATTAGTTTCACTGCTAAAAGGAATACCATCGACGATAAATAAAGGTTGATTTCCTTGTGAGAAGGAATTAAATCCTCGAATTACAATACTTGTACCAGACCCAGATAAACCACTCTGATTAGTAATTTGAACTCCGGAGGCTTTACCTGTCAAAACCCGACCAATATCTCCTTCCGCTCGCTGTTCAAGCGCTTCATTTGAAACTTCGGATACAGCATAACCTAAGGCTTGTTTTTCTCGTTTAATGCCCAAAGATGTTACTATTACCTCATCAAGCTGATTCCCTTCTTTTAGTGAAAAGTTTATTTGGTCTTGACCTGCGACCGCAACAGTGAATGATTCATAACCAACAAAGCTTGCAGAAATAGATGCACTATCTTCAACCGTGATTGAATAGTTGCCGTCAAAATCTGTAGTTGTACCGTTGCTAGTTCCAACCTCAAGAATCGTTGCCCCGGGAAGAGGTATGCCCTGATCATCGACAACATTACCTGTGATTGTAATTTGTGCCAATGTGATTTGAAAACAGAATGTTAAAGCCATCAATAAATATAGATGTTTCATAAAGAATTTGTTTTTTTGGACGAACAAAATACATAATTATTTTTTTAAAATAGGAATTATTAATAACAAATTTTAATAATGAATTTAATATTCTAATACTCTATAATTACTTAAAAGTTAATAAATCCGATACTATTGCTGGTCCAAATAATTAAATAGTGCCACTATATCTTCTAAGGATTTTAATTTAGCATCGTTGTTTTCCAAAAATGATTTTATTGAAGAGGAATATGATTTTAGTTTAGAAAGAATTTTCTTTTTTGAAAGCTTTATTTGATTTAATTCTGCATCATTAATAGAGAAGTAGTATTCTGTTTTATCAACAAACCGAGCAGGGAAGGATCTTTCCAAAGAGGTTCTTGCGGTAGTAGCTTGCATATAAACTTTAGATTTACGTTCGAAAAACGAAAAATTTTTCCCTCTAAATAATTCCTTTAGGTAACCAACAGCAGGAGGATGGTTTTCTGCTTTATATGCGAGATAACGATATATTTTTCCATCGATTAAGCAGGAAACCTTATTATTCTTGATAAGAATATTTTCAGAACTTTTCATTAAAGAGCTTGTAGCAATTTCCATTTCATCACTGAACGCATTAAAGCGTAGGTAGATTTTATCTTTTAACAATTCTCCAAAATAATTTACTTCAGCTAATTTAAAAGATTTATCAAAATAAGGAGTCCCTTTAATTTTATTAACAGATAGTGTTTTTTCTCCCATTCGTTTTTTAATTTTTTCATACAAGTCAACGAGTCTTAGATCTGATTGAACTCCATTGGAAGGAATACCTTGAGAAAATATTGAATTAACAGTATAAAAAAAGAATAATATTTTATATAAATAATACTTCATCAATTTTTTGCCAAACATATTAAATTTTAAAAGATAATAAGTTGTTAATTAAAGCATTATTGTAGACTCTACAAAAAAAATTAATTTATTAGTTTGATTGAATAGTATAATAAAAGGTATAAATTAAAGAAGCCCTATTCTGATTAATATGCTATTGAAAATTTAGGCCATAATCATTAATTAAAAAAAATCTAAAATTTTACAAATGAAGGTTTGAAAACACGAAAAAAAAAATTACATTTGCACGCCCATAAAACGGGTTATTTTTTAGATATATATGCCAACTATTGCACAATTAGTACGAAAAGGAAGAGTCAGTATTACCAAGAAGAGTAAATCGGCTGCTTTGGATTCGTGTCCACAACGACGTGGAGTTTGTACACGTGTTTACACTACAACTCCTAAAAAACCGAACTCAGCGATGCGTAAAGTAGCGCGTGTAAGATTGACTAACGGAAAGGAAGTCAATGCATACATTCCCGGAGAAGGACACAACCTCCAAGAGCACTCGATAGTATTGGTACGAGGCGGAAGAGTTAAAGATTTGCCGGGGGTCCGTTACCACATTGTTCGTGGAGCGTTAGATACTGCCGGAGTAGAAGGACGTTTACAAAGGCGCTCAAAATATGGAGCTAAAAAACCAAAAAAATAAAAAGGCAATCCCTTTTACTATTGAATCATGAGAAAAAAACAAGCAAAAAAACGTCCTTTATTACCAGATCCAAAGTTTAAAGACCAACTCGTAACTCGCTTTGTAAATATGTTAATGTGGGATGGAAAAAAATCCACAGCCTTTAAAATATTTTATGATGCAATAGGCATTGTAGAAGACCGCAAAGAAGATGAAGAAAAAACTGCCTTAGAAATATGGAAAGATGCTTTATCTAATGTAATGCCCCATGTTGAGGTACGCAGCCGTCGAGTTGGAGGCGCCACTTTTCAAATTCCTATGCAGATTCGTCCTGATAGAAAAGTATCTCTTGCAATGAAATGGCTGATCAGCTTTTCTAGAAAGCGTAATGAAAAATCTATGGCTTTAAGACTAGCTAATGAGGTTCTTGCTGCTTCAAAAGAAGAAGGAGCTGCTGTTAAGAAACGTCAGGATACTCATAAAATGGCTGAAGCTAACAAAGCATTTTCACATTTTAGATTTTAATAATAAAAGCAATTCCTCATCAATATTATGGCTAGAGATTTAAAATACACGAGAAATATTGGGATTGCAGCTCACATTGATGCAGGTAAGACCACCACTACAGAGCGGATTCTATTTTATACGGGAGTTAGTCACAAAATAGGCGAAGTTCACGATGGTGCTGCAACTATGGATTGGATGGAACAAGAACAAGAACGTGGAATTACAATTACTTCTGCAGCTACAACTTGTACTTGGAACTTTCCTCAAAATCAGGGAAGCCCAACAACCGACTCCAAACCCTATCACTTTAACATTATTGATACCCCTGGCCACGTTGACTTCACAGTGGAAGTAAACCGATCTCTTCGTGTACTCGATGGATTAGTTTTTTTATTTTCTGCTGTTGATGGTGTTGAACCTCAGTCAGAAACTAATTGGAGATTAGCAGATAATTATAGAGTTCCCCGTATTGGTTTTGTAAATAAAATGGACCGCCAAGGTGCTAACTTTTTAAATGTAAGTACTCAGGTGCGAGAAATGTTAAAATCTAATGCTGTTCCAATTGTTTTAAATATTGGTGAGGAAGAAGATTTTAAAGGAATCGTTGATTTGGTTACGAACAAGGCTATAATATGGCATGAAGATAATTTTGGTTCCACTTTTGACGAAGTACCAATTCCTGACAAAATGTTGGCTGATGTTGAAAAGTATCGAGCTGAATTAATTGAAGCTGTTGCCGAATATGATGAAAATCTACTTGAAAAGTTTTTTGAAGATCCAGAGTCAATAAGTCCTGATGAAATCCATGAAGCACTTCGAGCCGCCACTCAGGATATGAGTATTATCCCTATGGTTTGTGGTTCTTCTTTTAAAAATAAAGGAGTTCAATTTCTTTTAGATGCTGTATGCCGATATTTACCTTCTCCAGAAGACAAAGAAGCTATCGTTGGAACAAATCCAAATAACGGAGAAGAAATATCACGAAAGCCTTCAGTGAATGATCCATTTGCTGCGCTGGCATTTAAAATTGCTACTGATCCGTTTGTTGGTCGTTTAGCTTTTTTTAGAGCATACTCTGGGCGTCTAGATGCGGGTTCTTATGTGCTGAATAATCGCTCTGGAAATAAAGAACGTATATCGAGAATCTACCAAATGCATTCCAACAAGCAAAATGCTATAGATTTTATTGAAGCAGGAGACATTGGTGCCGCTGTTGGTTTTAAGGATATTAAAACAGGAGACACTCTTTCTGCTGAAAAGTCTCCTATCATATTAGAAAGTATGGATTTTCCAGATCCTGTAATTGGAATTGCAGTTGAGCCTAAAACCAAGGCAGATATTGATAAACTTGGAATGGCTTTAGCAAAATTAGCTGAGGAAGATCCAACTTTTCAAGTAAAGACAGATGAAGCTTCTGGTCAAACCATAATCTCAGGAATGGGTGAACTACACTTAGATATTATTTCAGACCGCCTTAGACGTGAATTTAAAGTTGAAATAAACCAAGGTAAACCTCAGGTCGAATATAAAGAGGCTCTTACTGGACAAGCCAAACACCGTGAAATATATAAGAAACAGACAGGAGGTCGTGGTAAATTTGCTGATATCGTATTTACAATTGAGCCTGGTGAAGAAGGAAAACCAGGCTTAGAATTTATTAATGAAATTAAAGGAGGAAATGTCCCTAAGGAATATATCCCTTCTGTAGAAAAAGGATTTAAACAAGCAATGACCAATGGTCCTCTTGCAGGTTTTGAGTTAGATTCTATGAAAGTTACATTACACGATGGATCTTTCCATCCTGTGGATTCTGATTCCCTTTCATTCGAACTCGCAGCAAAACTTGGATTTAAAGAGTCTGCGAAAGCTTCTCGCCCAGTGATAATGGAGCCCATTATGAAGTTAGAAGCGTTAACCCCAGAAGAAAATATGGGTGACATTGTTGGGGATTTGAACCGCCGTCGTGGTCAAGTAAACTCAATGGATGACCGTGCTGGGTCAAAAGTGGTAAAAGCTGAAGTGCCACTTTCTGAAATGTTTGGATATGTAACATCACTCAGAACACTTTCTTCAGGTCGTGCCACTTCAACTATGGAATTTTCACATTATGCTGAAACACCATCAAGCATATCAGAAGGAGTCGTTTCAGAAGTAAAAGGGAATAAAGAATAAATAGCAATTACATGAGTCAAAAAATTAGAATCAAATTAAAATCATACGACTACAATTTAGTTGATAAGTCAGCTGATAAAATTGTAAAAACGGTCAAAACTACGGGTGCTGTTGTAACTGGTCCAATCCCATTACCCACAAATAAGAAAATTTTCACTGTTTTAAGATCTCCTCACGTAAACAAAAAATCACGTGAACAATTTAAATTGTCTTCCTATAAGCGATTATTGGACATTTACAGTTCATCATCTAAAACTATTGACGCTTTGATGAAATTGGAATTACCTAGTGGAGTTGAAGTAGAAATTAAGGTGTAAATAGAAAAATTAGTTAAACAAAAAAATAAAAATAATGTCTGGGTTAATAGGAAAAAAAATCGGTATGACCAGCCTCTTTGATGACAATGGGAAAAACATCCCTTGTACTGTTTTAGAAGTCGGACCGTGCGTGGTTACCCAAGTCAGAACCAATGAGGTTGACGGGTATAATGCTGTTCAGCTGGGTTTCGATGACAAGGCGGAAAAGCAGGTATCAAGGGCAGCTGAAGGTCACTTCAAAAAAGCGAAAGTGAAACCTAAAAAGAAGCTCGTTGAATTTCAGAATTTTGAACAAGAATTAAGTTTAGGTGACACAATCACCGTAGAACACTTTGCAGAAGGTGAATTTGTTGATATTTCAGGTACATCTAAAGGAAGAGGATTCCAAGGCGTTGTAAAACGTCATGGATTTGCAGGAGTTGGACAAGCTACTCATGGACAGCATAATCGTCTTCGAGCCCCGGGTTCTATTGGAGCAGCTTCATATCCAGCTCGTGTATTTAAAGGAATGCGTATGGCGGGACAAATGGGCAACAGTAAAGTCAAAGTACTTAACCTAAGAGTAATAAAAGTAGTACCTGAAAAAAATCTTCTAGTTGTTAGAGGATGTGTTCCAGGTCACAAAAACGCATACGTAATCGTTCGGAAATAATGGAATTAAAAGTACTTAACATCAAAGGAAAAGAAACAGGCAGGAAAGTCAAACTTAGTTCTGATGTTTTTGGAATAGAGCCTAATGATCATGCTATCTATTTAGATGTCAAATCTCATTTGGCCAATAAACGCCAAGGAACTCATAAGTCCAAAGAACGTGCTGAGATAAAAGGAAGTACACGTAAAATTAAAAAGCAAAAAGGCACTGGAACTGCTCGTGCAGGAAGTATTAAAAACCCATTGTTTAAAGGTGGTGGACGAGTATTTGGACCCACCCCAAGAGATTAC
>CABXKB010000019.1 GCA_902512755.1 uncultured Bacteroidota bacterium | reverse complement strand
GTTCGATCAAACAAACGAGCAAATTTATTAAATGAGCACATTCGAAAGCGTATTTTAGGCTGGGAAGATGAATTATGTGTTGGCGATCAGTTAATGGTTGTAAAAAACAATTATTTCTGGCTTGACGCAGACTCAAAACCTGGGTTTATTGCAAATGGAGATGTAGTTGAGGTCCTTGCAATTCAGGCTAGGAAAAATATTTATGATTTTTCTTTTGCGGAAGTTCGTGTACGCTTGGTAGATTATCCGGATGAAGATCCCCTTGAAACAGTTGTTTTACTTGATACTTTAAAGTCTGAGACTCCTTCCTTATCCTTTGAAGAAGGTAATCGACTTTATCAAAAGGTTCTGGAAGACTATGCATCAGAAAAGTCAAAATATAAAAAATTTTTAAAAGTTAAAAAAAACCCTTTCTTTAATTCATTACAAGTAAAGTATTCCTACGCAATTACTTGTCATAAATCACAAGGTGGTCAATGGGAAAATGTTTTTGTTGAAAAACCATATTTACAAGAAGGGCCAAATAAAGATTATTTAAGATGGCTGTATACTGCTATTACTAGAGCAAAGAAGTCATTATATCTGATCGGATTTCCAAATGAAGATTTTAAATCAATTCACTAATTATGTTTCGTTTTATATCAAAAAACATCTATTATAACCTTATGAATTGGACAATAGTCGGAACTTTTCCGTCAATACCAAAGTATATTGTAGCTGTTGTACCTCACACTAGTTGGTTAGATATTTTTGTGGGCTTATTGGTTAGAAGTATTTCAGGAGAATCAATAAATTTTGTTGGAAAAAAAGAACTATTCACTCCTTTGACAGGGTGGTTTTTTAGAAGTTTAGGAGGAGCTCCGATTGATCGGTCCGGGAATAAAGATTCTGTTGAGTTAATTGCTACTGTTTTTGACGCTCATCAAAAATTTCGAATTGCTATAGCTCCTGAAGGAACCCGTAAAAAGGTATACAAACTTAGAACGGGATACTACTATATTGCTAAACGTTTAAAAATTCCTATAATACCTGTAGCTTTTGATTATGAAAATAAAAGAGTTATAGTTCATCCAAATTTCTATCCTTCAAATGATGTGAAAAAAGATTTAAAAGAACTGGAAACTATATTTAAAGGAGTATGTGGTTGCTTCAGGGATAAAAGCTTTTAATTAATTTTTAATTTCCATTGAGTGATATATATTTTGGACATCGTCGTCTTTTTCAATTTTTTCAATTAATCGTAATACTTCTTCTTGCGCATCAATACTCAAAGTTTTAATAACCCGAGGGATTCTTTCAAATCCTGAAGAAAGTATTTCAAAGTTTCTTTTCTCCAATTCCTTTTGGATCATACCAAAGCATTCAAAGGGAGCATATAAAAGAACACCATCCTTATCTTTAAAAACTTCCTCGACTCCATAATCGATAAATTCTAGTTCAATCTCTTCTAAATCAAGATTAGTTGGGTTTATTCTAAAATTACAACTGTGATCAAACATAAAATCTACAGACCCAGCTGTGCCAAGACTTCCATTTGCCTTATTAAAATAAGAACGAATATTTGCAACGGTTCTGTTTTTATTGTCAGTAGCAGTCTCAACTAAAACTGCAATACCCTGAGGAGCGTAACCTTCAAAGAGTATTTCTTTAAAATTACTCGTGTTTTTATCTGAAGCTTTTTTAATAGCGCGTTCTACATTTTCTTTAGGCATATTAGCAGCCTTAGCATTTTGAATAACAGCTCGTAGTCGGGAATTATTGTCTGGATCAGTACCTCCTTCTTTTACTGCTATAGCAATATCCTTTCCAATGCGTGTAAAGGTTTTGGCCATTGTAGACCAACGTTTCATTTTTCGGGCTTTTCTAAATTCAAATGCTCTTCCCATTTATTTTTTTTTTGAGTATTATCAAATATAAAAAACTTTAAGATCTGGAGAGGGCTAAATCCATTACTCATGGGTATAATAATATTGTCAATCTAGCTTCTTTAATAACCAAGTTTTATTTGTTAATTAAGTAATATTTTGATTATGAGTAAGAATTGTAATTATTAACTGATCTCCTCTAATATTTCCATATATGATGGTTGAATGTGTTGAGGCAGTTTATTTTCTTTTGGGAGCGATGCTAAATATCTTATAGAATTACTTGTAAATACCTGTTTATAAATACCTGTTTTTAAATGACGTTTTTCAACTAAAGTTTTAATAAAGTCAAAGTGAGAAATTAAATCAGTACTTCCCAGATGAAAAATACCTGTTTTTTTATGATTTATCATATAATGAATTTGCTGACATAATCGAACATCACTATTTACATTGATAATAGTATTTGGAAAAACCTCTATGGCTATATCCTCTTTTACAGCTTTATCAATCTCTTTAGTTCTTGGGGCATTGATGCCAAAAACCATTGGTAATCGAATAATGACAAATTTGCCAATTGGTAAATTCATTAATTGGTTTTCTATCTTTATTTTAAAGTGACCGTAAATACTTTTAGAAAGCGTTTTATCATATTCATATGATGGATAATGCCGAAAAGAATCAAAGACATTGGCTGAAGATAAAAACATTAACCTACAGTTATTATATTTTACATATTCTATGATGTATGAATGCGCCTTAATTTGAGCATTAAAGTTACCACGTAATGCTGATATTATAAGTTTGGGGTTTAGTTTATTTAGAATATCATTAAGTCCTCCTTTTTCAATACTATACTGAAAAAAATGTTTATTTTTTTTAAACACTTCATTTGTATTAAAAGTCCCATAAGTGTTAAAATAGGATCCTAATTCTTTATAAAGAGCATTACCTATGAATCCACTGCCTCCTAATATTAGTATAGGTTTCAATAATTAAGCTTTTATAAATGGTAGTTTTACAACATGTGCAAAACAGTTTTTTTCACGAATCAAAACCCCAATTTTAGTTCCAACTTTAGAATAGGACTTTTCAACATAACCAAGACCTATCCCAACTGATAGAGTTGGAGATTGAGTTCCAGAAGTAACAAGTCCAATTGGATTTCCTTCATTATCAATAATTGAATATCCACTTCTAGGAATAGCTCTTACATCCATTATAAATCCAATTAGTTGTTGATTACTTCCGTTAGCTATCTGTTTATCTATATTTTTTGAATTAACAAAGCCAGTTTCTGGCTTAGTAACCCAGTTCAATCCTGCAGCAATAGGTGATGTGCTTTCGTGAATTTCATTTCCATATAGACAATACCCCATTTCTATCCTAAGGGTATCTCTTGCTGCAAGCCCAGCTGGAATAATTCCATCAGACGCTCCAGCTTTTAGAATGGATTTCCATAAATGCTCGGCATGAATTGCGGGGAAATAAATTTCAATACCTCCAGCTCCTGTATATCCTGTTGTCGCGATTAATGTATTTTTTATATCTGCAAAATCACCCTTAGTGTGAGAATAAAATGGAAGAGTATCCAAGGGATAGTTGGTTAATTTCTGCATAGTTTTTATTGCTTTAGGACCTTGTATTGCAAGTAAACCTGTAGTTTTAGAATGATCCTCTAATTGAGCTTTGAATTCTTGATTATATTTTTGAATCCAATTCCAATCTTTCTTAATATTTGAAGCATTAACGACTAGTAGATAGTGCTCCTCTTCCAATCGATAAACTATAAGATCATCTACAATTCCTCCTGTTTCATTTGGTAGATAATTATATTGTGCTTTTCCAATATTTATTTTTGAAATATCATTGCTACATATGTGTTGAAGTAAATTCAAAGAATTTGGACCATGGACATAAAATTCCCCCATATGAGAAACGTCAAAAACTCCAAGGTCTTTTCTTACAGCTAGATGTTCATTTTTTACCCCTGAATATTGGACTGGCATCTGGTATCCACCAAACGTAGTCATTTTTGCATTCAGGGATAAATGAATATTGTAAAGTGTTGTTTTTTTCATAAGTTCACAGATAAATTATTTACTATGCTCAAGATTAAAATGCATATTGTTTTTTTTTCTGTTTATTTTTTATTTTTACTCATAATTCCAATAAAAGTTAATGGACAAAAGTCGGAACTTTCTTCGAGTTTTCATAAGAATCAGAGACTACAATTACGAAAAAAACTCCCAAATAACACAGTAGCTGTCTTATTTTCTGGTCCAGTAAGAAACCGTGCAAATGATGTAGATTATGAATATCATCAAGACCCAAATTTCTATTATTTAACTGGCTGGGATGAGCCTCACGCAGTTTTATTGATTTATAGTACACTACAAAAAGATGAAAAAGGAGGCTATTATGAAAAACTTTATGTTCGTGAGAAAGACAGTTATAATGAAATGTGGAACGGCAAAAGACTCGGACTAGTAGGTGCTTCAAAAATGGGTTTTGACAGGATAGTTGTTAAAGACTCTTTTTTAACTGACAATCATGATTTTAGTGGTTTTGACACTGTTTTTATGTTTGATTTTACTAACGATGTAAGAGATTCAAGATTCGATACTAGTGATTTATTCGATTTAAAGCAGCATTTCAAAAAAGCCATTAATTTTCCTGAAAAATTCGATGTAGATCGTTATCGATTATATCAAAGAATACAGAAGGCAGAAACATTTCAAGTTACAAACATTAAAAGAGCTATTAATTATTTAGCTCAGACTGATACTAGCTTAATGGAAGATCCTGTCATTCAAGATTTTATTTCAAACTCGGATGAAAAATCTTTACTTAATGATTTAAAAAAAAGAAGTGCCTTCTTGTTGAGAGATTACAATTTTGATGTAGATCAGTTAAAAACCTTTATGGCGATTTCACGTGAAATAAAAACACCAGAGGAAATTATTTTATTAAAAAAAGCTATCAGAATTTCTACACAAGGTCAAATAGAAGTAATGAAAGCAATTCGCCCTGATATGACTGAGCGAGAAGTTCAAGGAATTCATCAATTAGTTTATAAAAAATATGGAGCAGCACATGAAGGATACCCCTCTATAGTAGGAGCTGGTGATAATGCTTGTGTACTACATTACATAACTAACGATAAGACGGATATTGAAAACCAATTGATTTTAATGGATTTGGGAGCTGAATATAATGGTTATACTGCAGATGTTACCCGAACAATTCCAGTTTCAGGAAAATTTACTTCTGAACAAAGAGCACTTTATGAAATTGTATTTGACGCTCAGAATGCCGGAATTTCTGTAGCACAAAATGGAGCTAGTTTTGAAGCAATTTCAAAAGCTTGTTTCAAGGTAGTCCAGGAAGGTTTGTTGGAATTAGGAATAATAAATAAACCTGAGGAGTTTAGAAGATATCTTCCACATGGAGTGGCTCATCATATTGGTTTAGATGTACATGATCCGGGTTTATATATAAATTTAGCACCTAATATGGTTATTACTGTTGAACCAGGTATTTATATCCCAGAAGGAAGTCCCTGTGATCCCAAATGGTGGAATATTGGCATTAGAATAGAAGATGATATTTTAATAACTGATAATACCCCAATAAATTTATCGATCGATGCTCCACGAGCGTGGAATGAAATTGAAGAATTAATGAAAGAAAAAAGCGCACTTGAAGACTTTGTTCTTCCTCCCTTAAAAATTGATTAAAGCGAGATAAGTAAAGACTTAAGTTCTGAATATTGACTTATTTGAGAACTCTTTTTTTTGCCACCTAAAATTTTTTTGAGGCGTTTAGGTGTTTTTATATTAGTTTTAAGAATGCTATCAACAGCACTTTTAAATTTTATTGGATGAGCTGTTTCTAAAAATATACCTTGATATGCTTCTGCATCTTCTTTAGCATCCATGTATTGTTTTAACCCCAAGAATCCTACTGCTCCATGGGGGTCTGCTATATATCCATTTACCTCAAAAATTTCTTTTATTGCTTTTTCTGTAAGTTTATCTGTGTAGCTAAAACCACTTAAATTTTTTTTGAGTTTAAAAAAGTCATTATTAAAGATTTTCTGAATCCGAATAAAATTACTTGGATCACCAACATCCATAGCATTTGAGATTGTTTGAATAGATTTCTTGGGAATATAATCGCCAGATTTTAAATATTCTGGTATTGTATCATTGATATTAGTACTTGCAATAAAATGATCAATAGGAAGCCCCATCTGTTTTGCCATAATGCCGGCACAAATATTTCCAAAGTTACCACTTGGAACAGAAATTAAGAGTTTTTTATCTGGATTTGGTCGATTTTTATAAGCGATGAAATAATAAAACATTTGAGATAACCATCGAGCAATATTAATAGAGTTTGCTGATGTTAAATTTATTTTTTCCTTCAATTCTGGGTCAACAAAAGCTGTTTTAACCATTTCTTGACAATCGTCAAATGTGCCTTCAACTTCTAAAGCAATAATATTTTTCCCAAGAGTTGTCAATTGAAGCTCTTGTATAATACTTACCATATCTTTTGGATATAGTATAATGACATCAATTCCTTTTACTTTATAAAAACCATCTGCCACTGCACTACCAGTATCTCCAGAGGTAGCTACTAATACTGTTAAATTTCTTTCTTTTTTAATATCGTTATTATAAGATAAACATCGAGCCATAAAGCGAGCTCCAACATCTTTAAATGCCAGGGTAGGGCCATGAAACAACTCAAGTAATGCGATGTTATCTGTTATTTTTACAATTGGAAAATTAAAGCTTAAAGTATCTTCAATAATTTTTTTTAAATAATCGTTAGTAATATCATCTCCTACATATGGTTTAATAATTTCATATGCAATTTGATTATCAGAATATTGCCCAATATTATTTATAAAACTTTCTTTTAAAATTGGAATTTCCTTTGGAAAATATAATCCACGGTCAGGAGCAAGTCCTTTTCTGACAGCTTCTAAAAAACTGACATCTTTTGCGTTGTTATTTAAACTGAAATATTGCATAAGTTTATAGAACTCTTACCCCTTCATTATTAATATTTGAGTAATGAACCTCATAATCAAGTCCTATTTCATCGTAATAAGTTTTCATTGCTTGTCCTACTTCTTTTGCTGCAAATTCTCCTTTTGACAATGCATATATAGATGGACCTGATCCAGAAATACCACTTCCCAAGGCACCGGTATCTATTGCTGCTTGTTTTATCTCCTTATACTTAGGTATTAATATAGCTCTTGTTGGTTCTATTACCTTGTCTTTCATGCTTCTTGAAAGAAGCTCATAGTCATTGGTATAAAGAGCACTTATAAACGCACCTAAGTTTCCCCATTGCTCTACTGCTTTTTTAAGTGGGATTTCATTTTTAAGAATAGCTCTAGAATGAATTGTTTTTAATTCAATTTTTGGATGAATTATTGTAGCAACTAAATCTTTAGGAGAAGGAAGCTTAATAATGTCTAGAGTTTTATTGCTGCGAACTAATGTGAAACCTCCCAGTAAAACAGGGGCAAGATTATCTGCATGAGCAGCTCCACTAGCAAGCGATTCACCTGCAATCGCATACTGAACTAATTCATTTCTTGAATAAGGCTTTCCTAATAATTCATTAATCGCAAAAACTGCTCCAGCTGCACTTGCTGCACTACTTCCAATTCCGCTTCCAGGTTTTATTCTTTTTTCAATATCAATTTGGAAGCCACCAATTGTTGGATGAGCTTTTAAAAGAGCAGAGGCAGCTACACTTGCAACGTTTTTTAAAGGGTCTTTTGGTAATTCTTGTCCATTTATAATGCCTATAGTCACGCCTTTATTTTTGGTTCTAGAGACCTTCATGACATCTCCAATTGAATCTAGACAAAAGCCAAGTACATCAAAACCACAAGAAACGTTGGCTACACTTGCAGGCGTAAAAATCTTTACTTGATCCATTGTTATTGTTTGCCTATTCGAATGATATCTCCAAAAACTCCTCCAGCGGTAACCTCTGCACCAGCACCAGCCCCCTTAACAATAAGAGGTTGGTCTTTGTATCTGCTTGAGTAGAATAAAATAATGTTATCACTTCCTTCCAAGTTATAAAAATCGTGATGAGGTTCAATCTCTTGAAGCCCGACTGAAGCCCTTCCATTTTCTAACTGTGCTACATATTTTAATCTTGCTCCATTTTCTGAAGCATTTTTAAAGATATTTTGAAAATAAATTTCGTTTTTATCAATCGCATTATAAAACTCTTCGTTAGATGAAGCGCTTAATACATCATTTGGCAAAAAACTTTTATTTTCAATATCTTTCAGTTCTAGTTGAAAACCACTTTCACGAGCTAGGATTAGAATTTTTCGAGCTACATCTACACCACTTAGGTCAATTTTAGGATTAGGCTCTGTATATCCCTGATTTTGAGCACTTTGAACTACTTTTTTAAAAGTTGTTTTAGAGTTAAAATTATTAAAAATGTAATTTAAACTTCCTGAGAGTATAGCTTGAATTTTAAGTATTTCGTCTCCTGATGCGATAAGGTTATTTAAGGTATCTATAACTGGTAACCCTGCACCTACATTTGTTTCAAAAAGAAAAGGGGTGTTATACCGTCTTGAGATATTTTTTAGATCTAAATAGTTTTTGAATGAGCTTGCACAAGCAATTTTATTACAAGTTACCACACCAATATTATTAACCAGATAACTCCCATATTCTTCTGCAATAATTTCATTTGCAGTATTGTCTATAAAGATGCTGTTTCTTAAGTTTAGTTTTTTTACATGATTTATAAATACTTCTCTATCAGCCTTATTATTACTTGTGTCCAATTGTTTTCTCCATTCATTTAAGTCTATTGAGTTATCACTTAAAAGCATTTTTGATGAGTTTGACAATGCAATAACTCGTATTTTTAAAAGCAAATTTTCTAAGAGATAGTTTTGCTGTCGATGAATTTGCTCTAATAGTTTACCTCCTACATTTCCAACACCTGTAATGAAAAGGTTTAACTCTTTTATCTGTTCTTCAAAAAAACTTTCGTGGAGTGAGTTTAATGCTTTCTGAGTATTTTTTTTATCTATAATAATAGATATGTTTCTTTCTGAAGCTCCTTGAGCTATAGCCCGTATATTTATATTATTTGCTCCTAGGCTGCTAAATAGCTTCCCGCTAATACCCTGATGGTCTTTCATTCGATCTCCAACAACAGCAATATTTGACATGTCAGATTCTATTTTGGCAGCAGCAACTTTTTGAACGCTGATTTCAAAAGCAAAATGATTATCGATAGTATTTTTTGCTAATGAAGCATCTTCTGAACGTACACCTATACAGATTGAGTGTTCTGAAGAAGCCTGAGTAATCATTATAATATTAATTCGTTTATTAGATAAGGATTCAAAAAAGCGTTTTGAAAAACCAGGAATACCAACCATTCCACTGCCTTCGAGGCATATTAATGCAACATTTTCTATATGGCTTATTCCTTTAACAGTCGAGCCTTCTGTTTTTGAAGCACCACTTTTATTAATTAGAGTGCCCTTAGCTTTTTTATCAAAGGTGTTTTTAATTATAACAGGAATATTTTTATCAATTAATGGCTGAAGAGTAGGAGGGTAAATTACTTCAGCTCCAAAATGCGAAAGCTCCATTGCCTCTTCATATGAAAGCTTGGAAATAGGTGTTGCTTGACTTACTAATTTAGGATGGGCAGTATACATCCCACTAACATCAGTCCATATTTCTAATTGATCTGCATTACAATAATTTGCTACTAAAGAAGCAGTAAAATCGGATCCTCCTCGGCCCAAGGTTGTAGTGTTTCCATCTTTATTTTGTGCTATAAATCCAGGGATCAGGATAGTTTTAGATATATTTTCTTTTAAGTAGGATTTTGTTGCTCCACCACTTTGATTATGATCTACAACTTCTCTTTCATTAATGGTATGAGTAAAAATTAGTTCTCGTGAGTCTTTTAGGACAATATCGCATTCTTTATGCCTGAGAACATGATAAATTATATTACTTGAGAGAATTTCACCATAACTTAAAATTTTATCAAGACTTTTGGAAGTCATTTCCTTTAGTGTAAATAAAGATTCAAGAACCTCTTCAAGTTCATTTAGTTGAGATTTTAAAAAACTAATTATTTCACTCTGTTTTGTTACTGGGATAAAAGACTCTATTAGATCTAAATGTCTAGTCTCAACAGTTTTAAGATGTTCTTTATAATTATTTTGACCAGTACTAGCACGTTCTGACATTTCAACAAGTAGGTCAGTTATACCTCCTAAGGCCGAAACAACAACTAATTTTTGATCTTCAGATTCCTTTATAATGTTTACCACATTAATTAGGCTTTTAGCATTAGCTACAGAAGTACCACCAAATTTTAAAACCTTCATATAAATCCTTAACCAACATACCTAAATTAGGCATGTACTTATTAATTTAACAAGCGCAAAAATAACACTTATTGTATGGCTAGAAACAATTTTTGATTAAAAAGGCTTAAGAATCTTAATTTTTAAGAAACTACTAGTTAAAATGGATGATTTTTAAGAATTTTCAATTTCTTGATTAATATTTAAATTTAAAGAGTCATCACCTTTATTTTTATCTATAAACACTTTATCCCCTTCTTTTATAGAATTATTCACTACATTTTCAGCTAACATGTCTTCTAAATACTTTTGAATAGCACGATTTAAAGGTCTTGCACCATATTTACTATCAAAGCCTTTTTCTGTTATAAAGTCTTTTGCTGACTCTGATATTTCAATTTCATATCCTAATTGATTTATTCGTTTGATCAAAAGAACTAATTCAATGTCGACGATTTTTCGAATATCTCTTTTATCAAGATTATTAAAAACGACTACATCATCAATTCTATTTAAAAATTCTGGAGAAAAGGTCTTTTTTAACTCTTTTTCAATAACGCTTTTTTCAATCTCTTTCGATTGAGATTTTTGTGATGCGGTTTCAAAACCTAGTCCTCTTCCAAAATCTTTAACTTGTCTTGCACCAATGTTGGAAGTCATAATTATAATAGTGTTTTGGAAATTGACTTTTCTACCTAAGCTATCTGTTAAAAATCCATCGTCAAGAATCTGAAGCATCATGTTGAAAATATCTGGATGAGCTTTTTCAACTTCATCAAGTAAAATAACAGAGTACGGTCGTCTTCTAACTTTTTCAGTTAACTGACCACCTTCTTCATATCCTACATATCCTGGAGGCGCACCAATTAATCTTGATAAAGCAAATTTTTCCATATATTCACTCATATCTATACGGATTAAATTTTCTTGAGAATCAAAAATTTCAGATGCTAAAATTTTAGCAAGTTGAGTTTTTCCTACCCCAGTTTGTCCTAAGAAAATAAATGATCCAATTGGTTTGTCAGGCGCTTTTAGGCCAGCACGATTACGTTGAATAGCTTTCACGACTTTTTCTACCGCCTCATTTTGTCCAATAAGCTTTGAATTAATTACTTTAGCTAACTTAGAAAGTTTATTTTTTTCAGACTTTACAATTTTATTAACAGGAATATTAGTCATCATGGAAACTACATCTGCAATATCATTTTCGTTAACAGTTACTCGATTGAGCTTTGAATTTTCCTGCCACCGTTCTTGAGCTTCGATTAGAAGGAGTTCAACCCTCTTTTCATCATCTCGGAGTTTTGCAGCTTCTTCATATTTTTGCTTTTTAACAACAGAGTTTTTCAATTCTCTTACTTGATCTAACTGACTTTCAAGGTCTACTACCTCCTTTGGAACACTCATGTTATTAATGTGAACCCTGGAGCCAGCTTCATCTAATGCATCTATGGCTTTATCTGGCAGGAAACGATCTGACATGTAGCGATCAGTTAAATCTACACACGCATCTAATGCATCATCTGAATAATTAACATTATGGTGATTTTCGTAACGTTCCTTAATATTTTTTAGGATTTCGAGAGTCTCGGTGGTATTTGTCTGCTCGACTAGAACTTTTTGAAAGCGTCTTTCTAGGGCACCATCTTTTTCTATGTTTTGACGGTATTCATCAAGTGTTGTAGCACCTATGCATTGAATTTCACCACGCGCTAAAGCAGGTTTAAACATATTGGATGCGTCCAAGCTTCCAGTAGCACCTCCTGCGCCGACTATTGTATGGATTTCATCGATAAAGAGGATTATGTCATCATTCTTTTCTAATTCATTCATCATCGCCTTCATTCGTTCCTCAAACTGTCCTCTGTACTTAGTTCCAGCAACGAGGCTTGCCAAGTCTAAACCAATAACTCGCTTATTATATAATACTCGTGAAACTCTTTTTTGAATTATACGAAGAGCCAATCCTTCAGCTATTGCAGATTTTCCAACACCAGGTTCTCCTATTAATAAAGGGTTGTTTTTCTTTCTTCTGCTAAGAATTTGCGAAACTCTTTGAATTTCTTTCTCTCTACCGACTACTGGATCTAACTTTTCTTGCTCGGCTAAAGTTGTAATATCGCGACCAAAATTATCAAGAACTGGTGTTTTTGATTTTTTAGATGTTTTTGAATCTGATGTAGGGATAAATGGGTTTTCTTTTCCATCACCTTCATTATCTTTCTCTTCGGAGAAAGAAGAGGAAGAGGAAAGCTCTTCGAAGGAAACCGAATCATTTGCTAACATAAGTTTAAATTCTTCTTTAACGATATTATAATCAACATTTAATTTAGCAAGTAACTTAGTTGTGGGATCGTTTTCATTCCTTAGGATACATAGGAGTAAGTGAACTGTATTAATTAAATCGCTTTGGAATAATTTTGCCTCTAAAAATGTAGTTTTAAGAGCGCGCTCAGCCTGACGAGTTAAATGCAAGTTTTTCTTGTCGTTTAAAATTTGGTCACCTTCTATTGTAGCAGGGTTTAAAATTTCAACCTTACGCCTTAGTTCCTCAAGGTTTATTTCAATTGCATTTAAAATAGCAATTGCTTTTCCTCCACCGTCTCTTAATATGCCAAGCATCAAATGTTCTGTACCAATAAAATTATGTCCCAATCTAAGAGCCTCTTCCTTGCTAAAAGAAATTACATCTTTAACCCGAGGTGAAAAATTATCATCCATAGATTATTTTTTTAATTAATTAATGGCAAAAAACAGACCAAAGTTTTATGCTCAATGCTAATAGACAAAAAAATATTAATATTTCAAAAGAAGGGGTATAATTATTTACCACCAAAACAGCTTATAATTCTGTTAATAATTTTAATAATTATGACTTGATTTAAATTTAATATTGGGTTCTGATTCCCTATTTTAGCTTGATATAAATAAAATCATGAACGAAGGAGATAAGCTCATTCCTATTAAAATTGAAGATGAAATGAAATCGGCATACATTGATTATTCAATGTCTGTCATTGTGTCACGAGCACTCCCAGATGTTCGAGATGGATTAAAGCCAGTTCATCGTCGAGTATTATATGGTATGCATGAACTCGGTATTCGTTCAAATACAGCTTATAAAAAATCCGCTCGTATTGTTGGGGAAGTCCTAGGTAAATATCACCCACATGGTGATAGTTCAGTATACGATACAATGGTGCGAATGGCTCAAGAATGGAGTTTACGTTATTTATTGGTTGATGGTCAAGGAAATTTCGGCTCTGTAGATGGTGATAGTCCAGCAGCTATGAGATATACAGAAGCTCGCATGCGAAAAATGTCTGAGGACTTAATGGCAGACATAGATAAAGAAACTGTTGATTTGCAATTAAATTTTGACGATACGCTTAAAGAACCAACCGTACTTCCAACACGTGTGCCAAACTTACTCATTAATGGCGCTTCTGGTATAGCAGTTGGCATGGCAACAAACATGCCTCCTCACAACCTAACAGAGGTTGTAGATGGGACTATTCAATACATCGATAATAATCAAATTACAATTGATGAACTAATCCAAACTATTAAGGCACCAGACTTTCCAACTGGGGGGACTATTTATGGTTACGAAGGAGTCAAGGAGGCTTTTCTTACAGGTCGAGGCAGAGTCGTGATACGAGCCAAGGCTAATATTGAAGAGTTCAACGGTAGAGAATGCATCATTGTAAACGAAATTCCATTTCAGGTCAATAAGGCTGAAATGATACGCAAAACAGCTGACTTGGTTAACGATAAAAAAATTGAAGGTATTTCAACAATTCGTGATGAATCTGATAGGAATGGGATGCGCATCGTTTATGTTTTAAAACGTGATGCAGTTCCCAATATTGTTTTAAATAAGCTTTTCAAATTCACTGGTTTACAATCATCTTTTAGTGTGAACAATATTGCTCTAGTCAATGGTAGACCTCAGATTTTGAATTTAAAAGACATGATTCATTATTTCGTAGAGCATCGTCATGATGTTGTGGTGCGAAGAACAAGTTTTGAGCTTAGGAAGGCAGAAGAAAGGGCTCACATTCTAGAAGGTTTAATCATTGCTTCAGATAACATTGACGAAGTTATCTCCATCATACGTGGATCTAAAAATCCCGAGGAAGCAAGGGAAAATTTGATGAAACGCTTTGAGCTTTCAGACGTACAAGCTAAGGCCATCGTTGAGATGCGCCTTAGACAGCTTACTGGTTTAGAGCAAGACAAATTAAGATCAGAGTATGAAACGCTTTTGAAAACTATAGCCGACCTTAAAGATATACTTGATAAAAAAGATCGTAGAATGCAAATCATCAAAGAGGAACTATTTGAGGTTAAGGAAAAGTATGGTGATGAGCGTCGATCTAATATTGAGTACGCTGGTGGTGAGTTTAGCATGGAGGATATGATCCCTGATGAAAAGGTTGTTATTACTATATCTCATGCTGGATATATAAAAAGAACACCTTTAAATGAGTATAAAACTCAAAACAGAGGAGGAGTAGGGCAGAAGGCTTCTACAACAAGAGAAGAGGATTTTCTCCAAGATCTATTTGTAGGAACTAACCATCAATACATGCTCTTTTTTACTCAAAAAGGAAAATGCTTCTGGATGCGTGTTTATGAAATCCCGGAAGGCTCAAAAACTGCAAAAGGGAGAGCTATTCAAAATTTAATAAATATAGAGCAGGATGATAAGGTCAAAGCCTTTATTTGCACACAAGATTTGAAAGATGAAGAATATATAAATAGTCATTACGTTATTATGGCAACCCGTAAGGGACAGGTTAAAAAAACTTCATTAGAACAGTATTCTCGGCCCCGTGCAAATGGTATTAATGCAATAACCATTCGTGAAGGAGATGAGCTATTAGAAGCCAAACTAACTAATGGTAACAGCCATGTTATGATGGCTGTCAAGTCAGGTAAAGCTATTCGTTTTGAAGAAAGTAAAACTCGACCTATGGGACGTGGAGCCTCGGGCGTTAGAGGTATAACTTTAAACAGTGAAAATGACGAAGTTGTAGGAATGATTGCTGTAAACGATATGGATGCCAATATTTTAGTTGTCTCAGAAAATGGATATGGTAAACGTTCTAGCCTTGAAGACTACCGGGTAACAAATCGAGGCGGGAAAGGAGTGAAAACTATTTCAATTACAGATAAAACAGGTAAATTAGTGACCATTAAAAATGTTAATGATCAAGATGATTTAATGATTATAAATAAGTCTGGTATCGCTATTCGGATGGAAATAAGTGGGTTGCGAGTTATGGGTCGTGCAACCCAAGGAGTAAAGTTAATTAATCTAAAAGGTAGTGATACAATTGCAGCTGTTGCGAAAGTCATGAAAGATGAGGAGGAGATAGAGGACGTAAATGATCTTGAGGTTAATGATGGCACTATTATTGAGTAATAATAACTATATAAATCATAATAATGAAATTTTTTTTAACACTTTTTTTTATTTTATCTCTAAGCTTTTCTTTTGGACAAAAGAAAGAAATCAGGAAAGCAATAAAGCTTTTTGAAACAGGTGATGTTCAAGGCGCTAAAGATTTACTTGATTCTAATGGAGGACTTTTTGAAGGAGTTGATGCAAAAATCACTAATCAAAAACTTTATTTAGAGGGAAGAATTTATCAAGCTAATAAAAATTTCCAACTGGCATATGATAAATTTTTAGCTTTTACTCTAGCAGGCGGAAAAGATTTAGACTATGATAATCAACTTCAAAAACTAACTACAGAAATAGTCAATAGTGCTATTGAAAGTAATGCAGAGAAACGGTTTAATGATGCTACTTCTATGCTATATTTAGCATACCAGATTGATCTTGAAAAAAATAAAGACTATTTATACTACGCAGCTTCAAGTGCAGTAAACGGTAAAGACTTTGAGGGAGCATTGAAATACTATAATATTCTTAAAGAAATTAAATATGAGGGCATAGTTATAAAATATATGGCAAAATCTGTCGAAACTGGAGAGGACGAAGAGTTTCCGTCAAAATCAGAATATGATTTATATAAGAAAACAAAACAATATTCAGATTTTAGAGAGGAACCTACAGAATCAAGATACCCCGAAATCATTAAAAATATCGCACTTATTTATGCACAGATGGGAGACAATGAAAATGCAATGAAGGCTGTTAAAGAGGCTCGCAAAACAGACCCTAAAGATTTAAACTTAATCCTTACTGAAGCAAACCTTTATATCCAACTTAAGGAAAACGATCGCTTTGAAGCTTTAATGAATGAAGCTATAGAACAAGACCCTAACAATGCAACATTATATTTTAATTTAGGAGTTATTAATGCACAGCGAGGCAATAAAGAAGATGCAAGCAAATACTACAGAAAATCAATTGAACTTGATCCTAGCTTCGAATCAGGGTATTTAAATTTGGTAACATTGATTCTAGAAGGAGAAAATGCAATTGTTGAAATCATGAACAATTTAGGTAATTCTAGAGCCGATAACGCTCGTTACGATGAATTAAAACTTCAAAGAGAGGAACTTTACAAAGAATGTGTTCCAATCTTAGAAAAATTAGTTGAGATTAATAAAAATAAAGAGGCAATCAAAACTCTTATGAATATTTACGGGACTCTTGGCGATAATGAAGGGTTTATGAAAATGAAAGGAATGGTCGAGTAAATTAATATATTTATAAAAATCTTAGATTAAATTAGTTGCCTTATATTAGTTTTTTAATAATCCTTAGATTGTGAGAGTGTTTTTTTGACTTTAAGTTGTAAACCCCTGTCTGATCAATTCTGTCTATTCGAACTTCCCCGTGGGCATGAAGAATATAATTATTTTCTAAAAGTAAACCAACGTGAATTATTTTACCATCTTCATCGTCAAAAAAAGCTAAATCCCCAGCTTCACTTTCGTCAACAAAACTAAGCATTTCCCCTAATTTTACTTGTTGCGAAGCATCCCTAGGAATATTATACCCATTAATGCGATATATCATTTGAGTCAAGCCTGAACAATCAATACCCATTGGAGTTTTTCCGCCCCATAAATAAGGTGAATTTAGGTAAAGTGAAGCAGTTTTGAGTAAATCAGACTTAGACTTTTTCCCTTTAGTAATAAGTCCTTTAAATTTGTGACCTAAATATTTTGCTCCACTTACATTACTTCCTAGTATTAATGAAGTAAGTTTATTTTCTGAGGTTTTTATATAGTCTACCAAACTTGAACTGTAAGAATTTTTTGTAAAACTAATCTCTTCGGCTTTCTCTTTTGTGATCAATCGTGACTGCTTGCAATCAATCCAGCCACTATATTGATCTGCAAGAGTAGTTATTTGGAGCCATTCTTTTTTCTTTGAAATCACTTTAAAACAATCGCCATAAAGCAGTTGAGAAATTAATTCACTTTGATGTGAACTTTCTTTTCGCATCGGTACAATGCTTAAATGACAAATTCCGTATTCCAAAATTTAATTTTCAAACAGGTTTTGTTGTTACTTCTAATAAAGCAAAAATAAGAATTTTAAATCCACAAGCGTCTAACAGTTTTGAAAATACCTATGAAGAGAATAAGTTTATGTAATTTTGAATTAAAACAAGATTTTTGAAATCGATTTGGAATTTTATTATTGCAAAACAAGGATTATTTTATAAATCCCTGCTTATTCTTTCTAGCTCGATTTTAATTCTTTATATATTTCCTCTTGGAGGACAATTTAAATATGAATTTCAAAAAGGTAGGGTTTGGCAGTATCCAGATTTTTATTCTCCTTTTGACTTTTCAATTTTAAAATCAGACAAAGAATTTAAAGATGATCAAGATGAGGTTCTAAAAACTCTTAAACCCTATTTAAAGGCAGACCATAGGCTTAAAGATCAGATAATAAGTAAGTATCCGGATAACTTTATTCGTTTTTTTAAAAACATTGATGACTCTCAAGTTTTAGATAGTTTATATGTTTTTGGAGATCAACTTCTTGTTGAAATATATAATTATGGAGTTTTACCTCCTAACTTTGTTCATAATGCAAATTCTGATATTCTTTTGATTCAAGAGCAATTAGAAATACCAATTAATTTCAATGAATTATTTAAGTCAGAAACTTTATTTGAATTTATATCGAAAAAATTAGAAGGTTCAGCACTTTCTCAATATGAAGATCTTTATAAAGATCTATTCTTTGAAATTATTACTCCAAATGTAAGCATAGAGAAAAATTTTTATGAAACTTCAAAAGAACAAGCACTTCAGAATATTTCAAGATCTAGGGGTTTTGTTGCCTCTGGTGAGCTTATTGTTGCTAAGGGGGAGCTTATTAATGATGATGCTTTTGAAAAGCTTAATTCACTTCGTAATGAATTTATTTTGCAAAAAGATGATAAAAACTTTATTTGGATTCAAATTGGTTATTCGATTCTTATACTACTTACCTTCACCTTACTTTTACTTTTCCTTTTTACTTATCGCTATACAATTTATGAGGATAATAAAAAGTTAACTTTCATTTTTTTTAATATCCTTACTGTAATTACAGCAGTTACATTAACTGTGAATTACAATACAGATTATGTCTTTGCGGTTCCAATTTGCATTCTTCCACTAATCATTAAAGCTTTTTTTGATTCAAGACTGGGTTTATTTACTCATCTTTTAACTGTTTTACTCCTAGGTTTTATTGTTCCCAACAGTTTTGAGTTTGTTTTTTTACAAATTACGGCTGGAATTATTACAATTCAATCAGTAGCTCAATTATACCGCAGAGCAAATTTATTTATATCGATTGGCCAAATTGTTCTGGTTTATTTGATCGGATATATTGCTTTTACAACAATACAAGAGGGTAGTTTTTTAAAAATCAGTTTTACTCCAATGGCCCTGTTAATGCTTAATGGTTTACTCATGCTTTTTGTTCAACCATTGATATATAT
>CABXKB010000018.1 GCA_902512755.1 uncultured Bacteroidota bacterium | reverse complement strand
CTTCTTTGTATATTGAATAGAATTAATTATAAATCAATTAAAATGAAAAAACTAATCTTTCTATTACCACTGTTGTTAACTTTCTGTGAGTCTAATTTATCTGCTTTAAAAAAATTTAAGACCAATTCTGAAACTGTTTCTATGTTTTTTGATGCATTTTCGAATAACGATATAGATAAAATGAAAAGTTATGTAATTGATGATTTTCTCTGGACACCTCCAATGTCAAATTTAGATTCACTTTCAATAGATGCTTGGGAATCTCAAATGATTCTTTTTAATGAATTATATGATAATATTCAATTTACAAATGCTCAGTATTATGCAGGATTAGATGAGAATATGAGACCTAATGGTGATGTTAGAGTGTACGGTACATGGAAATCAAATTACTCTTTAACAGGTGAACCTACAGAGTTAGACTACTATTCGGTACTGTTTTTTAATGAGGAAGGTAAAATTGAATCTCAATCAGAATGGTATAATTATTCAGATATTGTTCCTTCTGTTACAGAGTCAACCATTTTTATAGATCAAAATGAAACCAAAAACTCTTTTGGCGGAAACATTGATTACCCCAGAGGTAAAGCTTCCATCACTAATGCAATAGTTGTTTTAGAGCCTGGTCAAAGTTTCCCAACTCACAAACATACAGGGTTTAATGTAGGAACAATTTTACAGGGAGAATTTACAGTCGAAGATGAAAAGGGTAATAAGATTGTGAAAAAAGCTGGTGAAACCTATATAGGAACACCAAATGTATGGCATACAGCAAGAAATGAGAGTAAAGAAAAAACCATATTAGTTGGAAGCGTGATGGGAGTAGTAGGGAAACCAGCTACAATAAATAAAGAATAAATAATAATTCCATAAAATAGATCTACCCTCCCAATCGGAGGGTTTTTCTTTTAACTAACAGGCTAAAAGAAAGGTAAGTTACTTTCCAATACAGAATTGACTGAATATAGCGCCCAAAACGTCCTGGTCATTATCAATTTCACCTGTAATTGATCCAATGTAATAAATAGCTTCTTTAAGTTCAACACTCAACAGATCTCCAGATAAACCTTTATCTAGCCCTTCTTGAATTAGATTAATTGCATCTATGGCTGAATTTAAAGCTTTATAATGTCGGCTATTGTGAATTACAATGCTTGAGTCGCTTTTCATTTTATTTACAGTATCCACTAGTAAATTTTGAAGTGGGATTAAGCTATTATTATCCTTAGACGAGATTCCGCATTGAATAATGTCTATGTTTTGATTAAGTTTTGATTGGATTTTTGAGGCTAATGAAACACTAAAGTTGTTATTATGCTCGTCAATTTTATTTTCAACAACTAAAAGGGTTAAGTTTTCATGATTTAATTGTTGAATCTCTTTTGCAATTTCTATTGGGTCACTGTCGCGTTGATAAAGATAAATGAGAACGGACGCTTGACTCACTTTTTCTCGAGTTTTTTTAATCCCAATAGATTCTACTACATCTTTTGTCTCTCTTAGTCCAGCGGTATCGATAAATCGAAATGTTATACCCTTCAATACTAACGTGTCTTCAATGCTATCACGAGTTGTTCCGGGTATATTAGAAACTATTGCCTTTTCATCATTAAATAAAGAATTTAATAAAGAAGACTTGCCAACATTAGGTTTTCCAGCTATGGCAACTGGAACTCCTTTTTTTATAACATTTCCATATGCAAAAGAGTCTTTTAAATTAGTAATATCTTTGTGAAGGCGATTTAGTAGAGATTTTAATTTATCAATATTAGCGAATTCAACTTCCTCTTCACTAAAGTCAAGTTCAAGCTCTATTAATGCTTTAAAATGAATCAACTCTTGGCGTAAGTCCTCCATTTTTTTTGAAAAACCACCTCGCATCTGTTGGATTGCAAGTTGATGCGCTGATTCACTTTCTGCAGCTATAATATCTGCTACAGCTTCAGCCTGACTTAAATTTATTTTCCGATTAAGGTAAGCTCTCAAGGTAAATTCTCCAGCTTGAGCAGGTTTTACGCCTATATCTAGATAGCTTGTGATTATTTTCTGTTGAATGTAAGAAGAGCCGTGACAAGAAATTTCTACTACATTTTCACCAGTGTAGGAATTTGGCTCTTTAAATTTAGTTACTAAAACCTCATCTATTAGCTGTTCGTCATGAGTAAAACTTCCAAGTACAGAAGTGTTTGCAGGTATTTTTTTCCAAGCACATTTTGATTTAGAACGAAAAAATATTTTTGTTTTTTCAAATGCTTCAGGACCCGAAAGACGAATAACACCTATAGCTCCACTTCCCGACGGGGTTGCCAAAGCGATTATGGTTCCTTCACTTAGCATATTAAATATTTTTATTGTAGGTCGCCCTGCGTTTGTGGAGTCTGTGTTCATAATTTTTCCACAATTTTTGAATGGCTATATTTTCTTCTAACTCTGGATTAGTTTCTACAATAGTTATTTTTTGCTTATTAAAAAGTTTTTGCATTTCATTAAAAATGATTGCTGTGATTCCTTTATTTTGATAATCAGGACGAATACCAATCAAATAAAAAGAGGCACGTTTATTAAAATACATTGCTTTTAGAATATTAAATGAGTTAAGGAAGGTTATTTTGCCATTTATCTTTTTAAGCGCTTTTGTGAAAGAAGGCATGGTGATAGAGAAACAGATAAGTTTTCCTTCTTGATCAACAAGACACTTTATAAAATCTGGATTTACGAATTTAAAAAAACGTTTTTTATAATTTTCAATTTGATAATCTTGAATCGGAACATAAGATTGTAAGCTATTATATGTTTTATCAAGTAAGTCAAACATTTGATCTACATAGGGAAGTATATCTTTACGGTTTTTAAAATTTAATAAAGTAAGTTTATAGCGTTCCATTATAAGTTTAGAAAAACGCTTTACTTTTTCAGGAGAGGACTCAAAATCATCAATTTTTATTTCATATTCTACCCACTTTGCAGCTTCAAGAAAACCAAGTTTTTTTAGGTGTTCTAAGTAATACGGGTGATTGTAAAGAGTAATCATAGTGTTTTTTTCTTCAAAACCTTCAATTAGCAATCCAGCTTTATCCAAGTTTGAAAAACCTAATGGACCTTCAATATTTTTAAGGTTATATTCTTTTCCAAATTTAATTACGCGATCAATTAATAGCTCAGTTACCTTAATGTTGTCAATCACATCAAACCATCCAAAGCGAACTTTACTTTTTTTAATTTCTTCAACCTCTATCCAATTAACAATTGCAGCTATTCGACCTACAATTTTATTTTCTTGATATGCGAGAAAAAAACGAGCATTTGCATTTTGATATACTGGATTTAAAGCTGGATCGATAGTTTCAATTTCATCTTTAATCAAAGGGGGAACCCAATATGGATTGTCTTTGTATAAAGAGAAAGGAAATTTCACAAAAGCGAGGTATTCCTTTTGAGTCTTGGCTTCTTTAATCACAATATCCTTTATCATGCCCTCAGTTACGTTTTGCTTTACGGTTTCGTTTGCGTTCTATTTTGGTGTCTTTCTTTACTGTTTTATTTAGTTTACGTTCCTCTTTTTTAAAAGCCTTAGATTGAATTTCCTCAGCTGAGGTAAAATCTTTATGAAAATCAAGTCTGTAAGATACTCCAACATTTGCTAATATTCTACTTGGAGTACTTTTTGTTGACCCACCTATTGTTGCTTCAACTTGAATATTGTCAGAATACAAATAGGCAAATCCAAAACGGAATAATGAATCTCTGTAAAGTTCACTTTTACTCCCTTGATTTTCAATATAAACAGACCATAAAGGATTAATTGTATGAGTTAAGGTGAGGATATAACTCATCAAGGGGTCTGTAGATAAATATCGATCATATGAAAAATTTGTAACAAAAACCCAAGAACCTAAAAAATGAGATTGAGTTGCAAGGGTTCCGCGTAAGTGAAAAAAAGGTTCTTTATCTACCGGAACTCCCAAATTTTGAAAGAAAATTGGGCGATAGACATTTCCAAATACATTATTGAAAGGGAAGGGGTTGTTTTTTTCAAAACTCATGTTGCTTCCTAGAGTAATAGAAACAGCTGGAATTAGTTCACGAAATTTGAAGCCATTATTTGCTTTCCAGCTATATACATTCTCTTCTCGTTCTTTTCTAAATGGATCATAAACTAAATATTTAAAACCAATAAAATTTTGTAAAAAACCATTTCTGGAAGAACGAGAAGGAACAGAGGCTATTTTAGAATTCAAACTGCCTTTTAAATACTTACTCTCCAGCGTTAATTCTAAGGTCTCGGTTAAAAACCCCCAACGAAATGCAATAAATCCTAGACCTCCCTCAAATGTTGAATTGTTATAACCGCTATGTGAATATTGTTGAAACGCAATTCCAATTTCAGACTGAATTACATTTTTACCCACAGCAAAAGCCCCTATTGAGGCTCCAGGTCGATTTGAATTAATTTGATCAGTGTACTGAGCTTTGACAATAACAGAAAAAAGAAAAAAAGCTAGTGAGAGCCTTAAAGTAATCATGAAACAAATATAATATAAGAATATAGGATTTTTTGACATGATGATTGTTAATGCATCATAAATTTTCTCAGATTCATTACTAAATAGTTACTTTTGAATTTTAAATAAATCTTTGGAAGTGTTTTTTAAGTTTTTGTTGTTTTTTTTGTTAGGGATTTATCTCTTAAGATTAATTTCACCATTTTTATTTAAGCTATTGATTTCAAGCCTACTTAAAAAAACGAATCAGGGTTCGTCTAATAACAATCCTAAACCACAAACAAAGAAAAAGACTACTTCTGATTCTCTAGGTGAATATATTGATTATGAAGAAGTGGATTAATACCGCGCTTTCTTCAAGTCTAATTCCTCACGTGATTATCACATTTGGTTTTGCATTGTCAGCATTATTGTTTTATTACCCTTTGCTTTCTGGCAAAACACTTTTGCAATCAGATATTCGTCAATATGACGGTATGTCAAGGCAGTTAAAAGAGTTTCGAGTTAATACAGGTAAAGAAACCTATTGGATTGATAATGCCTTTGGAGGAATGCCAACTTATCAGTTGGGAGCAAAATATCCTGCAGATTTTTTAAGTCCTATTTATTCCTTCTTTCGCATTTTGCCTCGCCCTGCACATATATTGTTTTTATATCTTTTAGGAGCTTATTTGCTATTAATCATTATTAAGGTACCATGGCCAATAGCACTATTTGGATCAATTGCATTCGGTTTTTCAACTTATCTACTCATAATTTTACAGGTGGGCCATAATACAAAAGCACTCGCTGTAAGTTTTATCCCATTTGTAATAGCTGGAATGCTACTTTTATTTCAAAAGCGGTGGCTTTGGGGATTTTCACTAAGCTGTTTAGCACTTGGTATGCAAATTAGGGCAAATCACTATCAAATGTCCTATTATCTCTTAATGTTGATTGCAGTTTTTGTTTTAGTCTATGGATATAATGCTATAAAAAATAAACATGGAAGAAGTTTTTTACAATCCCTTTTGGTATTGACTGCTTCTGCTATCATTGCTTTGGGGTTTAATGCTACTCCTTTATTAGCAACATCTGAATATGCCAAATTTAGTACTCGTGGCGCCAGTGAATTAAAATTAAATGTGGATGGTAGTGTTAAGGAAGAATCTACTGGACTTGATTATGATTACATTACAGAATATAGCTATGGAATTTTTGAAAGCTTGAACCTAATTGTGCCTAGAATTCAAGGAGGTGGATCAAGTGAGAATCTAGAATCTGATTACGGCATATATGATTTTTTAATTAAAAATGGAGTAGGGGCGGGCCAAGCTTCCCAATTCGCAAAAAACGTTCCAACTTATTGGGGAGATCAACCAATACTTGAAGCTCCCGCTTATATAGGTATAACTGTATTCTTTTTTGCATTATTTGGATTCTTTTTAGCAGGAGGACCGTTAAGGGATACATTGTTTTTTGGCACGTTCTTTTCTCTTTTACTTTCTTGGGGAAAAAATGCACCATTTATAACTGATTTTTTTATAAACTATTTTCCACTGTACAATAAATTTCGTGCGGTTTCTTCGATCCAAGTGATATTAGAGATTTGTCTCCCTGTTCTAGCTTCCATAGGACTTTATCATCTTTTTTACAAAGAGAAAAAGCTTGAATTTAATCGATTTATAAAAATTGCAGTTATCCCAATACTTCTTCTAGTTTTAGTGCTTTTATCTAAAGGAACACTATCCTTTGATGGATTAAATGACTCTTATTTTAGAGAAATCTACGGATCTGATTTATTTTCTCAAATAAAAGAAGCTAGACGATCTATTTTTCAAGCAGATATTATAAGAGCAATCTTTTTTTGTGGTATGTTAATTTCAATATTCTATTTATATCATATTAAAAAAATCAAAAGAGGATTAACGATAGTGCTCATCCTTTTTATTTTATCGCTGGATTTACTAGGAATAGCAAATCGTTATATTGACAAAGAAGGTTTTGTATCAACTCGTCTAACATCCACTCCCTTTATTCAGACTGCAGCTGATCTTGCAATCCAGCAAGACACTGGCCGTTTTCGTGTTTTTGAGCCTCAATTAGGTTTAACTGGTGGACGAACAGCCTACTTTCATAATGCTATTGGAGGATATCATGGTGCAAAACCCAGAAGATTTGAAGAACTTTTTGATGCCTATAATAGTCAGCAAAATGCAGGAATTTTAAATTTTTTAAATGTTAAATATATTCTTTTCGTAGATAATGAAAATGGAGATTTAAAGCCTATGCTTAATCCAAATTCATTAGGACCTGCATGGTTAGTTTCAAATTTAAAAGAAGTAGATAATGCAGACGATTTACTAAAAGAATTAGATAGTACGGATTATTCCGATACCGCCTTGATTTTAAAAAAGGATTTAGATTCAAATACTGAAAAAAATTATATTAAAGACTCTTTGACTATAATTAAGCTTGTTGACGCTCAACCAAATCATTTAAAGTATCAAATAAATAATAGTAACCCTCAATTTGCTGTTTTTTCTGAGATGTATTATCCAAATGGATGGAAGGCATCAATTGATGGAGTTCCAGCATCTATTTTTAATGTCAACTATGTTTTAAGAGGCCTATCCATTCCAGCAAATTCATCTCAAATTGAATTTAGATTTGAACCCGAAATTATAGGAAAAGGTACCACTTTGAGATTAGTTAGTTTTGTGATCTTTTTAATAGGAATTATCATATTGGGATATTTTCAGTATTTTAAAAAAACAAGTTAAATTCTATGGGAATTGTAGCTAAGCAGTCTATTTATAACTTAATTAGTATTGGCTTTGCCTTTTTGATTGGCGCAGTAAATATGCTTTTTTTGTATCCGAGCTATCCTGGAAAAGAGTTTCAGGGTTTGGTAGTTGCTCTATTGGCTAATTCTAATTTAATTCAACCCTTTTTATCTTTTGGAGTACAACATACATTGATCAAGTTTTTTAGTGATGCTAAAAGCAAAGAAGAGCGCGATTGTTTATTGTGGTTTGTTTTACTCTTTCCATTGACAATTATATTCCTTCTAATGCCACTATACTATAACTATAATGTTGAGATTCTAGGATTTTTATCTGGTGATAATGAAGGAGTGGAACGCTTCCCTTTTTTAATAATTACTATAGCAATTTCAACCGCCTATTTTGAAATCTTTTTTAGCTGGTTGCGCGTAAATTTAAAATCTGTGTTTGGTAATTTTTTAAAGGAAGTTTATCCTCGAATGCTTACCTTTATTTTATTGGTTAGCTATACTTTTCAGATTTTAAACTTAGATCAATTCATTGATTTTCTTATTGGAGGCTATTATTTAAGATTATTTATAATAATGGCCTATAGTTTTTTTATTTATACTCCCAATTTTCAATTTAAGCTCCCCAATTCATTGATTCCTATTCTGCGTTATAGTTGTTTAATTTTTCTTTCTGGTGCTGCAGCGAGCTTTATTCTAGATATTGATAAGTCAATGATATACTCTTTAACCTCAGATGTTAATGTTGCCTTTTATGCCGTGGCAATTTATATTGCAGCTGTCATTGAAGCTCCAGGACGTGCAATGTTTCAAATTACTAGTCCTTTGATAGCAGAGGCGTTAAATTCAAACAATAAACTCCGCTTGGAAAGTCTCTTAAAAAAAAGCAGTATCAATTTAATGATTGTAAGTGGTTTATTGTTTTTAATCATCAATCTTAACTTGGATGACTTTTACAAAATTATTAATCAGGTGGGTTATAAATCTGGGATAGGAGTTGTAGTTGTTGTTTCTATAGGTAAACTCTTCAGTATGTCTATCGGATGCTTAAATAATGTAATTACTAATTCAAAATACTATTCGTATGTCTTTTGGTTTTCAGTTTCCTCTGCAATTTTAGCTGTTGTTTTGAACTATGTGTTTATAAGTAGATATGGGATATTAGGTGCTGCATTTGCTACTTTGATAGTAATTGTATTTATGAATTTATGTAAAATCATACTCGTAAATGCTTTATTTAAAATACATCCATATTCTAAAAAAACACTAAGTGTTTTGTTTAGCATTGCCTTAATTTATATTTTAATATATTTCGTACCTAGTATATTAAATCCTTGGGTCTCTATTCTATTGCGAAGTCTTTTAATTACGGGTCTATTCTGTATGACTTTATTCGGGCTTCGTCTGTCAAATGAAATCGAAACGCTTTTTCAAAAATTGATTAAACGTTTATTTTAATTTTTCCGCTAAATACTTACCTGTATAAGAATTTGACAGCTTTATTATCTCTTCAGGAGTGCCTTGTCCGACGAGATATCCGCCTTTATCCCCAGCTTCTGGACCAAGATCAATTAAGTGATCGGCACATTTTATTAGTTCCATGTTGTGTTCCACAACTAGAATGCTGTGCCCTTTTTCTATTAAAGCGTCAAATGAATTCAAAAGATTTTGAATATCATGAAAATGAAGCCCAGTTGTTGGTTCATCAAAAATAAAAAGCACTTTTTCCTTAGAAGTTCCTTGACTAATAAAAGAAGCTAGTTTAATGCGTTGAGCTTCTCCTCCTGATAAGGTTGCTGAAGATTGACCAAGAGTAATGTATCCTAAGCCAACATCCTGAAGGGGTTTTAGTTTTTTTATAATTAGTTCTTGATTGAAAGAATTAAAAAAGGCAAAAGCGTCATCCACTGTCATTTTTAACAATTGATCTATGTTTATGCCTTGAAATTTTACATCTAAAATTTCCTTCTTAAAACGTTTTCCATTACAATTTTCACATTCTAAGACGACATCTGCCATAAACTGCATCTCAATAGTAATTAATCCTTCTCCTTTACAAAAGTCGCAGCGTCCTCCTTCTACATTAAAGGAAAAGTGCTTAGGTTGGTAATTTCGATGTTTTGAAATGTTTAGAGACGCATACAGAGTCCTGATCTGATCGTAGGCTTTAATATATGTTATTGGATTAGAACGTGAAGATCTTCCTATGGGATTCTGGTCGACAAACTCTACACTGCGAAGTGTGTTTAAATCTCCTTTCAATTCAGAATATGCTCCTGGTTTTTCATTATAGATATCAAAATAATTTAAAAGAGCAGGATTGAGAATTTTTTTTACCAAGCTTGTTTTGCCACTTCCTGAAACCCCGCTAACAACTGTAAGAACACCCAATGGAATTTTAACATTAATATTTTTCAAATTTTGCTCACGAGCTCCAATGATTTCAATCTTTTTTTCTGAATTTCTTCTGTTTTTCGGTATCTCAATCTTACGAATCCCATTAAGGTATTCCGCTGTTAAGCTTTTGCTTTTTAAGATTGTTTTTAAACTTCCCTGAGCAACAATCTCTCCCCCTAAAGTACCTGCTTTAGGACCAATATCAACGACATTGTCTGCAGCATTCATTATCTCTTCGTCATGCTCTACTACAATTACTGTATTACCTATGTCTCTAAGATTTTTTAAAATATTTATAAGGTTCTTATTGTCTCTTGAGTGTAAACCAATGGATGGCTCGTCAAGAATATACATTGAGCCAACTAGGCTACTGCCAAGAGACGTAGCGAGTTGAATTCTTTGCGATTCTCCTCCTGAAAGGGAATTAGACCTTCTATTTAAAGTGAGGTATCCTAAGCCAACTTCTCGCACAAATTTAAGACGAGAATTTATTTCGATAAGTAAGCGCTCAGCGATTTTATGATCTTGAACACTAAGTTTTAAGGTGCTAAAAAAATCGTCCAAAGAATCTATTGATATTTGAAGTAAATTGCCCAAATTTTTTCCATTAATCTTGACATAATCCGCAGATTGTTTTAGACGAGTGCCTCTACAGCTTGTGCATGTAGTTTTGCCCCGATAGCGAGATAGAAGTACACGATTTTGAATTTTATAATTCTTTTTCTCAATACGTTTGAAAAAAGCGTTAATACCATCAAAATTAGAATTTCCTTGCCATAATAAGTCTTTTTGACTTTTTGTTAATTTAAAATAAGGTTTATGAATTGGGAAGTCAAATAAATATGCTGAGTTAATCAATTTATTATAGTATTTGATCATGGTTTTACCACGCCAAGGTACAATTGCATGATCGAAAATAGACTTACTTGTATCAGGAATCACCAAATCAGGATCAATTCCAATAACATTTCCATAGCCCTCACAGCTAGGGCAAGCGCCTAAAGGATTATTAAAACTAAATAAATGAATATTTGGCTGAGGAAAAATCATTCCATCTAACTCAAATTTATTAGAAAAGGTTTCTATAGTTTCATTTTTCAAGTTGAGTAAACTGCATAATCCTTTTCCTTCATAGAAAGCCATTTCTGTTGCATCAGATAAACGGTTGTAAAAATCTTCTTCATGGCGAATGACCAAACGGTCAATAACTAAATCAAATCTTTTTTTGGGAATTTTCTCTAAACCATCAAGATTTAAGGTTTTTCCATCATGATGAATTCTAGCAAAACCCTGTTGAACAAAGATTTTAACTTTTTCAGCTAAATTACTTTTAGGGTCAGCCTCTACTGGTGATAGAAGAAGAAATCGTTCTCCGGCATCAAATTTTTTGATATAATTCAAAACATCCTTTACACTATGCTTTTTTACCTCTTTTCCAGAAACGGGTGAATATGTTTTTCCTATTCTTGCAAAAAGAAGTTTTAGATAATCGTAGATTTCCGTTTTAGTTCCAACAGTTGATCGAGGATTTGAAGTGTTTATTTTTTGCTCAACAGCAATTGCAGGCGAAAGGCCTTTAATAAAGTCAACTTTGGGTTTATTCAAGCGACCCATAAATTGTCGAGCATATGAAGAAAGGCTTTCTATATAACGACGTTGACCTTCAGCATAAAGAGTGTCAAAAGCTAATGAAGATTTACCGGAACCGGATAGTCCGGTTATTACGCTTAATTGATTCCTCGGGATTGCTAAATCAATGTGTTTGAGGTTATGTAGATGTGCACCTTTAACGATTATATGTGTCTTTGAATCAAAATCCAAAATATTTTTCATAGAATTTTTTAAAAACTTGCAATTTACAATTATTAAATGTGAAATAAGATTCAAGTAAGTTTCAAAAAATACCATCAAATCTTTTCTTAAAAACTTATTCTACACACTAAAAAATTAGTGGTCTCAGTTGAATTATTGAAAAAATCGTATATTTGACAAAATACTTTTTTTATAGAATAAAATTACTTTTTAAACATCACGGAGTTTTAACGCCTATCAAGGCAAAAGTAATTTTATTATGAATTCATATAAATCAATAAAGCATACTGACGCTGAGCTAGTTAAAGATTACATTAATGGATCTGAACTTGCTCTTGAATATTTAGTTAATCGTCACAAATTACAAATCTTTAACTTTATAAATTCCAAAATAAACGATAGAGACACCTCTGAAGATATTTTTCAAGACACCTTTATAAAAGTCATCCGCACCCTTAAAAACGGCTTATATAATGAAGAAGGAAAGTTTCTTCCGTGGGTTATGCGAATTGCACATAATTTAGTTATCGATCATTTTAGAAAAAGCAATCGTATTCCAACTATCGAAAATAATGATGAGTTTGATATTTTTCAATTTATATCTGATAGTTCACCAAACGCAGAGCATATACTTGTTGAGGATCAGATTTTAAGCGATATTCAAAGACTAATTCAAGAATTACCTGATGACCAAAAAGAAGTATTAATTATGCGTTTATATCGAGACATGAGTTTTAAAGAAATTGCCGAAAATACCAATGTCAGTATAAATACTGCTTTGGGGAGAATGCGCTATGCAATTATTAATCTTAGAAAGTTGATTGATGAGCATAAAATTGTTTTAGAAGCTTAACAATTTTTGTGTCTTTTTACCGTTATAAAAAATATAATAAATTTTTATGGCAAAAAACTACTTTCAACAAAACAAATCTTTCTATCCAAAAACCTCACCTAGAAGAATAGTTATTAAACGTATACTAGCCTTTTCAAGTTCATATGAACTTAATCGAGAGGGTAAAAAACATTTGGAATTAATCAAGAATTAGATTTTTTAACAAGGACTTCCGTCCAATCGTTTTAGTGATAATGTCTTTTTCAAGATCCCATCCTCTTGCAGGAGAGTAATCCCTACCGTACCATATTATTTGTAGATGTAAGTCATTCCATAATAACTCAGGAAACAAGCGCTTTGCGTCTTTTTCTGTTTGAACTACATTTTTACCACTGCTAAGTCCCCAGCGGAACATTAAACGGTGAATATGAGTATCCACAGGAAAAGTTGAAATTTTGTATGCTTGAGCCATTACTACAGCAGCAGTTTTATGTCCTACGGCTGGTAATGACTCTAATTCTTTATAGGTCCGAGGCACTTCTCCATTATATTTATCAAGTAAAATTTCAGACAAACCCCTAATGCCTTTTGATTTCATGGGAGACAAACCAACAGGACGAATGATTTCTCTTATTTCTTCCACACTAAGCTTAACCATTTCTTCAGGTGTTTTGGCCTTAGCAAAAAGCAATGGTGTTATTTTATTTACACGAACATCAGTGCTTTGAGCAGACATTAAAACAGCAATCAAAAGTGTATAAGGGTCTGAGTGGTCAAGAGGTATTGGTATTTTAGGATAGATTTTTTTTAAAGACTGGATAATAAAGTCCACTTTTTCTTTTTTCGTCATTCTTTTTTTATTCTTAATTGCTTTTGTAATTTAGAAAAAAATATACGTTATGTCACTATTAAAAATAGGGGATAAAGTCCCTGATTTCTCAGTTTCTGATGATCGTGGAAATATTCAATCTTTAAGTGATTACGCTGGTAAAAAACTTGTTATTTTCTTTTATCCTAAAGCAAATACACCGGGTTGTACTGCGGAGGCTTGCGACTTAAGAGATCATTACAAGGAATTACAAGATGCAGGGTATGCAATTATAGGAGTAAGTGCAGATTCAGCAAAAAGCCAACGTAATTTTTCAAGCAAGTTTAGTTTTCCATTTCCTTTGCTTGCTGATGAAGATAAGACAGTAATCAATATTTTTGGTGTATGGGGCCCAAAAAAATTCATGGGCAAAGAATATGAAGGTATTATGCGAAAAACTTTTATTATTGATGAAAAAGGTTTGCTTGAGCGTATTATTGACAAAGTAAAAACCAAAGAACACGCTTCTCAAATTATAGAATAGTCTTTAAAAGTTAAGATTTGATTCCAAACATTTCATTTTCCTTGATCATTTCAGCTATACCTTCAGGAAGATGTTTTTCCCAATTAGACTCTCCGCTTCGAATTTGTTTTAGAATCTTCCTGCTAAAAATGTTAAGATATTCTTCATCAAAATCAAAAATATCTACGACCTTACCATTATATTTAAAAAACTTATAAAAGTCTTTCATACGAGGGTCTAACTTAAGATTGGTGCTATTGATTATATTACCTTTATCGTCCTTAATTGGATAAAGGTAAACCTTAAGGTTGTTATAAAACATCTTACCAAAAGCTTCAAGAATTCCTCCGCCTAGGTCTTGATAATATTGTTCATCAAAAATTTCAACAAAATTGTTCACTCCCATGCAAAGCCCTAATTGCTTTTTAGTGTATTGAGATAGGTAATCTACAAGCTTATAATATTCTTTAAAATTAGAAATCATTACTATGTGACCCAAATAACAAAGGAGTTTGGCTCTATCCATGAAGTCCTTTTCATCAATTTCTCCTTGGGCACGAAGATTGGATAGGGTAATTTCAAAAATCACAACTGTTTTTTGTTCTTTTACTTCGTGTTCATGGATAAAGGCGTCCAATGCTTTTTCAAACATATTAATATTTACCATTGTCACAGGGCGAAAACTACCTCTTAATGTTAGAATATTCTTTTTGTATAATTCTTTTGCGGGAAGAATATTATTTCCTTGAGGATTGAACATTACTGCATCTGTCATGCCATTTTTAACAAGTTGCAAACTCATTAAACGATTATCTACACTTTCAAATAGTGGACCTTTGAAATTAATGGTATCAATTTCAATAGAATCTTGATCAATGTTGTCATAAAGGTATCTTAATAGTTTCTTGGGCTCATTATTTTTATAAAAAGCACCATATACGAGGTTTACTCCAATTAAGCCTAAAACCTCTTGTTGAAGACGGGCTTCAGTTTGGTGAAACCTTACATGCAGAGTAATCTCACTGTAAGCCTGATTGGGGTCTGCTTGAAAGCGAATTCCCATCCAGCCATGACCTCTAAATTTTTTAGCAAAATCAATAGTTGTAACAGTATTAGCATAAGTGAAGAACATTTTATTAGGACTTTCCTCTCGGGGGATACGTTCTTCCAAGAGTTGCATCTCGTGATCCAACATTTTATTAAGTCGAGCTTCAGTTACATAACGTTTATCATCTTCCTCACCGTAAATATTATCACTAAAGTTTTTATCATAAGCACTTATAGTTTTAGCGATAGTTCCAGATGCTGCTCCCGAGCGAAAGAAATGCCGGGCAACTTCTTGCCCTGCTCCAATTTCAGCAAAAGTACCGTAGATAAATTTATTAAGATTAATTCGGAGTGCTTTGGCTTCTACGGATGGTCGATTTTCTAATTCAATTTCTCCTGGTATTTGTGAGGACATGTATAGATGATTATTTTTCAAATCTACAAAGATTGTGGAATTAAAAGACAAAGATTACCTTTGAATAACATGATTAAAGTAACTTTTTTGGGTACTGGAACGTCACAGGGAATTCCTGTGATTGGAAGTGATCATCCAGTTTGCCTTAGTCAAGACAATAAAGACAAACGTTTGAGAGTCTCAATCTTAATACAATGGGAGAATATAAATCTTGTGGTTGATTGCGGCCCTGATTTTAGACAACAAATGTTAAGAGAAAATATTAAACATATAAATGGTATATTTTTCACACATGAACATTCAGACCACAGTGCAGGCATGGATGATATTCGCCCATTTTTCTTTCGTCAAGGCGACATTCCTGTTTTTGGAAGCCAAAGAGTGATTGATAATTTCTCACGTCGTTTCGATTATATATTTTCAAGAGAAAATAAATATCCTGGAGCTCCATCTGTAGGAATTAATATTGTAAAGCCTTATCAAGCCTTTGAATTTAAGGGAAAAAATATAATCCCTGTAGAAGTAATGCACAATCAGTTACCTGTTATGGGTTACCGTATTGATGATTTTTGTTATTTGACAGATGTCAAAACAATTAATGACCATGAAAAAGAAAAATTAAAAGATTTAGATGTGCTTGTTTTAAGTTGTTTAAGAACTGAAGCTCACCCTAATCATCTTAATTTAGAGGAAGCATTGGGTCTTATCGAAATTTTAAGCCCTAAAAGCTGCTATTTAACCCATATTAGCAACTTAATGGGTTTTCACGAAGAAGTGAGCTCTAGTTTGCCTTTAAATGTATTTTTAGCATATGATTCATTAACCGTTAGCTCAAAATAAACTCATATGAAATTTAATGTTCTTTTATATTTATTTCTGTTTGTTTGTATTGTGCTTTTTTATCAAATGTTCAATACCAACAAAATCCTTAATCATCAAGATGCTTTAATTCAAAATGAATATCAGAAGAATAATCAGCTAAAAAAATCCTTAAAAAATATTGAATCATACTGTGATACAAATGCTTACTTTTCATTGAAAGGTAATCCCAGATTAGTTGGATTAGAAAATTCTAATAAGCACGAAGACTCCTTGAGAAAGAAATTATTAGAAATGAACTCCAAAGGAGGCCTGAACAGTATTATTAAACACCCTGAAGAAGTATTTTTAATTAACCAGATTAGAGTTGTGAATCAACACTGGGTGCTTATAGGTTTTCAATCAAATTTAAGCTGGGGTCAAGCTATTTTAGAATATAAGGAGAATAAAGGAGGAGGTTATGATATAAAAAACCTAAGATCTTTTGTAAATGCTTTATAGATTTGTTTTTTCTATCCAGATTAACATTTTTGAAAAGTTTTCCTGAGAAACATTATGTCCATCATTGAATTCGTGATACTCTATTTCATTGTATTTTCTACTAAGAGGTAAAATTGAGTTGCGGGCCATTTCAACAGGGATTACCATATCTGTTATCCCATGTGCAGAGTAAGCAATAAATTTTGGAGGTTTTGAAGTGTCGGTAATCTCATGGATCAAACCACTTAGAGCTATTACGCGACGGACCATATCAGATTTATTGTATGCTAAAGCCCAGCTTAACATAGCGCCTTGACTAAACCCTAATACACTCACATCAAGAGGATTAAGGTTAAATTTATTAATTAATAGTTTAATGTTTTTGGATATTAATTCCAATACCCTCTGAACTTCTGTTAATTCTGCTTTTAATGTACCATCCTCTTTGGGGTAAAGATGATACCATGCATAGCTTCCTTCAGTCAATAACAAAGGTGCTCCTATAGCAATAATAGTGTGGCTTTTGGGAAGAAAGGGGGCGAAGGAAAATAAATCATCAGCATTACTTCCATAACCGTGAATTAAAAAAATAACAGGGCTTTGAACTAGGCTATTTTCTCCTTTACGAATTCTGTATTCTAACATTTAAATTATGTTTATACCATTATTGAGTTGTATTCTCTTCTTGCGAATACAACCATAAATAGTACCTTTTGTAGGAGCTCCAATAAACATACAATTTTTAGAACTTGATGAAAGTTCATTAATACTTAAGCTTCCACTCCCATTTGGTGTAAATAATGTACAGTCTGCAGAAGAACCTAACTCAAAGCTGTTGTCTTCAATTCCAAACCGTTTTTTTCCTCGCGTCAAAAACGAAATAACTTTTTCTAATGGAAATTGATTCTGAAGGACTTTAAAAGCTGCCTCAAGACCAATACTTCCTGGTTCTGAATTAACAAAGTCCAAATCTTTTAATTCAGGATTGATAGGTTGATGTAAGCTAGTAACCATGTCTATTGTGCCATCAAGAAGTCCATTACGTAATGCCTTTTGGTCTTCTATACCACGTAAAGGAGGTAGTATTTTATAATTAGGATTAAAATCTATTAGTTCTTTGTCGGTGTATAGTAGATGAGCAATTCCAACACTACAGCTGACATTAAGACCTTTTTTTTTGGCTTTTTGAATTAATCTCACAGAAGATGCACAAGAAATATATGGAATGTGTAATTTACCTTGTGTATATTCTAAAAGTTGGAGATCACGTGATAAAGGAGCTGTTTCTGCAATATGGGGAATACCCTTGAGTCCTAAATTAGTGCTCACACTTCCTTCATTAATTTGCCCATTATTACTCAATAATCCGTCTGTAGGATAAGCTTGAATTATTCCGTCAAAACTTTGAATATAATCTAATGCAACCCTTAAAAGAGTTGGGTTTTTAATAGGTAAATTAAAGTCTCCAAAAGCCCTAGAACCTGCTTTGTGCATATCGTAAAGAGAGGCCATTTGTTTCCCTTCTGAATTTTTTGATAGCGCTGAACTTATATGTAATTTGGTGGTATGGGAAGTTGTGCTTCGAATCAAATAACTTACATCGGCATGTGAAGATAATACAGGTTCCGTATTAGGATTTAATAAAATATGAGTAAACCCACTTTTAGCCGCTGTTAATAAACCATTTTCTAATGTTTCACGCTCTTCAAAACCGGGCTCTCCGAAAGAAACGTTTGGATCAAACCACCCAGCTGATACATGTAGATCTTTTAATTCTATTATTTGATCAACATCCAGATCAATCTGAGTTTTGATTTCGCTTAAAACCCCATTAACTATAAGTAAATCTAATTTTTGATTGTGAAAAGGACTCTTTTCATTAATTATGATAGCATTTTTTAAGAGTATTTTCATGTAAATAAATCCTGACAAAAATAAGAAACAATTTTTTAAATGCTAATACATAAGTTTTTATTCTATTCTTGGAAGCAATTTAAAACGAAGTTGATCTTTAGTGCTTTTTTGTGCTAAAAGATTTAATGCTTTATTATTTAATTGAAGAATTCGAGGATATCCCCCTGTAACTTGAGCATCTCGCATTAATATAATTAAGTTTCCGTCTGGTGTACATTGTACAGTCCCAGGGATCACTGGAGCTGTCCATATTTGGGATAATTGATTTTTAAATTTTTCTTTAAAACGAAATGCCATACGATTACTTAAATTAGAAAGAGTAAATAAAGAATTAAATAAATGTTTCTGTTGAATTTGACTCAATTTATCAAATTCAGGGCCTGGATAGACTTCAAGCTCTTTTTGATTATAGCCATGCCTAGGTGGATTTAAATGTGAGCCTTTTATTGGTTTAAAGCTTGAGCTTCCAATAGGCAATAATACTTTTTTATTTATTCGTGAGTCACGAGTCAGCCCTTCATATTGACTTCGACTCTCCAACACTTTTTCTGTTTTGATTCCACCAGACACACCTAAATAGGTTCGGCAGCCGTTTTGTATAATCCCCATTTCTAAAAGATCTCCTTCACTAACTTCGATAGGAACATAATTATTTACTCCTAAGCCATTAATTTTTGGCTGCATTTTAGCTCCAGTTAAGGTTATAAATGTGTTTTGATGGAAACGAATCTTAGGCCCTTTAAAAGTGAATTCTAAAGCTGCTGCTTTAGGGATGTTATTTAAAATTTGATTAGCCATTTGAAACGCTTGTTGATCTAGAGCTCCAGAGAGTGGAACCCCATAGGACTGATAATTAAAACGACCCATATCTTGAACACTAGTATAAATTCCGTGCTGAATAATTTCAATCATTAGGTGAAAATTTAAAATCACTCTTTTGAGTTTTTTCTTCTAAGTTTTGATATGTTTTGTAATCAATAGACTCAAAACAGATCCAATCTCCAGGGGAAGCAAAACATGGAGGTTTTTGTTTGACGTCAAAAAGTGTAATAGGGGTTTTTCCTATCAAATGCCATCCTCCAGGACTGCTAATGG
>CABXKB010000017.1 GCA_902512755.1 uncultured Bacteroidota bacterium | reverse complement strand
TTAATCATTAATTCTATTCCTATCCTAATTATCTCTTGGGCTTCAAGCTTTGATGTATTAGTATAATCTACTAATCCAAAATCTTCAGGCAATACTTCATAAATCCCTAAAGCTTCCATTTTTTCAATATCTTCTGCCATACAAGCTTTAATTAATTGCAATGGATAAATATCAAGAGGGAAAATCTTTTCCATTTCACCTGTAACAACTAATGCACGTTCTTCGCCATTGAGATTAGTATCTACTTCAAATCCTTTTCTTTTCAGTAAACGAGATAAAGAAGTATTTGATAAACTTAAAATTTGATTATCCTTAAATGGCAGCCAACCAAACATCCGGTAATGGCCTCCTTCAGGAATTACTGTTACCAAGTTATTGAAGTAACCAAGATAATCTGAAAGATGAGCTATAGCACCAGTAAGAACATCACCATTAATAACTCTTACGTTATCTGATTTCAATCCAACATTATTAAGTATAGGTGATAAATCAGCACCTATTTTGGTTTGAAAATATTTGGGCTTTTCAACTGCATTCCCAGAAACCGCTATTGTTCTTTGTGGTGAAAAGACCCCAGAGCTGGTGAATCTCCCTAAGTTAACTACATCTTCAGGGTTTACTGTCCATATTCGATCACCTATATTGAGGGGACAAAGTTTTTGGATATGTAAACTTAAATTACCTGCAGGATGAGGTCCCTCTACAGTATAATGCTGTACACCTTTTATTGATTCAAAATATCCTGGGAAAGATTTATCTAAACCTAAAAATACTGGTTGATCAACTAACCTATTAAGTAAATCAATACCTAATTGAAATTCATTTTGATTTTTTTTTAAAATAAAATGAAAATCTTCATTTAAAGGGTCCGTTTTTACCGTAGTTACAAAAATAGATTTTGGTGTATCCAATGGGTTGGCCATAATGCCGTATGGCCTTTGGTGAATAAAAGGCCAATTGCCACTTTCCATTAATAATACCTTTAAATCAGTAATATCCATTCTATCCCATCCTTTTACTTGATGCGAAATTGATTCCTGTTTTTTGGAAGATTCTATTAAAATACGTTCTATTTTTCGTTTAGGTCCTCGCTCAATACTTTTGATGGTTCCAGAAACAGGAGAAACAATTTTAATATCAGGATTTTTTTTACTAAAAAAAACTGGTGTTCCTGCCAGAATATACAAACCTTCCTTGACACAAAGTTTAAGTGTAGTTCCAAAAAAGTCATCTGGTCTTAATGCATATTTGCTAACTGACGGTATTTTATCTAAAATCTTTTCAGCTATTCCATTTAAGTTAAGATTTGCTCCCCTAAGTGTTTTAATTCTTTTAATAACTGCCATTAAGTCTAATTATAAAAACCGCCCAAATTTACTAACTAAACCACTTTAGATAAAACAAATAATAAGGGAAATAGGTTATTTATATTAATTCTAAATAATTGTTTAATCTTTTCATTAATATTAGGGTGATTTTGTCAATACAAACTGAACAATTAAATTTACTTATGATAAAAATGAGAGCTTTTATTTTTAAAGTTTTAAGTTTAATTTCTTTTATTTCAATCTATGCACAACAGAGCCTGGAACATTTACCTCCAGATAACATTAAATCTGTCAAATTTTTCGGCACTGAAAGTACTGAAAACTTCCCGCTAATATCATTAGATCAAAAAATCACTCTGATTTTTGATGACTTGAACGGTGACGAGGCTGATTATTACTTTAAAATAAAATACTTCAACCACGATTGGACCCCTTCAACACTTTTTCAAAATGAATATATAGATGGTTATGATAACATAAGAATTGATGATTACAGTACATCTTTTAACACCTTACAAACCTATACGCATTTCCGCTTAATACTTCCAAATGAAAAAATCCAATTCAAGGTTTCTGGAAACTATCTCATAGAGATCTATGACTCTTTTGACGAGCTAGTTTTGTCAAGAAGGTTTTGTGTTTATGAAGAAAAAGCCAGTGTTAGAGCTGCAGTATATCGCCCTCAAAACATGGATCGATTTAACACTCATCAATCTATTCATTTTGCTATAACTCCTTTTGAAGGTATATTTCGAAATCCAGAACAAACCGTTTTTGTTCACATATTACAAAATAGGCAATGGGACTCAAATCTTTTTGTATTAAAACCTCAATACTTTTCAGGTAGTACTTTAGAATATCGCTATGAAGCTCCAACTCAATTTGAAGGAGGAAATGAATATTATTTTTTTGATACTAAAGATATAAGAATCACGGGGCCTAATATAAGCTTCACCAATCTAGCTAATCTTTACGAAACGTATTTAAATGTAAATATTCCTCGTTTATATCAAAACTATACATATGCGCCTGATATTAACGGTGGATATGAAATTAGAAATATTATGCATCCTGGAGATCCTAATACAGAGGCCGACTATAGTTATGTATATTTTAGTTTGGCTGCAGATTATGAATTAAATAATAATGAAGTTTATATTTATGGAGGTTTTAATAACTATGAACTAAGTAGTACCAATCAAATGTATTATAACCCTTCTTTAGAAATTTATGAAGGTGTTTTAATACTAAAGCAGGGGTTTTACAATTACAAGTACGTAGTTAAAAATGGTGAACAGCTAGATAAAAACTTTATTAGCGGCTCAAATGCATTGACTGAAAATGATTATTTGATATTAGTTTATTATCGACCTATAGGATTGCAATACGATGCTTTAATTGCTGTAGGTAAAACCAATTCCTTTCAATTAGATAATTAGATTTTCTTTTATATTTATATAGATTTTTTTTTATTATCTTTAGAATTACACTTAATATTATTATAACAATAATCTTTGATACAACAAATTACAAGGGGAATAAAAATCTCTGTAAAAACGAAATTTGAAGGTAGTTTTCTTAAAGAAAATCTTCCTCATCACGCTTTCATGTATTTTATCACCGTTGAAAATCAAAGTAAAAATGTGGTCCAACTTTTGTCTAGACACTGGAAAATTAAAGAAGCTATAAGCCGCCCACATTATGTAAATGGAGTTGGTGTAGTAGGGAAAAAACCAATCCTTCGACCAGGCGAAAGATATGCATACCAATCCGGAAGCCTAATTACGTCCCCGATTGGATCCATGTCAGGAACTTTTATTATGATAAACTTTTCCAATGCCAAGAAGTTTAATGTTGAAGTACCTTATTTCAAACTAAATGTACCTTATATTCTTAATTAAGATTATTTTAATCACTTTGTTTATTTGATTTATCAATACTTTTAGAAAAAAACAATGTCCAATAGCATTTTTCAAGTACCCGACCCGTCAAATGAACCTATATTGTCCTATGCTCCAGGAAGTCCAGAGAAAGAAGAAGTCCTAAAAATGTATAACTCTCTATATAATAAAACCATAGAGATTCCTATGAGAATAGGGGGGGGAAATGTAAAAACAGATGACTTGGCCAGCATGAATCCACCTCATGACCATAAGCACCTTCTTGGGACATACCATAAAGCCAATAAAAAAAATATTGAAGATGCAATAAGTGCTGCACTTAAAGCTCGAACTACTTGGTCTAAAATGCCTTGGCAATCAAGAGCATCGATCTTTTTGAAAGCTGCAGATTTGGTTGCTGGACCCTATCGTGCTAAGATAAATGCAGCAACTATGCTTGCCCAATCCAAAACAATTTTTCAAGCTGAAATTGATGCAGCTTGTGAGTTAATTGATTTTCTTCGTTTTAATGTAAAATTTATGCAGGAGATTTATGAAAACCAACCTGAGAATAGTCCTGGAATTTGGAACCAATTAACTTACCGTCCCTTAGAAGGATTTGTTTATGCAGTAAGCCCTTTTAACTTTACAGCAATTGCAGGAAATCTGTCAGCTAGTGTAGCTATGATGGGAAATGTAGTGCTTTGGAAACCTAGTGATTACCAGGTTTACTCTGCTAATGTATTAATGGAAGTATTTATAGAAGCTGGATTACCTGATGGGGTTATTAACATGGTATTTGGAGATCCAGAAATGATTACAGATACAGTTTTAAAAAGTACAGAATTCGCTGGAATACATTACACTGGTTCAACTTCTGTTTTTCGTAATATTTGGAATAAAATAGGAAAAAACATTAATAATTATCGTTCTTACCCTCGAATCGTAGGAGAAACTGGAGGAAAAGATTTTATTATAGCGCATTCATCAGCAAAGCCAAAAGAAGTAGCAACAGGAATAATTCGTGGAGCATTTGAATTTCAAGGTCAAAAATGCTCAGCAGCTTCTCGGGTTTATCTTCCAGAATCAAAAGCTAAATATATAATTAAAGAGGTTCAAACAGAACTAAAAACTATTACCCTTGGATCACCCTCAGACTTTAAAAACTTTGTAACTGCTTTAATTCACAAAGGTGCATTTGACCGATTAGTTAATGCTATTGAAAAAATTAAAAAAGATAAGGATGTGGAAATTATTGCAGGAGGAAATTACGACGACTCTAAGGGATATTTTATTGAACCCACAGTAGCACTAACAACTAACCCTAAATATGATACAATGCAGAGAGAGCTGTTTGGGCCCCTTGTGACTCTTTATATTTATCCAGACACTAATTGGAAAGACACCCTCGAACTAGTAGATCAAACTTCTGAATATGCTTTAACAGGAGCTGTGTATTCACAAGATCGTTATGCACTTGAAGAAGCAATAACTGCTCTTGAAAATAGTGCTGGAAACTTTTATATCAATGACAAACCAACTGGAGCAGTTGTCGGACATCAACCATTCGGTGGTGCAAGAGGATCTGGAACAAATGATAAAGCAGGGTCTGCATCAAACTTATTACGATGGGTCTCACCAAGATTAATAAAAGAAACTTTTTTGCCCGCCTCTGATTACCGTTATCCGTTCTTGGGATAAAACATTTTACTTAAAACTGTATTGACATAAAAAAGAAGTAGTGCTAAATATAAAAATGTTGTTCTAAATAGGTAAATGAACCACTTTTTTTGTTTCAAAAAAAGGTTCATTAAAATGATTTTTTAAATCATACTGACAGGCTTTTGGAAAATTCTTCAATTCTTGGTTCAAATCTCCCCCTTTTAAATAAAGAATACCGTTTTTTAATTCATGATTACTTTTTAAATTTATATTATTTTTAATCCAAGGAACAAATAACTCCATTTGAGTAACAGCTCTACTAACTACAAAATCGACCTTTTTTAAATACTGACCTGCATGTATTTGTTGCGCAGTGATGTTTTTTAGCTCCAAGTATGATCCTATTGAATTCACCACTTTAATTTTTTTTCTGATGCTATCAATCAACTCAAATTGAACTTCAGGAAACAAAATAGCTAAAGGAATTCCAGGGAATCCCCCACCAGTACCCACATCTAGAACACTAGATTGTGATTGAAACTTTAAAATCTTTGCAATACCTAAAGAATGTAATACATGGTGTTCATAAAATGAATCCATATTTTTTCTTGATATAACATTGATCTTGGAATTCCACTTTGAATATATTGAAAACAGTGAATCGAACTGCTTCTTCTGGATCAAGCTGATTTCTGGAAAATATTTTATAATTGTTTCCACATTTTTTTCAATTCTATCTATTTAAAAATAATTTTTAATTTATTTTAGCTTTTTATATATTTTTATGCAATCTACACAAAGCCTTCGCTTTTCAAGAAAAGACCCAAAAAAATTTTTTAAAACTTTAAATCTACGAGTCAATAATTATTTCAAAGAAAAAAAAATTAAAAAAACTGGTGACTGGAAGCTTTATCTAAAAACGTTCATAATGCTAACTTTGTTCATTGCTCCATATTGTCTTTTGTATATTTTAGATATTAGTTTATGGTACAAATTACCAATATGCATGTTAATGGGAATTGGCATGGCGGGTGTAGGAATGAATGTAATGCATGATGGGAACCATGGCTCATTTTCAAAGCACTCTTGGGTAAATAAACTCATGGGGAGTAGTATTTATATTTTAGCAGGAAATGTGTTTAATTGGAAGGTACAACACAATGTCTTACACCACACTTTCACTAACATTCACGGACACGATGAAGATTTAGAAGCTGGAAGAATTCTTCGTTTCTCAAGACATGCAAAATGGTTTCCACACCATAAATTTCAACATCTTTATTCTGTTTTTCTTTATGGACTTTTAACTATTAACTGGGCAATATTTACTGATTTTCAACAAATGAAACGCTATACAACTAAAAAGCTTTCATATTTAAATAGTAAGCGCCCAAGCCTACAATGGATTGGATTAATTATTTCAAAAATTGTATACTTCTTAATTTGGATTGTAATGCCAATAATTTTTCTTAATGCTCCTTGGTGGGCAATAATTATTGGATTTATAGCTATGCATTATACTGCTGGATTAATATTAAGTATAGTCTTTCAATTGGCACATGTAATTGAAGAAGCAGAGATGCCAAAGCCAGACTCTTCAGGCACCATGAAAAACACTTGGGCTATACATCAACTTTTAACTACTGTAAACTTTTCAACTAAAAATAGTTTTATCAATTGGTTTACAGGTGGTTTAAATCATCAAATAGAACATCACATCTTTCCTCATATTAGTCATATTCATTACTCAAACATCAGTGTAATTGTAAAAAAAACTGCTCAAGAATTCAACTTACCATATAATGAATACGAAACCACAAGAAGTGCACTCTTTTCTCACTTTAGGTTTTTAAAAAAAATGGGGGTTCAACCAAGCTAATATTATAAAATGGATTTACTTTCAGCAAGAGTCAACAATCTTCCAGTTTCAGCTACCCTAGCAATGGCTGCCAAAGCAAGAGATTTGAAAACAAAAGGAGTGGATGTAATTGGATTGAGCTTAGGAGAACCCGATTTTAATACTCCTGAATTTATTAAGGATGCTGCAATTCAAGCAGTTCAAGATAACTGGAATTCTTACTCCCCAGTTGATGGGTACGCTGATTTAAAAACTGCTATTTGTAATAAATTTAAAAGAGATAATAATCTAGATTACGGTGCTTCTCAAATTGTTGTGTCTACTGGCGCAAAACAATCTATTGCTAATGTTTGTATGGTTCTTTTAGATCCAGAAGATGAAGTATTACTTCCTGCCCCATACTGGGTTAGTTATTCTGCCATAGCCACCCTTGCTGAAGCTAAGCCTATAATAATACCTTCTTCAATTGAAACTGATTTTAAAATTACACCTGAACAATTAGAAGAAGCGATTACACCGAGGACAAAATTAGTGATGTTTAATTCTCCAAATAATCCAAGTGGAACAATTTATACAGAAGAAGAATATCGTTCTTTAGGTAAGGTGCTAGAAAAATTTCCTCATGTCTTTATTCTTTCAGACGAAATATACGAACACATAAATTACGGGACTCCTCATTTTAGTATTGCCTCTATTCCTGAGTTATATGATAGAACTATTACTGTCAACGGTGTAGCAAAAGCATTTGCGATGACAGGATGGAGGATTGGTTATATTGGTGCTCCAGAATGGTTGTCTAAGGCTTGCAATAAAATGCAGGGACAAATAACTTCAGGGGCAAATTGTATCGCGCAACGAGCAACAATCGCTGCCATCGATGCATCAGTAAACAGTATTCAATATATGGTAGATGAATTTGCAAAGCGAAGAGAAATCATTATTGAATTACTTAGTGAAATTTCAGGAATTCAAGTTAATCAGCCTCAAGGAGCTTTTTATGTTTTTCCTGATATTTCCTCCTATTTTGGAAAAACCCTTGCTGGAAAAAAGATTGAAAATGCTTCAGATTTTGCGCTTTATTTATTAGAGAAAGCACATGTAGCTACTGTTACAGGTGACGCTTTTGGAAATGCAGACTGCATTCGAATCTCTTATGCTGCATCAGAAAAGAATATCCGAACTGCAATTGCCCGTATAGCCAAAGCCCTTCAATAGTTTTGCAGCTAAAATCAATGCGCTACCTTTGCATGCAAGAAAATACTTTTTTGTGATTACTAGAGACTTAAATCAAGTGAAAAATGCCTTAATAAAAGGTGATATCATTGCTTTACCAACTGAAACGGTATATGGTCTCGCAGCAAATGTATATTCGGATAGTGCTGTGGAAAAAGTTTATAAATTAAAAATGCGTCCCGCTTACAATCCATTGATTGTCCATATAGCAAAACCTAGCATTCTTGAAAAAGTAGCAAAGAACATCCCTGCTAAAGCACGAGAATTAGCAGATACATTCTGGCCAGGACCACTTACCTTAGTTCTTGATAAACAAGTTCAAATTCCCGATCGTATTACTGCTGGAAAAAAAACAGTAGCGGTTAGAGTACCTAACCATCCTTTAGCGCTCCAACTTTTAAATTCTTTAAATTTCCCACTAGCTGCTCCAAGTGCAAACCCTTTTGGATCAATTAGTCCAACATCAGCTGAACATGTTGCACTATATTTTAAAAATCAACTAAACTTTATTTTAGATGGAGGTCCTTGTTCACTTGGTTTAGAGTCCACTATCATTGGTTTTGAAAATAATAAACCCATGCTATATCGTCATGGAGCTATAGCACTAGATAAAATCGAAAAAGTTATTGGCCCAATTCAAATAAAAAATCAAAGTGATAATAAGCCTTCTGCTCCAGGTATGCTTTCTAGGCACTATGCCCCAAAAACCCAAATCCTAATCATTGAAGATATTTCTGTGGCTTTAGCGCAAAATCCTTATAAAAAAATAGGCGTTTTAAGTTTTCAAAAGTTTATAAGTTCAAATACTGAAATCCACCAAGAAGTATTATCCATTTCAGGTGATTTAGAAGAAGCTGCAAAAAACTTATATGCTGCTTTACAACGTTTAGATCAAATGAATTTAGATATCATTATTACTTCAATTTTTCCTGAAAAAGGTTTGGGAAAAACCATCAACGACCGATTGAAAAGAGCTATAAAAGATTAGTATGAAAGAGCCTTCATCTTTAATTTGCATTCCTTTTCTTTATTTCTTGGTAGTAAAAAGCAATACTTAGGTTGTGCCAAGGAAGAACCAAAAAGACGCCTATCACAAAAAATAATAATCCTAATAGGTACCATGGAAGAAAACGCAAGTGCAACATTAAAAGTTCCATTTTATGTCCATCCATCATTTTCCAGCTGGATTCCAATGCTTCATTAAATTGCATTTCAGGATGTTCTGCAATTATATAATAAGTCATCGAAAATCCAAGGCTTACTATTATCCCTGGAAAAATTAAAAACATCAATCCCAGTATTGTAAGAGCATTTATGATAATAAAAGCTAATAAAACATTAAGTAATGGTTTGAATCCCTCAAAAAGATCGAAAAAGGAAGGATTGAATCCATTGGAAATTTTTAAAAAATATATACACAAACCTAGTTGTAAGGGACCAGCTAAAAGTATAGACAACCATTCCCCGTATGAGTTTAACTCTGATGGACCTCCAATAAGCATTCCGTATACCAAACAAACTGCAACAGAAAGGGGCCAAAAGGGTTTTAACTGTAGGCGTGCATTATGCATCAAAGCGAATAAATCCATAAAAAGTCAGTTTATCTACTAAGAATTTAAAATCTTCTCTTGTTTATTTATAGATTCTTGGTGAATAGCTTTAAATACTCTAAGAATAAACTCTTCAGACAACTCACGATCTTGTCCTTCTAGTATCATTTTTCCTAAAATCTCATTCCAACGCTTATTTTGAAGAACTGCAACATTATTTGTTAACTTTAAATTACCAATTTCTTTCGCAACCTTCATTCGCTTTCCTAATGTATCCAAAAGTGTTTGGTCTACAACATCAATCTGAGCACGAAGTGTCTTGAGTTCATGTTTATAAGTCTCTTCCTCGGTGGTTTTCTTTCTAACCTTTAAGTCCTTCATTATTTCTACTAAACGTTTAGGAGTTACTTGTTGTTTAGCGTCACTCCAAGCATTATCAGGATCCCAGTGGCTTTCAATCATTAAGCCTTCAAAATTTAAATCCAAAGCAGCTTGAGATACATCAAAAATAAGGTCTCGACGCCCAGCTATATGAGAGGGATCACATATCATTGGCAGATCTGGAAATCTATTTTTAACTTCAATAGCAATCTGCCATTCTGGTATATTTCTATATTTAGTTTTTTCATAAGTAGAGAATCCGCGATGAATTAAACCTAAATTTTTGATATTAGCAGTATATAAACGTTCTACACCTCCTAACCATAGCGCTAAATCGGGATTTACAGGATTTTTAACAAGCACAATTTTATCAGTACCTTCAAGAGCATCCGCAATTTCTTGCATAATGAAGGGGCTAACTGTTGATCGTGCACCTATCCACAAAATGTCTACATCATTTTCGATAGCCAACTTTACGTGATCTTTATTCGCTACCTCAGTTGCTGTCAATAAACCAGTTTCTTCTTTAACCTTTTTTAACCAACCTAAGCCAATTGCTCCAACTCCTTCAAACATTCCCGGACGTGTTCTAGGTTTCCAAATTCCTGCTCTGTATACAGTTACATCGGTGTCTTTAAGTTCATGTGCAATTTTAAGAACCTGCTCTTCAGTTTCGGCACTACAGGGGCCCCCAATTACTAAAGGATGGTCTAATCCAAAGTTATCTAGCCATTCACGCATTTCTTTTATATTTTTCATCTTTTTTGTTATAGTTTAAAAATTATTGGTTTAATTAATTCCTGCCAAAATTTCTTTTATAGAGTTTGTTTGTTGAATTTTATCATAAACTGATTTGAAATCTTTTTGTTCCATTAATGATTTGAATTCTTCTAAATTCGCAATGTATTCAGCTAATACTTCTAAAATATTTGCTTGATTTTGTTCAAAGATTGGTGTCCACATTGAAGGAGAACTTTTTGCCAAACGCACTGTAGAAGCAAAACCACTTCCAGCCATGTCAAAAATTGCTTTTTCATCTTGCTCCTTTTCCATGACAGTTTTTCCAAGCATAAAAGATGAAATATGAGAAAGGTGAGATACATATGCGATATGCTTGTCATGTTCTTTAGGATCCATTTCCTGAAGTTGCATCCCCATATTTTTAAACCATTGCACAGCCCACTCTAAAAGATCAGGCCTAGTTTTGTTCGATTCGCATAAAATCTGGGCTTTTCCAGAATATAAGGTTTCAAATGCTGCAGAGGGACCTGAAAATTCAGTTCCTGCAATGGGATGTGTAGCTAAAAACTGATTTCGTTTGGGGTGTAATTCGATTTTTTTGCAAATCATTGACTTCGTTGAACCAACATCTATTAGTAATGTATTATCATTTATTTGATCCAATAAAGGTAAAACCACCTCAAGTGAGGCATCTACTGGTATTGCTAGAATAATTAAATCCATAGCAGAATAATTTGAAGGTTTAAGGCTGTGATTTATAATCTTAAGTTCAAATGCTTGATTTTGATGAATTTCACTTTGATCTTCTCCATACAAGACACAGCCCTTAATATGTTTTCGGGCTGCTAATGCCAATGATCCTCCAATTAAACCTAGTCCTATAACACCTATGTTCATGATTCCATTCTTTTAATTGCTTCTTTAATCGACGCTTGAGGAACACACAGAGAAAAACGAATATAACCTTCACCCTGACTTCCAAAAATAGTCCCTGGAGTGATAAAAATATTTTTTTGATGTAAAATTTTATCTATAAAGGTCTCTGCATCCGGAGACCCTTTGGGAAGTTTCGCCCATAAAAAGAGCCCTACACTTTCAGGTTCAATAGTGGCTCCAAATCTTATTACCAAATCCTCCATCAACCTTTTTCGCTTTTGATATATTGCATTTAGCTCTTCAAACCAAAGTGGTTTCATTTTTAAAGCTGCGATAGCTCCTTGTTGGACACCAAAGAACATTCCAGAGTCCATATTACTTTTAACCTTTAAGGCTTCTTTTAAAACTTCTGCTTTCCCAGAAAGCATTCCTATTCTCCATCCAGCCATATTAAAAGACTTGCTGAGAGAATTTAATTCCACGGCAACATCTTTAGCACCTGGTCTGGATAGAATACTTTGAGGTTTTTTAGTTAAAACAAAACTGTAAGGATTATCATTAACCAAAAGAATATCGCTTTTCTTTGCCCATTGAATTAAACGGTCAAATGTTTGCTCATTCACATCTGTTCCAGTAGGCATATGGGGATAGTTGAGCCACATGATTTTAATCTTAGACGTATCCAGTCCCTCTAGAGTATTAAAATCAGGTTGCCAGCCATTCTCTGGTTTAAGGTCATATAATACAGTTTCAGCTTCCATCAAACTTGTAACCGAAGCATATGTAGGATAACCTGGATTTGGAATTAATACTTGATCTCCAGGGTTAAGGTAAGCCATTGACAAATGCATAATACCTTCTTTGGAGCCCATTAAAGGTAATACTTCTGAATTTGGATCTAAAGTAACTTCATAGAATTTTTCATAAAAACCTACTATCGCTTCTCGCAATTCAGGCAAGCCTTGGTAGCTTTGATACATGTGAGCTCTAGGATGATTCATTGCTTCAGTTAAAGCTTTTAAAACCATGGGATGTGGCTCTAGATCTGGACTCCCAATCCCCATGTTAATTATAGGCTTCCCGCATTTAATAAGTTCTGCTACTTCTCTTAGTTTTCGAGAAAAGTAGTACTCTTTGACACTCCCTAAGCGGTTAGCAGTTAATTTCATCTCTTGTGTTGGGAGTATTCTCCCAAAATTTTAAACTTTGAAGCCATAATAGCAATTAACTTTTTAGCCTTATCATAATGAGTAAAATCTTCAAAAGTAACATCAACAAAAAAAGCATATTTACCTGGAGTTTCAATTACAGGAAGGGATTGTATTTTAGTTAAATTCAATTGACAATCACTCATAACATTCAATACTGCCGCTAAACTTCCTCTTTGGTGGTCTAAAGTAAACTTAAGGGCTGCCTTATTGATTTTACTCTCAGGAACCAAATTGCCTTTTTTTTGTACGATTACAAAACGGGTAATATTATTTTTTATAGTTTGTATAGAGGGTGCTAAAATATTTAAGTTATAAATTTGAGCAGCTTCTTTACTAGCAATAGCACCAGTACCCTTAATTTGTTCTTTTGATATTCTAAAAGCTTCTTCTGCTGTATCCTCCGATTCTACCATTAAGATATTTGGATGGTTCTGAAAAAAGTTTTTACATTGCAATAAAGCCATGGGGTGAGAATGCACCTCATTAATATCATGAATTGTCTGACCTGGTAGTGCCATAAAATTGTGATGTATACTCAATCCGTATTCTCCAACAATTTTCAAATTATTTTGATCAATTAACGCGTAATTAGGAATTATAGAGCCCGCAATTGAATTTTCGATGGCCATAACAGCAAGGTCTGCATTTTCCTTTAAAACTTCTTGAACAGAAATGTCAAAGGTATCACAATGAACTAAAGATAATTTATTCCCAAAATATTGCTGGGCTACAATATGATGGAAAGATGCTTGTTTTCCTTGGATGGCTACTTTTATCTTTGCTTTCATTTTAATCAAAAAAAAAGTCCCGATGAACTCAGGACTTTTTATATGTTATGTTTCAAATACTAAATAGTCCTTATATCTTCGATATGGAAGTAATAAAAGTTATTATAGTAAAAAAAGATTTTGCTCATGTTGTTAAAAATCTTGACAAATGTACTATTGCTTTTATCAAAAACAAATTTTTAAAGTTTTTTTTTGAATTGTAAATAATTGACAAAATTAAAATTAAGCAATTGTGGGGAAAGGAAAACTCATGACATTTTTGTTTCTTTAAATCTGAAATTAAAAAATTGAAGTCAAAAAACCCTCACCTATATTATTTATTGATTCTCAACTTAGGCATGCTATTTATTAGCACTTCGGGAGTTTTGGGACGCTATATAGCCCTTCCACCTCCAGTCTCTATTTGGTTTAGATCAATAATTGCACTTTTAATATTGCTGATTTACTCCCGATATAAAAAATTTACACTTAAAATCGAATGGAAAAAACATGGTTCAGCGGTTTTATGGAGTGGCTTTTTAATGGCTCTACATTGGATTACATACTTTTTCTCCTTACAGTGGAGTAATGTGACCATTGGAATGCTCTCACTTTTTACCTATCCTATTATCACTGTTTTTTTAGAACCTCTTTTTATGCCGGTAAAACTTCAAAAAAGACATTTGTTTTTAGGAATTATTATTTTATTTGGTGTTTATTTTTTAGTTCCGGATTTTGATATTAAAAACACTGCTACCCAAGGGCTTTTAATTGGTCTTTTCTCAGCTTTTGCCTACTCCCTAAGAAATATAATTTTAAAAAAACACAACGCCATGGGAAACGGCTCCGTTCAGATGATATATCAGCTTGCAGTTATTATTATTTTATTAATACCTGTTCACTGGATCTATCCCAATATTGATTTAAGCTCTCAATGGCCCTACCTTTTAATACTTGGTGTAATTACAACAGCCCTTGGCCACACACTCTTTCTTAGTAGCTTTTCTCACTTTAGAATCAGTACAGCAAGTATCATAAGCAGTATTCAACCTCTTTTTGGGGTCATATTAGGGGTCCTTTTTTTGAGTGAAATTCCCAGTTTAAAAAGCATAATAGGCGGGGGGCTGATTTTAATAACTGTTATTATTGAAAGTAGAAGGTCCCCGTTGAACAAATAACTCATGAGAAAAGGAGTATCTTTAAATAAAAATAGATGAGTCTCGTCTTAAAAGAAATATCAAAAAACTTTGGAGATACCCAAGCTCTTAAAGGAGTTTCTTTAACCTTAAAAAAAGGAGAAGTTGTAGGTTTATTAGGGCCTAACGGTGCGGGAAAATCTACCCTAATGAAAATCTTAACTGGCTTTTATAAACAATGGGAAGGAAAAGGAACTCTTTTTGAAAAAGATTTAAAAACAGAACTTAGGGCCATCCAAAAAAAGGTTGGCTATTTGACCGAGAATAATCCGCTATATCCAGATATGTATGTAAAAGAATACATAAAGTATATTGCTGATTTATACCGCTTAAAAAATCCGTCTATTGAAAACCTTATTAAACAAATGGGATTACAAGATTGTCAATACAATAAAATCCAAACACTTTCCAAGGGTTATAGACAGCGTGTTGGTCTGGCAGCGGCACTAATCCATGAGCCAAAATTATTAATCCTCGATGAACCAACCACAGGTCTAGATCCCAATCAATTGTTAGAAATTAGAAATCTCATTCGTGGTTTTGGAAAAGAAAAAACAGTCTTGCTTTCTACCCATATACTCCAAGAAGTTGATGCTCTTTGTGACCGTGTTGTGATAATCAACAAAGGGGAAATTGTTTTAGACAAACAATTAGAAAGTCTTAGAAGGGGTCAAAAAAAAATAATTGAAGTTAGCTTTGACTATAGGCTTGAAAATGAAGCAATTAATCGTATCCCACATGTTGAAAAAGTAAAAAACACTCACAATTATGAATACGAAATTCACATTAAAGGCAATAAAGATATCCGTCCAGCAATCTTTGATTTTGCTCATGACAACGGACTTAAAATTCTAAAACTACAAATGAAAAACGAAAGTCTAGAAGAGCTTTTTAATAATTTGACAGTTTAAAAAACTTCTTTAGCTATCGATTTAATATTATCTGTTTTGCCCATTGAATAATAATGTAAAAAGTTTACACCTGCTGCTTTTAGTTCCTTACTTTGTTCAATACACCATTCAACTCCAACCTGACTTACAGCAGTATTATCCTTGCATTTAATCACCTCTTTTACAAGTGTTTCAGGTATATCTACATGAAAACGATGTGGAATCATATTAAGTTGTTTCAAAGTAGAAAGTGGTTTCAGTCCTGGTATAATTGGTGCATCTATACCTTTTGAACGTGCAAGCTTCACAAATTCAAAAAACTTTTTGTTATCGTAAAACATTTGAGTTACTATGTAGTCAGCGCCTGATTCAATTTTTTTCTTTAAAAAATGAAGGTCACTGACTAAACTTGGTGCTTCCATGTGTTTTTCAGGATAACCTGATACACCAATACAAAAATCGGTTGGATGTGAATTTAATTGTTCGTTATCCAAATAAATCCCCTTATTCATAGCGGCAATTTGTTCTACCAAATCACTGGCATAATGATTTCCATCTTCATTAGGAGTGAAGTAGGTTTCCGTTTTTAGGGCATCTCCTCTTAGTGCAACAAGATTCTCGATACCTAAAAAATCTAGATCAATTAATAAATTCTCTGTGTCTTCTTTTGTAAAACCTCCGCAAAGGATATGTGGAACTGCATCAACATCAAATTTGTTTTGAATGGCTGCACATATTCCAACAGTTCCAGGGCGTTTGCGGATGATTCTTTTTTCAATTAAGCCTTTGCCTACTTGTTTATAAATATGCTCTTCACGATGATAAGTAACGTCTATAAATGGTGGTTTAAATTCCATTAAAAGATCTATTGAGTCAATTAAGGAACTTATATTATGACCTTTTAAAGGAGGAAGTACTTCAAAAGTAAATTGTGTTTTACTATTGGATTTAGAAATATGATCGATTATTTTCATCTAGTCTTCTATTAAATTAGGATTCAACCATTTTCGTGCTTTATCCAATGAAATTTTTCTTCTCTGACTGTAAGATAACAATTGATCTTCTTTGATTTTCCCTAAACCAAAATACTTGGCTTCAGGATGTGCGAAGTAATATCCAGAAACCGATGCTGCGGGCCACATAGCTAAACTCTCAGTTAGCTTAACACCGATTTCATCTTCCACCTTTAAAAGTTCCCAAAGGGTCTTTTTCTCCAAATGATCCGGACAAGCAGGATAACCAGGAGCAGGACGAATACCTTTGTAGGTTTCTTTAATTAATTCTTCATTGGTGAGTTTTTCATTTAAGGCATAGCCCCAATATTCCTTTCGTACTTTATGATGTAAATATTCGGCAAAGGCTTCTGCAAGTCGGTCAGCCAAAGCTTTTATCATAATAGAACTATAGTCATCATTTTGTTCTTCAAAGGCTTTTGCCTTTTCTTCGGAACCAAATCCAGTGCATACACAAAAAGCACCTATATAATCTTTTATTTCAGTTACTTTAGGGGCTATAAAATCTGCTAAAGCAATGTTAGGTTGATTTTTTGTTTTTTTAAGTTGTTGCCGAAGACTAAGCCAGGTTACCTGAACATTTTTACGATCTTCTGAAGAATATACTTCAATATCATCCCCAATAGAATTAGCTGGAAAAATCCCAAAACGAGCCTTTGCAATCAGCCATTTTTCTTCTACTATTTGAGTTAACATAGTTTTGGCATCTGCAAATAAGCTTTGAGTTTGTTCCCCCACTAATTTGTCAGTTAATATTTCTGGATATTTGCCATGTAAATCCCAAGAACGAAAAAACGGAGACCAATCAATATATGAAACTAACTCCTCCAAAGGAAAATCTAATAAAGAAATACCTCCAATTTTTTTAGGAGCTGTTGGTGTAAAATTATTCCAATCTATTTTCAAAGCATTCTCTTGTGCTTGCTTAAGGGTCAAATAGGTCTTAGAAGAAGTGCGCTCTAAAAACTTCTCTTTAAATTCTTCGTATTCTTCTTTTATTTTTAAAATATATTGGAGGCTTTTATCTTTTTGTAATAAATTACTTACAACAGCAACTGCCCTTGATGCGTCATTTACATGTATAATTGGTCCTTTGTAAACAGGAGCCATTTTTACAGCAGTATGCGCTTTGGAAGTTGTTGCCCCACCAATCAAAACTGGAATTTTTATATTCTGGCGATCCAATTCTTTTACTAAATAAACCATTTCATCCAATGAAGGGGTAATCAACCCAGAAAGTCCAATAATATCAACTTCTTCTTTTATGGCACGTTCAATAATGATTTCGGGCGGAACCATAACACCTAAATCTATAATTTCATAATTATTACAAGCCAAGACTACGCTCACAATGTTTTTGCCAATATCATGAACATCCCCTTTTACAGTAGCCATTAATACTTTACCAGAAAATTGAACACCTTCGTTCTTTTCTGATTCAATAAAGGGTTGTAAATAAGCCACTGATTTTTTCATTACCCTTGCAGATTTCACAACCTGGGGTAAAAACATTTTTCCAGCGCCAAAAAAATCACCTACCACATTCATGCCATCCATTAAAGGGCCCTCTATCACTTCAATTGGTTGATTGGCTTCTTTTCGTGCTGCCTCCGTATCTTCTTCAATAAAAGAGTCAATCCCATTAACTAAGGCATATGTTATTCTACTTTTTAGGTTCTCTTTTCGCCAAGTATCATCCTGTTTATTTCGATCTTTTTTAACTGAAACAACATTTTCTGCGTAATCTAATAAGCGTTCTGTAGCATCTTTTCTTCTGTTGAGTAAAACATCTTCTACATGTTCCATTAATTCTTTGGGCACCTGATCGTAGACCTCCAAAAGAGTGGGATTAACAATACCCATATTCATCCCATGCTGAATGGCATGATATAAAAAAGAAGCGTGCATAGCCTCACGTACTGTATTGTTTCCTCTAAAAGAAAAAGAAACATTACTAACTCCCCCACTTACACTTGCGTGTGGTAAGTTTTCACGAATCCATTTTGTAGCATTAAAAAAGTCGAGTGCGTTTTTGCGATGCTCTTCCATTCCGGTGGCTACAGGAAAAATATTTGGATCAAAAATAATGTCTTGACAAGCAAAGTTTACTTTTTTAACCAATAGATCATAAGAACGTTTGCAAATCTCTATCCGTCGTTCTAATGAATCTGCCTGACCATTTTCATCAAAAGCCATTACAATTACTGCAGCACCATATTTTTTAATTTTAGCAGCTTGAGCAAGGAAGTTTGCTTCTCCTTCTTTTAAACTAATAGAGTTAACAACACTTTTACCTTGAACAACTTTTAATCCTGCCTCAATTATTTCCCATTTAGAGCTATCAATCATCACAGGAACTCTAGCTATATCTGGTTCAGCTGCAATCAAATTTAGAAATGTTGTCATGGCCTGAACCCCATCGATCATTCCCTCATCCATATTCACATCAATAATCTGTGCACCACCTAAAACTTGCTCACGAGCTACTTCAATTGCCTCGTTATACTTTCTTTTTTCAATTAAGCGTAAAAACTTTCTTGAACCTGTAACATTTGTACGTTCACCTATGTTAACAAAATTGGTTGACTCAGAAATCACCAATGGTTCTAGGCCCGATAGTAATAGAGGTTTTCGCTTTTTTTTAGGCATTCGAGAGAATTTTGGGATTTCTTGGAATATGCTTTTTTGCTACTTCAGCTATTAACCTAATATGATCTGGTGTAGTACCACAGCAACCCCCAATAATATTTACTATACTCTGCTTAAGATATCCCTCAATTAAATCTTGCATTTCTTCTGGTGATTGATCATATTCTCCAAAGGCATTTGGTAAGCCTGCATTTGGATGGGCAGAAACAAATAAATTACTTTTATTCGCTAATCTTTTGACATAGGGCAAAAGTTGATCTGCTCCTAATGCGCAATTAAATCCAATACTCAAAATGGGAATATGACTCATAGAAATTCGAAATGCCTCAACAGTTTGTCCAGAAAGAGTTCTTCCACTAGCGTCAGTAATAGTTCCACTTACCATAATAGGAATAGTAAGTGCTCGTTCTTCTTTCACTTGATTTATAGCATATAGTGCTGCTTTTGCATTTAATGTGTCAAATATAGTTTCCACTAATAGCAAATTGGATCCACCATCAATAAGTCCAAGGACTTGCTCTCTATATGCAACGGTAAGCTCATCAAAAGTAATTGCTCTAAATCCAGGATCATTTACATCAGGAGACATACTTGCTGTTTTATTGGTAGGTCCAATAGAACCAGCAACATAACGAGATTGATTTGGCGTTTTTTTAAGATACTCTCGACAAACTTCTTTTGCAATTTTTGCACTTTCATAATTTAATTCGTAGGCAAGATCCTCCATCTGATAGTCTGCCATTCCAATTGAGGTAGAAGAAAATGTATTGGTCTCTATGATATCAGCACCTGCATCAAGATATTTTCTATGTATTTCTTTAATGATATTTGGTTGAGTGAGTGATAACAAGTCATTGTTTCCTTTTAAAGCACAAGGGTGATTTATAAAACGTTCCCCTCGAAAATCTTCCTCTTCTAGGCTATGATTTTGAATCATGGTTCCCATGGCACCATCTAAAACTAAAATGCGGTTTTCTAACTCTTTTATTATACTCATCCTGAATTACTTAATGCATTTCTTAGGTCATTCCAAACATCCTTATCATGTTTCAATTCCATTTAAAAATACCTTGTGTATAATTTTAGCGGTAGGCTCTAAAGTTTTTGAAACCGAACAATACTTGTCAAATGATAACTGAGCAGCACGTTTTGCTTTTTCAGCAGAAAAATCTCCTTCCAAGTAAATATTGATGTCTATTTGATAAAACAACGCTGGCACATCATTTTCATGACGGTGACCTAGAACATGCATCTTTAAAACCTTAGGATTAATTTTTTGCTTATTCAATATAGCAACAATATCAATACTGCTGCATCCCGCTATACCCATTAAGAGTAATTCCATTGGACTCACTCCTTGAACCTCACCAGTGGTTTTGGACTTGTTATCAAGACGTATACTCATTCCACTTGAGTTGGTGACTTCGAAAAGGTAATCTTCATTAATTCGTTCTAGTGAAACATTCATAGTTATTTTTTTATACTTAAAATATTTTATCCAAAATTTTAGCCATTTTCTCATTTTCTATCAAAAATGCATCGTGTCCGTGAATGGAACTTAGTTCGTGATAAAAAATATCTTTTTTAATTTTTTTACCTAAGTCAAAGGTTTTTTTGTCTTCAATTGGAGTGAAAAATAAGTCACTATCTATAGCTATTAAATGAATTTCTGCATCAATTTTTCTAATAATATCTTTAACAAGTTGGCCTTCTCTTTCAATGTTAACTGATGCCAAAAGGTGATTCATCAGCATATACGCTTTTAAATGAAAGCGCTTAGCCAGCTTATCACCATGGTACATCAACCAACTTTCAATATTTTGAACTCCTAGCTCCTGATTTTTGGTTCTTTTAAATCGAGAATCAAAAGACTGGGGAGTCCTGTAAGTTAACATAGCGTGTATTCGAGCATCCTCTAATGGTTGTTTTGAATTTTTCAAAATTCGTTTCTGCAAAAAAGTATTAGCAATAATCCAATCGTTTGCTTTCCAATCAGCAGCTATGGGGATTAAATATCGACACAAATTAGGTGCAATTGCGGACATTTCCCAAGCAATACCTCCACCAATCGATCCTCCGATAAGAGCATGAAGATGTTTAATATTCAATATCTTTAGCCCTTTTAAAAACAGGGAAGCAATATCCCCTGTATGAAAATCCTCTGGTATAGGAAAAGTTTGATCCATAACTCCATTACCAGGAATGTTGAACCCTAAAATGGTGTAAAGATTGGTGTCTATAGTTTTGTCAGGACCAATAATTTGATTCCACCATCCTCCTTTTCCTGTAAGTTTTGAGTCTCCTGTTAGCGAATGATTTACCAACACTACTGGTGCTGTTCCTATCTTCTTACCAAATCGTTGATAATACAATTTAATTGAAGTAAAAACAGCACCTGAGTGAGTTCTAAAATCAGATATTGAAATCGTTTTTATCTCTGCCATAGGCATTAAATATGCGCAAAAGCAGCATCTAAATCAGCTATTAAATCTTTAATGTCTTCCAATCCTACAGAAAGTCGAATTAAATCTTGAGTTACCCCAGTTGTTTTTTGAGCCTCCTCGTTTAATTGCTGGTGGGTGGTGCTCGCAGGGTGTATAATTAAAGATTTGGTGTCTCCAATATTAGCTAATAATGAGAATAATTGAGTGTGATCAGCTACTTTTTTTCCGGCTTCAAAACCTTTTTTTAATCCAAAGGTTACTATTCCACTTTGACCTTTAGGTAAGTATTTCTGTGCTAAAGTATTGTACTTTGATGTTTTTAAACCAGGGTAATTTACCCAGGCTACTTCTTCTTTGGTAGATAACCAAGCTGCCAGTTTTAAAGCATTTTCTGAATGTTTTTTCATTCTTATATCCAACGTTTCAATTCCCTGTATCGTCTGAAAGCTGTTAAAAGGACTGGGGGCACTTCCTAAATCACGAAGTCCTTCAATACGAACTTTAGCAATAAAGGCAATATTCCCTAGCGCTTCATGATAATTAAGCCCGTGGTAACTAGGATTGGGTTCTGTGAATTCTGGAAAATTTCCATTAGCCCAGTTAAAAGTTCCAGCATCGATTATGACACCTCCTATTGATGTTCCATTTCCAGTCAGGTATTTGGTCAAAGAATGAATGACGATGTTAGCTCCGTATTCAATTGGATTCAATAAGGCGGGTGAAGCCACTGTATTGTCAACAACGAAAGGAACCTTAGCCTTTTTAGCCGCATCAGAAATTGATTTAAGATCAATTACATCTAACTTAGGGTTTCCCAATGATTCTGCAAAAAATAGACGAGTATTTGACTTTATGGCTTTTGAAAATTCATCTGGATTATCTGGATCTACAAAAGTGGTTGTAATCCCAAAACGTGGCAGTGTATTGGCTAGAAGATTGTACGTACCACCATATAGACTATTTGATGCTACGATATGGTCTCCTGTTTGCAAAATAACCATCAAGGTTGTTGCGATAGCTGCTGTTCCTGAAGCTGTTGCAACAGCTGCAACTCCTCCCTCAAGAGCGGCAAGTCGTTGCTCTAAAACATCATTAGTTGGATTATTTAATCGGGTATAAATGTATCCTGGTTCTGCTAACGAAAATAAATTTGCTGCGTGATCAGAGTCTTTAAAAACATAAGACGAGGTCTGATATATTGGAACGGCTTGTGTTCCTTGTGTGTTTTTTGCATCATGCCCTGCATGTAATGCTTTAGTTGAAATTTGTGTAGTCATAATTGAAATTCTTTTTTAATTAATTTTAAATAATCTAATTTTTCCCAGGTGAAAAGCTCTACTTCCTTCGAAACTTTTCCGTTATATGGGGACTCAAACGTTTTTTTAATAGTGTGAGGCTGGCGCCCCATATGTCCATAAGAGGCAGTTTCTAAATACATAGGGTTTCTGAGTTTTAAGCGTTGTTCTATAGCATATGGTCTCATGTCAAATAGGGTTGCTGCTCTAGCAGCAATCTCAGTATCATTAAGATTAACCTTAGAAGTCCCATAGGTGTCCACAAAAATTGAAGTTGGCTCCACTACTCCAATAGCGTAACTTAATTGTACAAGGATTTCATCTGCTAAACCTGATGCTACCAGATTTTTTGCCATATGTCTTGCAGCATAAGCGGCACTACGGTCTACCTTACTCGGGTCTTTGCCACTAAACGCTCCTCCTCCATGTCCACCTTTTCCACCATAGGTGTCCACAATAATTTTTCTTCCAGTTAAACCGGTATCGCCATGAGGTCCTCCAATTACAAACTTTCCTGTTGGATTAACATGATAAGCGATATCATCACCAAATAACTTTTTTATATCAGAGGGTGAGTTACTAACAACGCGAGGAATTAAAATATTAATCACATCAGATTTTATTTTTTCTAACATAGCTTTTTCATCAGAATCAAAATCATCATGTTGGGTAGAAACCACTATAGTATCTATTCTTAAAGGCTTATTATTATTGTTGTATTCTATGGTAACCTGAGACTTTGAGTCTGGACGTAAATATTTTATGTCTTGGTTTTCTCTTCTCAAAGCAGCAAGCTCAATTAAGATTTTATGAGAAAGGTCCAAAGCCAAGGGAATTAAAGATTCTGTTTCGTTAGATGCGTATCCAAACATAATCCCCTGATCACCTGCACCTTGTAAATATTTCTCTTCTCGATCTACTCCTCGGTTTATATCTTGAGATTGTTCATGTATTAATGAGATAACCCCACAAGAATCTCCGCTAAATTGGTAAGCCCCTTTTGTGTAACCAATATTATTTATGGTTTTACGGGCGATAGATTGCAGATCAAGATAAGTAGAGCTTTTAACTTCTCCAGCTAAAATTACCTGTCCAGTTGTGACTAAAGTTTCACAAGCAACCTTACTCTCAGGATCAAAAGCCAGGAAATTATCTAATAGTGCATCACTGATTTGATCGG
>CABXKB010000016.1 GCA_902512755.1 uncultured Bacteroidota bacterium | reverse complement strand
AAACAACATTAATCTTGTTTGAAAAAGAATTTAATATATCATATGATAATGTTATTTATAGTTTAGTTCTTGAAAATAGATTTATTGACCAGTCTATGGTTAAAATCAACAATGAATTTTTAGAAAATAAAATCATAAGAAGTGACTATAGCGGAGAATTAGGTTATGAAGTTAATATACCTAAGAAACTTTTAAAAAAGGGAACAAATAAGATCTCATTAATGGTGATATGTCATTCCGAAGAAGAAAGAACCATACAAGGTGATATTAATATTCAAAGCAATAATGAAAAGATTAATTTAAAAGGTACTTGGGATTATTATATTCTAAATAAATACAAAAGTAATATCAACTTTCGTCCTACTCAAGGATTTGATCTTTTGAACTATACCGATATAGACATTGAAAAATACACATCATTTTATCTAAATGATAAGAATTGGCCAAAGACAAATTTTCCTGTAGATCTTCAAAATTTATTTGACGATAAAGATTTTAATGGAGCAATTTGCTTTAGAAAAAGAATCCAGTTTAAAAGTATACCCAATGAAGATTATGTATTAAAAACACAGAAGGGAATTGATGATTACGATAGGCTTTATGTAAATAGAAAACTTGTTGGAATAACAGATTGCTATTCTTGCCCAAGAAAATATATAATACCAAAAAATTATTTAAAAAAAGAAAATATATTCACTTTTATCATAGTCGATAAAGATGGTCCTGGTGGTGTAAATAGCAGAATGACTTTATCAAACACTAAGGAAACAATTGATATTTCAGATCAATGGTCATATGAGAAAATACTAGAAATGCAAATGTTATTGACAATCAAGAAAATTGATAACAATAATTCATTTTTTAGTGATTCAAATTTTAGTTTTTTTAGCCTTTCAGGAGCTGAAATAAATTTTGAAAATTTATTAATGGAAGAAAAAGATGAATCAAAATTTTATCTTTCAATACTCATTTTTTTCATTCTATTATTTATTCTTGTTATCTATATTAGCCAAAAGAGAAGGCTTAAAGCTGATACAGAAGAACAAAAAAATGATACAGAAGAACAAAAATATTTGTTTTTAAGAGCTGATAGAGCAGATCACAGAGTTTTATTAAATGAAATTTCTGTAATAGAAGGAAAAAAAGATTATGTAAAGGTAACTGTTCAAGATAAATCTCACTATGTTAGAAAAAATTTAAAAACATTTCTAACAGAATTACCAACCTCAAAATTTGTGAGAATTAGTAAATCAGTAGCCTTAAATGTAGAACAGATTCAGAAAATAGATAAAAATATGTTATTTGTAAAATCAGGTAAGTATTTTATAATTGGTAAAAAATACAGCCAGGAAATAAAGGAACTACTAAATAAACATTAACAACAAATATTTTCATATATATAAAATATGTTAATCTAGACATTTGATACTATAAATGTATTTTATTTTTCTCTATTATACATTTAAATTTATAAATTAGAAACAGGGGTTGTTACTTTTAAATTTGTAATATTTATAGATAAATTTTTATTCTTGAGTATAATAAGATTAAACCGAATATCATTTTTATTCCTTTTTTTGGGCTCATTGATCTTTGCCCAAGATAAATATGTTGAAAAAATATCTGGAATAGACCATGAGGTCCACATGAAACTTATTCCAAAAGGAAGTTTTATTATGGGAAGCACAAAAGCTGAAAAAGGACATTTTGGGGACGAAGGTCCACAACATAAGGTTAACATTGATGGATTTTGGATGAGCCAACGTGAAATAACTTGGGATTTGTATAATTTTTTTGTAACCAGAGAAATGGATGCAAATCAAAAACCTAAAACTAATCAATCCGAAGTGCAGTTGGATGTTGACGCTGTTTCTGGTGCAACAACTCCTTATGTAGAAATGAGTTTTGGAATGGGAATTGACAATTATCCAGCGATTTGTATGACTCAATTAGCAGCTGTAAAGTTTTGTGAATGGTTATCTGCAATGACAGGGCATTTCTATCGATTACCTACAGAAGCTGAATGGGAATATGCCTGTAGAGCCGGAACTGATACTGCCTATAGTTTTGGAGATGATCCTAGTCAACTTTCTGATTACGCTTGGTATAAAGAAAATAGTCAGGATAAATATCAAAAAGTTGGTACAAAAAAAGCTAACCCTTGGGGATTATACGATATGCACGGTAATGTAGCGGAATGGACTTTAGATCAATATGTTCCTACTGTATACAGAAATAGAACTCAAGGAGAAACTAATCCACTTACAGTTGGAGAAAAAGTTTATCCTAAAGCAGTGCGCGGTGGTTCATGGATGGATAGTCCAAATCGATTGCGGTCTGCAGCAAGAAGACCTTCATCAAAAAAATGGAAGAAGCGTGATCCACAAATACCAAAAAGTAAGTGGTGGCATACCGATGCCCCTTTTGTAGGGTTTCGGATTGTTCGTCCTTTAGAAACACCATCTGAAGAGGAACAAAAAAAATATTGGAAATACGAATTAACAGATTAAAATATAAACTAAATAAGATGAAAAATAAAAATCAAAAAAATGAATCAAGACGAGCTTTTGTTCAAAAAACAGCAATGGCAACAGGGGCACTACTCACTGTACCGATGGGATTAGAAGGAATGGCTCGAGTAAATGGAAATAAAAAATTAAAATTGGCTTTAGTTGGTTGCGGAGGGAGAGGCTCTGGTGCTGCAGTACAAGCTCTTACTGCTGATGAAAATGTAGAACTTGTAGCGATGGCTGACGCATTCGGAGATCGAATTGAAAGAAGTCTAAAAGGAATCCAAGAACATTTTGACGGAGAGAAAAAAATAAATATCAAAGAAAAAAATCGTTTTGTTGGCTTCGATGCTTACAAAAAGGCAATTGATCTTGCAGACGTTGTTATTTTGACAACCCCTCCTGGATTTAGACCATATCATTTTGAATACGCAATTGCAAACGACAAGCATGTATTTATGGAGAAACCTTTAGCAACTGATCCAGTTGGAATTCGCAAGGTTTTAGCAAATGCAAAAATTGCAAAAGAAAAAAAACTAAATGTTGTTGTAGGTTTACAAAGACACTACCAATCTAAATACATCGATTTAAAACAGCGTATTGATTCTGGAGCTATTGGAAAAATTAGAAGTGGTCAAGTTTATTGGAATGATGCAGGTGTTTGGACAAAAAAACGTAAGGCTGGACAAACAGAACTAGAATACCAAATGCGCAATTGGTACTATTTTAACTGGCTCTGTGGAGATCACATCTTAGAGCAGCACATTCATAATATTGATGTAGCAAATTGGTTTATTGGAGATTATCCAGTATCTGCTCAAGGTATGGGTGGTCGCCAAGTTCGTAATGGAAAAGATCATGGTGAAATTTTTGACCATCATTTTGTTGAATTTACCTATGCTAGTGGAGCTGTAATTGCCAGTCAATGCAGACATATACCCGGAACGATGAGTCGTGTAGACGAGGTTTTCCAAGGCGCCCATGGGAGCGTTGAAACTGGAAAAGGAGTTATCAGTGGTTTAGACGGAAAGAGCATCTATGAGTATCCCAATAAATGGGGTGAAGATCCAAATCCTTACCAAGTAGAGCATGACCGATTATTTGCCTCAATTCGAAATGGAGGCGTTATTGCTGATGCTGAAAACGGTGCTAAAAGTACCCTAACAGCAATTTTAGGACGAATGGCAACTTATACAGGGAAGAAAATCACCTTTGATGAAGCCCTAAACTCTAAACTACATTTAATGCCTGAAGAAGTAACTTGGAATACTACACCTCCATCCCTTCCGGATGAAAACGGTAATTATCCTATACCTACTCCTGGTAAAACTAAATTTATCTAAGCATGAATCGTAGAAATTTTACAGAATTGGCGGGAATAAGTGGATTGGGTTTGTTTTCAGTCCCATCGGTTTTCGCTTCAGAGAGAAGCATGAATAAGCATTCTTTTAATTTAGCTTATGCGCCACATTTAGGGATGTTTCGCCATCATGCTGGTAATAACCCTATCGATCAGCTTAACTTTATGGCAGATCAAGGATTTACTGCTTTTGAAGACAACGACATGCGAAACCGTGAAGTTTCTTTACAAGAAAAAATGGCGATGACTATGGCTAAGCGTGGCCTACGTATGGGAGTTTTTGTGGCGCATGAAATCTATTGGCAAAAACCGAATCTAGCCAGCGGTGACAAAGCCCTGAGAGAAGAGTTTTTGGACTATATCAAAAAAGCCATTCCTATTGCAAAGAGAGTCAATGCTAAGTGGATGACTGTAGTTCCTGGGCATGTAGATTTGAGACAAAATATTGGATATCAAACTGCCCATGTAGTGGAAAGTTTAAAACAGGCGTCTGCTTTATTGGAACCTCATGGTATTGTTATGGTATTAGAACCACTTAATTTTAGAGATCATCCAGGCCTATTTTTGGCTGAGAGTCCACAGGCATATGAAGTTTGCAAGGCTGTAAATTCACCCTCTTGTAAAATTCTTTTTGATATATATCATCAACAAATTCAGGAAGGAAATCTGATTCCGAACATCGAAAAATGCTGGGATGAAATTGGGTATTTTCAAATAGGGGACAATCCCGGCAGAAAAGAACCTACCACAGGAGAAATTAATTACACCAATGTTTTTAAATATATTCACTCTAGAGGTTTTGATGGAATTTTGGGAATGGAGCATGGCAACAGTCGCAGAGATAAGGCAGGGGAACAAGCAGTAATTGACGCCTATGTCAAAGTAGATCAATTTATCTAATGATTAATTCCATTACCCAATTGTTTGGCATTCGCTATCCAATTATTCAAGCGGGTATGGTTTGGGCGAGTGGATGGAGATTGGCTTCAGCTGTAAGTAATGCTGGAGGATTGGGGATTTTAGGAGCGGGTTCTATGTATCCTGAAGTACTCCGTGAACATATCCAAAAATGTAAAAAAGCAACTAACAGACCTTTTGGTGTTAACGCCCCTTTACTTTATCCAGATATAGATAAATTGATGGAAATAATTGTTGAGGAAAAAGTTTCAATTGTTTTTACAGCTGCAGGAAACCCAAAATTATGGACAGAACATTTAAAATCGCATGGATGCACCGTGGTTCATGTTGTAGGCTCCGTGAAATTCGCATTAAAAGCCCAAGACTGCGGTGTAGATGCAATTGTAGCTGAAGGATTTGAGGCAGGAGGTCATAATGGAAGAGAGGAGACAACGACTATGACTTTAATTCCTTTAGTTAAAAAAGCAATTCAAATTCCTCTTATTGCTGCGGGAGGTATTTGCTCAGGGGAATCAATGTTGGCTGCTATGGCTCTAGGTGCTGAAGGAGTTCAGGTAGGTTCTCGTTTTGTTGCTACACCTGAGGCTTCTTCTCATTCAAATTTTAAAGAAGAAATACTAAAAGCAGAACAAGGGGCAACCATTCTAACTTTAAAAGAATTGACTCCTGTAAGGATGATGAAAAATGCTTTCTATAAAAAAATTCAAGACCTATATCAAAAAGGAGCTAGTGTTGAAGAACTTAGAGATGCTCTGGGAAGAGGTCGAGCTAAAAAAGGTATGTTCGAAGGCGACCTTTCTGAAGGTGAACTAGAAATTGGGCAAGTAGCGGCACAAATTGATTCAATAAAGCCAGCAGCGGAAGTTGTTCAAGAATTTATCGAAATATATAATAAAACGGCAGATAGACTCAATAAAATTAATTAACAGCAGCTGTTTTATTAAATTCAATTAAAATTTGATTTTGCATCAAATCTTCAAAAGTTTCTTCTTTTCGAATTAAATGAGCTTCTTCTCCATGCCAAAGGATTTCTGGAGGGCGAAAACGAGAGTTATAATTACTAGCCATTGTGAAACAATAGGCCCCAGCATTTTTAAAAGCTAAGACATCACCTTCTGAGATTTCAGCTATTTTTCGATTACTGCCAAAAGTATCTGTTTCGCATATATATCCTACTACTGTATAAAATCGTTCTTTTCCATTTGAGTTGGAGATGTTAATAATTTCATGATGAGAACCATACATCATAGGTCTAACAAGATGATTAAACCCTGAGTCAACTTGTGCGAAAACAGTAGAAGTGGTTTGCTTGACAGCATTTACTTTCGTTAAGAAATAACCCGCTTCACTAACTAAAAACTTTCCTGGTTCAAAAGCTAATTTTAATTCTTTTCCATATGTTTTGCAAAAAAGTTTGAAACGGTCACTCAATTTTTCTCCTAATTCTTCGATATTGGTTTCTATATCACCAACTTTATAAGGTACCTTAAAACCGCTTCCAAAATCGATAAACTCTAAATTTTTAAATTTTAAAGCTGTGTCAAATAATATTTCTGCTGCATATAAAAACACCTCGATATCTAAAATATCACTTCCCGTATGCATGTGAACCCCATTGATTTGCATTTGTGTATTTTCTACTATTCTCAATATGTGAGGGATTTGATGAATCGAAATCCCAAATTTTGAATCAATATGCCCTACTGAGATATTGCTATTTCCCCCTGCCATTACATGTGGATTTATTCGAATACAAACGGGTGTGTTTGGGTGTTTACTTCCAAATTGCTCCAAAGTTGAGAGATTATCAATATTAATTTGAACTCCCATTAAAGCAACACTTTCAATTTCTTCTAAAGAAACGCCATTAGGTGTAAATATAATATCCTCTGGTTTAAAACCAGCCTTTATCCCTAGCTGAACCTCCTGTATGGAAACCGTGTCTAATCCCGAACCAAAAGAACGAATCAAACTAAGTATAGAGATGTTTGAAAGCGCTTTACAGGCATAATTTATACTGAGTTTTTCAACGTTACTAAATGCATCTTTTAGACGTTGATATTGATTTTTAATTTTATCCCCATCGTAGACGTAAACCGGAGTTTTATGATCCTCAGATATTGATTTTAATATATTATTTTTCATAAAAATCTATGTAATTGAGTCAAAAGTAAAGAGTATATTTCACCAAACAAATTAAAGCTGTAAACACAATCATTTTTTTTAATAATGTTATACATATAACAAAAAGTTTAACTTAAAGAGGTTAAAAATCTGCTATGGTTTCTCTATTTTTACATGATATTTATAGAATATACGTATGAACTTACACGAATACCAAGGAAAAGAATTATTGGCAAGTTTTGGAGTTACTATCCAACGAGGAATTGTTGCTAAAACTCCTGAAGAAGCTGTTGCAGCAGGTAAAGAGTTGACAGAAACCACTGGAACTTCCTGGCATGTTGTAAAGGCACAAATCCATGCTGGAGGTAGAGGAAAAGGAGGGGGAGTCAAATTAGCTAAAAGCATTAAGGATTTAGAGTGTATTTCTGATGAAATCATTGGAATGCAACTTGTCACACCGCAAACTCCTCCTCAAGGTAAGAGGGTAAATCAAGTTTTAGTAGCTGAGGATGTCTATTATCCAGGTGAATCTGAAACAACTGAATTTTACATTTCTGTTCTTTTAAACCGAGCATCAGGTAAAAACATGATAATGTATTCTACTGAAGGGGGTATGGATATTGAAGCTGTAGCAGATAAAACACCTCATTTAATTTTTACAGAAGAAATTGATCCTGCATTGGGTATTCAAGGGTTTCAAGCCCGAAAGATAGCTTTTAACCTTGGCCTGTCTGGCGCCGCTTTTAAGGATATGACTAAATTCGTGATCACCTTATATAAAGCTTATATTGGATCTGATGCATCTTTGTTTGAAATAAATCCAGTTTTAAAAACTTCTGATAATCGAATAATTGCCGTAGATGCTAAAGTAACCCTAGACGACAATAGTCTATTTCGTCATAAAGATTTTGAAGCTTTGCGTGACTTAAGTGAAGAAAATCCAGTAGAAGTTGAAGCGCGTGAGGTTGGCCTCAACTATGTGGATCTTGATGGAAATGTTGGATGCATGGTCAATGGAGCTGGCCTAGCAATGGCAACTATGGATCTTATCAAACAAGCTGGTGGAGATCCAGCAAATTTTCTTGATGTCGGAGGTACAGCTGACGCTGCTCGTGTTGAAACTGCTTTCCGCTTGATTCTTAAAGACCCTGATGTTAAGGCTATTTTAGTAAATATCTTTGGAGGGATTGTACGCTGTGATCGAGTCGCACAAGGCATAATAGATGCATATAATAACTTGGGTGATGCAATCAATGTTCCAATTATAGTTCGTTTACAGGGGACTAATTCTGACATCGCAAAAGAGTTAATAGATTCTTCTGAACTAAACGTACTTTCTGCTACAGCTTTCCAAGAAGCTGCCGATAAAGTTCAAGAAGCTATTAGTTAGCGCCATAATGTCATTATTTTTTTCAAAATAACTGACAAATTGTCAATATTTTAAATTGGTCTTGATTTTGCTTTACTGTTAACAACAAAGAATTGTTAAACTTAAAAATTAAGATTATGAATTTAATACGTAAACAAAGAACATTTTTTCCTTCTTTAATTGATGATTATTTCAATCAAGAGTGGAATTATAGAATACCGGATTCTACCAGTTTACCTGCCGTAAATATCAAAGAATTAGACACCCAATTTGAAATTGATCTGGCAGTTCCTGGCATGAAGAAAAGCGACTTTGAAATTGAAGTTGAAGATGGTTTACTTTCAATCTCTTCTTCAGCTGAAGAAAACGATATCACTGAAGAAGAAAAATTCACACGACGTGAATTTAGTTATAATAATTTCAAAAGAACTTTTACTATTCCAGACAGTGTTGATCCAGCGAAAGTTGATGCAAGTTATTCGAATGGTGTATTGCAACTTCTTTTGCCTAAACGAAAAGAAGCACTACTTCAGTCTAAGAAGCTAATAAAAATCCGATAATTTAATTAATTATTTGCTTTTGTTTGAATCGGTCTCCTTAGAGACCGATTTTTTTTACAGCTTAATAAAGATTTTATTTTTAAACAGGTAATAAGTTGGGATCCACAAAATTACTACATAAAATAAAGCGTATATTAAAGATCCCATTTTTAGCGGTAGCCCAATGCTCTCCCAAAGATTCATAAACTCATCATTTAAAGCAAAACCCCACCATTTTGAACTGTAGAAAACTACAGTTAATATACTCGAAAGTGAATAAGAAAAGATAGAATTCACTCCAAAGACATGTGCAAATTTAAATTTATAATTACTTTTCTTAAGATCAAATACATATATAGATGATGCTAAGCTAATGGCAGTTATTCCTCCCATTAGCAAACTAAAGGATGAACTCCACAGGTTTTTATTCAAAGGAAAGACCCATTGCATTATATCTCCAAAAAATAGCAGAAGAAATCCAAAAAAGAATAATTGATTAATCTTTTTACCGAGTTCTTCTTTTTTTAATAAAATGTAACCTGATATCATTCCCATAATTCCAGATGCTATAGAAGGTAGGGTGCTTAAAATACCCTCTGGATCCCATGTGTGTTTCCATAGTCTGCCGGGGAGAAGAAGTTTATCTATATGATGTGCCCAATTTTTTTCGGGGACACTTAAATCTGGAATGCCAATTCCGGGAACGGGAATGTAAGCCATGATAATCCAGTAAAAAAGCAAGATTCCAATTCCAATATACAGTTGCGCTTTTCGTGAAGTGTATAAAAATAAAAGTGCACAACCTAGAAATACAAAAGAAATACGTGGAAGGACACCTACCCATCGTATTCCATCAAAATTAAAGCTTGGCCACAGCCATAAAAAAATACCAACAGAATAAATTTTTAGGGTCCGAATTATAACTTTTTTTGTTATTTCAGTTCGACTTTTGCCCATTTCTATTTGTTTTGTAAAGGACAAAGCTATGGACACTCCAATTATAAACAGAAAAGCAGGAAAAATATAATCAGTTGGTGTAACTCCATTCCAATCTGCATGAAGAAATGGAGCATAAACATGATCCCATGAGCCTGGTGTATTGACAATAATCATAAGTATAATTGTCAAGCCACGTAAAATATCAAGGGAAAGTAACCGTTGGTTTTTAGTTGTTTTCATTTATTAATTTTATTGAATTTCCACCTCTTCCATTTAAATCAAAAATACGTACTACAATTTTGTCTGATGAATTTACTTCTAGGGGTTTTGTGAATAAGAGGTCTGTTCTGCTAGGGTTTGAACCATCAATTGTATATCTAATTTCTAGCCCTGGGAATTGTTGGCGAACTTTTAGCATTCCTTTTTCAATAATTGCCCCCGGTTTGGGTAAATCATAAAGAAGATCTTTATTTAGTTTTGATAAGAATGGAAGTTGACGTTGGCCAACAGAATTGGCAAAACGATTCCACGATTTTTTTAATAAAGGTTTCTGCTTAGATACAGATATTTCTTTTAACCATTCTTCTTTCTTACCCCAAGCACGCTCAGAAAAAATAATCATATTAGGCATTAGCATTCGATCAAATTCATAAACATTGGCTGCAGTTTCTGTCCAAAGTTGTGATTGAATTCCTAAGAAATTTGATCGTGCACTTTCCATAAGACTTACTTTATTTTTAATAAGACTTTCTTTTATATCCAAACTTTGAAGTTTGACCTTGTTGGCAAATACATTAAGAGGCTCAGTGCCCCAACTATCAATATAGTTGACATAGCCTGACCAGCTCAAACCAGAATTTTCCATATCCATATCATCTGTCATATCAAAGTAAAAAGCAGCAGAATTACTCATTATTGCTTGGAAACCAAGATTATTGAGTTTATAAATCATGTCCTCTCTTCCCTCGCCCCATGAATTATTCCAAACACTAGGAATGAAATCTAAGTCTAATAAATTTTTATTTACTTCTATTTCTGATTGGCTTTTTTTACTATGGGTGAGAAGAACGTCCTCCCATCCAGCCATTCGTGCCCCAGAATCACTTATAATTTTATTTAAGCGTTTTACACTTTGGTCATAAAGAGCTTGATAGGTATTTATATCAGGGTTTTGTTGTAAATACTCTTTACATATTGGCGACTTTTGCCAGACACCAAAAGGTAATTCATCTGCCCCGATATTAAAGGTTTTCATAGGTAAATTTACTTCTGCATACATGGATTTAATTTCGGTAAAAACTTTCTCAAAAAAGCGAAAAGCCCCTGGGTCGCAAATACAGATGGTATTATCTTTGAATAGCTGTGCTGAGGTGTATTGACTTGCATCGTTGGGATCGTGTAGGCGAAACTCATTTGCTGCTGCGAGATCTCCTTTTTCAAGTAAATTTTCATAACGAACTTTCATAGCTATTACGGCAGCTCGAGCGTGAGAAGGAAAACTGACCTGAGGAACCACACGAATATTTCTTTTTGTAGCAGCTCGAAGAATTTCTGTAAAATCTGATCGACTAAGATAACCGTTCCCTTGACTTTCTTTTTTTCCGGATCCAGAGCCATACATTGGAAAAAGACGGTCCTTTTCGTCTTTTGTATAACCACGATTACTCCCAATCTTTGTCAATTCTTCTAATCCAGGAATCTCTATACGCCAGCCTTCATCATCTGAAAGTTTTGCATCTAAGACATTGAGCTTGTAATAAGCCATATAATCTAGGATTTGAAGAAGCTTCTTTTTGGGAAAGAAGTTACGTGATAGGTCGATCATAAAGCCACGATGTTCAAAACGGGGGGCATCTTCAATTCTAAGAAGTGGGATTCCATTTCCCTCTCTTTGGGCATGCACTAAAATCTGATGCAAAGAAATAATAGCGTAAAAAAGGCCATTGTAAGCTGAGGCTTTTATCAATACTTTTTTGTCTTTTATCTCAATGGTATAGGCATCTTTGGAAAAACTTCCATCTTGCATAATTTGAACTTGAATATTATCTGAAGTTGGATTAATATCAATATCAAGACCAGTTTTCAATCTGGTTTTTAAAAATTCAGCATGTTCCTCAAAAGATCCAAAATCAAAAGTTAAAGACCTTGGAAAATCAATATAATTTCCCTTCCATTCACTTTTTTTAGGAGTAGGTATTACCCAGTGTAATTCTGATTTGGGTAAAGGAGCAATATCTTCATAATAAGCGTAACGTTCATTGGCAGAAGGGATGTTTAAATCTTTTACTCCAATTGCAGACTCCCAAAAAATTTGACTATTCAAGTCATAAAGTTGATTTGAATTCGAGAGATGCACAAAAAATCCAATGGGTCCCATTACCAATCTGCTCATTATTCCCTTTTGAACTGCAGAAAATTTAAGTTTACCACCTGGTTTTAGTGAAAATGAACTTCCAAATTGCAATTGCCAATACTGGCTGTTTTTGGTTGAAATAATATCTATACCCTCAGGTAGGCTTTCTTGTTGTATTGAACCACTAAATTGATTCCAGTGTAATGTCCAATCTCCACCATTCCATATCCTATCAGAAGAGTTGATTAGTTCAAAAGTCACTTCCATCTTATTTTTTTCAACATCAAAAGCATTGATTATATATCTTATATCTGGATTATTATCAACATTTGGGACTTTACATTGGATTAGTAAGATAAAAGCAAGTATGCTATATAAAAATGTTCTCATTTGAAATGTTTTTCGCTATTTATAATTTTAAGTAATAATAACAATTTATTTACTAGTTAACTCGAAATTCTTTAAGTGCAGTATTAGGTTCGATAATCATATATCCTTCCCAAAAATCAGGGTCATAGGTTATTAGATTTACAGGAAGAATTTCCGCTTTTTCCTTAAAAGCTTTAAAGACATCAGTATCCAAGGGAATGGTTTCAAAAACAACTAATTGATAACGCTGGTTGTTTCGGTTAATAACATTCAGATCCATTTTTAGTTGATTTTGTTTGTTGCGCCCTTTGACTATTTTATTTTTTTCTGTTATAACTAAAGGTCGGTCAAAGCCACCCTCAAAGCTAGAGTTAAAGTCGAAGTATTCTAGACTGTATTTATCCGATGATGTTTTTTTAAACTGAATAATCACTTCTCTTAAATCTTCTTTAAAAGATACTCCAAACATACTAAACTCTCTAATTGGTTGAATATTTTTATATTCCATGCGAATTAGAGCTAACTTATCAGCATCAACATATATTTTTCCTTTGAAATCCGAATTTCCATCTGGATTAAAATTAATAATATACACTGGGGTATCTCCTAAGTAAGTAAAATCTGTTTGAGTGAATTTGTATCTCGAAGCTTTTTTCAATATGGTCAAATCAAGTTTTTGTTCATCAAACAAACTACATATCAAATTGCTCAAAACCCTCTTTCTCCATTTTAAAAAACTATCTTTTTCTTTTTGAATTTTTTGTTTTGATGTCAAGGTGTCTTGTGATGAATCATTTATTTCATCAGCTTCAACCTTTCCTCCAATTAAACCTGAGCGTACTTTAAAGAAGGAATTACTTTTCACATTTTCTTTTAGAATAGTATCAAAAAGTTTTTCAATATTTTCAAAAATAGCTGTCTTTTCTTTATCCTCGAGTTCCAAAGCTCGAAGTAATTCAAGCTTTTGATTTTTGGCGTTATAATCCCCATTTAGATTTCCGATTAATTCAAAGTACCAGGTATTTTTCTTAGGTACTTTATAAAGTGTACTGTCCCAAAATACTTGATTAAATTGATCTATTGAGGTTTTTTTAATTTTAACTTCTAAGGCTTTAAATTCTTGTGAGCCAGTTTCTCTAAAAAAAAGTTTTTTTTCAGTAAGTCCCAGCTCATATTTTTCAGGAATACCTTTTTGGATTTCTTTCAAAATCTCTTTAACATCAAGTTGTTTGTTACTTAAAATAATAGAATTAAGTTCAATCGTCTTTGGATTTAAGAAAAAGATACTGTCTTCAACTTTAGAAAAAGGAATACTGAGTGTCTTATATCCCATGCAAGAAATAAAAAGTGAGTCATTTTCTTTTGAAGTTTCATAAAGTAGACGAAAGCGACCCTCCTCATTTGAAACCACTCCGCTTCGTGAGTTGAGGTATATGCTTGCAAAAGGAATAGCTTTTTGAGTTATGCTGTCCTTAACAACAGCGGTTAGTTCTTGTGCGTATAGAATACAAGCACCAACTATATGAAAAAACAAGAAAAAAAAATAGATTTGATTTTCATCTTATTAAATTGAATTATAATTGTTCTTTTAGACTTTTAATTTCGTCTCTAAATTTGGCGGCTTCAATAAAGTCAAGTGATTTTGCCGCTTTTTCCATATGCTTTCGAACTTCACGTATTTTCCTTTCAATTTCGGGTTTAGTCAAATACCGATTAACCTCCTCGGCTGCTTTTCTTTCTTCAAGCTCTTGCACAAATGTAGATACTGAGTTTTTTGCTAATGCACTATCCAAAGATTTGTTTAATGCTTTTGGAATTATATTATTTTTTTTGTTGAAGGATATCTGTTTTTCTCGTCGATAATTAGTTTCATCTATAGTCTTTTTCATGCTTTTAGTTACTATATCGGCATACATTATTGCTTTACCATTAATATTTCTTGCTGCTCGCCCTACAGTTTGCGTTAGAGAGCGATTAGAACGTAAAAAACCTTCTTTATCTGCATCTAAAATTGCAACAAGGGAAACTTCAGGTAAGTCTAATCCCTCGCGAAGTAAATTTACCCCTATCAAAACATCAAAAACACCCTTTCTTAAGTCTTGCATGATTTCTACACGCTCCAGAGTATCTACATCGCTATGTATATAACGACATCGAATTTGGGCGCGACTGAGGTATTGCGTTAGCTCTTCTGCCATCCGTTTAGTTAAAGTAGTTACTAATGTTCGCTCATCCTTTTCGACACGTTGCTGTATTTCCTCAATAAGATCATCAATTTGATCTTTACTTTGGCGCACTTCGATAATTGGATCAAGTAACCCTGTAGGTCTAATGACTTGTTCTACAAAAGCACCTTCAGTTTTTTTCAATTCGTAGTCAGCAGGTGTTGCACTAACATATAACACTTGGTTTTGGAGATCTTCAAACTCTTCAAACTTTAAAGGGCGATTGTCCATTGCTGCTGGTAAACGAAAGCCGTATTCTACTAAATTCTCTTTTCTACTTCGATCCCCGCCATACATTGCATGCACTTGTGAAATTGTTACGTGGCTTTCATCAACAATCATCAAAAAGTCTTTAGGAAAATAGTCCAATAAACAAAAGGGGCGAGTCCCTGGTGGCCTTCCATCAAGATAACGAGAGTAGTTCTCAATGCCAGAACAGTAACCTAACTCTCGAATCATCTCTAAATCAAATTCTGTTCGCTCTTGTAGACGCTTGGCTTCTAAAAACTTCCCTGCTTCTTTAAAATAATCTAATTGTTTTACTAAATCATTTTGTATTTGTAAGATTGCATTTTGTATCACATCTGGAGATGTAACAAATATGTTTGCAGGGTAAATTTTAACTTTTTCATATTGCTCAATTTTTTGATTGTTTATAGGATCAAATGATTCTATTAACTCTATTTCATCTCCAAAAAAATGAACCTTATAGGCTATATCTGCGTAACCTGGGAAAATATCAATTATATCACCTAAAACCCTAAAATTTCCTCGTCCAAATTCATTTGTAGTTCTTGAATATAAACTTTGGACCAATTGATGCATAAGATTGGTTCTAGAAATCATTTGATCTCTATTCAGTTTGATGACATTTTTTTCAAATTCATCAGGATTACCAATTCCATATAAGCAAGATACTGAAGCTACGACCAATACATCTCTTCTTCCAGAAAGAAGCGACGAAGTGGTGCTAAGCCGAAGTTTTTCAATTTCTTCATTAATTGACAAGTCTTTTTCAATATAAAGTCCAGTGCTAGGAATATAAGCTTCAGGTTGATAGTAGTCATAGTAAGAAACAAAATACTCAACAGCATTGTTGGGAAAAAATTGTTTAAACTCTGAATAAAGCTGAGCTGCTAAAGTTTTGTTGTGTGCTAAAACTAGAGTGGGACTTTGTAATTGCTCTATAGCATTTGCCATGGTAAAGGTCTTTCCAGATCCCGTAACACCTTGTAAGGTTACATAAGGATGCTTGTTTTTAAATTGAGAAACAATCTCTTCTATAGCTTGTGGTTGATCTCCAGTCGGGTTAAAATCAGATAAAATTTGAAAAGCCATTACATTTTTGTCAAGCTACAAAAATACAAAATATCAATGGTAGTATATAAAGACAAGCCAAAAGAAAGCTTATAAATAGATTTTGGTTAAAACAGACAATTGATCACCTTATCAGGTTTAAACAATTATATTTTGTTACAAAAAAGATAAGTACATTTGATAAATGAGGTTATGGAAGAAAAATTAATATCCCAGAAAAAACCATTCTACCCCATTGTTTCGGGCCTAGCTACTTTTTTAAAGTCCTACGATCGATGGATTGAAATTCCTATTCATTATAGTGACTTACTGCGTTTTACAGGTTCGGTAGTTGTATATGATAAAAATGATAATGACACACTCTGGGTAAGTGTTTATTTCTCTGATACTGAGCGTCGAGAAATTGACTTTCATCTAAAGAAAATTTACACCCTACTTCACTCTGATGGTAATGAGTCTGGAATTCAATATCTTAATGTTGATTCAATTGATTATTGCACTTTTGGAAACTCCAAACCTTTTCGAATTAAGATTCGTAATATTTTAAATGACAATTTCACTTATTATTATATCAAGCAAACCGATGCTTCTCGAATCTATGGTTTAGAGTTTGAGCATATGCTTTCTCCATACAACTTAAACTTTTTAGTCAATAATAACACTTTAATTGAAGAGCATATTTCTGGTATTCCAGGCGATACTTTTATTAAAGAATTTCTACCGAATTGTAATAACTCAGAAAAGGCACAAATCGCTAAGGAGTATGTTAAATTTAATGAAAGATGCATGATTCGTTTATTAGGTGATATGCGTGCATATAATTATGTAGTGGTTCCAACACACGATTTTGACCAAGTTGTTTATAAAATTCGCCCCATAGACTTTGATCAACAGTCTTTTGAAGGGAAACTTTCAGTCTATCGCCCTCAATTCTTTAAAGAGAATATACCTATAATGGATTTGGTGCGTACCAAACTTAATCACGATTCTATTAGTCAGTATAAAATTGAGGAACGCTCTATTGTTGCCCGAAGAATTATTAGTTCTGGTAATCGTCTTAAAAAATTATTGGATATTATGCAAGTCGATCAGTTAACAATTACTCGAAATTTAGAACGTTTGCGAAAAGAAATATATAAATTCACTAAAGACAAAGCTTTTTTAGATAGTAAGTCAATGGGTGATTTGATGCGTGCAACATTAAATTTTGTTCGTTTCCATTATGAAAAAGTAAATATGCAAGACTTAATCTAATAAATGTCATTATCATTATAGTCTTCTGAGCCGATATCTTCTTCATTTTCATCATTTTTAGAATCTTTTTCTTTGTCTGATTCAAACATTTTTTCAGGGGCTTCTTCAGGAACATCTCCTTTACTATGAATTAGGTTTGGATAGCTTATTGTGGAAAGAATATCACCTACTTCTTTAAGCTCAACAAAAAAGGTCCAAAGATTTAAAAAATCATAGACATAAATTAAATGATGTTGCGATGATGAAAATATCTTATTTAGAGGCTCTTCTCTCATATTAAATCCTTCTTCCATAGATTCGAGCGCAAGTTCCTCTCCTTGTTGCCAAGCATCATCAGATTTGTAAAAAGAAGCCATTTCATTTCCTAAAAACCCAAAGGATTGAGTAATGGCATTGTGTAAATCTTCTAAAGTTGCTGTTGCTTCGATTTCAATATCTCGAAGCACATCTTCTTTTACGTCTAAAATAATTCGGATTCTATATATCATTTTTGTTTAATTATACGGATCATAAAATATGTTTGAGCTCCAAACAAAAGTGAAGCAAATAATAAATGTAAGGGTTGTGAAGAAAAAGGGAAATCAAAATAATACATCCAAATTCCAGTAAGAATTTCTAAAATAACTAAAAATAAAATACTTAAAAATACAGCTGGAACATATCGATGTTTGAATAATATAAAAGCAAGTGCTAAATGAACAACAAACACTATAAGCGAAAAACTTCTGTGAAAATATAATAGAAAAGGTGCTTCACTTAACCATTTAGCTGGAGACTCAAGGCCCCAATAGTGTATTTGGCCGTCCACAAATTGTCTTACTTGGGTTCCCATAATAATTTGAACAAGCGTGAGGATTAAACTTATTGCTACTAATGAATTAAAGGTAGCTGAAACTGGTAGTTTTTTCAAAAATTTATTTTCTCGTTCCAACAAGAAAACAAGGAAGAATAAGATTAGAAAAGCCATGCCCATATGAATCGTTATTTTGTAGGGAATGAGGTTGGAGTCTACAACTATTTTACCAAGCCAAGCTTGAATGCACATGCCCAGGACAATTAAAAAAGAAACTATGATTATCAAAAAATCTTTTTTAAATCTTAAGATTGCAGCTATTAATAATAATAGTGTTGCTAAACCGGCAATAGCTCCCAGAAGGCGATTGATGAATTCAATCCAGGTATGGATAGGATTAAAGATCGCATAGTCATGCTTAGTATAAGGTGCCCAATTTTTTGGATTATATGAAATATTTGATTTAAAGTCCTTGACAGCTATACGTAGATCTTTATCAACAATGATTACTTGTCCTGTTTTATAAGGATATTCAGTTTTCCAGTCCAATTGTGATCGTTCCGAAGGAGGAATTAGATATCCAAAACACTTTGGCCAATCAGGACATCCCATGCCACTTCCAGTCATGCGGACAGTGGCCCCTGCAGCAATAACTAAATAGACCAATATTAAGCTTGATACTAAAAAAAATATATAAAGTCTATTCATCAGCTTTCAATCCTATTTTTTTACCCTCTTCTTTCATTTTTTCAAAAGCTGGTTCAAATTTATTTGGAATCTCTCCATCTAATATTGCCTCTTTAATAGATTCTTTAATTTTCCCAATTTCCCGAGAAGGTTTTATTCCAAAATACTTCATAATAATTTCACCGCTTATAGGAGGCTGAAAATTCCTAAGATGGTCTTTTTCTTCAATACTAATTATTTTCTCCCTAACAATCTTAAAATTATTATGATAACGATCAAAACGTTTAGGATTTTTGGTAGTTATATCGGCTTCACAAAGAGTTATCAAATCATCTATAAAAGGCCCAGCGTCGAAGAGCAAGCGTCGAATGGCTGAGTCCGTTACATGGTCTTCAGCAATTATGATAGGTCTAGAGCTCATTGAAACCATTTTTTGGACATATTTCATTTTATCATTAAGTGGCATTTTTAGACGCTTAAAGATTTTATAAATCATCTTAGATCCAATGAATTCGTGATTATGAAAGGTCCAACCTGAATTGGGTATAAATTTTTTCGCACTTGCTTTACCTATGTCATGGAGCAAAGCAGCCCAACGCAACCAAATATTATTGCTATTTGGACATAAATTGTCAACAACTTCCAAGGTATGGTAAAAATTATCTTTATGTCTTTGCCCTTCAAATTCATCTACACCCTTTAAGGCAATTAACTCTGGAAGAACATGTTTCAAGAGTCCTGTTTTTTCTAATAAGAGAAAACCATGAGATGGTTTTTTAGCAGCTAAAATCTTGGTTAACTCGTCAACTATTCTCTCTTTAGAAATTATATTAATTCGGGCTGTGTTTTTTGTTATGGCCGCTAGAGATTTTTCCTCAATCACAAAGTTTAGTTGAGTAGCAAAACGTATAGCACGTAACATTCGAAGAGGATCATCTGAATATGTCAAATCAGGGTCTAAAGGTGTCCGAATTATTTTTTGTTTTAAGTCTGAAATGCCATTGAATGGATCTAATAGCTCACCAAAGTTTTCTAGGTTTAAACTTACTGCAAGAGCATTGATGGAAAAATCTCTTCGATTTTGATCATCTTCTAAAGTACCTGACTCAACTTGGGGATTTCTAGTTTCATCTGAATATGACTCCTTCCTTGAACCTACAAATTCAACATCTAATTGATTCCATTCTATCACCGCTGTCCCAAATGTTTTAAAAACTTTAACAGGTTTAGCTCCTTTTAATTTTTTTTGAACTGCTTTTGCAAGTTCAATTCCCGAGCCTATTGCAACGATGTCAATGTCTTTTTTATTCTTCCTGTCTAGTAAATGATCTCTAACAAATCCACCAATCACATATGCCTGCATACCATATGATTTTGCAACTTCACTAATCAATTTAAAAAGCTGCGTATTTAAAGATTTAGAAAAATCATCTTTCAATTCCACAATAAAGTGTTAAATGATATTAGATTAATTTTATATATAATATTTTCAAACTGCGACATCATGTGTTCGAAGTGCGTCGTTTAGGGAAGTCTTTTTATCAGTACTTTCTTTTCTCTTACCTATTATGAGTGCACAGGGAACTTGATAATTACCTGCTGAAAAGGTTTTAGTATAACTACCAGGAATTACAACAGAACGAGAAGGTACGATTCCTTTGTGTTCAAGGGGCTTTGAACCTGTAACATCAATGATTTTTGTTGAAGCTGTAAGCACCACATTAGCTCCTAGCACAGCTTCTGAACCTACATGAACCCCCTCAACTACAATACTTCTAGATCCTAAAAATGCATTATCTTCAATAATCACAGGAGAAGCTTGAAGTGGTTCTAAAACTCCTCCAATTCCAACACCACCGCTAAGGTGAACGTTTTTTCCAATTTGAGCACAACTTCCAACAGTAGCCCATGTATCAACCATAGTGCCTGAATCTACATAAGCACCAATATTTACAAAACTGGGCATTAAAATTACACCTTTAGAAATATAAGCTCCATGTCTTGAAACCGCATGAGGCACTACACGAATACCCTTATTTTCATATCCAGTTTTAAGTGGGATTTTATCATGAAATTCTAGAGGACCAGCTTCTAAAGTTTTCATTTTTTGAATTGGGAAATATAAAACAACTGCTTTTTTAATCCACTCATTGACTTTCCATCCCTTATCAGTTGGTTCTGCAACCCGGAGAGTACCTTTATCTAATTGGTCAATAACTTTTCGGATTATATCTTGAGTTTTTGATTCTTTGATTAAAGATCGATTTTCCCAAGCCATTTCAATGATATTTTGCATTTTAAAATTTTTGTCAAAGGTAAAGAATTCATAACTATTCAATTTAGAAGCTCATTATTAAATTACTTGTATTTACTTCAAATTAAATAATAAACAAAAAAAGAATTTCTTGGGGTTTATTTTCAATTGGAGAATTTTATTTAAGCAAATAAAAGTTCTAATATTTAAAAAACAAACATTGATGTTGAAAAAGGTATATTTGAAAAAAATATTGATGGGCTATTTAATTGGCATTGATTTCGGAACAAAGAGAACAGGCTTAGCCTGTACTGATCCTAATAAGATTATTGCGAGTGGACTTAATAACCTCCCTACTCATGAAGTAATTTCATATTTAAAAGAGCTTTGTGAAACCGATAATATTGAAAGCTTTGTTATTGGACGGCCGCTTCAAAAAGATGGCTCCCTAGCAGATATAGAAATTCATATTAGATCTTTCATAAAATTGTTAAAGAAAAATTTCCCTGAACACAAAATTGAAAGATATGATGAACGATTTACTTCTAAGATGGCTTTTCAAACAATGATTGAAGGAGGTCTCAAAAAAAAGAAGCGTTCAAATAAAGGTTTATTAGATCAAATAAGCGCTACACTTATATTGCAGTCCTATTTAGATTATAAAAAAAACACATTATGATATTACCCATTTTAGCTTACGGGGCACCTCTTTTAAAAAAAGTAGCTAAGGAAATAACTTCCGATTATCCTAATTTAATTCAACTGATTGATAATATGTGGGAAACTATGTATGCCTCAAATGGAGTTGGTCTTGCAGCTCCACAAATAGGCCTATCTATTCGTATTTTTGTCATTGATGCTTCTCCTTTTGTTGATGAAGAGCTTATGAATAAAAAAGAGGTAGAAACTTTAAGTTCTTTTAAAAGAGTATTTATAAATCCTAAAATTATTAGTGAAGGTGGAGATGTTTGGGATTTTAACGAAGGCTGTTTGAGTATTCCTGAAGTACATGAGGACGTATCTCGCAAAGAAGAAGTTTTAATTACTTTTTTTAATGAAAATTTCGAACGTCAAAAGCTTAAGTTAAATAGTCTTGCCGCAAGAGTTGTTCAGCATGAATATGATCACGTTGAAGGAATATTATTCACAGATCATTTGTCTCCCCTAAAAAAGAGACTCATAAAAAATAGATTAACTTCAATTTCAAAGGGTGCTGTTTCAGTGGACTATCTAATGAAATTTCCTAAAAAACCAAGACTTTAAGAATGGATTTAAATAATATATTATCAATATCTGGCTACCCAGGATTGTTTAAACTTCAAACACAAACAAATCGAGGGATAATAGCTATTTCAATTCTTGATGGAAAGAGAATAATGACTTCAACAAATCAACAAATTATTATGTTGAGTGAAATTCAGGTTTATTGTATAGGAAAAGAAATATCCCTTGCTGAAGTTTTTGAAAAAATACTAGTTAATGAAAATGGATGTACTACAAAGATAAAACCAAAATCTCCTGCAATAGATCTAGAGGCTTACTTTTTTGATGTTATTGAAAATTATGATAAAGATCGTGTATATCCTAGTGATATAAAGAAGATAATCCAGTGGTATAACATACTGGTTCAAAAAGAGATAATAAAATTAGTAAAACTTAAAACTAATCTAGAGCTCAATCATAAGGAAGGTAAACAGGTTTCTAAAGAAATCGAAAAATGAATTCAAAGAAACAAAAATTAGTTGCTTTTGGACGCTTGCTAGACATTATGGACGAGCTTAGAGAGAACTGCCCTTGGGATAAAAAGCAAACTTTTGAAAGTTTAAGGCACTTGACTATTGAAGAAACATATGAGCTAGGTGATGCTATATTAGAAGGTAATCTTTCAGAAATAAAAAAAGAGTTAGGAGATTTATTACTTCATATTATATTTTATGCCAAGTTGGGAAGTGAGAAAGAGGCTTTTGATATTGCTGATGTAGTCAATAATATTTCTGAAAAATTGGTGTTTAGGCACCCTCATATTTATGGTGATATAAAAGTTAAGGATGACGATGATGTAAAAAAAAATTGGGAGGCTTTAAAGCTTAAGGAAGGAAAGAATAGAGTTTTAGGTGGAGTGCCTAAAGGACTTCCGTCATTGGTTAAGGCTCAGCGTATTCAGGAAAAATCAGCAGGCGTTGGATTCGACTGGGAGACTAAAGAGCAAGTTTGGGCTAAAGTTCAGGAAGAACTTATTGAATTCAAAGAAGAAGTTTCAAAAGGTAACATAAAAAAAAGTGAAGAGGAATTTGGGGATGTTTTATTTTCTTTGATTAATTATGCACGTTTTTTAAAAATAAATCCTGACAATGCATTAGAGCGAACAAATCAAAAGTTTATTAAACGATTTAACTTTATTGAGGAAAAAGCACAACAATTAGAAAAATCTTTGGGTGAATTATCTCTATCGGAAATGGAAACTATCTGGAAAGATGCAAAAAATCAATCTTTTCCATCAGATGATTGTTGATCTGGCAGGGTTTTAGATTCTTCTTCTGAAGGAAATGCTGATTTCTTTTGTGCATTTCTAATTTGTTTGAGATTTATATACTCTTTTTGAGCTTTATCAATTTTCTTTTGACAAGAACTTATTTGTTTTTCTACGTTCTTAAAAAGAGGATTTTCAATACTAGAGTTACTGAAAAACTCTAAATTATTTTCTAGTTGGGTTAATTCTGCTTTTAAATTAGATAAAAGTGATCGAATCGATCGAAATTCTTTTTCCAAACGTTCAGGATCATTTTGTATAAGATTTAAATTAATATCTTTAATTATAGAATTAATTTCTTTCTTTTCAAGTTTTATTTTTTTGATTTTATCGATCAGAGTATTGAAGAAGGTTTGATTCATATCAATCTCATTTTTTGGGTCTAGAGTCCCTAATTGATTCCATTTGTCCCAATGATCAAAAAATTCTTTTTTGACCGCTTCCATTTCAGCTGTAAAGTTCTGATTTTTAATTTTATCTAAATATGATGTCTTTTTCTTTAGTAATAATTCTTGTTCTGAATTTACTAGCTGAAATCCAGATTTTAATCGATCAAAATACTCTTTTTGGACATCTGAAAATTCTTTCCACAACTTATTGTCTAATTTTCTTGGGACAAAACCAATATTTTTCCATTCTTTTTGAAAGTCTTTCATTTTTTGAACACAACTTTTCCAATCATCCAAATCTATAACTTCTTTGGATAAACTAATCAAATTTTTCTTAGCTTCTATATTAGAGTTAAAAGCTTTTTTTTGTTCTTTATAAAATAAATTTTTCAATCTCATAAATTCAGTACCTACTTCTCTAAAGCTTTTCCAAGAAGCTTTACTTTCTTTAGCTGGCACATAACCAATTTTTTTAAAGTTTTCTCTAACAGTATTAAATTTATTTAATGCATTTTGCCAGGCAACATGATTTTCTGGAATATCTTTAAGAATTTCACGCATTTCCAATAGCAATTCTTCTTTTTTCGTAAGATTAGCTTTCATTGATCCATATACATTTTTTTGATATTCTTGTCTTTGCTGTTGGATTACTTTTGAAGCTTTTTGAAATCGAGTCCAAAGGGTTTCACGATGTTCTTTTGCAACAGGTCCTAAATCATTTTTCCATTGTTTGTGAAGGATGTTTAAATCTCTGCTCGCTTTAATGGTGTCCGTATAATCTTGAAGTGCTTCAGCGCGTTCTATGATTTTAATTTTTTCTTCATAATTGTAATTATAATCCATTTCCCTAAACTCACGGTCCAGATGTAAAAAGGCATAAAAGCGCTCAACATGATGTTTAAATGTATCCCAAAGGTTTTGGCTATCATTTCTAGGAACTTGACCAGTGTTATACCAACTCTCTTGCAGTGACCTAAACTCCTTGTATGACTTGGAATTAATTTGATTTTGATCTATCAGATTTTTAATTTCTTCAATTATGGTTTTTCTCCTTTCTAGATTTACTTTTTGAGTTGCTTCCTGATTTTTGAAATGTTCTCTTCTCTTTTTTCGATATTCAAAAGTAATTTGATCAAAACTCTTTTTATAATCAGGCTTAAAGAAAAAATCAATTTCATTCCCCCCTTGATCTAAAAACTTTTTCTTTTGCTCTTCAGCCTCTAGTTGAAATTTTTCATCAAAGAGTTGGTTGATGTTTTGGAGTGATTTATGGTTCTTGAACCAATCTTCGCTTCCGGATAATTCTTGGAATATTTTTACAAGTTCTTCAACAGTACTTGAAC
>CABXKB010000015.1 GCA_902512755.1 uncultured Bacteroidota bacterium | reverse complement strand
ATTATTAGTGTAAGGTGTATTATCATAATCCAAATTGATCTCTTCTTTAATAGAAAAATTAAAAGGTTGTTCTAGTAATTGTTCATAGAAGCTCTCTACCTGATTCATGCGTTGTATAAGCTTAGAGAAGGTTAGAGAAAAGAAATTTATTTCATTGTTTTTTAATTCATCGTCGATTTTAAAACGATAAGATTCAAAACTTTTAATGTCAGATTTTATAAAAAATCGATGTTGCCCATCAAGGTTCTCTAAATAATTTTTGAAAACGTTTTCAGAAAATGAATCATTAAGGTCCTTAGGATCATAATGTCCACGGTTCAAAACATAGGAAATAATTTCTAATAAAAGTTTATCTTTATTGGGATCATCATTCTTTAAGGTATACCCAAAAACAAATCCAGTAATCAAAATAAATGGTAAGGTCCAAAAATATTTTCGCATTGGAGGATGTTTATTTTTCAAATTTATAGCCTCTAAATATACGCATATTATAAAACAGTTTTGTTAATATTGTTTTAAAAGGAAGCGTTTAAAGATTTCTTAATTTAGTAATGAAATAAAATTTATGAAGACAAAACCGCTTATATTAGTTGTCAACGACGATGGAATAACAGCGCCAGGACTGCGGGCGTTAATCGAAATAATGAATGAAATTGGAGAAGTTGTTGTTGTTGCTCCAGACTCTCCTCAATCAGCCATGGGCCATGCAATTACAATAAATTCTACTTTACATTGCCAAAAAATTAATTTAACAAATGGCCCTCAATTAGAATACAGTTGTTCAGGCACTCCTGCAGATTGTGTTAAGTTAGCTGTAAATGAACTGTTAGACCGGAAGCCTGATCTTTGTGTTTCTGGGATTAATCACGGCTCTAACTCTTCAATAAATGTAATCTATTCAGGAACAATGAGTGCGGCCATGGAAGCAGGCATAGAAGGTGTTCCTGCAATTGGGTTTTCCCTATTAGACTTTAGCTGGAATGCAGACTTTAACCCTCTAAAAAGATTCATTCACAAAATTACAATTAAAGCATTAAAAAATGGTATCCCAAAAGGTGTTGTTCTCAATGTTAATTTCCCCAAACTTAAAGAAGAGAATATAAAAGGTGTTAAGATTTGTAGACAAGCCAAAGCCAGTTGGGTAGAAGAATTTGATAAGCGGACTAACCCAATGGGAAAAGAATACTACTGGTTAACTGGAACGTTTGTAAATAAAGATAAAGAAGAGGATACTGATGAATGGGCTTTGAGTCATGGTTATGTCTCAGTAGTTCCAACACAATTTGATTTGACTGCACATCATAGTATTAAGCATCTCAATAAATGGAATTTATAAAAAGTAAATATTTTTATTGGGGAATCTTAACAGGTTTGCTTTGGACTAGTTTTGGAGTATTAATTTTTCTTTTTTTTCTCTCAAACGAACCTATAGAAGATAGTTTGTCCAGTTTTTATAATCAAAATAAACTTGGTGGCTTAATCTCTATTGCTGCTTTAATTAATCTACCAGTTTTTTTTCTGGCGATCCGAAAAAATAAATTTGCTTTTGCGGCAGGACTTGTAGCCATTTCTTTTGTTTTAGTTGTTTTCATAGCTTTTTTAAAACTTAATTATTAAATCAACCCTGTGAAGTATTATCTTATTTCTGGTGAGGCCTCAGGTGATCTTCATTGCTCCCAGCTAATACATGCTCTAAAAGAATTAGATTCCAAGGCAGAGTTTAGGGCATGGGGTGGAGAGTTAATGGAAAAGGAAGGGGCAGTCTTGGTAAGGCACTATAAGGAATTAGCCTTTATGGGCTTTTGGGAAGTACTATCTCATTTTCCTGCAATTTTAAGTAATTTTTCATTGTGTAAAAAAGATATTTTACAATATATGCCCGATGTAATAATTTATGTCGATTACCCTGGTTTTAATCTTAGAATAGCTAAGTGGGCAAAAACTAAGGGTTTTAAAAATCACTACTATATAAGCCCTCAGGTATGGGCCTGGAAAGAAAACCGAGTGAAGCAAATGAAACTAATTTTAGACGGCTTATATGTAATTCTTCCCTTTGAAAAAAAATATTTTGAAAAAAAACATCAGTTTCCAGTTCATTTTGTTGGACACCCATTGATGGATCAATTACCTAAATATTTAAAGGATCCTAAATTTTATAAAACAAATAATTTAAATCCTAAAAAACCTATTGTAGCATTACTTCCTGGAAGTAGACTACAAGAAATTAGAAAAATGCTGCCTCTTTTTAATCAAATTGCTACTCATTTCAAGAAATTCCAATTTGTGATTGCTGGGGCTCCTGGAATTAAACCTAAACAATACCGCCCTTTTATCAAATCTTCATCCTTAAATATTATTCATAAAAACACCTATCAGCTTCTACTAAATAGTTCTGCAGCTTTGGTGACAAGTGGTACGGCCACACTAGAAACTGCACTATTCAATGTTCCTCAACTGGTTTGTTACAAAACCAGCCCAATAAGTTACTGGATTGGGAAGAAGATTATTAAACTTAAATATATTTCTTTAGTAAACTTGATTCTTGAAAAATTAGCTGTAGTTGAGCTTATTCAAGATGATTGTAAATTTGAAAAATTAGTGTGTCATTTAGAAATACTTTTGAAAAAAGATTCTCTAAAAAAAGTAAAAGAAGACTACCTAGTATTAAAAGAAAAACTTGGGGGTATTGGAGCAAGTAAAAAAACTGCTCAATTGATTTTTGATGCTATAAAGTAATAATATTTATAATTAACCTCTGAAACGGGGAATAAAGTTCTTTTTATAGTTTTCAAAATCTTCGGGTTTAGAAAATACCTGATAATCTCCTTGTTTTATCATTTTCAAAAAGAGTTCTATTTGCTTAGGCTTATAATAGCCAGTTAAGGGCATAATTGGATCTCCGTTTTCAGTAAAAAACACCATTGTTGGATATCCTTTTACACCAAGAAATTGGGTAAACTGATGTGTCGAATTTCGACCTGTTTTATTAGGGTCATAGCTGGGGTTGGTAAAAATCTGATCATAATATTTAATTTCCTCCACTCCTTCAGCGTTAAACTTAACTGCATAATAATTTTCAATTATATATCGAGAAACATCAGGATTTTGAAAGGTGTTTTTATCTAATAATTTGCATGGTCCACACCAATCGGTATAGACATCCATAAAAATTTTCTTAGGTTCTTTTTTTTGAGCTTCTTGAGCTTCAGCCATAGACATCCACTCAATTTCTTGACCTAAAATACTATTAGAATTAAGTATCAAAGCTATAATAATTAAAAAGTAAAACTTCATATGAAAGATGTTTAACCAATAATTATTTGGTGCCATAAAGTTATTAAATATGTTTAAGTTCCTCTGCTCCATGAGTAAGTCTTTTTAAAGGCTTTAATAATAATAAAACTAATAAAGCAATAATTGTACAAAAAATAAAAATTCCCGAAAATATTTGCTTTTCCCCTGCAGTTTCTGCAAACCCTCCTATTCCAGCAGCCAATTTATTTCCTATACCTGTAGCGGCCCAATAGAGCCCCATTATAGATGCTGCATACTTAACTGGGGCAAGTTTAGTTATAAATGATAATGAAACTGGTGATGCACATAGTTCTCCTATAGTATGAAACAAATAAGCTAATACAAGCCAGTACATTGGTGATTTTCCACCTGCTTCGTATTCTATAGCAGCAAAACGCATAAACATAAAGCCCATGCCCATAATTAAAATACCAATTGCAATTTTATAAAGAGAAGAAGCTTCTTTACCCTTTAACTTCCATCGCATCCAAAACCCTCCAATAAATACTGCCAATGTAATAATGAAAAACGAATTTAAAGATTGAAACCAAGAAGCGGGAATTTCAATTCCCAAAAGCATTCGATCAGTTTTTTGTTTTGCATATAAGTTCATAAGTCCTCCTGCCTGCTCGAAAGCCCCCCAAAAAACAATGATTAATAAAAAAGAGATTAATAATACTTTAACTCGATCCTTCTCAATAGAAGTTAAATTTATTTTTTTAAGTTGATTGTCTGGATGTGAGCTTTTACCAATAAAATCACCTATTCCTACTAAATATTTTTGGCCATAGAAATAGGTTAATTGACCAATAAACATTCCTATTGCAGCTAATCCAAATCCGTAATGCCAATTATAAGTTTCCCCAACCCAACCACAAAGTATGGGTGCTGCAAATCCACCTATATTTATTCCCATATAAAAAATATAAAAGCCAAGGTCTCTTCTTTCATCACCTTGAGGATAAAGTCCCCCAACCATACTAGAAATATTAGGTTTTAAACACCCTACTCCCAGAATTACAAAAAAGCAGCCTATATAAAAGCTAATTTCTGAATCAAAAGCTAAAATAGAATGACCAATACACAATAAAACCCCTCCCAACATAACGGTTTTCTTTTGACCTAAAAGATTGTCTGCTATCCAGCCTCCTGGAACAGAGGACAAATAAACTAGCATTGTGTACCATCCATATAAAGCAATAGATTCTGAATTAGTCCATCCAAAGCCTGGATTATCAATATTGGTTTTTGCAACTAGAAAAAGAGTAAATAATGCTCGCATACCATAATATGAAAATCGTTCCCATACCTCTGTGAAAAAAAGCACATATAGTCCCGCTGGATGACCAAAAATAGTTTTTGAATGAGGAATGGTTTTCAAGTCTTCCATTAAATTTAGTTTATTATAAGTTTTGAAATATAAAGTTAGTCATTTTAGTATACAGATGTTTTCGGGCATTCCCTCCGGATATACCATGATTTTTATCAGGATAGATCAACCATTCAAATTGTTTATCGGCTTGAATCAATGCTTCTACCATCCGCATAGTGTTTTGAACATGAACATTGTCATCTCCGGAACCATGAATAATTAAATAGTTTCCTTTTAATTGATCTGCATAATTTATTGGAGAATTTAAATCATAACCATCTGGATTTTCTTGAGGAGTTCTCATAAAACGTTCAGTATAAATAGTGTCATAAAAGCGCCAATTGGTTACCGGAGCAACTGCAATGGCAAAAGAAAAAACACCATTCCCTGTTAGTAAACAATGAGTTGCCATGTGCCCCCCAAAACTCCAGCCCCAAATACCGATTCGTTTATCATCTACAAAGTGTAATTCACCCAAAGTTTTAGCTGCAGCAATCTGATCTAAAGATTCATATTTAACCAAATTCAAATAGGTAGATTTCTTAAATTTTGCGCCTTTAAAACCAGTGCCCCTTCCGTCTACACAAGCAACTATATAGCCTTGGTTAGCAAGATCTTTATGCCACAGTGTTCGAGAGTCACCCCATCGATTCGACACTTGTTGAGAGCCTGGACCTGAATATTGAAACATCAAAAGTGGATATTTTTTAGTAGGATCAAAACCTGCAGGTTTAATCATCCACATATTCAACTCTGATCCATTTATTTGAATTGTTGAAAATTCTTTTTCTGAAAAATTATAAGATTCAAGTTTTTCAATCAATACTTTGTTTTTTATTAATTGGCGAATTGGTTGATTTTTTCTCGTTTCATAGAGTGTGTAAATTGGAGGAGTTGATTCATCAGAATAAGAATGAATATAATATCCCCCATTACTGCTAAAACTAGCACCATTGAATCCCTTGGTTGGTTGAAGCGTGCGCTTACCTTTACCAGAAATTTTTATCGCATAAATTCCTCTTTCAGTGCTACTACCCTCAACAGATTGGTAATAAATCTCTTTACTTTGAGGATTATAGTCATAAATGGTTGTAACCTCCCAGTTTCCTTGGGTGACTTGATTGATGAATTTTCCGTTTTTATTAAAATGATAAATATGTTTATAACCATTTTTTTCACTAGTCCATAAAAACTCATCATTCTCTATAAATTTTAAATCATCATTAATGCTAACATAAGCTTCATCTTTTTCAGTTAGTATTAGTTGAAGATTCTTTTTTTGAGTGTCCCATCGCCATAATTTTAGATTATTTTGATGTCGATTCAGAGTTTGAATTATCAAACTATGATTTCCTCCAATAAATTGAATCCTTGGAATATAATAAGGAGTTTCATTTCCGAAATTAACAGTTTCTTTGGTTCGAGAAGAGATGTCATATACAATAAGTTCAATTTTGGAATTTTCCTCTCCTGCTTTTGGGTATCTAAACATATAAGGAAAAGGATATGTTTGATTGCCGTAGACATCCATAGAAAAGATAGGAACGTTAGATTCATCAAAACGCATATAAACAATCTGACTTGAATCTTGACTCCAATCAAAAGCACGAACAAAGCCAAATTCTTCCTCATAAACCCAATCTGTAATTCCATTAAGGGTTTGATAGTCACCGTCATAAGTTATTTGTTTATCAATATTAAGCTCTAAATTTTTTATGAAAAGATTTCTCCTGTAAATGTAAGCTACATGTAATCCATCAGGAGAAAAAAGTGGTTCTTGAACCTTCTGGTCAAAAAGCCTTTCTAAAGTATTTTTTTTAATGTCATAAATCCAATAAATAGCTTGTTTAGATCTTCTATAAATCTGATCAGTAAAAGTTTCTAGAAGGATTTTTTGTTCATTATTTGAAAAGGTATATCCAGAAAATTTAGTTTTTTCAGGAAACCGATTTGAATCAAATAATATTTTTCGATCTATGGAAGTTGAATAAGCATAGGAAACTAATGAGTTTGTGTTTGAATTTTTATCTTCTTCTATAACAGTATAATGTAATCCATTTTTCATAGATCGAATAGCTTCAAGTTGCTTAGGATCGTATTTTCCATCCATCAATTCACCTATGTCAAGAGATAAATCTTGGGCATTTAGTATATTAGAGAAGGCTAAAATTATATAAAAAGAAAGTAAACGTAAATAAAAATTGATGCCTTTGTCAAATTTAAGTTTACCCTCAAGCTTAATAGGATTCATAATTTTAATGGTATTATTTTTTGCTCAGGCAATTTAGGAAAAATGCGCCAACCATAATTTTGGATGGGATTCAAATTCTCTATATTTATAAAAAAATAAACATGAGTAAAAAAATTGATGGCTTTTCCAAATTAACAAAATCGGAAAAAATAGATTGGATTATCAAAACTCATTTTAAAAATACTGATCATGCAAAAAAACAACTCGAAACTTATTGGAACTCTGATTCAAGCCTTCAAACCAGACATGACGAGTTTATTGAAAATAGTTTGTCAAACTTTTATTTACCCTTAGGAGTAGCACCTAATTTTTTAATAAATGGGTCTTTCTATACTTTACCTATGGTAACAGAAGAAAGTTCAGTGGTTGCTGCAGCTGGAAATGCCGCAAAGTTTTGGAGTACCCGAGGAGGATTTAAAACTGAAATTAAAAACACATTAAAAGTTGGACAAATACATTTCTTTTTTGAAGGAAATCCAAAAGAATTGGTAACCTTTTTTGAACGCAGAAAATCAGATTTACTTAAAGTCACGATACCGATAACAAAAAATATGCAAGCCCGAGGTGGAGGGATTATGAGTCTCGATTTAATAGATAAAGGTGACGTATTATTAAATTACTATCAATTACATTTAGGTTTTAAAACAGCAGATGCTATGGGAGCTAATTTTATCAATTCCTGTTTAGAACATTTGTCTAAATCTCTAATTCAATTTGCAAAAGAAGATAAACTCACTAATGGAAATAAAAATCCAATTGATGTTGTAATGAGTATTCTTTCAAATTATGTGCCTGAATGTTTAGTTCATGCAAAAATTAGTTGTCTAATAAAAGAATTTAATCTTGAAAATAATGATGTAAATGGTGAAACTTATGCTAAACGTATAGTCCAGGCGGTTGATATAGCCAAGAGTGAGCCTTATAGAGCAGTAACACACAACAAAGGAATTATGAATGGTGTAGACGCAATGGTTATAGCAACAGGTAATGATTTTAGAGCTGTTGAAGCTGGAGTTCATGCCTATGCTGCACGTTCAGGTCAATATAGATCTCTTAGCGATGCATATATCCAAGAAGACAAATTTGTAATGGAGCTCTCAATCCCCCTTGCCCTTGGAACCGTAGGGGGTTTGACAAAACTTCACCCTATGGTAGCTTGGTGTATGGAGCTTTTAGAAAATCCTTCAGCCGAAAAATTAATGGAAATTGTTGCTGTAGCAGGTTTAGCGCAAAATTTTGCTGCATTAAAATCTCTTGTTACAACAGGAATTCAAAAAGGACATATGAAGATGCATTTGCTCAATATTCTCAATCAATTAAATGCAAATGATGATCAAAAAGTAGCTGCTATAAACTATTTTAAGACCGAGCAAGTTTCCGTTCAAGCGGTAGATGATTTTTTAGAAAAAAATAAACTTTAAATGTCTTCTTTTTATAGTCATGGTAAATTATTAATTACTTCAGAGTATGCTGTGCTTGCCGGAGCAAAAGCCTTAGCAATTCCATGCAAAAAAGGACAACATTTAAACTTCCAATTAGAGGATGGGTCTAAAGAACTTTCGTGGAATAGTTTTGATTGCGAGGGTGAAAAGTGGTTTGAAGTTAATTTTCAATTACCATCTTTTAAGATTACTAAAAGTACCGATCAATCAACTGCTGAACGCCTTCAGAAAATTTTAATTTTTTCTGCAAAAGAAAACCCTTTTTTTTTATTAGAGGGAGGGAAAGTTGAAACCTATATAGAATTTAATCGGCTTTGGGGCCTAGGGAGCTCTTCTTCCTTAATTGTAAATATTGCCTCTTGGGCAAAAATAAATCCTTATCACTTATTAAATTTCAGTTATGGAGGGAGTGGTTATGATGTTGCCTGTGGACTTGCCAAGGGACCCATTTTCTATACAAAGAAACAAAATAAACCCAAAGTAGAATCTACTACTTTTTCGCCAATATTCTTTGAAGAATTGTATTTCGTCTATTTAAATCAAAAAGCAGATAGTCAACAAGCTGTTCAAGATTTTGATTTAAAAAAAGTGAGTTCAGGGATAATTAAAAAACTAGACTATCTAACTGAACTAATGTCATCAACTACAAATTTAAATGAATTTGAAAAAGCAATGGAAGATCACGAAAAGATAATAGGAAGTTTAATCAATCAAAGACCTATAAAAGAAGTGTTGTTTTCTAATTTTCCTGGAAAGATTAAAAGTTTAGGAGCTTGGGGTGGAGATTTTATTTTAGCTACAGGCGGAGATACTATAAAATATTTTGAGAAGATGGGATATACTACAATAGTTCCTTGGAAGAAAATGTGCTTAGTGGTCTAGATACTCTATTTTAATGTTTTTGATGACCTGCCAAAAAACCCTTCAATATATATTGAAGGGTTTTATTAAAATCATCTAAGATTTTAGATTAATAATATAAAGCTCTATTATCATCAATTTCAGAAACAGATTCAAGTGCTACATAAACACTTTCCATCATTTTGATACTTGTGTCTTGTCGAATTTTTTCAGCATAAGAGGTGTAGTCTTCCAAATCATCAACAATGTTTTTTTGCTTCAATAACAATTTATAAACCCCTTTTTTTCCTTGTATTAAATCAGATTCCTCACCAGGATTTAAAGAAAATGCAACGCCTACAACTGAAGGTTCATTCCCTGCTCCAACTATAGTAGGGTTTTTTTGATTAACTGCTGAGGCGGTTTCAATTGATAATTTTTCATCCTCAGCTAAAGTTTTTAAGGTAAACTTATCCGTATATTGATTTTGAATCAGAGTTCCTTTTTTTTCTCTGATAATAATTTTACGAACTTCATCACCAACTTGATCGATAGTTGCTATGCCTTCCTTTAAATGATCTGTAAGTTGAACTATAACATACCCTCCAATGGTTAAAGGAAAACGTTGAATGTCACCAACTTTCGTGTTTTTTTCAAAAGCCCATCGAACTATATTTCTTTGCTGAGTCAAACCAGGCAAATTTTCTTCTAAGCTTTTGATTTGTTTAACAGGACGTACTTTATAACCGTTTCTCTCAGCTATAATGTTAAATTCATTTTTTTCTCTAGTGTCCATTTCAAACTGAGTCGCTTTTCTAAAGACTTCATTAGATGTTTTATCAGAAGGCAATGCTTCTGCAACTAAATCAGCAATCAATGCTAAGTCATCTTTATCTGTAATTCTAATGACGTGAAATCCGAATTCAGTTTCAACAAGACCTACTTTTCCAACTCTATTATTATTTACAAAATTGAAGAATTCTACTGCCATTTCTCCTTCTTGGAAAAATCCTAAATCACCGCCACGATTTTTTGTTGGGCCATCAGAATTTTCTCGAGCTAACGCTGCAAAATCTGAAGAAGCTCTTTTAGCTTCACGAAAAACTCGATTGGCCTTGCGTCTAGCTTCCCCTTTTGTAATTGATATACCTGATGGGGAACGAGTTGCACCTTCATATGCAATTAGTATATGACTTGCTCGTAATGATGCATTCTTTTTACGATTCATAAGTCTTGAAATTTTGAAAGTATTCCCATCTTGATATGGTCCAAACACTTCTCCTTCGTCTAGGCCAAATAAAATATCTGCATATTCATTATTGTATGCTCCACGTGACTTATAAACGGAATCAAAAGAAACTTCAGAATATTGATCTACAAAATCAGCTACAGTTTTAGTTTCTTTAAAACCTTCAATGGTATCGGTAAGTTTAGAAACATCGTTATAAGAAATTCTTTGAGACTTTAAGCCGTCTAACCTTAATCGAATAGTTGCAAGGTCGTCTTCGGTAGGTGTTTCATTAAAAGCCACATATTGAATGTTTCTACTCTCATTAAGTTTATAATCTACTTCATTGTTTTTTATATAACTTTTTATCTCAGCGTCAGAAACTTTAACGAGGCTATCAGGAATTAACTCAAATGGAATTCGAATATAATCTATATTAACGTTGTCATTTTCAAAATGGTAATTTGCTTTTGCTTCTGATTCAGTCATTACATTACTTGATTTGATTAAATCAAGATAAATGCGCTGCTTTGCTACGTCAATTATACTTTTTTCTTGAAACTTCCAGTTTTCATAAGCAGAGGGGTTTTCGACCTTCATCTGGGAAATATAATTTGAGAATATTCCAAAATCAAAGAAGCCTGCTTCGTTTTGAAAACTTGGATTATTGACCACATTATCATCAGAAGAAATGATTTGTTCCAATTGATCCTTTCCTGCATCAATCCCTAATTTTTTATATTGCTGACCAAAAATTGTGTTTTTCAAGGCTTGATTCCATACCAAATTAACAGATTGTAGAGTAGAATAATTGTATGTTCTTTGAGTTTGATCTACCATTTGGCGAAAAAAATCTACTCCTACTTCTTCATTATTGATAATAGCTATAGGGTCGTTAGGCCCAGAATTTGCAGAGTTTCCATCGAAAACTCCTGAGATTACAAAAGCGAAAAGCGCCATCCCAATCACAAGAATTAAAAAAATGGAACGTTGTCTAATTTTTCCTAAAATGGCCATAATTACTTTTTTTGATAGTTTGCGAAATTAAGCTATTCCTATGAATAAATAAAGTACATCGCTTAAAAGTAAGGGTGATAGATAGAATTCATATAAATTTAACTCTCTTCAGATTTTGATAGAATGATTTGTTCTATTTTTGTGGCCGAAACTTTTTTGATCTTTAATGTATATGGTGGAACCTGAATTTTATCGTCTTTATTAGGTATTTCTCCCATATTATATGCAATCAATCCCCCTAAAGTTTCATAAAATTCACTCTCTGGGAGAAATAAATTATACTTCTGGTTTAAATAATCTACCTCCAAGCGAGCAGAAAAATCAAAAGTATTTTCATCTAACTTTTTTTCTATATGATCTACAGTGTCATATTCATCTTCAATCTCACCAAAAAGTTCTTCAACAATATCCTCTACAGTTACTATTCCAGAAATCCCACCGTATTCATCAATCACAACAGAAATACTCTTATGCTGACGAGTCAAGAGTTTTAAAACATCATTAATTAGCATGGTTTCAGGAACATATGCCAACGGTAATAAAATGTTTTTTAGGGTTTTAGGGTTTTTCATCATATCAAAAACATGTACATATCCCAAAATTTGATCTATTGTTTCTTTAAAAACAGGGATTTTAGAAAAACCTGTAGAAATAAATAAAGCTTTTATTTCTTCGATTGGTGTATCTTGATCTACGGCCACTATCTCAGCTCTTGGAACCATAGCTTCTTTTGTCTTTACTTCTGAAAAATCGAGTGCATTCTGGAAAATCTGTATTTCAGAATCAAGATTGTCTTTGTCAAAGCTAGATTCCAATTGTTCTTCAATATAATTTCCCAATTCTATTTTAGAAAAAGAAAGTTGAACTTGATCAGAATCAGTTTTTAAAAATCGTTTAAGAATCACATCAGTAAATTGAATAATCAAATAAGTAATCGGATAAAAACTATAATAGAAAAAAGCTACAGGTATAGCAAAAATTTTAATTGCTAAATTTGCATAAAGCTGGAAAAAAACTTTTGGTAAAAATTCAGCAGTAAGTAAAATAACTGCTGTAGAAATCAAGGTTTGATAAAACACTACAACTAAATTAGCTTCGCCAGATAAAATAGTTTCTGGGAAAAAAAGTTGTAAAATTCTATCTCCTGTGAATATCCCATAAATAACTAAAGCTATGTTATTTCCTAAAAGCATACTTGCTATAAAACGCGAAGGATTTTGGGTAATACTTTTTAGCACCTTTGAAGTAAAACTACCTTGGAGTTTTTCAATTTCGAGATAAATTCTATTTGAGGATACAAAAGCTATTTCCATTCCTGAAAAAAAAGCAGAAAGAATTAAGCAAACAATGATTACAAAGTCTGAGGATATCATTAAGAAGAATTGTCGCGTTTATTAAATTTTCTCCTGTAATGGCGCCTAAAGAGTGCCATAAAAATAGATAAAATCGCAAAACCAAGAAAGTAATAGGCACGTGTATGTTCATCACCCCACAGAACAATCGTCTTGTAAACTGAGATCGACGCTATCAAATAATATAATACTTCCGAAATTTTATAACTTTTCATCTCCTAATTAAGTGCGTTTTACTCCGTCACTAAGCTATCTTTTGATTCAGAAACTGTAATGGTTCCAATTAAATTTCCTGTTTGGAATTTAGTGAAATCTTTATTGGTATCCAATCGTAGTGCATTGAAATTGTAATCCTTATCTTGGAATGTAAACTCTTCTTCTGTAAATAACCATTCGTTTTCTGCATCCCAAAAAAGTTGATTAGTAGTTAAAACAGAGCCATCATGAGATTTTAATTGAACATTCCCTTTTAAGTCTATGAGTCTTGTGTCATTATATAAAAGACCATAATTAGCTAAAACTTCATTTTCATTTCCTGCATCATCAAAAAACACGACTTTAAGACCTTTTGGGAATTCGGCATACTTAAAATCTAAATTAGTATAATCAATATGTAATGGAGCTGTTAAAATAGCTTGGATTTTTATAGAATCGGTGTATACCATTCTAATGTTCTTTGCAGTTCCAAGAGGATCTTGGCGATCTGTATTTATTTCTTTAAGAATTTCCGTATTGTCTTCGCAAGAAATAACAAGGGTAAAAGAAAAAATTACAACCCTCGGTATTATTTTTAATAAATTAAATTTCATTTATAGCTTTGGAACTGAAACGCTTCTGTTGATCCAACAATTAAATTTGATTACTGAACCTTCATTACCTTCTGTAAAAATATCGGTTTTACTTGGTGCTCTACCTGTATAACTTACAGCCGTTCTTTTTGCTATCTTAGATAATGAGTTATCTACTCGCCCAGCTTTTCTAGCTAGATCTGCAGCCAGCCAATAAACTGCTCTTTTATTGAATTGGGTATCACCACAGTCGTTAGCACTGTCAGCATACATGTTCGCTATAAGTAAATAAGCACGCCCCATGGAAGGCTGAAATCCAAGAGCTTTATTGGCATAACTTCTTGCTTTAGATTTCCTTCCTGCTGTCTTAAACTTATTGGCAATTTTTAAAAGAATTTTTGCTTTTTTATAAGTATCTGTTTCTAGGGAAATAGACTCCTCGTAGTAACTAAGTGCTTCTTGAGAGTTACCACTTTTATCATTAAGTAATCCTAAGTAGTAGGCAGAATCTGCAGAAGGATCAAGTGAATGAAGAGCCTCTACAAGGGTTACAAAGAATGGGTCGTCTGAACATTCTTTGCTATCCATTCTACTTGCAGCTCTTTTTAACCAAAGAGCATCTGATTTGAATTCTTCAAAATTTCTTTTATATAAAGGAATTAAGTTTTTACAAGTTGCCTCTTTCGCGATAATAGCGTCTAAGTTAGATAGAAATGTGCCTATGGCCTTTGAATTAATATTATAAATTCTCTTTTGCCTTTGCTCTCTGCTAGTAAGTGGATTACCCAAATCTTCTTTTTTGAGTATAATATCCAGTTTCTTAGCAAGCTCAATAGTTTCAATATCAAATTTTTCTGACACTTCTTCATACTTATTAATGAGCATTTCCATACTAACTTCTTTATCTCCACCTTTGTAACGGTCATATAATGTTTTAAAATAGTTGTAAAGAAACTTTGGATTAGTAAAACTCTTGGAGTCCTTTGTGAAAGCATCATCAAAAATAGTGTAAATCTCTTTTAGATCTGCCATTTTATAATCGAGTAATGCTTGAGCTTTCTTACCCATCACATCCCCAACGGTACTCTTATTCTTGTTTTTAGGAAAATACTGAACCCATTCATTATAGAGTTGAATTAAGTCTTTTTTAGAAGCTTCAATCTCTTCTAGAGTGCCATTTTTTATTTTGTCTTTAATAATTCTCTCTCCATAAGTATATATAGCAACATTAATGTCTGGACAGTTTTCTCTAACCTTAATCCAGGGTTCAATTGCGGAGGTGTAATTTTTTACTTTTACATATTCCGCAAAAATTGATAAGTCCTGCATACACGCATTAACATCTTGAGCAATTAATGGTATTTTAAATAAAATTCCTAGAGAAAGTCCTAAAACATATGCTTTTTTCATTTTTTCAAATTTTAATTATATTTCCTTTTTACAAACCAAATATCATTCAGCGACATTCCAACCCTAAAGGCAATAATAGACTCCTTAATCAATCCTAAGTCTTTTTGTCCTCGTTGACTGATTTCTACACCAACATTGACATTTGATAAACCAGCTAATGGTAATCCTAATCCAAAAGATATTCCTTTTTCAGATAATGGGATATTATTAATTAATGAACTCATCTGTTCTGTTCGGAATCCAAATCGGTAAACAACCTTACTCCAGTAATTTGTGAATGAAGAATAGTTCGGAATAAAATACCCTCCAATAACCCATTTTTTATTATCTCTATATGAAATATTTTCTCTTTTAAAAAATTTGTTGCCAAAGTTAGCAGATTTTATTAAATTATGCTGTACGCCCAAAAACCATTTTTTATTTTTTCCAAATCCAACACCAATTCGTGTCATTGGAGAAAGATCCAAATTTGTGTTTTCTATTCCAGAAGAAGCCAAATCAATTTGAACAATATCCGTCAAAATCTCAGTTGATAGAGACTGAGTGGAAAAAATACGGCTGTTTTTAGAATCTAACTCTCCTTTGGGTTGAAATGAATACATGGCTTGGAGTGTGTATTTTTTTTGAATCGGAATTTTTGCTTGAGCAGAAAACTGAAAACTGAATCCAGAAACACTTGATTCATTTGATAAAAAAGTACCATTATCAATTCCCTTTACAAATTGTCCAGTACGGTAAAAAAGATTTCCAAAATTATAATTTATAGTTGTTCCAATTGCAAAATAAGAAGCTATGGGTAAGCCTAAGGATAAATATGCTTGGTTTAAGCCTCCGTTACCTTCGTATCTATTAAAGATTTGTAATTCTGATGTTTGATTTGTGCCTTCAACTCGATAGCCTATAGAGGTATAAGGTACTATGCCAAAACCAAAGCTAAACTTCCCCGCTGGTATACTTACAGCAATGTAATCTATAGAAGCAATATCTGAATTTTGGGACTCAGTTGAAGAAGCCAGATTATTGTTTATATAATTAATCCCTACAGAATAAGTTGTAGCTTTTAAAAACCCATAACTTGCAGGATTATTTAAATTAGCATGAATAGAGTCTGTAAAAACGTCTAAACCTCCCATATGCCTTGAAGCTTGGGTGCCATTGAAGCTTCTCTCACCCAATCCAGTAGCTGAATATGGAGATGCAGCTGTATTTTGTGCAAATGTGAATACGCTACATAAAAATAAAATTAGTAAAGCTAATGTTCGAATCATTAATTTATGTTGTCAACTAATAAGTAATTTAACCCTTTAGCTAAAAAATTTGAATGCGCAAAGATGCTATTTTTTAATGGTTTAGGCAACCTTTCAGCATCTCCTCCTGTTAAAATAACCATTAAAGAATCAAATTTCTCTTCATATTTAGTTATTAACTCAATTATTTCAGCTTTTATTCCTTGAGAAACACCAACATGCATTGCACTTTGTGTAGTAGTCCCTAATAAAGGAAAATTATTCTTGGGTTCTAAAGTAGGAAGTCGGCTTGAAAAATTATGCATTGCCTTATAGCGCATATAATACCCTGGGCTTATCGCTCCACCATGATGTAGACCCTTTCGATCTAAAATATCATACGTAATACAGCTACCTAGATCAATAACCAAAATATTTTGATTAGGGTATTGAATTGAACAAGCAGCTAATAATGCAATTCGATCAGATCCTAATTTAGAGCTTGGCTCATAAAGTGTTTTAAAGGGAAGTCTAAGTTCAAGAGAGCAAAAAATAATTGGCAAAGGCATCAGGGCCTTTTTCAAATCTTTTGTAATTGTTTCATTTACATCAGAAATAATACAATTTTTTATTGAAGGGTAGTCATTTTTAATTTTTTTCAAAGTATTTTTCCATTGATCTATGGAAACGGCACTATAAGCTTTTACCTTATCGTTCTCAAACACAAAATATTTGATTTGAGTATTTCCTATATCAATAATTAACTTCATCCTTTTTAGTTGAATTAGTAAAATTACAAAGAAATTAAGTGAAATGTTTTTGTGAGAACTCAAAAGGCCTCTATATTTGCAATTGTTTAAAAGCGGGGTACCTTAGCTCAGTTGGTAGAGCAAAGGACTGAAAATCCTTGTGTCCCTGGTTCGATTCCTGGAGGTACCACGAAATCCCCTTCTAAGTCTTTGATTTAGAAGGGTTTTTTATTTTATAAATTCAAAAAAGAACAACTTTACGGTTCAAATTTGAATTTAAAGGGTGTCAATATGTATAATAGATTAGATTAAATAAATTTAAAATGAGATTTGATTCTGGACGGGACTCGAGCCCATTTTATAAACCCAAGTAGCACAGAAAATAATATTGCATAAATGTATGTACTAATTTGGCTAGTCTTTTTTTGGAGACAGAAGCTCTTTTTTAATTGAAGGATTTAGGGGAGTAATATCTAATCTGTTAGCTTTATTCTTCTGATCTTCAATTTCTTTTTTTAAACCAGCTGTATTTTCTACTTTACCTGGTTTATCATATGCAATATTAAATGTTTGCCCGGCAACTTTATTTTTAATCTCTTCATAAAAGTCTTTGGGGACTAGAGTCCTCATTTGTTCTATTAAATTTACTGAGTACTCTCCAATCTCAAGATTAATTCTCCCATTCCTTCCTATAAAATATGCAAAATTAGATACTATACTTATCAAATTTTCTCTGTCTCTAGGATCCAGTTTTCCAGCCAAATCAATATCTTCAATTTTTTTAAGAGAAACCAATACTAATTCTATAGAATCCTTTGCAATTACAAATACATTAAATCCACTCATAGTAATTCTTAATTGAGAAATATATTCAAGAGTATTTGATGGAACTACTAGGAAAATATCATTTTTTACTTTTTCTTGATCGGTGTATTTATTTAAAGTTTTAGCTTGAGACTTTATATAATCTGGAAAGTTATCTAGATCGTCCGTCTTTGGCGATTTTGCATCAAAAATTATAAATTCACCTGCAATTTCAACTGTATTATCAGGTTTTTTTTGAAGAGGAGGATTTTTTACATAATTAATTCTTAATCTAGAGCAAAGTCTTTCTATTTCTTCTTCGGTATTTTTTTCATGGTCTTGCCATTGTCTTTTCATTTTATCAACCTTTTCTTTCTCACTAGATTCTTTTTCTTGAAGTATTTTTTGCTCTCGATTCTCTACGCTTTTAGTTGCTTGGTTTAATTGGCCAATTGCTTTTCCATGCTCTTCTAACCTTCTATCGTTTAATGATTTAAAACCACTATTTTCATTACTTAACTGAGTGTTTTGGGCTCTTAATATTTTTAATTCAACAGTATTCTTTTCATTTAATTCTTTTATTGTATCAATCACTCTGTAATTTTCTCCTATAGTTTTTTCAAGATCATTTATCTTTTTTTCTTGATCAATAATCTTTTTTTCAAGGAACTGAAATTCTGAAAAGGCTTCAAAACTTAAACTTCTAATTCTAAACCATTTAAAAATTCTATCGAAAAAAGATATTTCTTTTATTAAATTGAAAAATCGTTTTAATTCATCCATTATATTTAAATATTTTTTTTAACGTTGGTGAAGATGTTCCCCATAATGTAAAACCGCTTACTACAGTAAAAATACCAAAAAGAGAGAAAATTCTTAAAAGTAAATTATTAAAGTTATCGCGCCCTTGATAGTCCATAGTGTGACCCATCCACAAAAAATCAAACCAACGCCAACTATTATGACGGACTTTTTTAAAAATTCCACTTCTTGCATCTACATAAGCAACTAACCTGTCAGGATGATTATAATGAATGGCATAAGCAGGAAGAGACTGTGCTCTAAACTCGTGGTGTGAATCTGTTTTTGTGAGATATTCTATGTGATCAACTTTTAACCCCTCTATCATGTTTTCTGAAGCAATTGATACCGCATCCTTTTCTGTAATTCTTTCTTTTATTATGCCTTTCTGAGCGTGGTAAAGCACTTTGTTATTGATCCAATAAAAGGGTTCTTTTCGTATCGACACTAAATTGAGCTCCTCAATTTGCAGAGGAATACTGTCTAAATCAACTAGATTAAAGAATATATTTTCCAAAGATGGTATTCTCCTAAATTGATCTCCGTGAATTTCATCTATATCTGTCCAGCTGAAATATAAACCAGAAATCGTCCAAGCTAAAAACTGAAATCCTATAAATAATCCTAAATAACGATGCGTTTTTCTTATACCTTTAGCAGCTTTTCGTTTAATCATTAAATTACTTAATCATATGTTTAGTTGATAATTAAAATATAGCCTTCTATGCGCTAAAAAATAAGTACGGGGACCTTTGCAGCTTTATATTCACTCTCAAATAATTTAAAATCAAATTCTATAATTTTTTCTAATAATGTTTTTTGGATTAACCACTCTTTTTTAAGGTCTTTGTGCCGCTCTAATGCACCTTCAGATACTTGTGGGTCTTCACTGTCCACATAATCTTTCAGATACATCCACTGAGCATTGAGTTTATTGTTAAAGTTGATCACATCTTGAAAAGTCTTTTGATCAGGTTGAATAAGGTTTTGCTCCCAACTTTTTAATTTCTCTTCTATATTTTCGGCTTTTTCTAATAACGCCTGGTAAGCCAGTTTATCATTTAAAATTTCTCTATAATTTGAAAGTTGTTTTTGAACTTTTCGCATTTTTGTAACCGTTTGGTGGATATTTCTTATGCCATTTTCAATTTCCATTAAAAGAACTTGTTGCTCTTCAAAATCTGACATTGTTATTGAAAGATTTGGATTTGGCAGTACTGAAAAAATTACTTCTTTTTCCTCGCCATTAAATTTTAATCGTGCTTTAAAATCCCCAGGAGCAACTCTGGTTCCTAAATAACTCCCATAAACAAAAACATCTTCTACACTTGTAAGTGGTGCTCTTCTCAAATCCCAATGGAAACGATTAAAACCTTCTTTTTTGGGTAGTATTTGTTCTGGGCTAGGCCCACCAGGCCAAGACTTTATCTTATTTGTTTTTTTTGAATTGTAGGAACGAATTAATTTTTCATTAGAAAAAATTTCAAGAGATACTTCCATGCTGTCTTCAAATTTTGGAAGATGATAGTCAAAAATTACGCCGTTTAAAGGATTTGTTCCTTGAGTAGTGTTTTTAGCTGTTTTTCCTGAAAAAATACGGTAATTTGCTTTAGGTGAAACTAAATGTAAGCCAGACACCTTTTTTTGTTCCTGAATTGGGCTTAAGTCATCTAAAATCCAAAAGGCTCGTCCAGCAGTAGCTGCAATAAGATCATTGTCCTGAATGTAGAGATCGTTTATTGGAACTACAGGCAGATTATTTTGAAATAATTCCCAGCTATGACCATCATTATATGATATATAAAAGCCTGTTTCCGTTCCAGCATATAGTAGCCCTGGAACTTTTTTATCTGCTCTTACAACTCTTACAAAATTATGTTCCCCTCTTATTCCATCGGTAATTAATTCCCAACTAGTGCCATAATCATCCGTTTTATAAACGTATGGTGTTAAATCCATAAATTTATAACGCATCATTGTAATATAAGCTGTGCCAATTTTATGAGGAGATACTTCAATAGAGTTAATTATACCTTCTTTCAAATTTTTAGGGGTTACATTTTTCCAGTTTTTCCCTCCATCCCGAGTTATATGAATTAATCCATCATCACTGCCAGTCCAAAGAACTTCTGAATTGTGAGGTGAAGTCGCCAAACTCATTAAAGTATTGTAATTCTCTCCTCCTGCTGCTTCATTTGTAAAAGGAATCCCTCCAGCGATTTGCTGAGCTTTATTATTTCGAGTCAAATCCGGACTAATCACTTCCCATTTAATCCCCCTATCTTGAGTTTTAAAAACTACATTCCCAGCATGAAAAATAGTGTTAGTGTCTGAAGAAGCTGTTAGGATAGGTGCATTCCAATTATAACGAAATTTAAAATCCTTGGGAATGTTTCCAAGTGCTAATTCCGGATATTCTTTAATTTCTTTTCCTGAATTTGATGACCGATGCCAACGCTCAATAATTCCTTGGTAACATCCTCCAAAAATGACTTCTGGATTATTTGGGTCAAAAGCTAGAAATGCACTTTCACAACCTGCTACAGAATACCAATCTTTCCAATCAATACCTGAGTCACTATCCCTACTTTTAATCCCTATTGCAGAATTATCTTGTTGCCCTCCGTAAACATGATAAGGTACTTGAGCATCGGCGATAACTCTATAAAATTGAGCAGTGGGTTGGTTTTGCTGTGTACTCCAACTTTTTCCTGCGTTAAGTGATACGTTTGCACCACCATCATTGGAATTTATCATAAGCTTATTATTATATGGATGAATCCATAAATGATGATTATCTCCATGTGGGGTAGATAAATTTTTAAAGGTTTTTCCTTTATCGATTGATTTAAGTGCAGGTGCGTTAAGCACATAAACCACATTCTCATCTTGAGGATCTGCAAAAATTTCCATATAATACCAGGATCGAGTAACAGCAATTCTATTTTTATTTACTTGTTTCCAAATTTCTCCACTATTATCAGAACGATAAACCCCAGATTTTTCTTTTTCTGCTTCCAAATTAATATAAACTATATTAGAATTTGCTCTTGAAACTGAAATCCCGGCTTTTCCCATTACCTCGGGCAGCCCTTTTTCTAAACGGATCCAATCTTCACCGCCATTAGTAGACTTATATATGCCAGAGCCTGGCCCCCCTGACCTCATTTGCCAAGGAGTCCTTTTATGATCCCACATGGCAGCATATAATACTCTAGGATTATTCATATCCATACTCAAAGAAGATGCCCCAGTCAATTCGTTTACATAGAGTGATTTTACCCAGGTTTCTCCTCCGTCTGAAGTTTTATAAATTCCTCTTTCTTTACTTAATCCATATTGAGCTCCTTGAATTGCAACATAAAAAATATCAGGATTAGTTGGGTGAATTTGAATGTTGGAAATATGTCTTGAATAATCTAAGCCAATGTGTTTCCATGTAGCACCGGCATCTTCTGATTTGTATACCCCATCACCCATTGAGGTCATTACACCTCGAGCTGCATGTTCCCCCATTCCAACAATTACTATATTAGGATCACTTTCAGATACAGCAATTGCTCCAACCGTTCCTGTTTCAAAAAAACCGTCAGAAATATTCTCCCAATTTATGCCGTAATCTTCCGACTTCCAGACTCCCCCTCCGGTACTTCCCATGTAAAAGGTAGAAGGGTTTTTTACAACCCCTGATGAAGCAACACTGCGACCTCCTCTGAAAGGTCCAATATTTCTCCAGTTTAAATTGTTATATTTTATAGAAGCTGGGGGTGCTTTTTTATTGTTTTTTCTTTTTTTTTGACTAAAAGTTAACGAAGTACTCATTAAGAGCAATATAACCAGATGTAAAGTAATTCTCATATTTCCAATTAAAAGCATTTTAGTTTAAATTTTATCTCTACAAGTTAAAAAATTATAAGAGTTAATTTTTAAAAAATAAGGCTTACTCAGATTTTAACTTAAAGCGAAAAAGTCTGGGTTTTCCATTGTCCTCACTCTCAGAACTAAGCCAAAACTCATCTTCATCAATAATTTTTACAGCCTCAATTTGAGCTGGTTTGATAGGAATTGGATAACGTTCAAGTTTAATTTCATCATAACCGTTTTTGACAAAGTTTCTTATAATATAGAAAAATTGGTCTCCTTTAAAATCATAGCCAGTAAGTGCAATCAGATCTTTTTCATTATAGTAATCTGCAGCTGTAATTAGTGCATCGCTATCAATTAAAGCTTTGGGAGTCAAAACATAATCGCCTGCTATTTTAGGAAAGCTATAAATTTCGGATTTTAGTGTTTTTCTGTTTTTGGAAAACAAGATGAGCTGGTCTCCAACGACAGTAAGTGCTTCAGCATCAAATTCATTTCTAGGTTCCCGATAGAAAGTGGTTTGTGCTTCGTATCGAATAGAAATAATTCCTTGAAGAAAAAAATCATGGCCCAAAATATAAATTTTCAGATCTTCACGTGTTCCGTAATTATTTCCAGTATCTGCTATATAGTAGTTTTCTGAATCCCTAGCTATGTCTTCCCAGTCTTTGTTCTTGAGTTGATTAAGTTCAATCTCCATTATTTTTTTTCCCTTTTGGTTAATAATGTAAAGTTTTGGTTTATCCCCAGAATCATTATGAGTAATCAGGTAATCATCAAAAAGCTCAAGTCCCGATGTTTCATCCACTGATTTTGGCATTTTGATAGTATCAAAGGATAGTTGTGTAATCCCTTTTAGTGGTAGAAAAAGAAGAAGAAGTAAAAATCTCATTGGTAAATTTTTTAATACAAGTTACCCAATAAATAATTAGGCCAAAGACCATTTAAATTTTTATAAGCTAAAATTAATTGCTTTATTTGAGTTTAATGTATCAAGTAAATATGATAAAGAAAGTTATAATTTACTGTTGTTTAGCACTTTTAATTGGAGTTTTTTCTTGTCAAAAACAAGCTACTTTGCAGTCCTATCTTGCATTAGGCGACAGCTATACGATTGGAGAAAGTATTTCAGAGAATAAGAGATGGCCTGTACAATTGACAAAGTTTCTTTCAGAAGAAAATATTCATATTTCATCGCCAAGAATTATTGCAAAGACAGGATGGACTACCGATGAATTAAAAACAGAAATAAATAATTCAAGCTTAGACTATCCTTATGATTGGGTTTCCCTATTAATAGGTGTAAATAATCAATATAGAGGAAGAAGTACAAAGGAATTTAAAGAAGAATTTGAAACCTTGCTTTCTGATGCAGTTACATTTAGTGGAAACAAAAAAGAAAAAGTCTTTGTGGTCTCGATTCCTGACTGGGGTGTCATGCCTTTCGCTGAAGGTCTTGACCAAGAACAGATTGCAACAGAAATCGATAACTTTAATCAAGTGATTTATGAAGTTTGTGCTATTGAAGGGGTTCATTTTGTTGATATTACTCCTATTTCAAGGTTCGCAAATAGCCGCAAGGATTTTATAGCAAAAGATAGCCTTCATCCTAGTGGAATTCAATATACTGCTTGGGTACAAAAAATCATTCCATTCTTTTTAAAATAGAAATATGATTGATCTATCAACTGCAAAAAAATTTGATCAAGAAGATGTTTTAGCGGATTTTAGAAACCACTTTGAACATAACCCAAATGAAATATATTTGGATGGAAATTCACTGGGTAAGCTTCCAAAAAAAACTCAAAAGGTTCTCCAAGAAACTATACAAAATCAATGGGGTAAAAGATTGATTAGAAGCTGGAACGAAACATGGCTTGACTTACCCTTACGATTAGCAAAAAAATATGGGACTCTTCTCAAAGTCAGAAAAGAGGAGGTTGTAATTGGGGAGTCAACATCAGTTCGTTTGTATCAAATTTTACATGCCCTAATAAAGTCCCAAGCTTTTTCAAATCAATTATGCTCGGATAATCTAAACTTCCCAACTGACCTATACGTCCTTCAAGGCTTAGCTAATGAGTTCAATTTAGGTAGAGTAAACTTGATTAATTATAATCAGGAAATTATTGCTGATTTGGATCTTTTAAAAAAAAATGTGCAAAATTGTCCAGGTATTTATTGTTTAAGCCTTGTTACCTATAAAAGTGCTTTTCTTTATCCAATGAAGGAACTCAACTTATGGGCGAAAAAATACAATAGTATAATTATCTGGGATCTTAGTCATGCTGTCGGGGTAGTAGAAATTGACTTAAAAGAAACTCAGAGCAAAATTGCCATTGGATGCAGTTATAAGTATATGAATGGGGGTCCGGGTTCCCCTGCTTTTTTATTTATTGAAAAAAAACTGCAAAATCAACTATATAATCCAATCCAAGGATGGTTTGGTCATAAAAATCCCTTTGCTTTTGAGCCAAATTATAAGCCAAATATAGGTATCATTAGATTTGCTTCTGGAACTATGCCAGTATTGTCAATGCAAGCAATGGAAGTAGGAGTTGATCTAGCTTTGGCAGCAGGATTGAAAAATTTAAGAAAAAAAAGTGTTGGACTTATAAGATTCTTTTTATCTGGAGTAGAGGAAAAATTAATTCCATTGGGTTTTAAGATTCAAAGCCCCTTAAAAGAGAATCTACGAGGATCTCATTTAGCTTTATCTCACAATGCTTCTTGGCAAATTTGCCAGGCCTTAATTGAAGGAGAATCTAAATCTCCTAAAATTATACCTGATTTTAGACCCCCCCATTTTATTAGATTCGGTATTGCACCATTATATACTTCGTATGAGGACTTATATAGAGTTATTATACGATTGGAAGAGATTATTCTAATGAAATCTTATCTTATGTTCGATGAAAATAAAAATAAAGTAACCTAATTTTTTTGTTTAATCTTTCAAAAAAAAAGCCTTCGGGAATTATTCCCGAAGGCTATAACCATAAACCAATTCATCATTGAAGAACTGATGTTGCAAATGTATTAAAAACTTAAACAAAAAATTGTTTTTCTTCTAAATTTTATTAACTATTGTGATGCCTCATACTCAAGTTCCCAATTTGGATTTTCTAGTTTATTGATTACGTATTTTACAGTAATCTCCTCTCCTTCTAAAATATCTTTATTTGACATAATTCTAATATGCTTAAGATTTCCCGCTTCCTGGTCTTTTTCTTCAAAATTAGCGTCACAGTTAGGGATTTCATGATGATTAATAAAAGCTCCAAGAGGAAGTCGAATATAATTATCAGAAAATCGTGAATCAAAAATATGTGTAATACCAAAATCAGTTCCAGCAGGAATATTCTTAATAGCAAAAAGGCCTAACCCTTCAATTTTACTAGGTTTAATGGTCAAGAAATCAGGCAAAGGACGCCAACTGCTGTTTTTAATCATTTTAAATTACTTAAATAAGGATTACCATAAATAATCATTTTCATTTAACAAGAAAGGATAATTCGAGAACTTTTTTTGGAGAAGTAATTGCATTTAAAACTCTAAATGGAAGTTCCAAAGTCATTTTCTTAACTTTAGTCTTAATCAAAAGTGTTAATTCACCTTTTGCAGGAATAGTAAGTGTAGTGGCGTGTTTATGAAAAGAATATTCCCCAATATATTCAAATTTAAAAGCAGTTGCGCTCATATTGAAAACCTGAACTTCCATTATTGTTTTGCCCTCCTTGTATTTTGGTTTACTAAAAATAATATTATGTTTTATAATCTCTTTAAGTTGTGTCTCTTTCCCTATTAATAAGTCTTTATACCATACTACAGTTTTTCCGTTAAAAAGTGCTTTTTTTAGAGCAGAAATAGATTTATTTTCAACTTTCACAAAAGTCATGGGTCGATGGCCGCCATTGTTTATATCGTGAGTCCAGTCGGTTAATCCATGAATATCTGACGTCCCCACTATTGTT
>CABXKB010000014.1 GCA_902512755.1 uncultured Bacteroidota bacterium | reverse complement strand
TCCTACTATGTATTGAAGTGGTTGCTGAGCAACAAGTTTTATAAGGCTTTCTTTCACGAAGATTTCTTCCCCTGAAGTTAATTCAGACCAAGGTTCAATTGCTAATTGAATTGGATCGCGATTTAAACCATCTTTCAAAATTGTTTTATAATAAAATTCAATCTCTGAGTTTTGAAAAAAATCATTTAATCCGTCTTTAAAGTACTCCTGTCCCTCTCGCAATGTCATAACAAAGATTTTGTCTTAAATTTACAATCAATAATGTTTTAATTATCTAAAGTCAGCAAATTAATATACACCAAGATTTGAACAACACAACTGATCAACATTATATGCAACGCTGTCTCAGTTTGGCTCAAAAAGCTTTAGGTGAAACCTATCCTAACCCAATGGTTGGTGCTGTAATTGTTTATAATAATCAGATTATTGGAGAGGGGTGGCATCAAAAAGCAGGATTACCGCATGCAGAGGTAAATGCTATTAATAGTGTGTCTGAAAAATCCTTACTTTCAAAAAGTAAATTATACGTTAATCTTGAACCCTGTTCTCACTTTGGAAAAACCCCTCCTTGTGTCCAGAGTATTAAAAAATATAAAATCCCCCGAGTTATTATCGGTTCAATTGATCCCAATCCAAAAGTAGCAGGTAAAGGAATAAAAGCCTTACAGCTTTTGGGGTGTAAAGTAACTCATGGCATATTAAAAAAAGAAGCTGATTTCCTCAATCGACGTTTTTTTACCTTCCACCAAAAAAAGCGACCCTATATTATTTTAAAATGGGCGCAAACTTCTGATTACTTTATTGCTCCTGCTCAAAAGAAAAAGGCTAGTGTCTACTGGATCACAAACAACCTATCACGTCAAAAGGTACATCAATGGAGAGGTCAAGAAGCAGCGATCCTGGTAGGGGTGCAAACTATAATTGATGATAATCCTGAATTAACTATTCGCAACTGGGAAGGTACAGACCCACTTCGTTTAATTTTAGACCCTCAAAACAGAATCCCTAAAAATAGTATTGTGTATGTTGACGAAAAACGTACATTTTTTTTTAATAAAGAAAATGATTTTAAAAATGATGATAATAAAAAGTCAATAAAATTAAATCCATTTAATCTTAATTCTTTTTTAGATTACTGCTTTAATAATGAGATACAATCAATCATTGTAGAAGGAGGGAAGAAGACTTTGCAAAATTTCATCGATGCTAATCTTTGGGATGAGTCGCGAGTTTTTACATCAGAAAAGAAACTAAATAGTGGTATTTCATCGCCTAAATTAAATTCAAGAGTTCAGGGTTTTGAAAATTTTGAAGGAGATGAGTTAAATTTATATTTTAATTAAACTTTTCTAGCAAAAAATCAGGACACCGCATAGGTCGTTTTTTCTCTGAAGATAAAAAAGCTAAAACCGTACTTCCCCAACAAATAATTTTATTTTTCTGATTGACTATTATATAGTCAAACTCAAGTTTTGCTTTTGGTTGACTTTTTAAAGAAACCTCTACTTGAAAATTATCTCCAAAAAATAAAGGGGATTTAAAATTTAGTTTGGCACTTACAACAGGCATTAAAATACCCTCAAGCTCCATAGATGCATAAGAAATTCCTAAATCAGAAAGCCACTCAATTCTTGCCAATTCAAAGTACTTTAGATAATTACTATGATGAACAAAACGCATTTGATCAGTTTCCCCATAACGAACCATTATAGCTTTAGTTTTATATTTCATTAAAAAGGGGTTAAAATGTTGTTATAAATAAACAAAATTACTATTAAAAAATAGCGACAAATAATATCCAAAAAAAATAATTAATATTCAATAGGTATTTGATTTTTTTTTTTAGTTTTTTTAATCAATATTTGTTCAAGACAAATACTTTTTAAAAAACAATAAAACATTATCAATTAAATGTCTAGAAATGCTTCATCGGTTTGGAATAATTGTTTGTCTTTTATAAAAGATAATATCCAGCCTCAAGCATATAAAACTTGGTTTTTGCCAATTAAGCCTGTTAGACTTTCTGAAAATGTTTTAAGTATTGAAGTTCCAAGTAAGTTTTTCTATGAGTGGTTGGAAGAGCATTATGTTAAAATACTAAAAACAGCTTTACAAAAAGAATTAGGCAACGATGCACGACTTGTATATTCTATTCGTATGGAAAACACGTTTGGCAACAAAGCTGCATTCACTGAAAATATTCCAAGTAATAATCGTGAAGGGATTAAACCACAAGAAGTTGATGCTCCATTAAATTCCCAGACTTCTGAATTAAAAAACCCTTTTGTAATTCCCGGAATTAAAAATTTACAAATAGAATCTCAGCTTAACCCCAGCTATAATTTTGAGAATTTTTTAGAAGGAGATTCTAATCGATTGGGAAGATCTGCTGCACAAGCAGTTGCGGCAAAACCTGGTGGAACCTCATTCAACCCTTTACTTATTTTTGGAGGAGTAGGACTTGGAAAAACGCACCTTGCTCATGCAATTGGAGTTGAAATCAAAGAAAAATATCAAGATAAAACAGTTTTATACATAGCCGCTGAAAAGTTTACTCAACAATACATAGAATCAGTTAAGAAAAATACACGAAATGATTTCATTCACTTTTATCAACTCTTAGATGTTCTAATTATTGATGATGTTCAATTTCTATCTGGAAAAACTGGAACTCAAGATGTTTTTTTCCATATTTTTAATCATTTACACCAAAACGGAAAGCAAGTAATTTTGACCTCTGATAAAGCACCTGTTGATATGCAAGATATCGAACAGCGATTATTGTCAAGATTTAAATGGGGACTCTCTGCAGAATTACAACTTCCAAATTATGAAACTAGAATTTCCATACTAAAAAACAAATTGTATAGAGACGGAGTGAATATCAATGAAGACATTATTGAATATGTAGCCAAAAATATTAAAACTAATGTGCGTGAATTGGAGGGAGCTATCATATCTTTAATCGCTCAATCCTCCTTTAATAAAGCTGAAATAACTCTAGAGCTTGCCCAGGATGTAGTGATGAAGTTCGTCAAAAACACCAAACGTGAAGTATCTATAGATTATATCCAGAAAGTAGTGTCGGATTACTTCCAAATGGACATTGAAACCTTGCAATCTAAAACTCGAAGAAGACATATTGTTCAAGCACGACAATTGGCTATGTATTTTGCGAAAAAGTTTACAAAAGCATCTTTAGCAAGTATTGGAAGCCAAATTGGGAAGCGTGATCACGCTACTGTCCTTCATGCCTGTAAAACTGTTGATAACCTAACTTTTACGGACAAACAGTTTCGTAAATATGTGGAAGATTTAAGTCAGAAACTAACTCTTTAAGCTTTTTTCAATGGTAACCACAAAAATACTCATGGTCTGCTTGGGTAATATTTGTCGTTCACCCCTAGCCCAAGGAATTTTAGAAAAAAAGGTTTCGCTATCTACTATTGTTGACTCAGCTGGAACTGCAGCTTACCATGTTGGAACCCCCCCGGATCAAAGAAGTATTGATGTAGGTAAAAAAAATGGAATAGACATCGGCCACTATAGAGCTCGAAAATTTATCAAAGAAGATTTTAAAAATTTTAATCATATTTATGTAATGGATCAATCCAATTACCATGATGTATTGGCACAGGCTCAATCAACCGAAGACCATATAAAAGTTAATTTGATTCTTCATTCCCATCAAGAAGTTCGTGATCCTTATTATGGGGGAACGGAGGGCTTTGACTATTGCTATAAACTTCTGGACAATGCTTGTGATCAAATAGTCAAAGACTTAAACCTGTGAACAACAAAGAAAAACAAAAAGGATTATTACGTATTATTCCCACACCTATAGGAGACAACTCTCCTTTAGAAGTGTTGCCTATTTCGGTTAAAAAAATAATAGATGAACTTACCCATTTTATTGTTGAAAATGAAAAAATGGGACGTCGGTTTATCAAAAAAATCAGCCCGAGAAAAAATCAAGATGAACTCGTCATTTTAGCTTTGAATAAATTTACCACTCAAGAAGAGCTTAACACCTGTCTTGATCCTTGTTTAAAAGGAATTTCTGTTGGACTATTGTCAGATTCTGGCTGTCCTGGAATCGCGGACCCTGGAGCAGTGGTTGTTTCCAAAGCACACAAGCATGGAATTAAGGTTAAACCTCTTGTTGGTCCATCATCAATAATCTTAGCGATGATGAGTTCTGGGATGAATGGACAAAATTTTGCCTTTAATGGATATCTTCCAATAAATAAAAAAAACCGCTCTCAAGCATTGCTTAAATTTCAACGTATTGCAATTAAAAAATGTCAAGCCCAAATTTTTATCGAAACTCCTTACCGTAGTGATACACTATTGAATGAAATGTTAAAAGTTTTAGACAGAAACACTCTTCTCTGTGTAGCATGTGATCTCAGCCTGAATTCTGAATTTATAAAAACACAATCCGTTTCAGGGTGGAAAAAGAATAAGCATAGCTTTAACAAACGTCCTTGTATATTTATATTAGAGGGGTCTTATTAACGATAAATTTTTTGCTTACCCAACCAGCGGGTATATACTTTCTTATTTTTGACATGCTCATTTAAATTTTTAGCAAACAAATGATAGCCTGGCTTTATAGGAGAAGCAACAAAATATAGATAAGCATGTTTCTCTGAATTTAAAACAGCTTCAATTGTTGAAATATCTGGCATAGAAATTGGTCCAGGAGGTAGGCCGTGATGAAGATAAGTATTATAAGGTGATTTTAAACGTAAATCCTTATATAAAACTCTTTTTATAGCTCTTTCAAAATCATCATTTTCTTTTTTTAAAGCGAAAATTACTGTAGGGTCAGCTTGCAGTTTCATTTGTTTTTTAAAACGATTTAAATAAACACCTGCAATACGATCATACTCTTCTACCTTTGCTGATTCTTTTTGGATTATAGAAGCCAAAATATAAACTTCTTTAGAACTTAAATTCAAGGCTCTAGCTTTAGCGGTTCTATTTTTATTCCAATATAAATTATAGTAATCCAGCATGCGTTTCCTGAAATCTTCTGGAGTTATGTCCCAGAAAACATCATAAGAATTGGGAAGATACATAGTAAGAGCGTCCTCATTATTAAATCCTTTATCTGCCAAAAATATGGAATCTTGAAAAACTGTTAAAAGTTCTAAACTATCAGCTTCAATTTGAATTGCTATACGGCCTGCTAAATCTTCTAAACGCTCTTGGTTATTAAAAACAACAAGAGTAGTAAGTTTTTGTGATCGTAGTGTATTAATAATTTCATTATTACCCATTCCGTTTTCAATGCGATACTTGCCCGGAAGTATTCTTTTAGAATAACCTTTTTTTTCTGCTGCTTTAAGAAAGTCATCCGTAGATTTCAGAAAAGGATATATTTTTAGGGTTAAGGAATCGATGGTGTCATCCCTGTCTATAAAAACAAAGGAATACTTATTTTCAAAAATTGTATTACTCCAAAAAAAGATTTTATAAAACCGAAAAACAAAAAATAATCCGATTCCCACACCAAATAAACAAATCAGTATAACTATTTTTCTTCTGTACACAGGCTAAATATTTTTTGATAAAGATATTCATCATGAAATTGGTCCTTATAAAAATTCCAAGCTTTCTTTAAACCAACCTGCTCATATCCACAAGCTTCAAAAGCTTGAATACTTACTTTGTTTTCTACTGCAATATTAGCAAAAAGAGAATGAATATTTAAATACTTTTGGGCATGGATTCCAAGGAGTTTTATGGCGGCTCTTCCATAACCTTTACCTCTATATTCTTTTTTTAAAATAATTCCAACTCCTGCACGGCGATGCAGGGGTTCGAAGTCAAAAAGATCAACAAAACCTAATGCCATTTGATTTGAATTTGTTACAACAAATCGCTTTTGCTTAACCTCAAAAATATCTTGGGCTTGTTGTTTGATATACTTTAAAAATAAATCTCGCGAAAAGGGCTCAGTCCTATTAGCATACTTCCAATAAGAAGAGTTATTTTCTAATTCAAGTAAGACCTCAATGTCTTTAGGTTCTAGAGCACGTATAAAAACATCTGCTAAACTCATAAATTGATAGTGCCTGAGTAAACAAAAGTTGCTGGCCCTTGTAAATAAATATTTTGATATCCTATATCACTTTCTTCAAAACCAATCTTTAAGTTTCCGCCTAAAGCCTCTAATTTAACTTCATTTAAACCTTCGGTTTCCCCCAGATGATCCATAACCAAAGCTCCTGCTACTGCTCCTGTACCACAGGCTAAAGTTTCATCTTCAACACCTCGTTCATATGTGCGAATTAAAAAATGACTATTATTTCTCTTTTCTAAAAAGTTAACATTAATGCCATTTGGCATAAAGGAATCTGAGTAACGAATATCACTGCCTTCTTTTTTTACATTTATATCTGAAATATTATCAACTAATTTAACATAGTGAGGTGAGCCTGTATCTAGCAAAAATGACTTTTCATGTTGGGCTATTGTAGTTACATCTCTCATGTGTAAACGCACCTCATCGGAAGAGAGTAATTGTGCTTGATGAAATCCATCAATGGCTTTAAACTTAGCTAGACTATCAATAATATGATATTTTTTAGCAAAAGCTACGCTACAACGTCCACCATTTCCACAAAGTGAACTCAGGTTTCCATCTGAATTGAAATAATGCATTTCGAAATCGGCATCTTTAGTATCTTGGATTAAGATAACACCATCAGCACCGATGCCTGTATGTCGATTACATAAAGATTTTAATTGGTCTTTCCTTAGGCTTGAAAAATTTTTATTACGATTATCTATTATTATGAAATCATTTCCAGCCCCTTGATATTTGTCAAATTTAATCTGCATTTATGGTAAATATAATGAATTTTAAAGGTGTTAAAGAGGCGTTAAAGAAATTTCATTTTTAATTAAAATCTATAATTTTGAATAAAAAATAACTTGTATGAATTATGCCCTTCAAATTTAGTAGATTATTATTGAAATATAATTGGCATATTATCTCTTATGAATGAAAAAAATTATACTTATGAAATCATTTTTTAAAACTTTTTCCATAGCAATATTAAGTGCACTTTTTAGTCTATTTATTTATGATCAATACTTTAAAAATAATCAAGAAGCTTTTTTCGAAAATATTGAAAGCCCAACATTAATTCCAGCTAATTATTCTATAAATAATCCTAGCATTCCTGCTGAACGAACAGATTTTACAAATGCAGCAGAAAAAACTATAGATGCAGTAGTTCATGTAAAAAACACAAGCAAAAAAAGCTCTAAACTTCCCTCTTTTTATCGATATTTTAATCAAGATGAAGAATTTCCTGAACGAATAGGAACTGGATCAGGAGTTATTGTTTCTCCAGACGGATATATAATAACAAATAATCATGTAATTGAAAATAACAACGAAATAGAGATAACTACAAACAATAACAAAACCTATAAAGCTGATGTTATTGGTTCAGATTCTGATACAGATATCGCCGTGTTGAAAATTAACTCTAATGAGAAATTACCTTATATCTATTTTGGAAACTCAGATACTACACGAATTGGAGAATGGGTGCTAGCTGTTGGAAATCCTTTTAATTTAAACTCTACCGTAACTGCAGGAATAATAAGTGCAAAATCTAGAGATCTAAATAAACGTGATGGAGTCAACGAATCATATATCCAAACTGATGCAGCTGTGAATCGTGGAAATAGCGGAGGAGCTCTTGTCAATACTAATGGTGAATTAATTGGAATCAATACCGCAATAACTTCTATTTCTGGTGGCTTTGTCGGTTATTCTTTTGCTGTTCCAAGTAACGTAGCTCGAAAGATCTTTGAAGATATTATTGAATATGGGGATGTTCAACGAGGACTACTTGGGGTCATAGGTCAAGCATTAGATGCGAAAATAGCAGAACGCTTTGAAGTAGAAGAAACAGAAGGTTTTTATATTACTGATTTAGAGGAAGGACTAGGAGCTGATCTCGCCGGACTTCTTCCAAAAGATATTATAAAAAGTGTAGATGGAATTGTTATAAATAAGTTTGCAGATCTTTCAGGATATCTAGCTACCAAGAGACCTGGTGAAAAAGTAAGTATAATCTATAAACGTAATGGAGAAGATAAAATGGTTGATGTTCGACTTGAAAAGATTAATCGTTCTATTTTCTTTTACATGGAGGTTCGCGAACTTACACCAGAGCAAAGAAAAGAATCTGGTGCAGAAAAGGGCTTGTATATCTCTAATATGAACAACCGTAGACTTTATCAAAATGGAATCGATAACGGCCACATTATCTTAGAGGTAAACGGACAAAAAGTTAATAAGCTTTCTGATGTTAAAGGTTATGATATCGGGAATTTAGAAAGTATTCTTTTTCTTAATCCTTCAGGTGAAAAAGAGAAAATTATTTTGCAATACTAAAAATAAACAAAAGCTTTGCCAATAAAGTCTCGGTTCTACTGAGACTTTATTTATTTTTGCTTAATACCAATTTAGCAAAACATGCGTATTGATATTATAACACTTTTCCCAGAACTCCTTCAAAGTCCATTTGAAGTTTCCATACTTAAACGAGCAATCACCTCTGGAATAGCTGAAGTTCATTTTCATGACCTTAGAATGTATAGTAAACACAAACAAAGGCAGATTGATGATTATCCATTTGGTGGAGGCGCTGGAATGGTAATGATGATAGAGCCAATTGATCTCTGTATTCAAACTTTAAAAAAAGAAAGAAAGTATGACGCAATTATCTACCTAACCCCTGATGGTAAAAGACTTAAACAAAATCAAGCCAATCATTTTTCAACTTTAGAAAATATCATTATGCTCTGTGGTCATTATAAGGGTGTGGATCAACGTGTTCGTGATCATTTGATCACACATGAACTTTCTATTGGAGATTTCGTACTTTCAGGTGGGGAATTAGCAGCAGCTGTTCTATGTGATTGCATTATCCGATTAATCCCTGGTGTTTTAGGGGACGAATCATCTGCCTTAACAGATAGCTTTCAAGATGGACTGCTTGCACCTCCAATTTATACACGCCCTGCAGAGTATAAAGGCTGGGAAGTCCCTGAAATTCTGACTTCAGGGAATACTCCCAAAGTAAATGAATGGCGTGACGAAAAATCCCTAGAACGAACAAAAAAATTACGTCCAGACCTTCTGAAATAAGAAAATATTTGTTGGAATTCTTTATTGTATACTTCAAAATAAAGTTTAATTTTGCGAAACAAAAAGGTCAACCTCTGACGATGCAAGTGAATGTTGGCTTTTAAAATGACAAATGACCCTATTATGGAAGCCTTGATAAGCTACGTGCAAAATGAATTTTTAACAAAGAAAGATTTTCCCGAATTTGATTCCGGAGACAGTCTTACGGTATATTATCAAATTCGAGAAGGAGAAAAAGTCCGTACTCAATTTTTTAAAGGAACGGTGATTCAAATCAAAGGACAAGGTTTATCTAAAACCTTTACTATCCGAAAAATGTCAGGCACAGTTGGTGTAGAACGTATATTCCCTATGAACCTCCCTGCCTTAGAAAAAATAGAAGTCAATAAAAAAGGTAAAGTTCGTCGCTCACGTATATACTACTTCAAAAATTTAAGAGGTAAAAAAGCGCGGATTAAAGAAGTTTAGATAAATTAAAACCGCCCTATTGGCGGTTTTTTTATAAACTCTTAAACTAGAAGTTTTAAAAAATATTTGAAAACTTAAATTCAAACACATGTTAAAAATTAAAGTCACTAACCCAATTGTTGAAATGGATGGGGACGAGATGACTCGTATTATTTGGAAATTCATCAAAGATCAATTGATACTTCCTTATTTAGATTTAAACATTGAATATTATGATCTCTCGGTTACTTCACGTGATGCGACCGAAGATAAAATTACAATACATGCTGCTAATGCCATTAAAACTCATAATGTAGGAATCAAATGTGCTACGATTACACCTGATGAAGGACGTGTCAAAGAATTTAATCTATCAAATATGTGGCGTTCTCCTAATGGAACAATTAGAAATATCGTTGGCGGAACTGTCTTTAGGGAGCCTATAATAATGAGTAATGTCCCTAGATATGTTCAAGGCTGGACAAAACCTATATGTATTGGAAGACATGCTTTTGGAGATCAATATAAAGCGGCGGATACAGTAACTAACGGAAAAGGTAAACTTACTATGACATTTACTCCTGACGACGGGGGAACCCCAAAAACGTGGGAAGTCTATCACTTCCAAGAGAATGGGGTAGCAATGAGTATGTATAATATTGACTCATCCATCTATGGCTTTGCGAGATCATGTATGAATCGTGCCCTAGATAAAGGTTGGCCTTTATACCTGTCAACTAAAAATACAATTTTAAAAGCCTATGACGGCCGTTTTAAAGATATCTTCCAGGAAGTGTTTGATAATGAGTTTAAAGATCGCTTCATTGAAGCGAGTATAACTTATGAACACCGTTTGATTGATGATATGGTAGCTGCTGCGATGAAGTGGAATGGGGGATTTGTATGGGCCTGTAAAAACTATGATGGTGATGTTCAGTCTGATACGGTAGCTCAGGGATTTGGTTCTTTGGGATTAATGACCTCTACTTTAGTTACTCCTGATGGAAAAACTATGGAAGCTGAAGCAGCACATGGTACTGTTACACGTCATTATCGTCAACATCGACAAGGAAAAGAGACTTCTACCAATCCCATTGCTTCTATATTTGCCTGGACTAGGGGGTTGGCTCATCGTGGAAAACTTGATAATAATAAGGAGTTAATAGAATTCTGTACCACATTAGAAAATGTCTGTATTGAAACAGTTGAAAGCGGAAGTATGACTAAAGATCTAGCTGTTTTAATTTATGGAAAAGATATGGACAATTCTCACTATTTAACAACTCAGCAATTTCTTTCTGAACTGAAAAAAAACTTAGAAGTTAAAATGGGATGATTGCTTAATCTTATTTAAAAGTCAAAAACTTATTTTTTAGAATTAATTCTTTCAAAGAATATATTTTTTTTTTAAAATCTAATCAAATAACCTATTATAAATTTTACATCATCACTATGAAATTTCATAAAATTACTGAATCCGAGTCAAACCATAAAAATTTAGAAAAAAGAAGTATTAGTGAACTTTTGCATGGCATGCATAAGGAAGATAAAAAGTCTGTAAAAGCTGTAGGAAAAGTTATAGATAAAACAGCTGCAATGATTGATAAGATAGTCAATCAACTTAAAAATGGAGGCAGGCTCTTCTATATTGGTGCTGGAACTAGTGGTCGCTTAGGGGTTTTAGATGCTTCAGAATGCCCCCCAACCTTTGGAACCTCTCCCGAAAAAGTAGTTGGAATTATGGCTGGAGGAGACTACTGCCTAAGAAATTCCGTAGAAAATGTAGAGGATGATATTCAGCAGGCTTGGAAGGATTTACAAGAATACAAAGTCAATTATAAGGATTTTGTAATAGGTATTGCTGCCTCTGGAACTACACCTTATGTTATTGGAGGTCTAACTGAAGCTCAAAAAAATGAAATTCCTACAGGTTGTGTCGTATGCAATATAAATAGTCCTATAGCAGCTGTAAGTGACTTTCCAATTGAAGTAGTAGTGGGTCCTGAATTTATTACAGGAAGCTCTCGTATGAAAGCTGGAACTGCTCAAAAATTGATTCTTAACAGCATAACCACTGCCAGTATGATCCAGCTGGGACATGTCCAAGGAAACAAAATGGTGGACATGCAACTTTCCAACCAAAAGCTTATGGGCCGTGCTGAACAGATGGTCGCGGAAGCCACAGGTGCTGATCTCCAACTTGTCCGAAAAACACTTAAAACTCATAGTAGTGCAAGAAAAGCCATTGATGAGCTCATCAAAAACAAATAATTTTAAATTTACTGGCTTTAAAATACTAAAAAGTATATTACTTTTTTGGGGGATGTTCTTTTTGGATTGTAGTGTTAAAGAAGAGCCAACAAATAACACTTTACTATCAAATGAAAATAGTCAAGTAGATAATCGAACTTTTGAAATCACGCCTTTTAAGCCCGAAGTGGTTGCAAAAAAATTTTCTATACCTACTTTTGCACACTTCATGCCTTGGTTTGAAAGTAAAGAAATTTCAAACTACTGGGGAAGTCATTGGACCATGACTAATCGGAATCCAGACATCATTGACAGTAAAGGAAAACGGCAAATTGCTTCCCATTTCTATCCAATTATAGGTCCCTATGACAGTAGAGATCCAGATTATTTAGAATACGCATTGCTTTGTATAAAACTCACTGGTTTCGATGGAGTTTTTATTGACTATTATGGAAATACTGACCTTTATGACTATGCGGCGAATTTGGAAAATACCCTTGCCGCTATTGAAATGGTTAAAAAAGTGGGGTTGCAATATTCATTAGTTTATGAAGACAAGACTGCAGCTCACGGTGCAATAAACAATCTCGGTTCTTCATTTGAACTAGTTCAATTGCATTTTGAATATATGAAGGAACATTTTTTTGATGAAGAAGCTTTCGTAAAATATCAAAAAAAACCGCTTTTGTTAATTTTTGGCCCTCAAAGTGATTTGAATAAAGAACAATGGAATAACCTAATTGGTCATAGTATAAGTTTAGTTGGTTTGGAACACGAGATTCACCGATTGGGATTAGAAAAGGATGTGTTTGGTGCTTTTGTGTGGGATACTACAGAAAGGGTAAAAGAAATTTACAATACTTGTGAAACTTTTCATATTTGTATTGGTTCGGGAATGCCTGGGTTTAAAGACTATTATCAAGAAGGTGGTTGGGGAGAAACTCTCCCGTCAATTGACCCAAAAAATGGACAACATCTTAAAGATATGCTTGCTCTGGCATCCCAGAGGAAAATTGATTATTTACAAATTCCAACTTGGAACGACTGGGGAGAAGGGACTATGATAGAGCCATCTTTGGAATTTGGTTATCAACGCTTAGAAATCCTCCAAGAATGGTTTGGTGTTCCCTACAGTAGTAATGAATTGAAGTTAACCGTTCTACTCTACCAAAAGCGAAAAGAATACAAGGAGAAATTGTATGAAAATCAAATATTAGATCAAGTGTTTTATTACTTAGTTTCTCTTCAAATAGATAAAGCAAATGCATTACTTAATAAATTATAAAAAAACAAATATCATTTTTAGCTTACTTGAATGCTGAAGCTTTAAATTATTGTTTGGCAACTACAGTTCGCTATCTTTACATAAAAATAATCTTGTGAACAAAACACTATTACAAAAAGGATTTAAGCGGATGGCGGTTTTTTTAGTCTGTTGTTTTACTGGACCCTTAATTATCCATCAAGCTTTCAAAAATCAAGGACATCCCTTTTATTTTGTGGTTTTAGTATTAGGTTTAGGTTTACTTTTTGTCGCATTATTTTACGGCTTTTTAGGTATCAAAACCATCGTTAATGCCTTACTTGGGGAACGAAGAAAAAGGAATCTTTAGTTTGACGTTGTATGCTTGCTTCATACCCCTTATCTTTGCTTTTCTTTTATAAAAGAATATGATTGAAATTCGTTTTCCTGACCAATCCGTTCGTACCTATAAAAAGGGAGTTACACCTATCGAAATTGCCCAAAGCATCAGTGAAGGTTTAGCACGAAATGTCCTTTCTGCAGACTTTAATAAAAAAACGGTTGAGACTACTACTCCATTGGAAGAAGATGGAAGCTTAAAACTCTTTACATGGAAAGACAAACAAGGTAAAACTGCCTTCTGGCATTCTTCTGCTCATATTTTGGCTCAAAGTCTCCTAGCAATTTATCCCGATGCCAAACTCACTATAGGGCCAGCAATAGAAAATGGGTTTTACTATGATGTGGATTTTGGAGATAACTCTTTTTCTGAAAAAGATTTACCCGAATTAGAAAAACAATTTTTGACTTTTGCTCGTGAAAAATATACTTTTAAAATACGAATGTGTTCTAAGTCGAAAGCTTTAGCCTATTACAAAAACGAAAATAATCCTTTTAAGATAGAACTCATTGAAAATTTAGAAGATGGTACCATTAGCTTTTGTGACCATGCAAACTTTACTGACCTATGCCGTGGAGGGCACATTCCCCACACAGGTTTTGTCAAAGCGGTCAAGTTGTTAAGTGTTGCCGGGGCATACTGGCGAGGAGACGAGACTCAGCCTCAACTAACCCGTATTTATGGTATTTCTTTTCCAAAACAAAAAGAACTAACCGAGTATATCACTCTTCTGGAAGAAGCCAAAAAACGAGATCACAGAAAACTTGGAAAGGAAATGGATCTTTTTGCCTTTTCTAAAAAAGTAGGTCAAGGCCTGCCCTTGTGGTTACCAAATGGAACAGCACTTCGTGAGCGTCTAGAAAATTTTTTAAAAACTGCTCAAACTAAAGCGGGATATGAGCAAGTAATCTCTCCTCATATAGGTAACAAAGAATTATACATTACCTCAGGACATTATGAAAAATATGGAGCAGACAGTTTCCAGCCTATAAAAACTCCCGCAGATGGAGAGGAGTTTTTATTAAAGCCTATGAACTGCCCACACCACTGCGAAATATATAAAACCAAGCCTTGGAGTTACCGTGACTTGCCTAAACGATATGCCGAATTTGGAACGGTCTATCGTTATGAACAAAGTGGAGAATTACATGGTCTTACCCGAGTTCGTGGTTTTACACAGGACGATGCTCATATATTCTGTATGCCGGAACAATTGGATGAGGAGTTTAAAAAAGTTATTGACTTGGTTTTGTATGTTTTTAGTTCCTTGGGCTTTGAAGATTTCAAGGCGCAGGTATCTATTCGAGATAAGGAAAAACCTGAAAAATATATCGGATCTTCTGAAAATTGGGATTTAGCAGAACAAGCCATTATAAGTGCAGCGAATGAAAAAAATATAGATTATATTGTTGAAACAGGTGAAGCTGCATTCTACGGTCCCAAATTAGACTTTATGGTTAAAGATGCTTTAGGGCGACAGTGGCAACTTGGAACTATTCAGGTGGACTACAATCTTCCCGAACGTTTTGATTTATCTTATAAAGGTAGTGACAACGAACTTCACCGCCCAGTTATGATTCATCGTGCGCCATTTGGAAGTATGGAACGTTTTGTCGCTATTCTGTTAGAACACACAGGAGGAAATTTTCCTCTTTGGTTAATGCCTAAACAAGTGAATATTCTGTGTTTGAGTGAAAAATATAAAAATTACGCTCTAAAAGTTTTAAATTTCTTGGAAAATCACGAAATTCGCGCCCTCATAGATGATCGAAATGAGACTATAGGAAAAAAAATCCGTGAGGCGGAAATTTCTAAAGTACCATACATGCTTGTCTTAGGAGAAAAAGAAGCAAAAAACGAAACTGTTTCTCTACGAAAACATCAAAAGGGAGATATTGGAAGTTTCAAGGTAGAAGCTGTTGTTAAACAACTAAAAAAAGAAATTAAGGAGAGTCAAGCTATCTTTAAAGTATAACTAAAAACAAAGTGACATAGCAATACGAAGAAGAAGATCGAATAGCCCTGGAAGGGTTTTTAAAGAGGATCCGCATAGGATTAATCAAAAGATTACAGCTCATGAGGTTCGCCTTGTTGGTGATAATGTTAAATTAGGTGTTTATCAACTCAGTAAAGCTTTATCAATGGCTCAGTCCCTTGAATTAGATCTCGTGGAAATTTCACCTAAAGCTTCACCGCCTGTATGTAAAATATTAGAGTATAAGAAATTTTTATACGAACAAAAAAAACGTGATAAGGTCCTCAAGGCAAAAACAAGTAAAATTATTATTAAAGAAATTCGATTTGGACCTAATACTGATGAACACGACTATGAGTTCAAAAAGAAACATGCTGAAAAGTTTCTCAGAGAAGGAGCGAAATTAAAAGCATTTGTTTTCTTTAAAGGTCGTTCAATCATTTTTAAGGAAAAAGGTCAAATTCTTTTATTGCGATTAGCGCAAGATTTGGAAGAGATCGGTAAAGTAGAACAAATGCCAGTATTGGAAGGTAAAAAGATGATTATGTTCATTTCACCAAAGAAAAAATAAAAAAGAAACGTCATGCCAAAAATGAAAACTAAATCAAGTGCTAAAAAACGCTTCAAAATTACTGGAAGTGGAAAAATCAAAAGAAAGCACGCTTTTAAAAGTCATATTTTAACAAAAAAATCTAAAAAACGTAAGTTAAAACTTACCCATTCTGGTCTAGTACACGACAGTGACATAAAGAGCATTAAGGAACAGTTAAGACTTGTATAACCAAAAACTAACCCTCAGGTTAACTTTTATTTATAAACCCGAAGTAAGGCAAAAAAGTGTAGAGATACCGCCTCCTTCAAAAAACAAAAGAAATGCCAAGATCATTAAACTCAGTTGCTTCAAGAGCACGAAGAAAAAAAATTTTAAAGCAAGCCAAAGGTTATTTTGGACGTCGTAAAAACGTTTGGACAATTGCTAAAAATGCGGTTGAAAAAGCCATGCTTTACTCTTACCGTGATCGCAAAGTCAAAAAACGAAATTTTAGAGCTCTTTGGATTGCCCGTATCAATGCAGGTGCAAGGATCAACGGAATGTCTTACAGTCAATTTATGGGCAAAGTGAAATCGAATAGTATAGATTTGAATCGAAAAGTACTTGCAGACCTTGCAATGAACCACCCTGATGCTTTTAAAGCAATTGTAAATAAAATCAAATAGCTATAAAACTACCTTCTATTAGTCTTTTTACTTTTTTGTTATGTACACTATATACCACAACCCTAGGTGTAGAAAATCTAGAGAAGCACTACAATATCTTGAAGACAAAGGAAAGCAAGTTGTAGTCGTAAATTATTTAGATGAACCTCTTTCTAAATCAGTTATTAAAAGAATTCTATATAAAATAGAACTCAAACCTAGTCAAATTGTTCGTAAAAACGAGCTTGAATGGAAAGCTATTAATAACAGAAAAGAACTAACTGAAAATCAAATACTTGATGTTCTTGTTAAATACCCTAAAACAATTGAGCGACCTATTGTTATTTCAGAGGATTCTGGAATTCTTGCACGTCCTTTAGAAAATCTTGTTTCTTTTTTAGATTGTAATTAAATCCTGATAATTTTGAGTCTAAGAAGCCTAACTATGACTTTAATCAATCTAATCAAAAAACGTAAAAACAAGCGATGACAAAACAGCAGAGAAGGTTTCAATTGAGGGTGTGGTGATTGACAAGAGTTTTATAGGATGCTTAAAAAGTGTTTTAAAGCCCGTTTCTATTTTGTTTTTTTTCTAAATTCTGTTTATCTCTCCCGTACTTAAAATATTCTCTTATAGCGCCTATCAGCCAATAAGGAATGACAAACGTTAATAAAAAAACCATCAGCCAGAAACCAATGGTAACTATGGTTAGAAAAGAAATAAATCCGAGGTATTGATCAAATTCAAACATGTGTTATTTTTGTATGCCAAAAATAATCATTTTTTTTAGTTTTTTAGATGATTTTGATTGTTCAGTATTTTTTAAAAAAAAAGAGCATCCCATAAAACGGGTTTATTTCAAACCTAGTATTTTTGTATAAAATCCAACACGATGGAATATCGAATTGAAAAAGACACGCTAGGAGAAGTTCAAGTTCCCAAAAATGTATATTGGGGAGCACAAACAGAGCGCTCACGTCATAATTTTAAAATTGGTTCTTCGGCTTCAATGCCTCAAGAAATAGTACACGGCTTTGCATATCTAAAAAAAGCGGCAGCCTATACCAATCATAAACTAGGTGTTTTAGATGAACCCAAAAGGAATTTAATCGCTCAAGTGTGTGATGAAATCCTGAAAGGAAAACTAGAGGATCAATTTCCACTGGTAATTTGGCAAACTGGCTCGGGCACACAAAGCAATATGAATGTCAATGAAGTCATTGCCAATCGCGCACATGTACTGGCGGGGAATACACTAGGAGAAGGGGAGAAAACGCTCTTACCTAATGACGATGTTAACAAATCACAATCTTCAAATGATACATTTCCAACAGGTATGCATATTGCAGCTTACAAAATGATAGTTGAAACTACCATTCCTGGGGTTCAAAAGCTTAAAAATTCACTACACAAAAAAGCAGAAGCCTATAAAGACATAATAAAAATTGGACGTACACACTTGATGGATGCCACTCCCCTAACCTTAGGTCAGGAATTTTCTGGTTATGTTTCGCAATTAGACCACGGTATTAAAGCATTAAAAAACACCTTGGATCATCTAGCCGAACTTGCATTAGGAGGAACCGCAGTAGGAACTGGTATCAACACTCCTAAAGGATATGCAGATGAGGTGGCTAAATACATCGCAGAATTTACAGATATGCCTTTTAAAAGCGCTAAAAACAAATTTGAAGCACTTGCTGCACATGATGCAATTGTTGAATCACATGGTGCATTAAAACAACTCGCAGTCTCTTTAAATAAAATTAGCAATGATATTCGAATGATGGCCTCAGGTCCACGATCCGGTATTGGTGAATTGATCATCCCTCCTAATGAACCAGGAAGCTCTATTATGCCAGGAAAGGTTAATCCAACACAATGTGAAGCATTGTCTATGGTTTGTGCTCAAGTTATGGGAAATGATGTAGCCATTACTATAGCTGGAACTCAAGGACATTATGAATTGAATGTTTTTAAACCTTTAATGGCGGCTAATATCTTGCAATCTGGGCGATTACTCGGTGATGCATGTATTAGTTTTGCTGAAAATTGTATTCTTGGAATTGAACCCAATCATAAAAGAATCAATGAATTAGTTCAAAATTCCTTAATGCTTGTTACTGCATTAAACACAAAAATCGGCTACTACAAAGCTGCAGAAATTGCAAACAAAGCCCATGATGAAGGAATTACTCTAAAAGAAGCTTGTTTAGCGCTTGGATATTTGACAGCTGAAGAATTTGATACTTGGGTGCGTCCAGAGGATATGACAGGAAATGCTTGAAGTAAATTTTAGAAAATTCACTTCCAAAGATGCTGAAGAATTTAAAGCTTTGAATGTTGAATGGCTTAAAAAATACTTTGAAGTTGAACCAATAGACGAAAGGGTATTAAGCAATCCAAAGGGTGAAATTTTAGATCTGGGTGGCTTTATTATGATGGCAGAAATCAAGGGTGAAGTGATTGGAACTTTTGCTTTTATAAAAAAGAAAAATAAATTATATGAATTTAGTAAAATGGCCATTAATCCTAAACACAGAGGTAAAGGATATGGAAACGTTATGATGCAATTTGCTATATCATTTGCTAAAAACCATAATTGGAATAAAATAATTCTTTACTCTAGTACAATCTTAAAAAACTCCATTCATTTATACCGTAAATACGGTTTTTTAGAAGTTACAATGGAGGATCATGTAATTTATTCCAGAGGAAACATTAAAATGGAATTAGCCCTAGTTTAATCTCGAGTTAACTTTCTATATTGTATTCGCTTAGGCATAATATCTTGTCCTAGGCGTTTTTTCTTATTTTCTTCATAATCTGAGTAAGAACCCTCAAAAAAATATACTTGAGAATTTCCTTCAAATGCGAGAATATGGGTACAAATTCTATCAAGAAACCAGCGGTCATGCGAAATAACTACTGCACAACCCGCAAAGTTCTCCAATCCTTCTTCTAGAGCCCTTAAAGTATTGACATCCAGATCATTGGTGGGTTCGTCCAGAAGTAATACATTCCCTTCTTCTTTTAGGGTCATAGCCAAATGCAAACGATTACGTTCTCCTCCAGAAAGAGAAGAAACCTTTTTATTTTGTTCATTTCCACTAAAATTGAAACGGCTAAGAAAGGCTCTTGAATTTACCTGTCTTCCACCCAGCATAATTAACTCTTGTTCATCACTGAAATTTTGCCAAATTGACTTTTCTAGATCAATATTAGCATGTGACTGATCGACATAAGCTAATTTAACTGTATCACCAACTGAGAAGCTTCCTTTATCAGGATTTTCCTCACCCATTATCATACGAAAAACTGTTGATTTTCCTGCTCCATTTGGCCCAATTACCCCTACTATTCCTGCTTGAGGTAAATTAAAATTAAGATCATCATATAACAACTTGTCGCCAAAGGACTTTGATACCTGAGCCGCCTCGATAACATTAGCTCCTAAACGCGGTCCATTTGGGATAAAAATTTCCAGTTTCTCATCAATCCTTTTTTGATCTTGACTCATTAACTTATCGTAATTTGCTAAACGGGCCTTTTGTTTTGATTGGCGACCTTTAGGAGCCATGCGAATCCATTCAAGCTCTCGTTCCAAAGTTTTTTGTCGTTTTGAAGATTGTTTTTGTTCTTGAGCCAAACGTTTAGATTTTTGATCTAGCCATGAGGAGTAGTTTCCCTTCCATGGGATTCCTTCTCCTCTATCTAATTCTAAGATCCAACCTGCTAGATTGTCAAGAAAATAACGGTCGTGTGTTACGGCGATTACAGTTCCTTGATATTGGGCTAAATGATGCTCTAACCAATGAACAGATTCCGCGTCTAGATGGTTAGTAGGCTCATCTAAAAGCAATACATCAGGCTTTTGCAATAATAAACGGCATAATGCAACACGTCTAAGTTCTCCACCAGAAAGTTTACTGATTTTTTGATCACTAGAGGGTGTTCGCAAAGCGTCCATCGCAATCTCCAATTGAGTGTCGATCTCCCATGCATTTAACACATCAATCTTATCTTGAAGTTGTGCCTGACGGTCCATGAGTTGCTGCATTTTATCTGCATTTTCGTATACCTCAGGTAGTCCGAACTGATCATTTATATGATTGTACTCATCTAAAATGGCTACAGTAGTCGCTACTCCTTCTTTAACAACCTCTAAAACAGTTTTCTGTTCATCAAGTTTTGGCTCTTGCTCTAGGTAACCTACTTTGTACTCATTTGAAAAAACCACATCCCCTTGAAAGTTTTGATCAAGTCCTGCTATAATTTTTAAAAGACTCGATTTTCCTGAACCATTTAGTCCAAGAATTCCAATTTTAGCTCCGTAAAAAAAACTTAAATAAATATTTTTTAAAACCGGCTGACTAGAGCTTGGGTAGGTTTTTGAAACCCCATTCATAGAAAAGATTACTTTTTTATCCTCTGACATATTAAATCCTTCCTCTTAAGGCATTAAAAGCCCAAGCAATAGTATAAAAACCTACACCTGCTATTGAAAAGCCTATGGCATAATCAGGATATTTGAATACACCAATTAAGATTAATGCACTACCAATAATTGCCATTACCAATGCAGTATAGCCAAAAATTTTGTTTTTGTTTAAACCCATCTTTTTTTAAGAAAAAACAAATATCGAACTTTTATTTAAAACCACACCTATAGAAATTATTACTTTAGCTTTGTCATTTATACCATTATGAACTTAGAAAAAGAAAAAAATAAAGATTTTATAAAAATGGCATGGGCCAAACTCGAACAACGTGTTAGAGTTATAAAACAAGGTGGAGGTAAAACAAGTCTTAAAAAATTAAAGGAAAAAGGTAAACTTTCAGCACGCGATCGTATCAATCAGCTAGTTGATAACTCCAACGAGGTTTTTGAAGTTGGTGTTCTTGCTGCAGAAAATATGTACGAAGACTTCGGGGGTTGTCCTTCAGCAGGTGTCGTTGTAGTAATCTCTAAAATCTCTGGAAAACGCTGTGTGATTGTGGCAAATGACGCAACCGTAAAAGCAGGAGCATGGTTTCCTATGACTGCCAAAAAAAATCTAAGAGCACAAGAAATAGCGATGGAAAATAAAATCCCTATTATTTACCTTGTAGATAGTGCTGGAATTTTTCTTCCTCTTCAAGATCAAATCTTTGCAGATAAGGAAAATTTTGGGCGTATTTTTAGAAATAATGCCAAAATGAGTAGTATGGGTATTATTCAAGTTGCTGCAGTAATGGGTAGTTGTGTGGCTGGAGGGGCATATCTTCCTGTAATGTCAGATGAAGCAATTATTGTTGAGAAAACAGGAAGTATTTTTTTAGCTGGAAGCTATTTAGTAAAAGCCGCAATTGGAGAAGATATAGATAATGAATTTTTAGGGGGCGCAGATACTCATAGTGGTATTTCCGGGATAACGGATTATAAAGTTAAAGATGATCAGGCTGCTTTAGATAAAATCAAAAGTCTAATTGAAAAAATAGGAGATTCATCTTGTGCAGGTTTTAAGCGTTCTGAGGCAAAAGCACCTAATACTTTAGATCCAGATATGATTTATAAAGTTCTTCCCAAAGTAAGAAGTAAACCCTACGACTCATACTTACTGCTAGATCAGTTAGTAGATGAAGGATCTATTGATGAATACAAAAAAGAATACGGCCAAACTTTAATAACGGCATATGCGAAAATAGACGGCTGGTCTGTTGGTATTGTAGCCAATCAACGAAAAGTAGTAAAAAGTAAATCCGGAGAAATGCAATTTGGAGGTGTGATTTATGGAGATGCCGCAAGTAAAGCCACGCGTTTTATAGCAAACTGCAATCAACGAAATATACCTTTAATTTTCCTCCAAGATGTTACCGGCTTTATGGTTGGCAGTAAGGCTGAACATGGTGGTATAATAAAAGATGGGGCTAAAATGGTTAATGCAGTCTCAAATACTGTTGTTCCTAAGTTTACTATCATTATTGGAAACTCTTTTGGGGCAGGGAATTACGCTATGTGTGGAAAAGCGTTTGACCCAAGATTAATGCTCGCCTGGCCATCAGCAAAAATGGCCGTAATGGGAGCAAGTCAGGCAGCCGAAGTCCTATTACAAATCGAAAAATCTTCAGCTGAAAAATCAGATGTTAAATTTGATGAAAAAAAAGAGATTGCATTACGAAAAAAAATCAACACGAATTATGAGGATAAATCTGATATTCTCTATGCAGCATCTCAATTGTGGGTTGATGCAGTAATCGACCCTTCAGAAACTCGCTCATGGATAAGCATGGGGATTGATATGGCTAACCAATCTCCATCTATAGAAAAATTTAATATGGGGGTTTTACAGGTTTAAGATACGATGGGGCTTTTGTTCCATTGTAGCTTTTCGCTTTACCTTTCCACTATAAGTCTGAATAAAATTCTTAAAACACACTATCGTTTTTGGAATTTCGTATGGCTCAAGAGAAGTGCAATTTTTAATTTGTTTGTGTAATTTTTCTAATTTAATTTCTGGATCATCTTTTACGACCAAAACCACCTTTTCTCCCAATTCAGGATCTGAAACACTGTCAATAAAAAAATGAAAAGAAAGATTTTCGGAAAGTTTACGTTCGATTTGTTCGGGGTGAAGTTTTAAATCTCCTGATTTAATGACATGGTCTATCCTTCCGATCAATCGAAAATGTGTCGAACTAAATATTTCAACTTCATCATTTGTCACTAAATTTTCAACATATAATTTAGAGGCATCAATTATCAAGCACTTTCGCTTGTCTTGTCGAACTTTAATGTCAGGTAAGCATTTAAATTCAGAAACTGGGTCTGTCATTTTGCGAACCGCAACATGGGACAAGGTTTCCATCATCCCGTATGTTTCAAATGCATTCACTTCACCTTTAATTAAAGCTTTTTGAAGTACTGAAGAAACATAAGCGCCACCGACAATCAGTTTTTTTACTTTTCTTAATTCTGAAAGGGAGTTAAAAGCTTGCATTGGAGTCATAGCTACAAAATCATAAGTTTTTTGATTTTTATAGAAAGGATTTTTTGAAGGAGAAATCAAATCAATTTCTAAACCGAGGATAATCGAACGGATTAACATCATCTTTCCTGCAATATAATTGGCAGGGAGACAATGTAAAGCTTTATCGCCAACACTTACTCCAAAAAAATTTCCTGTAGAAATTGCACTATTTACAAGGGCCTGCTTTTTAAATACAAGTTTTTTAGTCCTAGATGCAGCGTCAGAAGTTTCAAAATGAATAGAGTCTGATTGATCTAACCAGTCTAAGAGAAAATCGCCTAAAAAATATTCATATTGATCACCCTCTTTGATAAAATTATAAGCGACTTCTTTTAAAGTATGCTTGTTATAAAAATAGCCATTCAGAAGAAATCGATTATGAATTTTTGAAAAATGCGGTAGATGCATACTAGAGTTTAGATATAAGTTTTATTTTCCATCCAGACCAATTGAATTTACTTGACATTAAAAAAATAAATAACGGATATAATATGAATAAAGAAGCAAAGATCTCTCCGCCTAAGGTAGGCTCTGAAATATAAATAAAAATAGATTCTGTTTGAAAAGCAGTCCAAGAGGAAGTCACAAATAAGACTGTCATTAAATTATTTGCAGCATGAAACCCAAGAGCAAGTTCTATACCCTCATCCATAAGGGTTAAAATTCCTAAAAATAGACCTGTACCTATATAATAGGCTATTAAACCAATGCCAAGTTTTTCAACTTCAGGGTTAAATAAATGAAGAGAACCAAAAATAATTGAGGTTGTCAATAAAGTTGCCCACCTTCTATTAAATAAAGTTGCAAAACCTTGCATTAAATATCCTCTGAAAATATATTCTTCCAAACTCGTTTGAACAGGCATTAAGACTATTGAAATTATAAAAAGTAAAGCAAAAGACTCAAAGTTAAAATTCCATTGATAATCATCCGGATTAATTAAATAATCACCAAAAATCAATAAAACACTAGCTATACTCCAAACAGAAAAAGCATAAAAAATACGCTTCCAATCTAGACTGTTACGTGAGGTTGAAATGCTTCTCATACTTCTTTCATGCATTTTTTTAACTACCAGAATAAGTCCTAAAAAACCAAATACAAATGGTATTAAAAGAAGCAATAATTGAAGATTTTTATCTAGACTACGTAGTGCAGTCATAGGATCGCCTCCTGCAGCTGAAATGCTTTCATCTGTAATAAAAAAACTAAGAGGCAGCTGACCTATAATCGTAAAAATTAAAATGACAAAAGAACCAAGCAGATACATCCAAAAAGGATTTTTATAACCTGATACTTGATTAAGGAACATATTATTATTTATATATAAAAGGTTAAAATTAAACCGATACAAAAAATAATTTGATAGTATATTGTATGAATATTATAGTTAATTAATTTTCTTGAATCATAATACTTAAACAGCCCGCTAAACACATATAATCCATAAAGAAAGATAATTGAAAAACTATAGTAAAATATATTATAATTGAATTTTGGTAAAAATTCAGATATTTCCCGAATAAAATAAAAAGTACACAGAAAAATTAGTATTAGATTTAATAAATAAATCCATCTTGAAGACTTCTTTCCAAATAAAACCACAAGATTAATTTTATTTGATTTTTTATCTGATGTATAATCTGGAAATTGATTAATAAAAAGAATATTTGTAGTTAGTAAACCTAGAGGGATGCCAATTAAAATAAAATCTTTTAGAGCTTCATAGGTTATATCTAATGGAGTATTTGACATAGCAAATGCGCTTCCAAGGGTTAGCAATGGACCAAAAGTTAAAAAAATTACAATCTCTCCAAGACCTCTTCTTGAAGATAATTTTAGCGGCTTTGCTGTATAAAAATATGTTAAGAAAGACCCTATAGAACCTATTATTAATATTCCCAAAATATTTTTGAATGAATTAGTCTCTAAAAAAATGTTTGTTGAAACACAAATAATGCAAGCAATAGCAAGAAGGAGCATCTTGTTACCTAAGCTTTTTGTTTCTTTTAATGAAATGAGTCCTAATTCAATTGCCCTACTACCGCCTGAAATTTGAGCCCCTCTAAGAAGTAAAGATTTATCGCCAACATTGAAATACTCATTATTAACTTCATCAGTTCCTGACTTAACATCGAAATAGTCATTATATACGTTTCCAAAAATATGAAGACATACAATTCCAATTATAGATATAATAGCATTTATAATTGATAAAGAATTTATCTGGCTCAATAAAATTGCTACAATAACCATTGGTAATATAGATGCCAATGTAAATCCACCTCTTGTTATGGCAATTCCCTTAAAGATTTTGGTTATAAAATTTATTGGAATGTTAACCTCTTCATTAATTTCTTTTGTAATCCCACAATAACCAGTCTGTTCCTGATCTTTGCCATTTGCATAATTAGGAGTAATTAGTATTTCAGCGTTAAATTGGGTGCCATCTTTTTTTAAGAAATTTGTTTTAACTAAAGACTTGCCCTCTTTATTTGCCTTTTCCAACCACCCTAAAACATTTTGAATAACAATCTCACCTGGAGAAAAAATTGAAACCCTTTTTTTGCCAATAAGTTCATCTTTTTCATAACCAAATAGCTCAAGAGCTCCTTTATTAATCTCTTGGATTACACCCTCCATATCACAAATTATAACGCTTTTCATATTTTATATTTTTGAACAAATATATTCTCTAAAAAATCTGTTGCCAAATAATTAAATAATTTATTTTCTTTTTTTAAATGTGGTAAGCTTACATACTGCTATTAGGTTAGTATTTTCATCCTCAACACGAATTTCCCACAATTGTATAGTTTTTCCTTGATGAATTGGAGAAGCAGTAGCATATACATATCCTTCTTTTACACTTTTTAAATGATTAGCAGTTATTTCAATGCCTCGTACTTGAATACTTGGGTCTTTGTTAAGTACAAATACTGCTGCACTTCCTACACTTTCTGCAAGTGCAGCAGTAGCTCCTCCATGAAGAATTCCATCTGGTTGATGCACCCTAGAAGTTACTGGCATACGAGCTTTAAGAAAGTTTTCTCCAACGTCAGTAAATTCAATCTCCAATGTCTCCATTAAGGTGTTTTTGCAAATCCCATTTGTTATATATAATACTTGATCTTTTTTCATTAAAATAAGAAAACAAAAAATGCCTTAAGAAATTTCAAAAGGCATTTTTTATTAAAAAAATGGTTTTAGTCTTTCACTTCTTCAAAGTCAACATCCTGAACATCATCACCCCCTTTGGCTTCTGAAGCAGACTGAGAATTTCCATCTTCTTGATTAGCCCCTCCAGCCTCGGCTTGTGCTTTATACATTTCTTCAGAAGCATTTTTCCAAGCCTCATTAATAGTCTCTAAAGATTTATCAATAGCTTCTAAATCCTTCGATTCGTGTGCTTTCTTCAATTCTTCTAAAGCAGACTCAATAGGCGCTTTTTTATCGTCAGATAATTTATCCCCAAATTCGTTTAATTGTTTCTCGGTTTGAAAAATCATTTGGTCGGCACTATTGAACTTTTCGGCTTCTTCTTTTACTTTTTTATCCGCGTCTGCATTAGCTTCTGCTTCCTTTTTCATTTTTTCAATTTCTTCCTCAGTTAACCCTGAAGATGCTTCAATTCGAATATCTTGAGATTTATTAGTTGCCTTATCTAAAGCACTTACTTTAATTATTCCATTGGCATCAATATCAAAAGTCACTTCAATTTGAGGAGTTCCCCTTTGAGCGGGAGGAATTCCATCAAGATGAAAACGACCTATTGTTTTATTATCCGCAGCCATAGAGCGCTCACCTTGCAATACATGAATTTCAACGGAAGGTTGATTGTCAGCAGCTGTAGAGAATATTTGTGATTTTTTTGTTGGAATAGTTGTGTTGGACTCTATTAATTTTGTCAAAACTCCTCCCATGGTTTCAATTCCAAGAGATAAAGGTGTTACATCTAAAAGTAGAACATCTTTAACATCACCGGTAAGGACACCTCCTTGGATGGCTGCTCCAACAGCAACTACCTCATCTGGATTTACTCCTTTAGAAGGTTTTTTTCCAAAAAACTTTTCGACTTCCTCCTGAATAATAGGAATTCTAGTAGAACCACCTACGAGAATTATCTCATCTATATCACCCGTTGATAAGCTAGCATCTTTTAATGCTTTTTTAACTGGTGACATGGAACGCTTTACTAGATCATCGGCCATTTTCTCAAAGTTTGATCGAGTTAAAGTTGTTACCAAATGTTTTGGACCGGAGTCAGTTGCAGTTACATAGGGCAAGTTTATTTCAGTTTGAGCAGAAGACGATAACTCAATTTTTGCTTTTTCTGCTGCTTCTTTAAGGCGCTGTAAAGCCATAGGGTCTTTACGTAAATCAATTGATTCGTCTTTTTTAAAGGTTTCTGCCAGAAAGTCGATTATAACTTGATCAAAATCATCACCTCCAAGGTGAGTATCACCATTAGTAGAGAGAACTTCAAATACACCATCTCCTAATTCAAGAATAGAAATATCGAATGTTCCTCCTCCTAGATCATAAACAGCAATTTTTTTATCAGATCCACCTTTATCAAGTCCATATGCCAATGCTGCAGCAGTAGGTTCATTTATAATTCGCTGAACTTTAAGCCCTGCAATTTCACCTGCTTCTTTAGTTGCTTGACGCTGTGAATCATTAAAATAAGCAGGAACTGTTATAACTGCTTCCGAAACATCCTGGCCAAGGTAATCCTCAGCAGTTTTTTTCATTTTTTGAAGAGTCATTGCTGAGAGCTCTTGTGGACTGTATAAGCGACCATCAATATCAACACGTGGGGTATCGTTATCACCTTTCACAAGTTTATAAGCCACTACTCCTAAATCATTTTTCGATTCAGAAAATTTATTTCCCATGAAACGTTTGATGGAAGCTATTGTTTTCGTTGGATTGGTTACTGCTTGTCTTTTAGCAGGGTCACCTACTTTAATTTCGCCTCCTTCTACAAAAGCAATAACAGAAGGTGTCGTTCTTTTTCCTTCAGCATTTGGAATAACAACAGGTTCATTTCCTTCCATTACAGAAACACATGAATTTGTTGTTCCTAAATCTATTCCGATTATTTTACTCATGATTATAATTTAATTTTATATACATTTCTCAAGCATTATGCCACTCTTTGTATACTGACAGCATGGCAGTTTTAATTAAAAATTTAATTTTATTGATCTTCTGGAATAACAATAAATAAAACATAGTATTTTTATATAATAAAAATTTTATGGCAAAACAAAAATACAGTCGGATAACAACTAAATCAATTCAAGAGATGAAATCTAATGGTGAGAAAATCGCCATGATAACTTCTTATGATTATACTTTTGCAAGTATAGTAGATTCAGCTGGAGTTGATATAATATTGGTGGGAGATTCTGCATCAAATATTATGGCAGGTCATGAAACAACATTACCTATTACTCTAGATCAAATGATTTATCACGCTAGTAGTGTTGTAAGAGCAGTAAATCGAGCTTTAATTGTCGTAGACTTGCCATTTGGCACATATCAGTCAGACTCCAAAGAAGCTCTTAGATCTGCCATTCGGATCATGAAAGAGTCAGGCGCTCACGCAGTGAAATTAGAGGGGGGTGATCAAGCTAGAGAATCTATCGAGCGAATTATTCAAGCTGGAATTCCAGTAATGGGTCACCTGGGTTTAACTCCTCAATCAATTTATAAGTTTGGTTCATATACTGTTCGCGCAAAACAAGTCCAAGAGGCTGAGCAACTAATTAAGGATTCTCAAATGCTGCAAAGTATTGGTTGTTTTGGTATTGTTTTAGAAAAAATACCTGCTAGTCTAGCTAAACAAGCATCTAAATCGGTAAATATTCCAATAATTGGTATAGGTGCTGGCATTGGCGTTGATGGGCAGGTTCTTGTACTTCATGATATGTTGGGAATGAATAAGGAATTTAGCCCTCGTTTCCTTAGACGCTATGCAGATCTAGATGAAATAATACATGAAGCTGTAAACCAATACACTTTAGATGTTAAGTCAAAGAGTTTCCCAAGCGAAAAAGAACAATACTAAATTTTGGAATTAGAAAATCGTATTCTTTATGAAGATAACCAAATTATAGTTATCAATAAAAACGCTGGAGAATTAATCCAAGGAGACAAAACAGGAGACATAACCTTAGCAGATGGTGTAAAAAAATATATTAAAGAAAAGTACAAAAAACCTAATGGTGTATATTTAGGTATTGTTCATAGATTGGACCGCCCTACAAGTGGAGCAGTCATATTCGCTAAAACTTCAAAAGCATTAAGTCGATTAAATGATCAGTTTAAATCGCGAGTAGCAAAAAAAAAATACTGGGCTATTGTAGATGATAGTTTTCCACATGAGCTAGGAAGCCTAAATCATTGGATGACTAGAAATAATATCAAAAACAAATCAAAAGCTCATAAGAATGAAGTTCCTAAAAGTAAAATTGCTCGCTTACATTTCAAACGTATTTACGAATTAGATCGTTATTGTATGCTAGAAATAACATTGGAAACAGGACGTCACCATCAAATTAGGGCGCAACTTAGCAGTATAGGTTTTCCAATTAAAGGAGACTTAAAATATGGAGCTAAAAGAAGCAATAAAGACGGGAATATTTGCTTACACGCAAGAAAATTATTTATAGCACATCCAGTTACTAAAGAAATTTTATGTTTTATTGCAGATCCTATGAAAAAGGGGATATGGAGGAACGTTCTTTTCGATTAATAGATGATGCTTTTTCTCTAATTACTGTTGCGATAGATTTATTTTTAATTTTACTTTCTAACCAAGACAATATATCCAAGTACAAAAAGGAACGTCTTTCATAAGGATCGTTTTCATATTGTTTAAGTTCCTGATACAATGCTTCAAAAGAAGTTTTCAATTCGTGTGGATAAATATCACCTAATCCTTTAACAAATCTTATCATAGCCTTCTGAACTTCATGTAAATCATTCATTTTTATCAAAAACTTATAGGTCTCACGAAGATGATTTTCTAAATGATAGTCAAAGCCTGCCTCGTAATGAGCAAAAATGTTTAGAACTCTTGAAAAACAAAGTAGATCTTCTCGCATTTTTAAACTTTTATTACTAATTATTTTATCCAAAAAAACAATGCAGTTTTCATAATCTTCAGCACCAAAATATGCACAGGCAATTTTGTAATAGAACATCATAATATGATGTGGGTCTATTTGATTGATATTGTCCTTAATTCCTTTTTTTATTTCTGGGATCAGAATCTGTGCTTCTTCAAAACTTCCTTCTAAAAAATGGATGTTAAGTTTATTACTAAAATAGAATTGAAAACTCAAGGCCCTAAGGTTATCGTTTTTAGGAAAACTATCATGCTTTGTCCTATATTCCATTTGTTTAAGTGTAAGCTTAAATTTTGATGGATGTTTAATCAAAACCAAACTTTCCATTAAATAATTTATACCCTTGAGATAAAAAACAGGATGAATATTTATCATAGATGGAGATTTTTCAAACATTTCTACCCACTTTGATGCATAGCGATAAGTGGATAAAAAATCTTGAGTTAAAAAACTATACCAGACGTGTGTCTTGAAATACCAAAGCTTTTCTCTAAATCCAAATTGTTTTTTTTCTATTTTAGGTAAGTTTTCATAAAAAAACTGAGTGATTTCTCTAAACTCTTGATCACTTTTTGCATAACCTGCTTTAATTAAGCGTTCGTATAACTGAAGAGATAGGTTTGAAAGTTGAGTAGCTAAATTATTTTGGGCTCTCAAAGATTCTGATTCTCCAATTAAAGTTTCTGTCCGATTACTTAAGCTTCTTGTTATGTATTGAGATTCAATAACTTTTTCTAATTCTACAATTTCATAAGCTACATATTTTTCTTCATGTTTGTTAGCTAATAACTTAGCTTTTTCTAAAACTTTCAGGCTTTGCTTGTATAATCCTTTTTGATAAAGAATAGTTGCGAAGTCTAATTGTTCACGAATTTGAATCCTAACA
>CABXKB010000013.1 GCA_902512755.1 uncultured Bacteroidota bacterium | reverse complement strand
AAAATTTTATTATCATTTTTGTTGGCTATCTTTTCAACTATAACCTTTGCACAGCAAAGAACTATATCAGGTTCAGTCCAAGATGACGCTGGTATACCTCTTCCTGGAGCAACTGTAATAGTTCAAGACACCAACAGAGGTGTTACAACAGACTTTGACGGTAACTTCTCTATTGAAGCTTCTACCGGTGAAGTACTTGTTATAAGTTTCGTTGGTTATAATGATGCCAACCTTACTGTTGGAAATGCTGACAATTATTCTATTTCTTTAGATCTAGGAAATGAGTTAGAGGAAGTAGTTGTTACTTCATTGGGTATTAAAAGAGAATCTAAAGCTCTTGGATACTCAATTCAAACAGTAGGAAGTGAAGACATCGCCAATTCCGGTTCAAACAGTGCATTAGATGCACTTGTTGGTAAGGCTGCTGGTGTTCAGATTACTAGATCTGCTGGTTCTGCCGGTGGTGGTTCAAGAATCTTAATTCGAGGTGTAACTTCGATGATTGGTAATAATCAACCACTTATCGTAATTGACGGTGTAAGAACAAACAATGAAACTCTAAATTCAGGTTCATCTACTGCTGGTACTGCAACATCGAATCGATTGATGGACTTAAATAATGATGATATTGAAAACATCAGCATTATTAAGGGTTCTGCTGCAACTGCTTTATATGGTACTGCTGGAGCCGCCGGTGTTGTTGTAATAACAACAAAAAAAGGAGCTGAAGGAGACATGAAAGTTTCTTATACTCACTCTACTGGTGTAGATTGGCTTTCAACTACATTTAATATGCAAACAGAATTTGCTCAAGGTAGAAACAGAAGTAGAAGTAATAGAACAAGATATTGGAGATCACCTGGTACAGGTGAATCTAGCTCATATGGCCCTAGATATACTGATCTTGAATTCTCAACTGATAGAAATCATCCGGATGCACCTGCTGCTAGGGATTTTGATGCAGATGGAAATTACAAATGGGATAAAAATGGTTTCTTAGTTCCTAGGGGAACTGGAAATGGTCAAATGGCTAACAATTACCAAGACAATTATAGAGGTTTCTTTAGAGATGCCATGCAGTCATTGAATAATGTTAGTGTGTCTGGTGGTAGCGAAAAGGCAACTTACTTTTTCTCAACTTCATTTTTAACTAATGAAGGTATTGTTCCTAACGAAGAATATGGAAGAAAAACTTTTAGTTTAGCTTCAACACTTCAAGCTACAGACAAATTGAAGTTTTCTTCAACATTCAATTATATTCGTTCAGATTATCAAAGAATCCAACAAGGTTCTAATACTTCTGGATTACTATTGGGTTTATATAGAACACCTATTACTTTTGATAATGCCAATGGATTTAGTCCTGAAGATGCTGTCGATGAGCGTTCAGCTTATCAATTTGCAAATGGTAATCAGAGAAACTACCGTGGTGGTGGTGGATATGACAACCCATATTGGATCGTTAACAACGTACTAAGAAATGAGACTGTAAATCGTGTTTATGGAAGTTTTTCTGCAGAGTATAACTTAGATAAATGGTTTAATGCCACGCTTAATGTTGGAGCAGATTTCACAAGTGATAGTCGTAAACAAAACTATGAACGTGGATCTAGAACATCTTCTACTGGTAGAGTTGATAGAACTGAATATACTACTTTCCAGTCTGATGCTATTCTTAACATAACTGGAGGAGATGATTTAACGGATCAAATAAGTTTGAACTATTTAGTTAGTGCAAACGCATTTTCTTTCCAAAGAACATCTTTATCTGCAGTAGGAACTAATTTAGCATTTCAAGGCTTTGTTAATTTAGATAATGCCTCTAATATTTCGGCAGGTGAAGGCGTCTTAAAAAACACTCAGATGGGACTTGTTGCCCAAGTAGAAGCTGATTGGGATGATACATTCTATTTAACACTTGCAGCTCGTCAGGATTATGACTCACGTCTAGGAGTTCCCGGAACAGAATTTAAAGGATCAGACTATTCATTTGTTTATCCAGCTGCTTCGCTTTCAATTCTTTTAAGTGAATTACTTCCTGCAAGTGATGTTTTATCTTTTGCTAAGGTAAGAGCGTCATGGGCTCAAGTTGGTGGACCTCCACCATTTTCATACTTAACATCTTCTGGATATGGTATTACATCTGTTGGTGATGGATGGGGAGACTCTATCACATGGCCAATACAGGGTGTTACAGGATTTGAAATTGATAGTATTTTAGGAAATAAAGAATTAAAGTCTGAGCTTACTGAAGAAATTGAATTTGGGGTTGATCTTAGATTCTTTAATAACAGGATAGGATTAGATGTCGCATACTATGAAAGAAAAATGACAGATGCAATTCTAAATGCTTCTTTACCAGCTTCTACAGGATATAACAATGTCTGGTTAAACTCTGGTAGTATGAGTGGTAGAGGTATAGAGGCTACTTTAAATTTAGGAATCATTCAATCTGACGATTTCTCTTGGAATTCTCAAGTTAACTTCACAAGTAGTGAAAATATAGTTGAGGAATTAGCCCCTGGTTTAGATAAGCTTTTCCTTGCAGGATTTAGTAGTGCAGGGTCATATTTAATTGCTGGTAACCAATATGGTGCAGTAGTTGGTGGAACTTATTTAAGAACAGGTTCTGGTGGAGCAAATGATGATGGTTTAAATATTCCGGAAGGTGACGTTGTGGTAAACAGTGATCCCTCTTCTAATGAGTATGGATTCCAGGCAGTTGATCCAGTTCAAAGATCTATTGGTAATCCAAACCCTGATTTTATTTTAGGATGGAATAACACTATAAAGATTAAGGACTTTAACCTAGGTTTCCTTTTAGATTGGAGAGAAGGTGGAGACTTGCTTAATGGTGTTGCTTGGGCTCTTTCTTTCTTCGGAAGATCTCAATTAACTGCTGATACTAGAACAGAATCTCCTACACCAATAGTTGGTGTTAAAGCAGATGGTTCACCGAATGATATTCCAGTTGTAAGAGACCAGTATTACTACCAATCTTCAGTTGGAGGTTTTGGTTCTGTTTGGGAGCAATTCGTTCAAGACGGTGGATGGCTTAGACTTAGAGAAGTAAGTTTAGGATACAACATACCTCTTGCTAAAATGGGAATTGATTTTATCGATAGAGGTAATATTAGTATTGTGGGTAGAAACTTATGGTATTCAACAGACTATAATGGTGTAGATCCTGAAACATCACTAACAGGTGTAGGGAATGGACAAGGTGTTGACTATTTCAACATGCCTTCAACCCGTTCTGTTATGTTTAAATTAAATTTAAATTTATAAAATCATGAAAAAAATCGAATATTTTATAAAAACAATCATTTGTATCTTGGTTTTTGCATCATGTGAAAGCTTTATAGCTGATGATATTAATCGTGACCCTAACAACCCTAGTGTTGTTACTCTTAATGCTGTTTTGCCTAGTATTGGAGTAAGAATGATGGATTGGTACGGAGGTCAGACTTCTAGGGTTAACTCAATGTTTTCTCAGCAAACAGAAGGTGTTGCAAGACAATGGTCATCTTTTAATGATTATTCCGGTCTTACACCTGTTAGATTTAACACTGTATGGGATATTTATTATGAAGATATCTTAATTGAAGTGAATTCTATGATAGCAGATGCATCGGCTGATGGTTATAATCATTATGCTGGAATAGGTCAAATCATTAAGGCAGGCGCAATGATGGCAGCTACAGACTGGTGGGGTGATATCCCTAATTCATCTGCAGCGTTAGGAATTGATGAAATTAATCCTACAGTTGATGGTCAAGCCGGTATTTATGCTGAAGTATTTTCACTTTTAGATTCAGGAATTGGATTATTAAATGGAAGTGATGGTGGATTTAGCGTAGGTGGAGATGATGTAATTTATGGCGGAAACGTTTCGGCATGGATTAAGGCTGCAAATGCACTTAAAGCTAGAGGTCATCTACATTTAGGAGATTATGCAAGTGCACTTTCTTCTGCTAGATCATCTTTTGCATCAAGAGCAGACAACATGTCCTATAAGTATGGAACAACTCAACAAGGTGGTTGGTGGAGATTCAATGATGGTAGAACCGGAGATATTGAATTTCATCCAACTATGAGGGCTATAATGGAAGGTTTAAATGATACAGACAGATTAGCTGTTTGGGATCAAACCTTTATTACTAGTCATCCTTATATGACAGCTGATTATGATCAAAATTTTATTTCTTATAGAGAAATTCAATTTATCATTGCTGAGTGTTTGAAAAGAACTAATGGAAGTTCTTCAGATATGGAAACAGCATATTTGAATGGCATCAAAGGTTCATTTGAAGATGCAGGTTTAACGGATGCTCAATATGATGCTTATGTTGCACAAAATGCTGTAAACCCTGGAGGCGCAAGTCTAGATTTAGAAGATCATATTTTAACTCAAAAATATATTGGGTTATTTATTCAACCCGAGGTTTTCAATGATTTGAGAAGAAATGATTTCCCAGCTTTAACTCCTACCTCAGGTTCTCAACTACCTGTTAGATGGAATTATTCTGGTGATGAGATTCTTTTCAATTCGAATTTCTCAGGAAGTGAAACACTTTTCTCTCCTAGAAATAGTTGGGATACTAAATAACATACATTAAATTTTAATTTATGTTTTAAAACCACCTCATATTGAGGTGGTTTTTTTATAAAAAAACATTATCTCTATTACTCAAATTATGAAACATATATTCAGATTTATAGGAAGTGTATTTTGTCTTTTAATTTCTTTTTCGTGTAATCAAGGAAGTGAAAAAATTATAAATAACAACGCAATTTCTTCAGCACATCCTTTAGCCTCTTTGTCAGGCAAAAAAATGTTTGAACTAAACGGAAATGCTTTTGATGCAGCAGTAGCGGCAGCATTTACTCTTGCTGTAGTTGAACCAAGCATGAGTGGTATAGGCGGCCGACTCCAAGCCATTTATCATGATTCTGATGGAAAAATAGGTGGGGTTGATGCTTCAACTCAAGTTCCGATGAATTATAAAACAACTAAGGAAAAACACTCTTTTGGTTATAAGACAATTGGAATTCCAGGTGTAGTTGCAGGTTTGCTTAAACTTCATAAAAATCATGGAAGTCTTTCATTAGAAAAGGTAATGGCCCCTGCCATTAAGCATGCTGAGGAGGGGTATCGAATTTTACCCTTAGAATCGATGAGACAACAGAGTGCTAAAACAATCTTTGAAAATTTTGAAGGCACTAGGGCACATTTTCTTAATAAAAATGGTGATTCATTTCAGTCGGGAGATTTAGTTGTTCAAAAAACATTGGCAAATACTTTAAAACTGATTTCTTCAAATGGTAAGGCAGGTTTTTATGAAGGTGAAATTGCCAAAAAAATGGTTGATGATATTCAGTCAAATGGAGGAATCCTCACATTAGAGGATTTAAAAAATTATAATGCACTAGATTCAGATGTTTTACAGGGTAAATTTGAAGGCACTCAAGTCTATGCTCTAAACTTACCTTCATATGGAGCTATTACTATTCAAATTCTTCAGATCATGGATCATCTTTCTAAGTCAAATTCTGAAGAATTATGGTCAAAGCAGTTTGATGCTTCAACAACTCTGGCTTATTCCTACCGAAATTATCAACAGAATCAAGATTCATTGGCTAAAATGCTGAATTATAATCAAGCTAATACATGGGCGTATAAAATTAAAAATGACAAACTAAATTTAGTAGTAGATAAGTTAAAAAATAATACTGAATATTGGACTGCTTCTATTGGCCATACTACTCATTTAACCGCAGCTGATGATCAAGGCAATGTGGTTAGCTTAACTCAGACAATTGGGCCCAATATGGGGTCTAAAGTTGCTTCAAAAGACTTAGGATTTCTTTATGCGGTTAGTCTTGGAGGCTATTTGGGAGAATACAAACCTGGCGAACGTTCGAATTCTTTTATTTCCCCAACTTTATTTATGAAAAACAAAAAATTACAATTAGCTATAGGAGCAGCTGGAGGTAATAGAATTGTAACTGCTATAACCCAAGTTGCCCATCGATATCTTTCACAGAAAAACGATTTAAACAAATCTTTATTTTTACCCAGAATTTATCCTTTTGAAGACACTCTTTGGATAGAAGACCACAAGGAAGTAAAAGACCTTAATGCGGAAATTGATCCAAATCTGTATCCTATAAAGATGATTGACCAAAAAGCTCGCTTTGGAAGGGTTCACGCTATTTCATATGATTCCATAGCTAAAACTTGGGTCGGAGCTGCAGATCCAGATTGGGAAGGTACTGTTGAATACTATTCAATTTATTAAAATAGAGACTTAAAATTCATATTTATAGTCTTTTTGATTACTTATGATAGATATGATTCAACTTCACAATCACATTCTATAGGTAAAACCTGCCTGGAATGAATTTAATTTAGGTTTTTCAGAAAGATCTTCACTAATAACTGATAGGCCACGATTATATTTAACTTCAAAATTTATAGACTCTAAAAACTTAAATGAAATTCCAAAAGTTGCTCCTACTGGAACAACTTTTTTTAAAGTATTTTCTAAAGAAGTATATTCATCTCTAAATCTAAAGCCGTACCATCTTCTACTAGCCTTTCTTTGTTCTCTTTTAAAAGCATAATTAGCCCTGACACCTGTAAAAAAAGCTATTTTCTTAATTTGTTTTCTAACCAAAAGCTCTAAACCCATTGTATTGTATATAATTATTTTTTTCCCTTTTTCTTCTGCTTCCGTATAATATTTATATCCTCCATTTTTTGAATAAAAAAAATGACCTACTAAATCAATAGAATTTTTCATATGTAAAATTTTACCTAGCCCGTAGTAGACAGAATTTCTGTTATTAAATTTTTCATTTGAAAAATCTTTTAAACTCGATTGTATATATCCTAATTGGAGAAAGAAGTGTGAATTATTATATTCATTTCTTCTTACTTGTTTTATTTTACCTTCAATAAGTTTATAATAAGTGATTTTTTCTTCAAGTTTTTTCTTTGATATTTTGTTCATTCTAGGATTGTAGTTATTGCTTATGACCTTTTGAACTCTCAAATAATTTTCATCACCAATATCAATAAGATATCCTGTAGTTGAAGTTTTTTTCCAAATCGGAAAAAATTCTCTCCTAACAAACAGATAGTCTCCCAGGCTAACTTTGGAAATATCCGCTACTTTACCCTGAGCATCAACAATTTTATCCTGATATGCATTGTATCGAAAACCATTTATAAGTGGCGTAAAATAAGGATTGCTTTCTAGTAACAAATCATCTGCTGAAGATTCATTCGAGCTCATGTCAAAATTATAATTATAAATATCTCTATTGTCAAAAGCATTTCTGACACCAACTTGACTGAAACAAACGCAAGAAAGCATTATAAAAAAAAGACCTTTTAGAAATCTCACCTCTTGAATGCAATTTTTCATTTATGCTTTTTGTTGATATCAGATTTTGATTGACGCGTAAATGTAAAGAATTTGAATATTAGACACCTATTAAATACTGGAACTTTAAAAAGAATTGGGTCTGATCGATACGGAAAAAGGAATTAAACTCATCATTAAAATCATTTAATGAGTTTTGATTGCCACCTATATAAAAAACAGTAGATGGGTTTGGATTCCATTGAATTAAAGGCTGTACAAAAAAGCGTTGTGTAAAAGAATTATATTCTGAGACCAGACGTATATTAAAGAAGTTATTAAATTGATAACGTATGGAAAAACGTGTAATTGATCCATTATAATAATAAGTATCGTCCTCTAATTTTTTTAATCTTGCATATCGTATTGAAGGTGAAAATTTAAGTTTATTGCTTATTTGAAATCCAGGCATTATGAAAAAATTAAATTCTTTTCCAATCTCTGGATCTTCTTCATTGTATGCTAAATCTCTTCCAAAAGTTAATTTTATATTCATTGAAAAAGATTCACTTGGATTATTTTGAATATCAAATCTATTGCTAACCAAATTTTTATAATCACGCCCTAAAAAGTTTTTAAAAACATCCCAATCATAAGTGTAATTAATTTCGGTATTAAACAGCGTTTTTATGCTTACAAGACCGTCAATACTAATTGTTTTAAGATAATCCTGGTAGGTATATAGTATATCTGCTTTAGTCCCAACACTTAAAAATTGTATTGCAGGTTTATTTGGGAATAATTGATAAGCATGAGATAGAGTAGCCCATCGTCTATTGTTTTTCACTATAAACCCAGCATCTGCTTGAAAATTTGGAGAGGTGTCACTAAAAGTGAAGTAAGACTTCCAATGTTCGGTATTTCGATAAAGTTGTAAAAAAAACAAATTACCTTTAAATCTTTCTTTGTTAAGAGCAATACTTCTCCCTGCTACTTGATCCTTGGTATCTATCCAGTCGGCAAGGGGTTCTTCATTAAAATTCAAGAATAGTTCATAGGTAAAGCGCCAGTTTTTTGAAAATAAAAACCAACCATCAGTTCCAAAAAGATTTCCATAACCACCATTTTTATAATATCGATTGGTGGATATTAATCCAAGCCTTGAGTTTTTATTTATTAATCGTTGATAACGAAATACATTAACAAAAGATTGCCCACCTTGTCCCAAGTATGATCGGTCTTCACCAGCTATTTGATATACAGAATTTTGATCTATAGCTGATAAAAAATAAATCCTCTCTTTTTTACCTTGACTAATTAGTTTTGTAGAGATTAAGGGGTTATTTATGGATCTAGAATAAAAGACGCCACTGGTGTATTTAACAATATCGGTACCTCTATTAAAAAAAGGCCTTCTTTCTGGATATTCAAGAGCAACTGATGAGTTAATATCAATTTGAGTTACATCAGCTTCTACTTGAGAAAAATCAGGATTAAAAGTTATTTCCAGGGTACTATTTTTATTAAGGTCAAGATTCATTCCCAACCCTGCATTTGGTTTAATTTTATCATAAATAAGAGACCCATTTACTGAATTTTTCTTTCCTCCAAGACCGCCAGAAACATAAGGTAGAAGTTCAGTTCTTTTTTCAATGGTTATTTCATTAAGTACTAGTTTATCAGTCGTCTGACAAACTTGACAAGGATCTGTCCTATCAAATGGCTGACTTCTTATGTCTATAGGGATGCCATTTCTAAACGCCTGTCTTGAGACATTAAAATTCCACTGCTGATTTGTGCCATTGGGAAAAGGGAGTGATGAAAAGGGGATTTTAAACTCTACTTGATAACCATCTGAAACAATAGTTCCTTTAGTTTCATAATCTAAGTTAAAACTAATATCATAGCGTTCTTCGTCTGTAAGAGCATTTACTGCTCTAGCATCTAATTGACTTCCGAAAGCATTGGCAAGTAATAAATAATTATTTCTACCATCAGCGTATGTGTCAAAGCGAACCAGTACAAAATCATCACTGATCATTCCAAAGTCATCACGTGAACGAATAGAAGCTCTTATATCTTCTGGATTAGCATAAGAATGAATGCCAATATATAAGTGAGTGCCCGTGTAAGTAATATATGCAGTTGTTTTTTCCTTTGGCGGGATATTATTTCCTGGATTCACTTCATAATCTAAAATTATTATCTCGGATCCTTCCCACTCCTTACTTTGAATGATTCCATCAACTAAAATTTGAGAGTCTATAAGTTTTGAGGGAATAAATTTATCTTGCCCTTGTGCTAAAATCCCTGTCAATAAATAAAGAAAAATAAAAAAGCGAGTTTTCAATTGACTTGGTTTATGCAAAAATGCAAGTTATAGAATTAAACTGATTTCTTTAAGTGTTTAATAAAGAAGCTATGTCTTTTTAAAATATTTTCATTTAAAATATATATATTTAAAACAATCTTAAATCAATTTAAAATGAAAAAAATTATGTTTTTGCTGCTATTCGCAGCTTCAAACCTTGCGTTTGCGCAAAATATTTCTTTTGAGCAAGTAGGTATTCAAGTAGAATCAGGAAGTTCAGCCTATGTATTAGACTTACTTGATGGATTCTATGGTAATATTGAAAAGCCAGAAGGTGTAAATATATCATTAAATCGAGTGTATTTTAAATCCGAAGAAGTTAAAGCTACGCATTACTTAACCTTTACAGGATCTGTAGAAGGTCTAGCTGAATTGCGTAAAATTAGAGGAGGGAGTGTTTATTCATCATTTAATTCTAATATTTTAAAATTCGGTAAAGTTGTATCTGTTTCAGGAGGTTCAACACTTATGAGAATGAATTTAGCTAAGGCTGGACTTCCAGTAGTACAAGTTTGGAAATGGCGAGTAGAAGACTCACCTAGCTTCGCTGCAGCATTCACTGATCTGATAAAAGCTTTTCCACAAATGGGTTATTTATCTTTAGGACAATTTACTCATGGAATAAGTAGTAATGGAGAATCTCATTATGTTTATACGACTCATGAAGATTATGGTTCTGCATTAGGTTGGGGTCCTAAAACAAAGACCCAGCAAGAAGCATTTGTGAAATTCCAAAAATTAACCAATAAATATTCTATTTTCTTGGGATCAATGACTTTAGTTAATGTTAAAAGTTGGTAAAACTCTTTTGATTTAATTAAACCCTCCCTATGGAGGGTTTTTTTATATCTAAATTCTTTTATCTTTAATCTAACAAGTGATTATTTATCCTATGCCTTTATTAGTAGTATCTCTAGGAATTCTTTTTTTATTTTTTTTAATTGTAATCTGTCGCCTTAATGCATTCATTGCTTTTATTATAGTTGCTATTGGAATTGGAATCGGTCAAGGCATGCCTTTGGATACTGTAGTTAACTCAATTGAAAAGGGGATTGGGAACACCTTAGGTTTTTTAGTGATTATTCTAGGCCTGGGTGCTATGTTGGGTAAACTTGTCGCAGAAAGTGGAGCTGCTCAACAAATCACCAATGGACTAATTCGAATCTTCGGGGTTAAAAACACTAGAGCAGCAGTAATGCTAACAGGTTTTATTGTTGGAATTACAATGTTTTACTCAGTAGGATTTGTGATTTTAGTGCCATTAGTCTTTACCGTTGCAAACGCAACAAGACTTTCTCTGATAGGAGTTGGGCTTCCTATGCTTGCCGCTTTATCAGTTACTCACGGATTTTTACCTCCTCATCCAGCACCTTCGGCTTTATCAATTATGTTTAATGCAGACCTAGGTAAGACACTTATATATGGTATTATACTAGCAATACCTGCCATTTTGATTTCAGGCCCAGTACTTACTCGGTTTCTCCCAAAAGTAGAAGCGAAACCTTTAAAAGAATTTATGGCTTCAAAAACTTTTACTATCTCAGAACTTCCGAGCTTGACTAATAGTTTATTGACTGCCTTATTGCCAGTTTTATTGATTGGTTTTGCTACTATAATTTCTAGTTTTCTTAATGAGGAGAGCATTTTATATGGCCTTTTTAATTTTATTGGAAATCCAGCTATAGCTTTATTGTTAACACTTTTAATTGGAACCTATTCCTTAGGCATTTCCCGGGGAAACTCTATGGATGCAATTATGAAAATTTATGCTACTGCAGTTTCAGGAATTACTATGGTTTTACTAATCATATCTGGCGCAGGCGCCCTAAAGCAGATCTTAATTGACAGTGGCGTGAGTCAGTATATCGGGGGATTACTACAAATCACTTCTATATCTCCCTTATTGATAGGGTGGATCATAGCGACGCTAATTCGCTTTTCAGTTGGTTCAGCTACAGTTGCAGGGCTTACTACAGCTGGCATTGTATTGCCCTTAATACAAACAACAGACGTGAGTCCAGAGCTTATGGTTTTAGCCATAGGTTCTGGAAGCTTAATGCTTTCTCATGTAAATGACAGTGGCTTTTGGTTATTTAAAGAATATTTTAATTTAAGCGTGAAAGAAACTCTCTCTACATGGACAGTTATGGAAACTTGTATTGGCATTTCCGGTTTGCTAGGTGTTTTATTTTTAAATCAATTTATCTGAAATGAGTAAACAACTAAAAGATCGATTAGAATTCATGGGGCTAGAATTGCCTCCTGCACCCAAACCAGCAGGTGTATATCGCCCTATTTTAGTAATTGAGAACCAGCTCTATATTTCTGGGCAAGGACCTGTTCTTCAAGATGGAAGTTTGATATATGGAAAAGTGGGCTCACTCTTAGACAAAGAAGAAGGTAAAGCTGCTGCAAGACAAGTAGGGTTAACTATGTTATCTACCATTGTTAATCACGCTCCCGAAGAATTAAGAATTAAAAGGGTTATTAAAGTATTTGGCATGGTAAATGCTACTCCAGAATTTGAAAACCACCCTTATGTAATAAATGGATTTAGTGAGCTATTCGCTGAAGTTTTTGGTGAAGAAAATGGTATAGGTGTTCGAAGCGCAGTAGGGATGCACCTGCCTCAAAACATTCCAGTAGAGATAGAGGCTTCTTTTTTATTAGAAAAATAGTATATGTCAAAAGAAAATTGGTATCGAGTAAAGGATCAGGCAAAGTTAACCACTCCAGCCTTATTGATTTATCCAAATCGAGTAAAACAGAATATCGAATCTATGATTGCTATATCTGGAGATGTTAATCGATTAATACCACACGTTAAAACCTATAAAATGCCAGCTATAGTAAACTTGCAAATGAGCTATGGCATTAAAGAATTTAAGTGTGCTACCCTTGGAGAATTAAAAATGTTGATTTCTTGTAAAGTGAAACACATTTTACTTGCTATGCAGCCTACTAGAGAAAAAATGATTCAGTTTCTTGACGCTCAAAAGCAAAACCCAGAAATAATTTTTTCTACCCTGGTTGATAATTCGTACTCCTTAACACTATTCTCAAATTTAGCTGAAAATCAGAATCAGAAAATAAATTTATGGATGGATGTTAACAACGGAATGAACAGAACAGGAATAATTCCAAAACATGCAGCAAAACTTTACATGAGCCTACATAACAATAACAATATCAACCTTAAAGGCATTCATGTATATGATGGTCATATTAGGACGATAGAGTTACAAAAACGAATAGAGCAATGTAATAATGATTTTCAATCTGTTAAGGATTTGATTGCTGAAATTCAAAAGCTTGGTGGAGAAGTGCCAGAACAAATAACAGGTGGTTCTCCAAGCTTTTATCCCCACTCTATGGTTAAAACAAACCGCTTAAGTCCAGGAACAACGCTTTTGTGGGATTTAGGTTATCAAAAAATCTGGAACGAATCTCCCTTTATTAATGCAGCTATTTTGGCAATACGTTTGATAAGCAAGCCAAACACCAATATTCTCTGCTTTGATCTAGGCCACAAGGCTGTAGCATCTGAAACTCCACTGCCACGAGTTGAAATTATAGGTCTAGAAGGAGCTTTACATAGAGGGCAAAGTGAGGAACATCTTATAGTTGAACATAAAGATGCTGATAATTATAAAGTGGGTGATTTATTTTATGCAATCCCATACCACATTTGTCCCACCGTTGCAAAATACAGTAAAGCTTATACGGTTAATAGAGGAGATTTAGGTGTTTTTTGGGAAATTGAAGCACGAGATTATCAACAAGGAATATATAAATCATGAAATTTATATTCGATGCTCATTTAGACCTATCCATGAATGCTTTAGAATGGAACCGTGATTTTCGTCTACCTGTGCATGAAATTCGTAAAAACGAGAATGGCATGCAGGACTTGCCTGACAGGGGAGGAGGAACCGTTTCTTTTCCAGCTTTGCGGCATGGTAACATTGGTTTATGCGTTGCTACTCTTATTGCAAGATATGTAAAACCAGGAAATTCACTACCTGGTTGGAATTCACCAGAACAAGCGTGGGCTCAAACTCAGGGTCAACTTGCTTGGTATAAGGAAATGGAATCTCAAAAGGAGCTTATTCAAATTAAAACGGCTAAACAGTTAAAAGAACATCTTAATGCTTGGAAAGAGAATCTATTAAATACTGCCCTGGGATATGTTTTAAGCTTGGAAGGAGCAGATTCCATAATATCCATGAAGCATTTGGAAATAATGCATCAAAAGGGCTTACGTGCTATAGGACCTGCTCATTACGGCCCAGGCACTTATGCGTTTGGAACCGATTCTAATGGGGGAATAGGAGAAAATGGAAAAATTTTACTAAAAAAGATACAAGAGCTAAATTTAATCTTAGACGCTACTCACCTTTGTGATAAGAGTTTTTGGGAAACTTTAGATGTTTATGATGGACCAATATGGGCAAGTCATAGTAATTGTAGGCATTGGGTTCCAAATGAACGACAATTTGAAGACCAACAAATAAAAGCATTATTAGATCGAGGAGCGGTTATTGGTATGGCTTTTGATGCTTGGATGATGTTACCAAATTGGAAACGAGGCATTACAAGACCTAAAACTAGCGGTCTTGTAATAGAAACTATAGTTGATCACATAGACTATATTTGCCAACTTGCTGGAAATGCTGAGCATGTAATGATTGGATCGGATTTGGATGGGGGATTTGGTAAAGAACAATGTCCGAGTGATTTAGATACCATTTCTGATTTACAAAAGTTAGATAATATTCTCAGTAAACGTGGATATTCAGAACAGGATATAAAAAAGATTTTATCTCAAAATGGAATCACTTTTCTACTAAAAAATCTTCCTTGACAGTCCTAATTTCCTAATAAGTCAAATTGATAACTGTATTTAATCGTAATACTTTGATTGTTAATTCGATTCATAAAATCATTTTCTTTAATAATATTAACAACTACAAAAAGTCCTGTATTGGCGTTTCGCAGCCATCCAAAGCGCGCATTTATAGAAGTCATTTCACTTACATTATTGTATTGGATTAAACTTTGTAAAAACATCCTTGGAGAAAATGAATAGGCCAGACGTGCGCCAGTAATAATTACATTAGTACTTCCATTTGGAAGATTTAAACGATTGTAATTTAAGTTTGCTTCTGTGTTAAACTTATCACCTAAACGAAAGTTAACTGTATTGTTGCTGGAAATACGATTTCCTCCAAAATAACCTCCAATAATTGTTCGTGTTCTAAAGGAAGCTTTGTTGTTTGGATTTGTAAATAAGACAAATTGAAATTCTTGATGATCATAAATCCCAGGATCTACTTTGACAAGTGAAATAGGGAAGGGGTCAATTACAGTTTCTTTAGTAAAATTAATTCCGGTATGAATCTCAAACCCACTTTCCCATACCCAGTGATTATCCACGTGTAAAAAACCTGTTTCTTGGGTATTGTTAAAGTTCCAATACCCTCGATATGATATGTGGGGACGGACTTCTAGGAATTTTCCTGTATTCTTTGGACGCCATTGTTTAAAAATAAGATACTCATGTTTTTTAAAGGCTGAGCGCAGTAAAAATCCAACTTCAGGATTAAATCCTTCACCTACTTCGGTATAACCTGCACGTAAATTCCATCCGTTCCAGTTGTAGACAGCTAAAATATTTAGCGCATGGTCACTAAGTTCAATTCCTGGAGTATTACTCTTAGAAAGATAGCCTGTTATTTGAGCTTTTTTGCCTAAACCAAGCTTACCGTCAATTGCAAAAACATGATTGTAATCATCAGAAATCCCAATGCCATTTCGATTTACAAATAAACCCCCAAGAGAAGAACGGCTCTTAGCAAAGTCATGGTTTACCCTAGCAACTGAATAATTATTTTTTATAATACCAATATCACCCTGGCCTTCAACTTCATCAGTAAACATACTTAGAAGGCCAACATTAGTTTGTCCGACCTTTCCAGAGACACGAGAACCACCAATTATAGGAACCAAAGACCCACCTTCTCCAATACCAATTCGTCTACTGAAAAATAAATCAACTTCACCAGGGCTGCCTACACTAAATTGTCCTGCATTTTCAAGGAAAAAAGGTCTCTTTTCAGGAAAAAAAAGATTAAAACGATCAAGGTTCACCTGTTGATTGTCAACCTCTACTTGAGCAAAATCTGTATTATAGGTAAGGTCCAAAGTCAAACCAGGAGTTAGACTGTATTTAAAATCTCCTCCAATAGCTGCTTTTGAAGATGTATTTTTTGACGACGTTATATTTCCAGCTACTTGAGTTAGGGCATAAGGAATAATTTTAAGATTTTTGGGAGATTTAAGATTGATCCCTGACATTTTACCCGCAAGAGACAAGCGTTTTATATCAAAACCTAAAGGAAGATTAGCCCAATAAGCTGTTTCACTTCTTTTACTAATATTGCGTTGAAAGTTTATCCCCCAGACTTTATTAGAACCACTATTAAAACGAATAGACCTCAAAGGAATTGCAAATTCTGCACTCCATCCATAATCACCTTTTTCTGTTTTTACTTCCCAAGATGCATCCCAATTTATATTAGTGCCTCCTACAACTCCCCCTTGTTGTCTGTTGGCGGTAAAGTTTCCTTCTCCTTCATTATCAATTTGCGCATCGTATTCCATTCCACTTGCATTAGTTCCGAATAAGAAACCGTTTTGTTGATCATTATAAGTATCCAAAATAAAAAGAAAGCTGTCTTCATCACTTAAATCTGCATCTCTACGGGAGTCTGAAATTACAATTTGATCTGGAGCAGAATCATAACAAACTACAGAAACATATAATATTTTATTAGTGTAAGCAACACGAATTGATGTTTTCTCAGAGGCAGGCAGTCCATAGTTTGGTTTAATTTGTTTAAGGTTTTGAATCACAGGGACTTTTTTCCACAATGGTTCTCCAAGTATATTGCCATCAATAACTGGATTATTTTCTAAAAATGTGATTTGGAAATTTAAATTTTGATTGGGGTTATTTTTTTGCGCAATGCTGCAGCATCCTATAAATATAGTTATTACTATTAGATAGTTTTTCAAATGCTTTTTGTTTTTTAAAATATCTGGAAAATACGAACTTACAAATAAAACTTGTAAGCTTAAATTATTGCTGGTTAAGATTCAACGGCTATATTTAAAGAATAAATACAAAGGAAACATGAAATTGAAACACTGGATACTTTATTTATTTGTTTTAAGTATTAATGTAAATGCTCAAAGAGAATATGAGAAAGGCGCAAGAGAGATAGGGATTCATAGCTTAGAACGCTTTAAAAGTTTTTTGGCTCTTGCTAATGATGCATCTAATGGAAATGAAATACAAGACAATATTCGTTGGGTAGAAGAGCAACTTTATATACATGATTTTGAAGTAAAATTATTAAAAACTTCTTCACTGCCTTTAATGATTGCTAACCTTACAATAAACAATAAACTTCCTACTGTAGCTTTTTATATGCATTTGGATGGACAGGCAGTTGATCGTTCAAAATGGAATCAAGAAGATCCTTATAAAGCGGTAATTAAGCAAAAAAACGCAACAGGTTTTCAGATCATTTCTTGGGATGTATTAAATGATGATAACATTGATGATTTAAGAATCTTTGCTCGATCAAGTTCTGATGATAAAGGACCTTTTTCAATGTTTTTGACGGCTCTGGATTATTTAAATAGTAAAAATAAGCGTCCTGAATATAACTTAAAATTGATTCTCGATTTTGAAGAAGAACAGAGTTCTCCAGGTCTTCCTGAATCGGTAAAAACACATAAAGAAGATTTGCTTGCTGAGTTACTTTTAATCTTTGACGGCCCCATGCATAGCTCAGGACGCCCAACTCTAGTTTTTGGAAATAGAGGAATAGCTACTTTGACTTTGACAACTTATGGGCCAATAACCGCCCAACATAGTGGTCATTATGGGAACTATATTCCTAACCCTGCTTTAGCGTTGTCTAAAGTCTTAGCTTCGATGAAGGATGATTTAGGTCGGGTGGTAGTACCTAAGTTTTATAATGGGGTTTTTATAGACCCACTTACCAAGAAAGTTTTAGAGGCTGTTCCTTCAGAGGATGCTTCTATAAAATCCCGTACTCAAATTTCAACTACAGATCAAGTTGGGTTGACTTATCAAGAATCAATTCAATATCCCTCTTTGAATATTAGGGGGATGCGAAGCGGATGGGTTGGCAAAGAAGCACGAACAATTATTCCAGCAACCGCTACAGCTGAAATGGATATTCGCCTGGTTGTTGAAAGTGATCCATTGGCTTTAATTGCAGGAGTTAAACTACACATTGAAAATTTAGGCTATACAGTGTTGAATCATGAACCTACAAAGGAAGAGCGTTTGAACAATGCAAAAATTATTAAAATAAATTCGAAAATTGCTTATCCTGCATATAGAACTGACACTCAAACTAAAGAAGGAAAATGGTTGACTAAGATTATTGAGGATTACTATAGCGAGAGTCCTGTTATAATAAGAACTAGTGGAGGTTCTGTTCCTATTTCACCCTTTGTTTCGGAATTGAGAGTACCCGCCATAGGTGTTCCTACAGTTAATCTAGATAACAATCAACATAGTCCTAATGAAAATATTAGAGTTGGCAATTATTTAAAGGGAATTGAGACTTATTTAGCTATTTTGACATCAAAATTTTAATAGAATGATTAAACTTACTCTAATTTAAATGCCATAACATTTGACTATTTTTATTTATTAGGTTTCATGACTTGAATTCATAATTAAAAATTAGTTGAAATTTTTTAATTCAAAATATAATTCATGAAAAAAAACAAAGATTCTCGTAGAAATTTTTTAAAAAAAAGTGTCGTTTTACCCTCTATAATAATACTTCCACGACATGTCCTTGGAGGAAATGGTTATACATCACCTAGTGACAAGTTAAACATTGCTGGAATTGGAGTTCGAAAATGGGGAATGGGTGCAAACAACTTATCAAAATGTGAAACTGAAAATATCGTAGCTCTTTGTGATGTAGATCAAAAACAAGCATCTCTTACTTATAAAAAGTATCCAAAAGCCAAAGTTTATAAAGATTATCGCGTAATGCTTGAAAACCAAAATGATATTGATGCTGTTATTGTAGCAACACCAGATCATAATCATGCTGTAATTACTATGCTTGCCATGAAAATGGGGAAACATGTTTATTGTCAAAAACCTCTTACACATACTGTTTATGAAGCAAGAATGATTACTGAGGCTGCAAAAAAATACAAGGTTCAAACTCAAATGGGAAACCAAGGCCGATCTTCTAATGAAATTAGAAGTTTAAAAGAATGGATAGATGATGATGCTATTGGTAAAGTAAGAGAAGTGTTTGCCTGGACAGACAGACCAGTTGGTGGTCATGCCTGGGACACTTTTGCAGTAAAGGCAATGTCAAAAGATAAGCCACCGATTCCAGATGGACTTGACTGGAATTTATGGTTAGGTCCAGCACCATATAGAGATTACCACCCCGATTATCACCCCCTATCATGGAGAGCTTGGATGGATTTTGGGACAGGCTCTATGGGTGATATGGGATGTCATATTTTAGACCCTTCATTTTATGCATTAGATCTTGGTGCACCTTCTGAAATTCAGGCTACATCTACTCATTGGATTCCAGAGATATCATCACAAACTTTTCCTTCAGCTTCTATTGTTAGAATGAAATTTCCGAAACGCGGAAAACATCCAGAGTTAAGCTTAACATGGTCAGATGGTAGGATATTACCTCCAATTCCAGAAGAATTCAATGATGGAGAAAGGTTCAGTCTTAGCGGTGCAATGTTAGTTGGAGATGAGGGAAAGATAGTTCATGATTCCCATGGAGCTAGTGGGTTAAGAATAATCCCAGAAGAAAAAATGAAAAATTACAAACAACCCGAAAAAACTATTCCTAGAGTAAATACAAGTCACGAAGGAGACTGGATTAGAGCTTGTAAAGATGGAGAACCAGCGTCTTCTTCGTTTGATTATGGCGGACCATTGACTGAAATGGCACTGCTTGGAATGATTTCAATAAGACTAAAAGATCAGCGCCTTAAATGGGATTCAGAAAATTTGAAATTCACTAATAATGAAGAGGCAAATAGATTACTTCATAAGGAGTATAGAAAAGGATGGAGTTTATAAAGTTACTTTAGTTTACGTATATGAAAAATTATATTTTGTATATAAAATATCCTTTGGTTTATTTTTTCATTTAATATCTTACCGAATCGTCATTAATTTTAAATGTTTGATAGTTTAAAACATACAATTCCAAATATTTTGTGTTTTCAAACTAAAAACAAATTTATTTTGTTTTTTTAATTAAGAAGGTTCTAAGAAATTACATTGGTTAAATTTATTAAGTTAATAGTTGATTTAGTTTAATACAATTAAATTCTAACCCTTCAAAAAAAAGGGAATGGGGGGAGTAAGCCTCCTCCCTTTTTGAAATTCTCTTCTTTAAAAGTTTAGTAGTTATCCTCTTTAGTTTTAACCTAAAGGGTTTTTTTATAAATTAGGTATTTTAAAATCAAAATTTATTTTTTATGAGGCATCAAGGATATAATCGCCGAAAATTTACAACTCATTTGCTTGGTGGAGTATTTACCATGGGAATTTCTCCTAGCTTGCTGGCACACAACCACACAATTCTAAAGGACGACATTGATTGGTATAATCTTCAAGAAGTTGGAGTAGAAGGTAAAGGTTGGAAAAATACAAAAAGATATTTTGATCGTCTTCCTTCAAAGGCTGAGGGCGTAGTTCGTGAACCAGTATGGAACCTTTCTCGACACTCAGCTGGAATGTGTGTGCGTTTCACTACAAATTCAACTGATATATATGTTCGTTATAAATTACATCATGAGGATCTTGCTATGCCTCACATGCCTGCCACAGGTGTAAGCGGATTAGATTTGTATGCTAATGATAATGAAGGAATTGATCGTTGGGTTTCTGTCATTTTTCCTGACAAACAAAATATGGATTTATCAATCGCTAAAGATTTAGCTCCAGGGTTACGTCAATACACCCTCTATTTACCCCTTTACAATGGTGTTGATGACCTGGAAGTTGGTATAATGAAAGGACATTCATTTAATCCATTAAAGCCGAGACAGGAAAAGCCTATATTATTTTATGGTACTTCCATTATGCAAGGTGCTTGTGCATCACGTCCAGGTTTGGCAATTCCAGCTATTTTAGGGAGAAGATTAAAGAGGCCAACTATTAATCTTGGATTTAGTGGAAATGGTATTATGGAACCTGAGGTTGCTTCTTTATTGGTAGAGCAAAACCCCTGTGTATTTGTAATTGACTGCCTTCCAAATATGGATGAAACATCTGTTTCAGAGCGAACTATACCGTTTGTTAAAAAATTAAGAGAGGCTCATAAAAAAACACCAATATTATTGGTAGAAGATAGAAGTTTTACAAATACCATCTTTTTTCCGAAAATAAAAACTCATCATCAAAATAGCAGAATAGCACTTAAAAACGCATACAGAGAATTATCTAACGCTGGAATAGAAAATCTATTTTATTTGGAGGGAGATAACCTTTTAGGAAAAGATGGAGAGGGTGCCACTGATGGTTCTCATCCTAATGATTTGGGAATGATACGTTATGCAGACTCGTATGAGCCTGTTTTAAGAAGAATTCTAAAGCAGTATTAGAAATATTGGCAATTACCTTTGAATATCAAAATAGGTTAATTTATTAAACGTTTTATTTATGAAAAAAAATATTTTATTACTAGTTAGTTTTATTGTTTTGTCTTGTTCAAATCAAGTAAAGAAAAAATCCAATGAATGGATTAATCTTTTTGATGGTAAGTCATTAGAAGGATGGAGAGCTTATAATGGAGAAAAAATGCCTCCCGGATGGAAAATTGTGGATAGCACTTTAACCTTTAAGACTGACCAAATTTTAGAAAAGGATTATGATTACACTGGCAGTAGAGACATTATTTATGGAGTTGAAGAATTCGATAATTTCGATCTTTATATAGAGTGGAAAATACCTAAAGGAGGAAATAGTGGTATTTTTTACCATCTAAAAGAGGGCTACGAAGGCGCTGCAGTTGTAGCTCCGGAATATCAACTTTTGGATGATGAAAATTATTCTAAAATTCACAATTACGATTTAAAAGATTGGCAATTAACTGCTGCGGACTACGCTATGCATGTGCCTGACACTACACAGAAAGTACTTTATTCACCCGGTAAATGGAATAGCAGTAGGATTGTTTTTACAACTAAAAATGTTGAACACTGGCTAAATGGGAAAAAAGTACTCTCATTTGTTCCTTGGACTAAAGATTGGCACAAAAGAAGAAACTCCGGCAAATGGAATAACGCTCCAGATTATGGAAAATACAGAGAAGGTTATATTGGGCTTCAAGACCATGGGAGTAATTTATCATTCAGGAATATAAAAATAAAAAAGCTTTAAATATCAATGACCTTTAAAGGATGAAAAGAAAAAAATCCATTTAAATCATTATCCAAAATACTAACAGATAAGCTAAGTGTTTTTGATTTTGTGAATTACAAATTAGAGGATTTGTAAAATGCACAGCCACAGGACTAACAGATTTGTAAACAAATCCAGAATCCTTACAATTAATAAAAAATAAAGTACAAGTTTTTATTTCTTTTTGAGAAACCCTACACCTGAAACTAAAATTGCTATACCAGATGCAAACAATACACTATCAAAGCCACTTTCAAGGTATTCTTTTACAAAGTATACAACAAAAACCACAAGTGAAGCTAACCAAAGCCATTTCCAATATTTCATAATACCAAAGTAATAAAATATGGGCAGAATAGCAGGAGTACCAAATAAACTTACCACAGAAGTAAAAGATAAATTACAAACAGTAATGGATGACGTAGTTTCTCAATTAGATATTACAGAAATGACAACTGACCAAAAAATAAAGATGCTGCAAATAGGACTCCAATACCTACTACCAAAACTAAAACACGTGTCAGAAGAAACAGAACATAAAGACGTTCCTTTGTTTGTTGACATTATCTCCAGAGATGAAACAGGGGAGGGTTGGGAAACGGAAAGACGACCATTAAATATTAGTAACTCAGAATAGGGTGTAAAGGTCTTACAGTTTACAGTAAATTTTTTATTTTTGCCGCAGTTCTTTAATATGTTGATTAGTCCATACTTTTAGCTTTTATAAAAATCAATATGAAACGACTCCATTTAAATATGGTTGGTTTGGGTAAAAAAAGAAACAAAAATCAGTGCAATTTTGAGTTTGATTATCACAGGAGGCTTTTTATTAGCATTTATTTTACGAGAATTTTATGGGGGCTCAATGAGATACTTAGATGGAAGTGAAAAGACGCTATTAGGTATTAATATTGGCGTTTTGGGATTTGGAATAGCTTTTATATTGGTTTTTCTTACCTTGTTTATTGATAGTATAATGCAAGTTAGTAACAAATGAATTGATAAATTACTATGTTATAAATTATTAATATGTTCAAGTCGTTAATACTTTTTCTTTGCTTATTCTTAATTAATTTCTCAGTCGCACAAGAGTTTGCTGCTTTAAATGAAGAGTTAAAAAACACTATTGCCGACGAGAATTTAACTGGTGCAGTATGGTCAACCATTAGCGATGATATAGTTACAGCTGGAGCAATCGGTATAAAGAATTCAGATACTAAAGAAATTTTGGATGACAACGACAGAGTATTAATTGGTTCAATAACAAAAATTTTAATTGCAACAGGGGTTCTTCATTTATCAAGTCAGGGAAAATTAGACGTTAATTCTCCTGTTTACAAAATTTTACCCAAAATCACTTTTGATAACCCTTGGAAAGAAACTAATCCAGTTACAATAAGAGATTTATTAAATCACACTTCAGGAATTGAAGATTCCAGATTTTGGCAAGTATTTAGTACTAAACCTACCTCTACAACACCCTTAGAATATATTTTTTCTAAAAACACATCTGTATTAAAAGTGAGAACCATACCTGGAACTCGATTTTCTTACTCAAATATGGGTTATTCTTTATTAGGTTTAATTATTGAAAAAGTCACACAAGAGTCCTATGAAAATTATTTGGACAAGAATCTACTAATTCCACTAGGAATGAACAATAGCACTTTTTCTTTTGTCACACAGAGTCAAGAAAATACAGGAAAAACCCTAGCAATGGGACATTTTGATAATGGGACAACACAAGAAAATATTCCAATGTTTTTACGTCCTGCAGGCCAATTTACCACAACTGCAAAAGATATGGCACTACTAGCAAAATTCTTAATGAGTGACGGAACAATTGATGGAGAGTCGTTTATTGATAAAAAACTATTAAATCAAATGGGTAATCCCAGATCGATTGAATCCTATAAAAATGGATTAAAGTCAGGGTATCAATTTGGGCTTAGCTACCGAGACAGATATGGAGTTTTAGGAAAATATCATCGTGGTAACACAATAGGTTACAGAGCGACATTCTATTTATTTCCTGAGCAAAAAAAAGGTTTTTTTATCAGTTTTAATACTGATAGTGAAACTGCTAACTATGGGAGGTTTAATACGATATTTATAAATCACTTAGGTATTAATAAACCTGAAAAACTGAGTGTAAAAGAGAAGATTCCATCGAATGTTGAAGTATTTGAAGGTTATTATAAAATGAATCCCGTTCGATTTAAAATGTTTGCTTATCTAGATTTACTTTTTAATTCAATAAAAGTGAAAAAGGAAAATAATATATTGATAATTAAATCCATTCAAAAAGAAACTTACAGTCTTTTACCAGTTGGAAATAATTTATTCAGAAAAAAAGATAGAGTGAAACCCTCACACGTTTTATACAAAAACGGAAGTGTACCAATAATTAGTGATGGATTAGCAACCTATGAAAAAGTAAACACAACTTATTTAGTTTTAATGTGGCTAAGTCTTATTCTGGGGTTAACAGGTATAATCTTTATTTTGTTTCGTGGATTCTATTTACTGTTTCAGAAAAAACTGTTTAAAAACAATCAGATAATAACGTTTCCATTTTTATCCGTTTTAGGGCTTTTAATTCCTATCCCTTTCCTTCTAAATCAATCTTTTTTAAACTTAGGAGACCTTACCATTGCAAATATATTACTAGCAATTGTAACCGGAGTTTTACCACTAGCAATGATTTTTGGAAGTTTAAAAACTTGGAAGAACAAAACATTTTCAATAGACTCAATTGGGATTTTATTTATCTTGCAATGGACCCTTATATTAGTTTACTGGAGTGTACTACCTTTTAGATTATGGTCGTAGGAAAGGCTTTATATAATGATATATATAGCGCACAAATTAAAACGTCTGAATAATAAGCCATTTTTAGATTATATAAATAGGTTTATCAGCTTAACTGCTGAAGAAGAAACAGAACATAAAGACGTTCCTTTGTTTGTTGACATTATCTCCAGAGATGAATCAGGGGAAGGTTGGGAAACTGAAAGAAGACCATTAAATATTGGTAATTCAGAATAAGGTGTAAACCTCTTACAGTTTACAGTAAATTTTTTATTTTTGCCGCAGTTCTTAGATAACGTGTTTTCACTTATTTTGTAATTTTGATTGTGATTTTTGTTTTTAATGTCAATTAAAAATTTAGTTTAACCCTTTTGAAAGAACTATAAACAGTACAAATGGTCGCGTAGCTCAGCTGGATAGAGCATCTGCCTTCTAAGCAGACGGTCATAGGTTCGAATCCTATCGCGATCACAAAATTTCTTTATAGCCTTATCTCCAAAATGAATAAGGCTATTTTTATTTGAATCTTATTTTCCAACGTAAAATACATTCAAATTAATATCTTCGATAAAATTTAATAGATGATAATAGGAGTTCCTAAGGAAATCAAGCCCCAAGAAGCCCGTGTAGGAGTAACCCCCGCGGGTGCTTTTTCCCTAATACAAGCAGGTCATGAATTACATATTCAAAAAGGTGCTGGTTTATTGAGTGGTTTTAGTGATAAATCCTATCAAAATGCAGGCTGCACTATTAATGACAATATTGAAGATATTTATCATTTTGCTGAAATGATAATAAAGGTAAAAGAGCCTATTGAAGAAGAATATTCTTTGATTAAGCCCAATCAACTGTTGTTTACATATTTTCATTTTGCCTCAAGCAAAAAATTAACGAATGCAATGATTGAATCCAAAGCTATTTGCCTGGCTTATGAAACTGTTGAAGAGGATGGAAAATTACCTTTACTAATCCCAATGTCTGAGGTTGCCGGAAGGATGGCAACTCAAGAAGGAGCAAAATATTTGGAAAAGCCCCAGGGAGGCTTTGGGATTCTCTTAGGTGGAGTTGCTGGTGTAAAACCTGCCAATGTAATGGTTATTGGAGGTGGTGTCGCAGGAACTGAAGCCGCACTAATGGCAGCCGGTTTAGGTGCAAATGTCACCATTTTTGACACTAATTTAGATCGCCTACGTTATTTAGAAATTACAATGCCTTCTAATGTAACGCCAATTTATTCTAACCCTTTTGCTCTTGATCAAGAAATTCAAAGATCTCACTTAATAATAGGAACAGTATTAATACCCGGATCTAAAGCTCCCAAACTTATTACTAAAAATATGTTAGATAATATGATGCCTGGTACTGTTTTGGTGGATGTTGCTATTGATCAAGGCGGCTGTTTCGAAACAAGCGAACCAACTACACATGATGACCCTATTGTGATCAAACAAGGCATTATTCATTATGCAGTTACAAACATGCCTGGTGCAGTTCCCAATACTTCAACTACTGCTTTGACAAATGCAACATTAAATTTTGCTTTAGAACTTGCAAACAAAGGCTGGAAAACTGCATGTATAGAAAATGAGGCTTTGAGAAAAGGTCTTAACATAATACAAGGAAATGTTGTGTATAAACAAGTTGCAGATGTATTTGATTTAGATCATATAAATGTTTCATCACTAATTAAAATTTAAAATGAATTTCACACCCACTAGAATTAACGTTTTTATTTTTTTTAAATTACCTTCAGTATGGTGGTGTGGAATTCGTGTCACTAAAATTGATAACATCTCTTGTCAAGTGAAAGTTGTCCATCGATGGATTAATCAAAATCCATTCAAGTCAATGTTTTGGGCAGTGCAGGGAATGGCAGCTGAATTAACCACCGGAGTATTAATTATGGAGGCTATTCATAATTCAAATCGTAAAGTTTCAATGTTGGTTCTTAATAATCGCGGAAATTTTTCAAAAAAAGCAAGAGGTAAAATTTTATTTAAATGCGATGAAAAACAAAAATTATCAATAGCTATGGATCAACTTATCCAAACTCAAGAGCCACAAACTATTTGGCTTTCCTCAAAGGGTATTGATCAAAATGGCGACATAGTATCTACCTTTGAATTTGAATGGACATTACTTTTAAAAAACTAAATTATGAATATACCTTTCGAAAATGAATTAGAACTTCCAGCTATAGCAGCACCAATGTTTTTAATTTCTGGACCTCAACTTGTTATAGAATGTTGTAAAAATGGAATTGTGGGTACTTTCCCGGCTCTAAACCAACGAACTACCGAAGGTTTTGAGAAGTGGATTATCGAAATCAAAGAAGCTCTAGACACTTTTGAAAAGGAAACAGGAAAAAAGGCTGCTCCTTTTGGAGTTAATTTAATTGTACATCCAACAAATCCTCGTGTCCAACCCGATCTTGAAATTTGTATTAAGCATAAGGTTCCTTTAATTATTACTTCATTAGGAGCTGTTTCTGATTTAGTAAGTGCGGTTCAGAGTTATGGTGGTTTAGTCTATCATGATATAATTAAAAAAAGACATGCAGAAAAAGCTGCAGAAGCTGGAGTTGATGGGTTAATTTTAGTAGCTGCTGGTGCTGGTGGTCATGCAGGAGCTTTAAGCCCATTAGCTTTGATAAATGAAATAAAAAGTTTTTTCAAGAAAACTATTTTACTTTCTGGATGTATTAGTACGGGACAAGACATTGCATCTGCCCTTCAAATGGGTGCAGACCTTGCTTATATGGGAACTCGATTTATCAATGTTAAGGAAAGTATGGCAGACCCCAAGTATCAAGAAATGATTATTAATAGTAGGGCAGAGGATATTGTTTATACTGCTGCTGTTTCAGGTGTCAATGCAAATTTTTTACGACCTAGTCTAGAAGCCATGGGAATTACTGAAGAACTCTGGAGTAAAACAAAAAAAATTGATTTTGGAAGTGAACTAGATGCCGCAAAAGCAGAAGCTCAAGCATGGAAAACCATTTGGTCTGCAGGACAGGGAGTTACATCTATAGATGACATAAAGTCAACTTCGGATCTGATTAGCCAACTTAAAAATCAATTTAAGAATGCTTTAGAGAATCAGCAAAAAAATTATAAAAAGTACTTTTAAAACGAAATCTTATTTTTAAGTAAATTATTCACGATGAAATCACTGAATTTAGCGCGTAAGTCTATAAATTAAAATTGCACTTCTTTGTATCAATGCATTCATTGTTTTTAGATTCACTGTTTCCTGAGGGGTATGTGCTCCAGTACCCATAGTTCCTAGTCCGTCAATTCCATCTGTATAATCTGCTACAAATGATATATCTGCTGCACCCCGTTTTAGAGGGTCATAAGGATTTACACCCCCTTGTCCTATGTCCTTGCTTACCTGATCTAATTCAGCTAACAATGCTAAATTACCCTTTGAAGGACCCATGGCAGGGTAGCTGTCGTTAAAGCTTATAGTTGCAGAGGTGTGAGGGAGATTTTGAGCAACAATCTCTCGCATTTTAGAACGTGCATTCTCTTTTTGTTTTTCTGATATAAAACGTAGACCTCCATATACTAATGCCTTTTGAGCAACGACATTCGACTTTCCAAATACTTCACCACCGCTATTTTGAATGTTATAGTTTACAAAAGTTCCACCAAGAAGCGTTCCGGGGTTAAAGGTTAGATATTGTTCACCACGAACCTCCTCGTAGAAAGCATTTAGAATCCTACTCATTTCAAAAATAGCACCAGCACCCACAACATCATTAAAAATACCTGAAGAATGAGATCGTTTTCCTTGGGTTTCGACTCGCCAGCCAGATGAACCTCTTCGAGCAACAGTAGCATAATCAAAACCAGATGCATTTTCAAAACCAAGTGCAATATCAGCCTCTTTACCAGCTTCGATTAAATCTTTGCGTGAAATTGATAGTGGTTTTCCTGTGCTTTCTTCATCTCCAGTAAATGCTACAGTGATAGAAGCTTTTTTTAATAAATTAAGATCTTGTAGGGCTTTTAAGGCATAAAGTATAACCACATTTCCACCTTTCATATCGTTAGCCCCAGGACCATATGCAATACTATCCTGACGTATAAATGTTTGAAAAGGACTGTTTTCTTCAAAGACCGTATCCAAATGACCGATCAAAAGTAATTTTTTACCTTTTTTACCATTAATTGAAGCAAAAAGATGCCCCGCACGATTCATCTCTTTAGGCATATCAATCCAGCGAGTATTAAAATTAATGGCATTAAAAGCATTACTAAAAACATCACCTACTTCTCGAACCCCCTTTGAATTTAGAGAGCCACTATTAATATTAACAACTTTTTCTAAAAAATCTATACTTTCTTCATGGAAGGCTTTTGCCTTTTCAATGATTTTGAGTTCGGTTTTACTGAGTTTCTGGCAATATGTATTGGTAATTAAGCCTCCAATAAAAAATAAAATTAAATACGTTTTATTCATTTATTAGAAGTTTCGGGTTAGTGACTTAACAATTTTATTTTCTGCGAGAAATTCTTGACCGATTACCTTAAGTGTTGTATAAAGTGGAATTGCTATAATCATACCAACGGGACCTATCAAAGTGCCTGAGGCAAGTATCACAATGAAGATTTCCAATGGATGTGATTTCACGCTGTTAGAAAAGATAAAAGGTTGGCTGAAGAAGTTGTCAATCAATTGTCCAATAAAAAATCCAATCATGACAAAAATAGTTTTCGGGAGAATTACTGAGCTAAAGTCTGCACCTATAAAACTACTCATTGTTAAAAGCGTCATTAATACTGCACCAACTATAGGGCCCAGGTATGGAATCAAATTGAGCAAAGCGCATAGAAAAGCTATTATAAAAGCATTTTCCACGTTGAATATTCCTAAAACAATACTATAAATAACTAATAAGATGCTTATTTGAAGTAATAATCCTAAAAAATATCTTGAAAGCAAGTTCTTAGTTTTTTCGATTGATTTTTCCACACGGTTAGTAATTTTATCATTAACTAATGCTAAAATGATGCGCTTTTGAAGATGACTATCTTTTAAGAAAAAGAATAGTATGAAAACTACAGAAAAAAGGCCAACAGTGAAACCTCCAAGTAATTCTAAAGTTTGATTTAATAGTTCAGGGAGAAGACCAAAATTTACATTTTGAAAGAGATTTTCTACAGAAATTTGTTGTTGCCAAAAGCTATTGTCTAATTGAAAGTAAACACTAATTTCCTCTACAAGAGTTTCAATATTCCCCTTTAATAGATCAACTTCTAAAAGTGATAGGTTCTCTCCTTGTTGAATTAGAAGGGGCAAAAAAAGAGAAAAAAGACTAATTAAAAAGCCTAATAAAATAATTATAGTGATACTTGTCCCTAAGATGTTACGCATTTTAAAGCGTTGAATTAAAAATTGATTTATTGGTCGTCCAATTAAACTGATAATCGCAGCAATAAGCATATAAATCAAAAGTATTTTTAGCTGGAAAAGTAACCAGGTAATTATGGATAAACCTATGATTTGGATTACTGCCCAAAAGATTCCTTTGGTAATTTCTTTTGCATTCATTTGTTAAAGATATGAAAGTTTAAAACTTTATTTTTTTTGATATTGTTGTGAAATACTGTGACATCCTAAAATGCCTGCGGTTTCAGTTCTATATCTTTGCTTACCCAGACTTACAGGTGTTAATCCTGATAAGGTAGCTAATTCAATTTCAGAAGGACTAAAATCTCCTTCAGGTCCAACACACAAGCTGATTTCATTTGTTTGGATTAAATACTCTGACAAAGCTATTTTTGGAGTAGGATGACAGTGGGCTATTAATCCTGAATGTTGAAGTGTTTTTAAAAAATCTTTAAAAGAAGTGATTGGCTTAATTTCTGGAAGAAAAAATTGATTTGACTGCTTAAGGGCCGAAATAGCAATTTTTATTAGTCTTTTAGTTTTTATAACTTTTCTCTCAGAGTGTTTACAAAGAATTGGAGTTATAGAGGAAATTCCTAATTCAGTCAGTTTTTCCACTAACCATTCCATCCTTTCATTACTTTTTGTAGGTGCAATAGCTAAGTGAATTAGTTTTTTAGGGCGGTCATGCTTTACTGCTTCAATTTTTTTAGCACAGACTTTTTGTGGAGTTAAAAATGTGAGTTTACCGGTCCATTCAATTCCTTTTCCATCTGTAATTTTAATTTCAGTTCCTATTCCCTTTCTTAAAACTTTTGCGAGATGTTTGCTATCAGATCGTTGGAAAATAAAATTTTGTGTTTCTATTTTAATTTGAGTATCGTGGAATAAAAGCATACTTATATTTTTAATCTAGCTTGAGCACTGTCGGAAATACTACCGTATTTATTTTGCTGAAGTTTGTAATAACCGGCTACGCCAATCATAGCAGCATTATCGGTGGTTAAGGATAAAGAAGGAAGAAACACTTCCCAATCCTTAGATTTTGAAATATTTTTTAATTGCTTTCTAATTTCTGAATTTGCTGCAACTCCACCGCCAATAACAATTTGATTAATACCATAATCTTGAGCGGCTTTTTCAATCTTATTTAAAATAATTTGGATCAAAGTATACTGTAAGCTTGCACAAAGATCGTTTAGATGCTTAGTAACAAAATCAGGATCTTTTTGTTTTTGAATAAAGTTTGTGAATGCAGTTTTAACGCCACTATAACTAACGTCATATTTTTTAAGGTTGGTTATCGGAAAAGTAAATCGCAAGTGATCACCATCTTGGGCAAGTTTGTCAATTTGATGTCCCGCTGGATAATTTAGCCCCATCCGCTTACCACATTTATCAAAAGCCTCTCCAATAGCATCATCTAGTGTAGTTCCAATTAGTTCCATTTCAAAATATTCTTTGACCAAAATAAGCTGGGTATGTCCACCAGAAAGAGTGACTCCTAGAAATGGAAAGACCGGGGGTGTTATGTTTTCATTTTCAATGTAGTGAGCTAGAAGATGTCCTTGCATGTGATTTATAGGTAGTAAAGGCAAATTAAGGGCGATGGCCATAGATTTTCCAAATGAACTTCCCACCAGTAGAGAACCTAGTAAGCCAGGTCCTTGGGTATATGCGATTGCAGTTAACTCTTTTTTATCGATATTTGCTTCTGTCAATGCTTGCGAGACTACAGGAATGATTTTGGACTGATGTGCGCGTGAAGCAAGTTCTGGAACAATTCCTCCATAAGCTTTGTGAATCAAATTTTGATTAGCAATGCAGTTGGATAGTACTTTTCGGCCTTTCAATACCGCAGCAGCAGTATCATCACATGAAGATTCAATGGCAAGTATAATATCAGTTTCGCGCAACATTGAGTTTTAAATAACGTTACAAAAATAAACGATTAGCATTAAAAAGACATACAAAATACCGTTGATGCTTTTAGGAAGCATATTATTCCTAGGGATTATCCTTATAGGATTGATCTCAACTTCTTATATACAAACTAGGATCGTAAAGAAACTTACACAAAACTTTACCAAAACCACCCAACAGAAAATCGCTTTTGAAAACCTGCAACTAAGTTGGGATGGAAAATTAGAGTTTAGAAACTTTTACCTAGAAGACCACCATAAAGACACATTACTATATGTTAAAGCCATAGAAACATCTTTGCTTGACCTTAAGCGTTTAAATGAAAACTATTTTGAAATATCTAATTTTAGCGCAAAGGGTATTTTCTTAAATTTAAAAAAATACAAAGACGAAAGTACTCATTCTTTAAAAATCCTTTTCGATAAATTTATTAAGGACTCCATAAATGATCAAAAAGTGGTTTTTAAAATTGACGAGGTTGATTTGGAACAAATAACTTTTATTTATGAAGATGAATCCAAAATAGAATTGCGTCCCGTTTATTTAGATTCTTTAATTATTAAAGCAAAAAAATTAAGCTTTGAAGATAACAGTCTAAAGGTTGTGCTAGAAAACTTTGAAGGTCAAACAAGTTCGCCTAATGCAAAGTCATTTAAAATAAACACCCTTTTAAACTATGAGCCTGGAGAATTATATTTAGAAAATTTGCAGTTAACCTCTGGAAAAAACTTCTTTAACGGACGTTTAAGATTATTAGGATTGAATCAAAGCTTTAAAAATTTTAGTTCAAATGGTGTTATAGACATGGAGGCTTTAGCAAGTTATTGGGATTTTAAAAGTTTGTTTCCAGAAAGTCAAAAATTAAAAAACTTTTCCTCATTAGAGGCTTCTTTTGTTACTCATGGCAAGTTGTCATCATTAGAGTTTAATAATCTTAAAGCATCAAATTCAATTCTAGATTTTCAGGGTAATGCATATGCAAAAAACATATTCGATGCAGATGACTTAAGCTTGGAATTTTTGATAGATTCTCTTCTAATTAAGACTCAAAAACTTCAACCTATTACCTTTATACCAAATGAACTAAAGCAGAAGCTAAATAATATACCAAATATTAAACTTAAAGGGACAAGTTTAATTTCAAATGACTCCATTAGTTTTAATTTTAACTCAAAAAATTCTTGGGGTAATTTTTTAATGAATGGTATTTTTGATCGAAGAAATTTGCACAAAAGCTTTTCAGTAAAAGCGAACTTTATCAATTTAGAATTATCAAGGTGGATTTCAAAAAAAATAAACTTTCAATTTGGAGGAAATCTATCAGTAAAAGGAGATTATTTAGATAAAGAAAATCCATTTTTTTCCTGGAAATTAAAGAACTCAACAATTTCATCCAAAAAGTTTAATATTGATGGCATTGAAATGGAAGGAAGAATTGAAGAAAGTCAATTTCGAAATAGATTAACTATAAATTCTCATCACATTAAATTAAAGAGTGATGCTTTATATAATTATAATCTAAATATTCCTCAAACAACATTATTAGCCAATATCGAAAGTTTGGACTTAAATACCATAGGGTTTATGTCGGGTAAGGGGAAAAAAGAATTTAAAGGAATCATTTCGTCTAACATTAAAGGTGGAAATATTGATGATTTGAAAGGCAACATAAATATTTCGTCAGCTACTATTGAAAATGAAATTCAAACTGTAACACTCAATCCCATATCTATTAAACATGATTCGATAAACAATATAAACTTTTTAAAAATAGTAAATTCAGATTGTATTGAAGGTGAGATAAAAGGAGAATTTAAAATTTCAGAGCTAAGTGCTTTATTTCAAAATTCATTTCATCAGGTATATCCATTTTTGCCAAAAAAGAATGTTACTAGCAAACAAAACGTAAAGTTTAAATTAAAAATTTATAAAAAATTATTGGATGCAATGTATCCTAGTTTTTCAATATCTGAAAATATAACTTTAAACGGAATTATAAATACAAATGAATCCAGTAGTAAATTGATCTTGGACACTCCTCTTATTAGATATAAAGAAGTTCAATTTGAAAAACTACATTTTGAGTTCGACACAAAAAATCCATTACTCAACTCTTATTTAAGTGTAAAAAACATTTCTAATAAGTACTTCAAAGGAAAAGATTTTAATCTCGTTAGCACAAAAAAAAGAGATACACTTTTTTTTCATTCAGAGTTCCAAGGACCTACCTCTTCAAAATCTCCGTTTGAAGTCAATTTTTATCACACAAATGATAATAAAGGAACTTCTTATTTTGGCTTTAAAAAATCTATAATCCCTTTGGGTATAAGCGTTTGGACAGTCAACCCTTTGGATTTGAGTAATCAAAAGATTAGCTATTCAACAAAATCTAAGGAAATACTTTTGAATTCGCTTTATGCTTCATCAGGAAACCAGTCACTTTCAATTTACGGAAGGTATTTGAACAATGATTTTTTTGATTTAAAATTGGATGTAACAAATGTATTACTCGAAAATATACTCCCAACAATTCCAACCTTTGAGATAGCTGGAGAAATAAATTTAAATGCTAATATCGTTCGTTCATCTTCAAAAAATCAATTAGACATAGATACTAATGTTAGGGATTTAAACATAAATAATAATCACTTAGGAAATCTAAGATTTGCATCTAAAGGAAATACTAAGCTTAATACTTACATAGCAAGTCTTAATTTACGTAAAGGGACAACTACAAGTATTGAAGCAAAAGGTCTTTGGCAAGGTATAGAAGATCCAAATTTAAACTTTAATTTAAATTTTAATGATTTAGATATAGCTTTTCTTTCTCCACTAGGGAAGAAATCATTAAACGATATTCGCGGAAAAGTTGGTGGTTCTTTGACCCTTTTAGGTTCATTAACTGATATTAAACACAATGGTAGTTTAAGTTGGGTTAATGGAGGTTTTTCAGTCCCTTTTCTTAACGTAAAATATGATGTTGAGTCTACAAATGTTACTTTAAATAATAAAAGCTTTATATTTAAATCTTCCGTGCTTCAAGATAATGTTAAGGGTACTTCTGCGCTAATGAGCGGAAGTTTTTCTCACTCAAATTTCTCCAACTGGCTAGCAAACTTAAATATAAGCTCTGATAGGATGTTGTTACTTAACAAAAAACAAAAATCAGAATCATTGTTTTTTGGACAGGGATACCTTGACGGATCTGTTATGATAGAAGGACCAACGAAAAGTTTAAAAATATCATTAAAAGGGAACACTGAAGAAGGCACTTCCATTAAAATTCCTTGGGCTGAAAGCTATGGTTTATCCGATATTTCATTTGTTAGTTTTGTAAATAAAAAAGCAAGTACTCGTTTTAAAAATACAGAAAAAAGTAAAGTTTTAAAAGACATTAAAGGATTGGAGCTAGATTTTGAACTGGATGTAAATAATAATGCTACTATTGAAATTGTTATTGATAAGGATACGGGCAGCTATCTAAGCGGAAGTGGAGCTGGGAACTTATTTATGGAAATAAACACAAAAGGTAAGTTTAATATGTGGGGAGATTTTATAACTGTTGACGGCATTTATAATTTTAAAAATCTAGGAGTGATAGATAAAAAATTTAATTTAAAACCAGGGGGCACTATACTTTGGGAAGGTAACCCTTTAGACGCCCAAATGTCTCTTGAGGCTGTTTATGATGTCCCCGGAGGAGCAAATCCTGCATTATTACTTGATAATCCTAATTTTAATAAAAAGATACCAACTGAGGTATTAATTCGCCTACAAGGCAACCTGCTTAAACCTGATGATCCTATTTTTGAAATTAATTTTCCAAATACCAGCGGCACAGTTGCTTCTGAAATTAACTACCGATTATCGGATCCTCAAAGAAGTCAACTGCAAGCAATTTCACTGCTTTCTCAAGGTATTTTTATAAATGAGGTGAGTGTCTCAATGCAGGGAATTACAAACAATTTATATCAAAAAGCATCTGATATTGTGAGTAATTTAATAAGTGAGGATGATGATAAATTAAAAGTAGGGATTGATTACCTTCAAGGTGATAAAAGTGCACTTTTAGACATTGCTACAGAGGACCGATTAGGTTTCACACTTTCTACTAAAATAAGTGATAAAATTCTTTTAAATGGTAAAATTGGTGTGCCTGTCGGAGGTTTAGAGCAAACATTAATTGTAGGAAATGTCCAAATTGATTTTATTTTAAATGATGAAGGTTCTCTTAGAGCTAAGGTGTTTAATAAAGAGAATGAATTTCGCTACATTGGAGATGAATTAGGTTATACACAAGGTGTAGGACTTTCTTATGATGTTGATTTTAATACATTTAAGGGGATGATTCAAAAAATAGTTTCTAATAAAAAAAAATCAATAGGAGTAGTGGACTCCCTTGGCAAAAATATAAATAGCGAAATAATTAAATTTGTAAAAAAGAATTGAATTATAAGGCAAGCGTAGTTTTTTGTAAAAACTCTTGCCTTGTTATTGTACAATGAATTTAATATTTAAATTTGCAGCGAAACCACATTAATGAAGAATAACATAAAGCGTATTGGAGTTCTTACCTCAGGAGGAGATGCTCCAGGAATGAATGCTGCTGTTCGCGCTGTAGTTCGTACATGTGCATTTTACAATTTAGAATGTATAGCTATTTATAAAGGTTATCAGGGCCTTATTGATAACAATACAAAACCCATGAACCCTAGAAGTGTTAACAATATAATCAACAAAGGTGGAACAATATTGAAATCTGCTCGCTGCCTTGAATTCAGAACTCCTGAAG
>CABXKB010000012.1 GCA_902512755.1 uncultured Bacteroidota bacterium | reverse complement strand
AATTCTTTCCAGCTTTCCACTGTCTTTATTTACATAACACCATTTAGTAACGCACCGAGTTATCAGTTTTTTTGAGGACTTTAGAAATATTTCAACAACCCTTTCAGAAATATAATTATGGGTTTCATTTACATAAGTATTAATAAGCAATTTATCCTCAAGTTTAGCCGCATGTTTATACTCAATGTGATGACTTCGAACTACCCAAAGGTGAAATAAATCAATGCGATCGGCAGTAAGAAATTCCCAGTGCTCCCTTGCAGCTTCTTGAACCCAATTTAAGTATTGAACATTATTCACGTGATTTAAATCATCTAAATATTCGATAAGAACCTTTCGTTCTATAGAAAATTCTCTCATCGTTTTGAAAAAATCTTAACCTCAAAGAGCTTATCCCAATTTTTACCGGTAATAAAGAAAGTCTCACGCTTCTTATGATACGCTATACCATTAAGAACATTAAGTTGGGCGTGTTGTTTTACTCTTTTTTTTAATCCAGAAAAATCTATAACACCATCAACAGCGCCATTTTTAGGATTTATTATAACAACTACATCCTTTTGAAATTGATAAGTGTTAGCATAAATTTTTCCATCTACCCATTCCAATTCATTAAGATTTTTTATAGCTAATTTATTTGTCATAATTTGTATGTGACTTTCTTCAGTATAGTTCTGATTGTTGATTAGCCAAATTTTTTGACTTCCATCAGATTTATAGAGCTTATTTCCATCATTACATAGACCCCAACCCTCTTTACTCTCTTGATAAGGAAAAGATCTTAGGATATTTAAACTAGCTTTCTCATAGACAAAACCTTTTTGAGATTTCCATGTTAATTGTATGATTCTATTTTGACATATAGTTAAACCTTCACCAAAGAATGATTTGTCTAACGACTTAATTTTCAATATCTTTCCATTTCTATAATCAACAGTCCTTAGAGTTGATTTTCCGTTAAGACCAGTGCTTTCATAAAGTAAATCCCCATCAAATTCTAGGCCTTGGGTATAGGCGGTAATATCGTGCGGGTAGGTATTTATGACCTCATATGTATAAAGTTGTGGAGCTTTGCTTGCAAGTAGCGTAAATGGTATTATTTTCTCATAGCTTTGATTATTTTCAGTGAGTACTGCCTTAATCTGATATTCTCCAAGTGGATCATTTTTTAAAAATTGATGGTCGGCCTTTATGGGCTGATCGTTTAGAAAATATTTTATACTATAATTCTCAAGTGAAGTTTTTACACTAAGCTGTAATGATGAACCTGCTTTAGCTTTATTTGCTTTTTGGCCAGTCTTGATTTTAATAAATGGGGCTTTGGCGCCACCACAATTTAAGACAAGTAAAGCTGTAAGCAAACTGACTAATGTTTTCATGTTTTTAGAAGGTTGACAGGATTTAATAAAATACTAAATTAAGAATTTAAAATGATTGCCGAAATCATCCGAAGGGGTTATATTTGTTGTTGGGCAAGTTCTATACAACCAGCTCCTGTTTAATCCCCCAGGGCGGGAACGCAGCAAGGGTATGCGGTTGTAGCGGTGTGATATGGGCAGCTTGCCCTTTTTTTAATTTAATGCCATGCAAAAAGTAGTTTTAATTACTGGTGCCTCTTCAGGTTTAGGCCTAGCTACAGCATTATATTTAACAAAAAAGGGATATTCGGTGTTTGGTACGAGTCGTAATCCTAAAAAATTTAATAGATCCATTCCTTTTGAACTACTGCCTCTTGAAATCACCAACACTAATTCCATTGAAACTTGTGTCGCAGAAGTCTTAAATCGTAAACAAAGGTTAGATATTTTGATAAATAATGCAGGTGTGGGAATTACAGGACCTATGGAGGAATTAGAAATTGATGAGATAGCTTTTAACTTTGCTACTAATTGTTTTGGACCTTTGCAAATGATTCAAACAGTTCTTCCAAAAATGAGGGAACAGTCCTCTGGAACGATTATAAATATCACTTCCATAGCGAGTTATATGGGATTGCCTTTTAGAGGCCCTTATTCTGCTTCTAAAAGCGCTTTGTCGATCATGACAGAAAGCTTAAGGATGGAGGTTAAAGAATTTGGGATTAATGTTGTTAACCTTGCTCCAGGAGATTATGCTACAGATATTGCATCTCGTCGTTATAATGCTCCTTTACTTAAAAAATCTCCCTACCATAAATATAAAGAAAGTCTTGAAACTATTAATAATCATGTAGATCAAGGTAATCCTCCTGAGGAGATAGCTAAAACAATAGCCCACATATTATCTCAAAAAAATCCAAGAGTTCACTATCAAGTTGGTCCTTTTTTGCAAAAGCTATCCAAAACCTTAAAAAAAATACTACCTAGTCGTATATTTGAAAGAATTATTATGAACCATTATAAAATTTAAATCTCCATGAAATTTTTTATCGACACTGCCAACTTAGATCAAATCCGTGAAGCTCAATCCTTAGGAGTTTTAGATGGTGTAACTACAAATCCTTCCCTAATGGCCAAAGAAGGTATTACTGGTGAAAAGAACATTATTCAACATTACATCGATATATGTAAAATTGTTGATGGAGATGTTTCTGCAGAAGTAATTTCTGTGGATTTTGAGGGCATGGTTAAAGAAGGCAATAATTTAGCTGCTTTACATCCTCAAATTGTAGTTAAAATTCCAATGATTGAAGATGGAATAAAAGCGCTGAAATACTTTTCTGATCATGACATCAAAACCAACTGTACTTTAGTGTTTTCTGCCGGACAGGCTTTGCTTGCAGCCAAAGCAGGGGCAACTTATGTTTCACCTTTTATTGGTCGTTTGGATGATAATTCAACTGATGGATTAAATTTGATTGAAGAAATTCGTCTTGTTTACGATAACTATACTTATAATACAGAAATACTTGCAGCCTCAGTTCGCCATACTATGCATATAGTAAACTGTGCAAAAATTGGAGCTGATGTTATGACAGGACCGCTTTCGGCTATAAAGGGTCTTTTAAACCATCCTCTAACTGATATTGGTCTTGCTAAATTTTTATCTGATCACAAAAAAGGAAATTAACAACTATAATTCTTTTAATTTTTTTTCAAAGTTAAGGTCGGAAAAATTTCCAAAGCCTTCAGAAATAACACCTTTTTCATCAATTATTATACTTTTATTTAGTAAAGTCAGAACCCATGTCTTGCTAGATTTTTCAAAATCAATTAAAGCAAATTGATCTTCACTTTTTATATCCATCATTTTTTGTATTTGATCCACTAATGCATTAAATGGTTGAATGCAAATCCCTATAAATCTAATATCTGGATATTGTTTTTGAAAAAATTCTACTCGTTCCAGAGTGTTTCGGTAATGATTCATTTGAGTTTGCGACCAAAAGTAAAGTACCGATGGCCTGCCATCAGGAATTGACGCACTACTAACTATAGTACGAGAGGAGTTTTGTAATTGGATTTTGGGTAGGGCTTTGCCAGAAGCCATCAAGCTAATATCTTTATGAAGAGCAAGAACTTCAGTTAAATAGACAGGAGAATTGTTAACTGTGGAGTAATATTGAAGAAAAAGTTGATGTTGCTCATGATTATTAAAAGTCAAAATCTCTTCAAATGCAATTGCTCGTGCAAGATTATTGCGAAGTAATTTTCCACTTATTAATTTATCTAAAACTTCTAGACGTCGGATATTAAAGCTAGTAGTTTCTTTTGCTTTAAAATATGATTCACCCGGTTTTAAAGCTTCTTGATTGATATAATTAATTACATAATTAACATAAGGATCAAAAAACGCTAAATCATTATCACCAAAGTTCAAAAAACGACGGTAGGAAAAAAATAAGCTATCTTCTTTTGCTGACCATTGGGAGCCCCTCAAAAGTGCATATCGCTCTTTAATATTTGCATATTGGTATATATAAGCCGCCTGAGTCACCTTTTGAGCTATTGGACTTAAATCGTTAACAGAATCCATCTTGATCCATAATTCCTTCTTTTCAAGAAGTAAAGAATCGATTATATTTTTAAATATTTTTCTGTTACTGGAGTATTTTGAAGACAAATATTTACTTTCAGATTCTTGTTTTAAAAATAATTCAATTAGAAAGTTGTTTTTTGATGCTCCAATTCCAGAATATACAATAGATTCATCAAAAGCTGCAGCATTAATTCGCACCCAAATACTATCATGCTCCTCAAGAAGCAATGTTTGGTATTCGGGAAGGTGTTCAAGTTTATATATTCCGCTTGATAAAGAGTCGTATTTACGTTTAAATCTTAAATCAGAATTCAACTCCAACATTTCTATGATATTTGTACCCTGATAAAGTGTTACATTTCGAGAAGAGGGATTTACAATTTGTCCACCAAGAAAAATTCCTGTACGTGATTTTTCCTTTGAGTTGCAACTCATAAAGATTAATAAGATTATTAAGGGTAAAAAATCTCTTTTCATATTTCATCAAAAATACGATTTTTAATATCTAAAATTCTTATAGTTAAATACCTCTCACATATTTATGTATGTTTGCAGCTTAAAAACAAGCTCTATGTTGTCGATTTCAAACCTTTCGGTCCAATTTGGAAAACGCATACTATTTGATGAAGTAAATGTTAGCTTTACTCCAGGCAATTGTTACGGTATTATTGGAGCTAATGGAGCTGGTAAATCTACTTTTTTAAAAATAATTTCAGGCAAACAAGAAGCTAATTCTGGAACTGTTTATTTAGAACCAGGAAAACGTCTCTCAATTTTGGAGCAAAATCATAATGCCTATGATAGAAATAATGTTTTAGATACTGTTTTAAGAGGAAATAAAATACTCCATGACGTTAAATCAGAAATGGACAACCTATATTCAAAAGAAAATTTTTCCGATGCTGATGGTGAACGAGTGGGTGTGCTTCAAGTTACTTTTGAAGAAATGAACGGATGGAATGCAGACAGTGAAGCCGCAACTTTATTGTCTAATCTAGGGATCCCAGAAAGACTTCATTATTCTCCTATGTTAGAATTAGATGGGAAACAAAAAGTTAGGGTTTTGTTGGCACAAGCTCTTTTTGGAAATCCTGACGTACTTATAATGGATGAGCCAACTAATGACCTAGACTATGAAACCATAATGTGGCTCGAGCAGTTTTTAGCTAATTATGAAAATACTGTTATTATAGTATCCCATGATCGTCATTTTTTAGATGCAGTTTGTACTCATATTTCAGATATTGACTTTGGTAAAATAAATCATTATTCAGGGAACTATACTTTTTGGTATGAGTCTAGTCAATTGGCAACCCGTCAAAGGGCTCAACAAAACAAAAAATCTGAAGAAAAGAAAAAAGAGTTGCAGGAATTCATTTCTCGTTTTTCTGCCAATGTAGCTAAATCTAAACAAGCGACGTCTCGAAAAAAGATGATAGAAAAATTAGACATCGAGGAAATAAAACCATCTAGCAGGCGTTATCCTGCAATTATTTTTGAGCAAGAACGGCAAGCAGGTGATCAAATATTAAACATTGAAAACCTTTCTGCAAAAATAGAAGAGCAAGTTCTTTTTAAAAATGTACACCTTAATTTGTCAAAAGGAGACAAGGTTATCATTTATTCTAAAGATTCTCGTGCCACTAGTGTTTTTTATGATATTCTCATGGGAAAAATCCAAGCTCATAGTGGTAAATTCAATTGGGGCATAACAACGAATCAAGCATACCTTCCAGTGGATCACGAAAACTACTTTAAAGAAAATGTTTCCCTTGTAGAATGGTTACGAAAGTACTCTAGAACAGAAGAAGAACGTGAAGAGGTATTCCTTCGTGGTTTTTTAGGCAAAATGCTTTTCAGCGGGGAAGAAGCATTAAAAAAATCAAATGTTCTCTCTGGTGGAGAAAAAGTCCGTTGTATGCTTTCCAAAATGATGATGGAGAGGGCTAATGTGCTTTTGCTTAACGAACCAACCAATCATTTAGATCTAGAATCTATTACTGCCTTTAACAATTCTCTTAAAAACTTTAGAGGAACTATTTTATGCAGCACAAGTGATCATGCATTTTCTCAAACACTAGGAAGTCGAATTGTAGAGTTAACTCCTAATGGTGTAATAGATCGCCATTCAACTTTTGATGAATATATGACAGATCCAAAAATTAAGGAACTGAGATTAAAAATGGAATAATGTTAATTATGTTTGTGAATAGAATTGCATCATCTAATTAACAAAGCCTTTCTTAAATATAATCCTTTTAATTACCAGAAAAAGGCATAAAGCCCTGCAAGTACAATCATTAAAGCAAAAGAGCCAATATTGTATAGAGCTGATGTGTCAAAAATACCTTTATCTAAAGAAATTCCTCTTTTATCGTCTTTTGCTTTATTTTCCTTAAAACTAACTAAAACAATAACTATCATTGAAAGAATAGCGGTAAGTCCCATTTGGTCTAGGAAGGGAAGAGAAGGAAAAACTCCTTCTAATGAAGATCCTGTCATCCACTCTTTAGGACCTACTTTGAAGAACAAAGCAATAGGAATTGAGGCTAAGGCACCATAGATAGCGCCTTTATTTGATGTTTTTTTCCAGAAAAGACCAAGGATAAATACTGACAAAATTCCTGGGCTTACAATCCCAGTATATTCTTGGATAAACTGAAATGCTTGATCTATTCCACCCAGCAATGGAGCCATAATGGAGCCTATAATTAATGCTATAAATGCCGAGAGGCGACCAACATTAACAGTTTTTGATTCACTAGCATTTTTATTAATCAACTGCTTGTATATGTCCATTGTAAAAATTGTAGCAGTTGAATTAAGCATAGAAGCTAAAGAGGAAACTATTGCTGCAGCTAATGCTGCTACAGCAACCCCCTTAAGACCTGTTGGTAAAAATTGCATCAACCATGGGTAGGCCTTATCAGCTTGTTCTGCTGATGGGATATTTGACATTCCAGATTCTCCCAAAGAAGCTAATAAATTAGGGTCGTTAACTATTACATAAGCTGCTATTCCAGGTATAACAACAATTATAGGAATAATCATTTTCAAACCCGCTGCAAATAAAATTCCCTTTTGTGATTCCTCTAAAGATTTTGCAGCTAGTGTACGCTGAATAATATATTGGTTAAATCCCCAATAATATAAATTGGCAATCCACATTCCACCAATAAGGACACCAATCCCAGGTAAATTCATATATTCGGGATTACTTTTTTCAAGGATCATGTCAAAGCGTTCTGGCACAGAATTATATACTCTATAAAGGCCTTCAAGGAAACCTTCCCCCTCCGAAACAGTATCTAAGGCTAAGTAGGTAGTAATGAACCCCCCTAAAATTAATACTACAACTTGAATGATATCAGTCCATGCTACTGCAGATAAACCTCCATATAATGAATATGCAGCAGCAAAAGCAGCTAAACCAATAACTGCTAAAATCATATCAACACCTAGTATGGTTTGAAGCGCTAAACCGCCTAGATATAGAACAGAAGCTAAGTTTACAAAAACGTATAAACCAATCCAAAAAACGGCTAATATTGTTTTTAGTTGACTTGAAAAACGTTTTTCAACAAATTCAGGAATAGTGTAAATTTCTTTTTTAATAAAAATTGGTAAGAAAAATTTACCAACAATGATTAAAGTTAATGCAGCCATCCATTCATATGTTGCAATGGCTAAACCACCTGCAAAACCAGATCCCGACATTCCAATGAATTGTTCAGCAGAAATGTTAGCGGCAATAAGTGAAGCGCCAATTGCCCACCAAGGGAGAGATTTACTTGCTAAAAAGTAATCTTCTGTACTTTTAGTTTTTCCTTTTTCATTTCTTGAAACCCATAATCCAACACCTAAAATAATTATTGCATAAATGACAAATATCACATAATCAAGTACTTCAAAACTAGTATTCATTCTATTTTATGTTTAATATGAATGAATTTGTTCCGAGTCCTTTTTTATAACACATAGAATAAACATTCAATTTAATTCGTCCGCAAAATAGAAAATATAGAAAGTTTAAAAAAGTTGTTTTAAGATTTTTTTTCTTTTTCAATTTGATCCTTGTATAGATATACTTCTTGTAATAGTGGAGATGTAATCCCAAAACCAGCTAGGCGAGCATATTCTCCTTGATCTTTAACAACTCTGGATTAATCTTTTCTGAATTTAATGCATTAATTAATGCTAGGACAAAAATAGATGATCCTGCATAGAGAAGATGTTGTTTTTCTTGAGGCACAACTTTATTTTTAGGATTTATTATAACGATTATTCCAAATGGCAGGGTTAAAATTTTTCCCTAATGCAAAGCCAAAATAAATTACAACCGAAGCAATAGCTTTAAAAATGAAAAACAATAACATCCAATAAGAGGAGACATCTAGAGTCTTTGTAAATAGAATCATAGGAGTTAATTCTGTGATAATCCAACTGAAAACAAAAATCGAAATTAATAAGTTCCAAATGTTTTTTAATGGCCACATTAGAAGCTTACGTATTGGACTTAGATCATTACCCCATTTATGAACTAAATAAAAATAATCGTTCCCGATTGGCACAAAAAGTAGCGGATCATCGACTTTTTTTAAACGAAAAAGTACTGAGGGAGCCATTATTTTATATTCTCCAAGCTTAGTTTTATGATCATATTCTAGTCTATCAATCTCCCTAAGAGCTTCATCAGGAAGTTCGCTCTTAAAATATTTAAGATCCAAAAAACGTAAACGATAATCAATACAAACTATTTTTATTTGCTCAAGATGGAATATTTTTTCAGTAATTAACAAATCCATATCAAAATTGTTAAATAAATTAATTCCTAATGCTTTTATAATTTTTTTTAGTTGTTCCTGATTATCTTCTTTATTTATTAAGCGAGCCTTAGATAAGGCATGCTCAATGTTAGTTCTTTTTTTGAATTTCACTTTCATACTATCCTTTTACATTTTATCAAAATCAATTCAATTAATTATTTAGAAACCACTAACGCAATTCTGCGCTAAATTCTTTAATGAAATTTTGTTTGAATTTTTCCATTATTTTATCAACCTGCTTATCAGTTAAAGTCTTATTTTGATCCTGGAAAGTAAAAGAAATGCCATATGATTTTTTACCCTTTGGTAATTTTTTTCCTTCAAAAACATCAAAAAGTTCAACAGATTTTAAAATCTTACGTTCGATTTTGTACGATATATTTTTTAAAGATTCAAAAGTTACTTCTTGATCTAATAACAAAGCAAAATCACGTCTTATAATAGGAAACTTTGGAACTTCTTTATAAGTTAAAGGTCTTGAGAAAGCTTTTTTAGTAATATAATCCCAGTTCAAGTCTGCTAGATATATTTCTTCATCGATATTGTATGTATTATTTAGTTTTTTTGAAATTAACCCAAAAAAGCCATAGGAGCATTTGTGGTTAATTAACTCAAAAGTAATGTCAAAATCAGGGTGATTAATTTCCTTAAATTCAAGTTGATCATATCCTAAAGTTTTAAAAAGATCTATAAGGATCCCTTTTCCATAAAAAAAAAGATTTGGAGGATTTGTTAGATCCCAGTGAGATTTAAATGATGAGCCTACAAATGATATATTCAAGCGTTTAGCCTCAAAATATTTTTTATCCTGCATGCCATAAATATTACCAAACTCAAACAACTTGAGGTCTCTGTTTTGACGATTTAAATTAAAAGCGATGACTTGTAAAGCATTTGGTGTAAGAGATTGGCGCATTACGGATAAATCATTTCCCAAAGGGTTTATGATTTTGACAGGATCGTAAAAGTCAGCACTAACATCAGGATTAGTAAGGGAATTATTAATGATCTCAACAAAACCTTGACCAGTTAATTTATTTGCAATAGTTGATTCTAACTTGTGTATATTTTTCGATTGGTATGGCGGATTTGCCTCATATTTTAAAGGTATATCTCCTATTTTGTTATATCCATATATACGTAATATTTCTTCAATAACATCTGCAGGACGAGTAACGTCAACCCTGTATCGAGGAATTGTCATTCCAATTCCAGTTTCTGAGACACTATTAATTTCAATTTCTAATGCATTTAAAATTGCACTTAGCTGCTTTTTATCAATAAATTCGCCAATTGTTTTATTCAATTGTTCATATGAAAGAAAGATTTTAGAAGCTTCTTCAAGCGGCCTGGCGACTTCTTGAATATCACTAGAAATAGTTCCTCCAGCTAGATCTCTAATTAAAATAGCAGCACGTTTCAAAGCATAGATCCCAATCTCAGGATCCACGCCTCTTTCAAAACGGAAAGAAGCATCAGTGTTGAGTCCATGCCTTTTGGCTGTCTTACGAATACTAATAGAGTCAAAATATGCACTTTCTAAAAAGACATTAGTGGTTTGGTCTTCAACTCCAGAATCTATACCACCGAAAACACCTGCAATACAGTGAGGTTTATCATTATCGCAAATCATTAAATCTTCTTCATTTAAATCACGTTTTGTGCCATCTAGAGTTGTAAAAGATGTTTTTGAAGGGCAGGTTTTCACAATAACACCTCCATTTATTTTATCGGCATCAAAAGCATGAAGTGGTTGTCCAATTTCGTGTAATAAATAATTTGTTACATCAACAACATTATTTTTTGGAGTAATTCCTATAGATTTTAAACGGTTTTGAAGCCAAGTAGGGGATGGGGCTATTTTTAAGTTCGAAAGGGTAATTCCATGATATTGAGGACAACGATTTTCATCCTCAACTTTAACAGGTATTGTGTTTTGAGTATTATCAACATGAAAAGAAGAAATTTCTGGCAAACTCCACTCATTAGGTATATTCTGTAAAAGACATGCTGCCCTTAAATCACGAGCCACTCCAATATGACTCATTGCATCAGCTCTGTTTGGGGTAAGTCCAATTTCAAAAACTATATCTTCTTCAATATCAAAAATTGACGAAGCAGTTTCACCAATTTTAGAATCTTTATCTAAAACTAAAATTCCATCATGATTGTCGCCAAGTCCTAATTCGTCTTCAGCGCAAAGCATACCTTCACTATACACGCCTCGAATTTTACCTTTTGAAATTTTCATTGAAGTTCCATCAGACATATTAAGTTTAGTGCCAATTGTGGCAACTAAAACATTTTGTCCTTTTTCAACATTTGGTGCACCACAGACAATACTTAGATTGGTTTCAGCACCAATGTCCACTTCAGTTATCTTTAATCGATCAGCATTAGGATGTTGTGTGCAACTTAAAACTTTACCTACAACAACACCTTTGAGGCCTCCCTTGACACTTTCATAAGTTTCAAAGTTTTCAACTTCTAAGCCTAAATTTGTAAGCAAAATTGAAATCTCATTTACAGGTAAATTGATTTTTATAAACTGTTTTAACCAATTATATGATATTTTCAAAGGAGTTCTATTTTCAATTAAATATCAACAAATATAAGAATCTCTTTGTCCATAATTAACTTATGAAATTCCAAATATTAGATTCAAAACTTAATGATGAAAGCGTTCTTTTAATAACTTGATTATCAGACCTTTCAAGATTAGGGTCTTGTTTAAGGATTTGATTTGCAGTGTCTCGAGCAGCTTTAAGTAGTTTATTGTCTTTTATAATATCGGCAATTTTCAATTTTAATATACCACTTTGCTGTGTTCCCATTAGGTTTCCAGGACCACGAAGACGCAAGTCAACTTCTGCAATCTCAAAACCGTCATTACTATTTACCATTGTTTCTAACCGAGTCTTTCCTTCTTGTGAAAGTTTAGGGCCACTCATTAATATACAATAACTTTGATCGGATCCCCGCCCAACACGACCACGTAATTGATGAAGTTGGGAAAGTCCAAATCTTTCAGCACTCTCAATTATCATTAATGAAGCATTGGGGACATTTACACCAACTTCAATTACTGTTGTTGCAACCATAATCTGAGTTTCACCTTCTACAAAGCGTTTCATTTCATATGATTTGTTTTCAGGCTTCATCTGTCCATGAACTATACTTATTTGATATTGAGGCTGAGGAAAACCTCGAGAGATACTTTCATATCCATCCATTAGATCTTTATAATCTAACTTTTCTGATTCTTTAATTAAAGGATATACAATATAAACCTGATGTCCTTCTTTTATTTGTTCTTTGATAAAAGCAAAAACTCCTAAACGTTTATTATCGTTTAGGTGAGATGTTTTTACGGGTTTTCGTCCTGGAGGAAGACTGTCAATAATAGAAACATCCAAATCACCATAAATACTCATTGCTAGTGTTCTAGGAATTGGCGTTGCAGTCATTACCAAAACATGTGGGGGTGTTTTGTTCTTTTCCCACAATTTGGCTCGCTGAGCTACGCCAAAGCGATGCTGCTCGTCAATAATTGCCAATCCTAAGTTTTTGAATTGCACTTTTTCTTCTAATACTGCATGTGTTCCGATTAAGATATTAAGCTCGCCGGTTTGTAATGCTTGATGCATTATTTTACGTTCTCTTGGCTTGGTACTTCCCGTTAGTAATCTTATTTTTATCTGACTCCCTTGGAGTAATTCTAAAAGAGATTGATAATGTTGTTTTGCTAAAATCTCAGTAGGAGCAACTAACGAGGCTTGAAAACTATTATCAATTGCAATCAACATAATTAATAGTGCCACAATTGTTTTTCCTGAACCTACATCTCCTTGAAGTAAACGGTTCATTTGCCTGCCTGAGCCTAAGTCATTTCTTATTTCCTTTATTACTCTTTTTTGAGCGTCTGTTAATGAAAAGGGAAGTTGCTCTTTAAAAAAAACATTAAAAACGCTTCCAACTTTAGAAAAAACAAACCCTTTATTTTTTTTTTTGCGTTGAATGTTTTTTAAAACCAATTGAAGTTGCATGTAAAAAAATTCCTCAAACTTTAACCTGGATTGAGCTCGACTTAAATCCTTTTGTGATCTGGGGAAATGAATTTCTTTTAAAGCTTTTGATTTTGAAATAAACTTATAATGATTTAAAAGGTAATTCGGAAGTGTCTCTTTAAAAGCTTCACCATCCTTTTCGATTAAATGAGTTATTAATTTTTGAATAATACGCTGAGAAATCCCCTTATTAATTAATTTTTCTGTAGATGGATAAATAGGATAAAAAGCTGCTTTTAATTTGTTTTGAAAATTTACTTCTATTTCCAATTCAGGGTGCGGCATATTAGCACGGCCATTAAACCAGTTTAATCTTCCAAATATCACATAATCTTGATTAAGTTTTATGCTCTCCCTAATCCATTTATAACCACGAAACCAAATCAATTCCATAACCCCCGTATCATCTTCAAACCTTGCGACCATTCGTTTACCCCGCTTTTGTTGAATATATTCAATGTTAGTAATTTTTCCCTTAATTTGAACTTCAGAATTATTTTGTGGAAGCTTATTAATTGAATGAAACTGACTGCGATCAATATAGCGGTTTGGAAAGAAGTGTAGTAAATCTTGAAATGTTTTAATCTGGAGTTCTTCCTTCAATAAACGCGCCCTTTCTGGACCTACACCTTTTAAAAATTCGATCGCCGTCTGAGTTCCACTCATTATTTATGAATTTATAGTAGAAATTGAATATTTTAACTTAAATGTTTACATAATTAATATTAACTCAATTTAAATAATCTAAACTCAGTTGAACCATTGCCTTAACTCCATATATAAGACCGGCATCATCGACCATAAATTCTGGTGTGTGGTGTGAAGGGGCATCTTCTGATTTATTGCCTTGTATTAACCCGCCTAGATAAAAATAAAACCCTGGAACCTTTTCTTGAAATGCTGAAAAATCTTCCGCACCTGTTACAGCCTGTGTTTCGACAACTTGACTTTCACCTAGAGCTTTTTTAAGACTTTTAACAGCGTTTTTGGTTAGTTGAGGATTATTATATGTTAATGCTGCTGACTCTGTTATAACTACTGTAGCACTTCCACCATAAGCTTTTGCTATTTGAGAAACTAATTCATGCATTCGCTTAATGATTAATTGTTTCATGCCTTCATCCAATGTGCGAATGGTGCCTACCAGTCGAGCAGACTCAGGTATTATATTAAATCGAATACCTGAATGGATTGAACCAACTGATATTACGGCTCCCTCTTTTGTTAATTGTGAATTTCTACTAATAATACTTTGTAGGCCATCAATGATTTTAGCTGAAATCAAAATTGGGTCAACACTTTTCCAGGGTTCAGAACCATGCGCTTGTTTTCCTTTTACTTCAATTACGAAACGTTGTGCCGCAGCCATAAATCCTTTTTCTTTATAAAGGATCATACCAATAGGTGTAGCTGAGTTAATGTGCAAGCCAAAAATTGCATCAACTTTAGGATTATCTAAAACTCCTTGTTCAACCATTAATCTTGCACCTCCTTTTTCACCTTCTGGCGGACCTTCTTCTGCTGGTTGAAAAATGAATTTAATAGTTCCAGAAAAATTATTATTTTTTGATAAATATTCTGCAACTCCCATCAAAATTGCTACATGTGTATCGTGACCACAAGCATGCATAACGCCAGTATTTTGACCACCGAAAGTAGAAGTAACTTTTGATCGATATGTTAAAGTGTTATTCTCGGTTACGGGAAGACCATCCATATCTGCACGAAGTGCTAAAACTTTTCCTGGGTATTTTCCTCTAAGTATACCTACAACACCAGTGTGAGCGATACCTGTTTCAACACTTATGCCTAAAGAGCGTAAATGATTTGCAACTTTTTCAGCTGTCTTAAACTCTCGATTGGATAGTTCAGGGTTTTGATGAATTTCATGACGCCATTGAATTACTTTATTTTCAAGTGTTGAATTGAATGGAATTTGCCCATTTAATAGATTTCCTATAAGTATTATAAAGGCAAGGTGCGAGAAGGATTTCATATTTTATATAAAAATGTAAAGTTGTGAATATACAATGTTTATAATTAAAGTTTAAAAATAAAATCAAGGTTATAGAAATAGTTATTTTTAGATTCAATATGAAAGATCAATTGACTGCCAATTTAAATTCTTTAAATGAAGCCCAACGAGCTCCTACTTTACATAAAGATGGGCCCCTCATAGTTATAGCGGGTGCAGGCTCAGGAAAAACAAGAGTCTTAACGCATCGCATTGCACACCTTATATCTCAGAGTATAGATCCTTTTTCAATTTTAGCATTGACCTTTACTAATAAGGCTGCACGTGAAATGAAGAGTAGAATAGGTGATTTGGTAGGGGAAAGTGAAGCTAAAAATTTATGGATGGGAACTTTTCATTCTGTTTTTGCTCGTATTCTAAGATCTGAAGCTCATAAATTAGGTTTTCCTTCAAACTTTACTATTTACGATACCCAAGACTCTGATCGTCTAATTTTTTCAATAATTAAGGAAATGGGATTAGATAAAGATATTTATAAGTTTAAGCAAATCCGTAGTAGAATATCGGCTTTTAAAAACAGTTTAATTACTGTTAAAGCCTATTTCAATGATTCAGATCTTCAAGAATCAGACGTAATGTCAAGACGTCCTGAGATGGGTGCTATATATAGTGAATATGTAGATCGTTGTTTTAAAGCAGGAGCAATGGACTTTGATGATTTGTTATTAAGAACTAACGAATTACTTAACAAACACCCAGATGTTCTAGCCAAATATCAAGAGCGATTTCGTTATATTTTAGTAGATGAGTATCAAGATACTAATCACTCACAATACCTTATTGTTAGAGCCCTTTCAGATCGATACCAAAACATTTGTGTTGTAGGTGATGATGCTCAAAGTATTTATGCTTTTAGGGGAGCGAACATTAACAATATTTTAAACTTTCAAAAAGACTATCCTGATGTGACTCTTTATCGATTAGAACAAAATTATCGATCTACAAAAACAATTGTAAATGCAGCCAATTCTATTATAAGTCACAACAAAAATAAGATTGAAAAAGTAGTTTGGACCTCCAATGATATAGGAGATCCAATACAAATCAACCGTCTTGCTACAGATTCAGAAGAAGGAAGGCATGTAGCTTCAAGTATTTTTGAATTTAAAATGCAAGAACAGCGTAAAAATGAAGACTTTGCTATTTTATATAGAACTAACGCGCAATCTAGGGCCATGGAAGATTCGTTACGCAAACGTGATATTCCATATCGTATTTATGGTGGACTTTCTTTTTATCAGCGAAAAGAAGTTAAAGACATCCTTGCTTATTTAAAACTCATTGTAAATCCCAGAGATGAAGAAAGCTTAAAGCGTATAATTAACTATCCTCCGAGAGGTATTGGCCAAACCACAGTTGATAAACTAGTAGTTGCATCTAAAAATCATAATCTACCTCTTTTAGAAACTTTGGATCGCGCAAAAGAACTGGACATTCCTATCAATGCGGGCACACTAACAAAGTTGATAAATTTTTCTACGCTTATCAAGCGTTTTCAAATTGAAAACGAAGCCCTTAATGCTTTTGAAATAACAGATTTAATTACTAAAAAAATAGGTATTGTTCAAGAGCTTAAAAAAGACGCTACCCCAGAAGGAGTTGCTCGTATTGAGAATGTAGAGGAATTACTCAATGGAATTCGCGACTTCACAGAGGGACAAATAAAAATTGTCGATTCATCAGGTAACTTAACAGAATTTCTAGAAGATATTGCTTTAGCAACAGATGCAGACAAAGATGACGACCCCAGTATTGATCGTGTAGCACTCATGACTATTCATTTAGCCAAAGGTTTGGAATTTCCATATGTGTTTATTGTAGGTTTAGAAGAGGATTTATTTCCCTCAGCCATGTCTCTCAATACTCGTGGTGAATTAGAAGAGGAAAGACGGTTGTTTTATGTTGCTGTAACTCGTGCAAAAGAAAGGGCTTTTCTTTCATATACTCTATCTCGTTACCGCTGGGGAAAGTTAATTGATGCTGAGCCAAGTCGCTTTATTGAAGAAATTGATCTTAATTATGTAAATCACATCAAACCAAAGGAAGACTATAACTTCAAACCTTTAATAAAACAATCTATTTTTGGTTCGCCTTCTGAAATAAAATTGAGGTCTATAGTCAAAGAAAAAACTATTTCAAGCCCTACACCTTCTCAATTAAAAAAACTACGTAAAATAGATAAATACTCTTCCTTATCCATTAATCAAGATGTCATTGATTTAAAAGAGGGCATGAAGGTTGAGCATGCGCGATTTGGCAAAGGTACTATTGAAAGTATAGGGGGAAAGGGAAATGATCGCAAAGCAATTATTAACTTTAATGATTTTGGCAAGAAAAATCTTTTGTTGCATTTTGCAAAACTTAAAATAGAATAATGCTTAATAAACTTAGTATATTTTACCTATAACCTCTAAATGAAAAACATCTAAAAGAGGCTGTTTTTTTTAGGAAAAAAAGGGAGGAGATGATCATCTTCCAGATGAATACTGCTTATTATCTATGATGTTTGTCTACTAAAAATAATGTTTTTAAATCAAGCTGTGAGCTATCAATATCATTAATTAATTAGATCATGAGTCTCTTATAATTTAAACAAGCGTGGAGAATTATCCATTTAAACCCATTCGAGCAATAATCTGATGAGCAACTCTAAGTGCATAAGCTCCTTCTTCTAGTGAGGCCAATGGTTGCTTGCCTTTCTCAATATTATCAGCAAAGTACTCTAACTCCTCTTGAATGGGGTTGGTTTCAATAACATCAGGAATTTCAAAATAGATTTGTTTTTTATCTCCTTTAGGGTTGGTGAGTAAGATCGATAAATCATCAGTTTTCGGAGATGCGTTTTTAATCTTAACAACTTCACCTTTTTTAGTTAAATAATCTACTGCGATATAGGCATTTTTTTGAAAAAAGCGCGTCTTACGCATTTTCTTTAAAGAGATTCTACTTGCAGTAAGATTTGCAACACATCCATTTTCAAAAGTAATACGAGCATTTGTTATATCAGGGGTTTCACTAATGACAGCTAATCCAGAAGCATCAATACGCTTAATAGGGGAATCCACTAAACTAAGTACAATATCAATATCGTGTATCATTAAGTCTAAAACCACTGAAACATCTGTACCTCTAGGATTAAATTCTGCTAAACGATGAGCCTCTATAAACATTGGGTCTGTTATAGAAGTTCTTACTGCTTGATATGCGGGATTAAATCTTTCAACATGGCCTACTTGGCCTAGAACACCGTATTCATTTGCTAAAAGGACTAATGCATTAGCCTCATCATTAGTTTGTGCAATAGGTTTTTCAATAAAAACATGTTTATATGACTTTATAGCTTTTTCAGCAATTTTAAAGTGTGAGGGAGTAGGGGTTACGACACTAACAATATCTACAGCATTTATGAGGTCTTCAGGGGTTTTGAAAGCAACATAATCGTTTTCTCTTTCAAGTTTTTTAACCACTTTATTATCAGGATCATAGAAACCTACAAGCTGAAATGATTTTGAAATTGTTAAAATACGTAGATGAGTTTTACCAAGATGTCCAGCTCCGAAAACGCCAATTTTTAACATATTATTTTTCAGTTTTACCCAAAAATACAATCAAATTATAAATTTATCAGGAAACTAACTTATTTTTGCTTTCAATGGAAGATTCCAAAAAACATCAAGGTTTAAGACGACAGCTTATTAATAGCCTTAGGGAAAAAGGTATAGATTCAGAGAAAGTTTTAAGTGTTATGTTAAAGATACCTAGGCACTATTTTATGGATCAAGGGCTTATCAATTTTGCCTATCAAGACCAGGCTTATCCAATAGCTGCAGATCAAACTATTTCACAACCTTATACTGTTGCTTTTCAATCTCAACTTTTGGATGTTAAACCAGAACATAAAGTACTGGAGATTGGAACAGGATCTGGCTACCAAACCGCTGTTCTTCTAGGGCTAACCTCAAAGGTATACACTTTAGAGAGACAGCAAGAGCTTTTTAAAAAAACACAACATCTTTTTAATAAATTGAATTTACGTCCAAAACGAATTGTTTTCGGAGACGGATACACAGGACTTCCGGACGCTGCACCATTTGATAGAATTATTGTCACTGCTGGTGCTCCTGAAGTTCCTAAGGATTTATTAGAACAACTTACTCAGGGTGGAAAATTAGTTATCCCAGTTGGCCAAAAGGAGCAGCAAATGACTCGCTTTACGCGAACTTCTAAAAATTCTTTTGATAAAGAGACCTTCGGAACATTTCATTTTGTTCCACTTTTGAGTGATAAAAATTAATCTTTCCATTAATAAATATTAATTCAAATTCTATACATTTCAAAAATATTTTTGATCAAATGAATTTTGAGAATACCAGGCAAGCTTATATACTTAAGACTGATAAAGAACTTTATCGTGCATTTTATTTATTTCGAATAATTTCCAATAAAACTCTTGTTTCTCTAGGAAGTAAAATAGTTCTGACTGCATTAAAATTTAGACTTCCAGTAAGTGGAATCTTTAAACGAACTGTTTTTAAACAATTTTGTGGTGGATTAAAGAAAGAAGACTCCATGCTACTTATAAACCGACTTAATGAAATGAATGTGAAATCCTACATGCATTATGCCGCAGAATGTCAAAATTCAGAATCGGAAATGGATATGAATCTTAAAAAAACTATAGAAACAATTTGCTTTTCAAAAAACACAAATGCCCTTCCCTTCACTGTTTTTAAAGCTACAAGCCTGGGCTATTTTTCTTTATTTGAAAAAAAGAGTAGTGGGGTTGATTTAAATATAAAAGAAACAGCAGCGTGGGACCGAACGATAAAAAGGATTCAAAAATGTTGTCAATTCGCAACCAAACATAATGTTCGCATGCTTATTGACGCTGAAGAATCTTGGGTACAGAATGCAATTGATGAAATTGCTGAAGATATGATGAAAGAGTTTAATCAGGAACAAACTTTGATTTTTACTACTCTTCAGCTTTATCGAAAAGACCGTTTGATGTACCTTCAAGAACTTATTGAAAGAGCAAAACAAAAAAACTTTAGAATAGGCATAAAACTCGTAAGGGGTGCTTATATTGATAAAGAAAATGAGCGTTCAATGGATTTAGGTATTCCTTCAATCATATGTGATAGCAAATTGGCTACTGATAGGAATTTCAATGCGGCACTAGATTACATCCTTCCGCGTATCGAACAATGTCATCTTTTTTTAGGCTCCCATAATGAAGCTAGTATAATCAAAGTAATTGAATGGATGAAAAACAATAGACTTCCTAATAACTACAGTAATATTTGGTTTTCCCAGCTTTACGGAATGGCAGACCACATTTCATTTAATTTAGCATCTAAAGGTTATCAAGTAGTTAAATACGTTCCATATGGACCAATAAAAGAGGTTATTCCATATTTAATTCGTAGGGCTCAAGAAAACTCTTCTGTTAGTAGTCAAACACCTCGTGAATTGAGTTTAATAAAAAAAGAGTTAAAAAGAAGAAAAATTAAGGAAGTTGAACTTTGAGTACATCTAACCTTTTTTCACAATTAGCAACTTTTAAAAAGGAGTTTTTATCACTTCCAAAATTAATATGGTAAATTCTACAGGAATCTAATTGTGTTTCACTTTTAGAAAAATTAATATTTCCTTGTGTAATATATGCTCGCAAAACACTATCATTGATATGGGGGTATAGGCGATGAATTTGAGGTGAAAATTCAATTTTCTTTTGCAATAGATCACTTTTAACGCGTGCAGAAGGGCTGTAATTACAACTAGTTTTCTTTCCGTTAAAAACAAATGCTAAAAAAATTAAACCAACCGTAAATCCAGCTAAATAGTATCCTAAACGATAAAATAAACCCATAGCTATTTATCTATTTTTTTAGACTGTATCTTTCGATATTTTTCGTCTATTATTTCTAATGCGTAATGGTCATATTTTAAAGGAAGATGTGGATTAATTTTTTCCGCCCATTCCATAAAACAAAGATTTCCCGATTCTAAATATTCTTCTATTCCAAAATCTATGGCTTCAACTGGATTTTCTAAACGGTAAAAGTCAAAATGATATATTGTTCCATTGGAACTATTATATGTATTAACTAAAGAAAATGTTGGACTTGATATTGGCTCTTTAACACCAAGTGACTTGCAAATACCTGAAATAAGTGTGGTTTTTCCAGCTCCCATGGGTCCGTCTATACGAATTACCTTAGTAGAGAAATCTTGAATTAAATGTTTGCTGATTATGCTTAGATCGGCTAATTTGTATGTAAATAACATTTCACAAATGTATTGCTAACGTGGTCTTAAAACAACAAAAGGAACTATCATTTCTTCAAGTGAAATTCCACCGTGCTGATAAGTATGACGAAATAAATTAACAAAATGGTTGTAATTTTTTTTATAAACGAAATAATTATCGCCTTTTGCAAAAATATAATGACTATTCAACGAAATAGAAGGAAGTTTTAAACTGTTAGGGGTTTCGCAATCGTACACATCTTTTGATTTAAAAGTCAAGCTTCTCCCAGTCTTGTATCGAAGATTCATGCTTGTCTCTTTGTCACCAATAACTTCACTGGGATTAGCGACATTAATTGTTCCGTGATCTGTAGTCAAAAGAAGTTGAAATTTTAATTTAGCTGCTTTACTAATTATTTTTTTTAGAGAACTATTCTTAAACCAGCTTAAGGTTAGTGATCGATATGCCTTATCATCTGGAGCTAATTCTTTAATCATTTCCATTTCTGTTTTTGCATGAGAAATCATATCTACAAAATTTAATACAATAACAGTAAGGCCTTCATGAGAATAGTTTTGCAGGTTTTTAATCAACTGCTGACTTTGATTAAGCTCAGTTAATTTATGATAACTAATAGGTCTTTCAATGCCTAAACGAGAACATTGAGCTCTTAATAAATTTTCTTCATGAATGTTTTTCCCTCCATCTTCATGATCATATTTCCACCATTGTGGAAATTGTTTCTGAATCTCTAAAGGAGTTAATCCTGCAAAAAATGCATTTCTCGAATATTGTGTAGCCGTAGGAAGAATGCTAAAATAAGCACTCTCTTTTTCTACTATATAAGAATTTAAAAATTCACTACGAATGATTTTCCATTGATCAAAACGTAGATTATCTATAACCAAAAGAATTGTTGGTTTATGTGTTTTTATTTCAGGTAAGACAGATTTCTTAAAAAGCTGATGGGATAATATTGGACCATCTGAGCCGTCAATCCAATTAAAATAATTGTTTTGAATAAATTTTGCAAAAAGAGAATTAGCTTCTTTTTTCTGTGACTTAAAAATATCAAACATACTTTGGTCTTCTATGTTTTCAAGCTCCAGTTCCCAATGAATTAGCTTTTCATAATGACTGATCCAGTCTTGATGACCAACTAATGAATTCAAAGAAGTAGATAAATTCCCAAACTCTTTTTGATAATTTAAAGTTGTTTTTTTGGCGATTAATTTTTTTTGATCTAGATTCTTTTTTAATGACAATAATATTTGATTAGGATTAACAGGCTTGATCAAATAATCTGATATTTTTGCCCCAATGGCGTCCTCCATAATATGCTCCTCCTCGTTCTTTGTAATCATAACCACTGGAAGAAAAGGCTTCATGTTTTTAATTTCTTGTAGGGTTTCAAGCCCATTTAGCCCTGGCATGTTTTCGTCTAAAAGAATTATTTCATAATTATTACTTTTTATTAAATCTAAAGCATCTTGACCATTTGTGCAGGGGGTGGTGTCGTAACCGCGTTCTTTTAAAAAAAGAAAATGCGGCTTCAACATTTCTATTTCGTCATCTACCCATAAAATTTTGATCCGATCCATTATGTTATCTTTGGAAATTAAAGTCAATCGTGCAATCTAAAAACACATTATTTAACGATCCAATTTATGGTTTTATTACTATAAAAAGCGAATTGGTTTTACAAATTATTAACCATCGTTATTTTCAACGATTACGGCGAATTTCTCAAATGGGACTTTCAAGTCTAGTATATCCTGGGGCTCATCACACTCGTTTTGAACACGCGATAGGTTCAATGCATGTAATGCAAATGGCAATAAGAGTACTGAAACATAAAGGGATTTATATTTCAGATGAAGAAAATGAGGCCATGAAAATTGCAGTTTTACTCCATGATATTGGTCATGGTCCTTTTTCACATGCTTCAGAAAAAATTTTGCTAACAGGGATTTCCCATGAAACGATCTCTCTTAAGGTTTTTAAAAAACTTAATCAAGATTTTAAGGGAAAACTCAATTTAGCAATTCAAATCTTCACGAACAATTACAAAAGAAAGTTTATGCATCAACTCGTTTCTGGTCAGATTGATGTTGATCGCTTGGATTATTTAAAGCGAGATAGTTTTTTTACAGGCGTTACTGAGGGTAATATTAATACCGATCGAATCATTGCTATGATGAATGTAGAGGATGAGAAATTAGTATTTGAAAAAAAAGCTGTTCATTCATTAGAAAAATTTCTTCTTGCACGTCGTTTGATGTATTGGCAAGTTTATTTACATAAAACCAGTTTAGCTGCTGAATTAGTCTTGGTTAAAATTCTTGAGCGTTTTCGTGATATAATAATTAATAAAAAAGATATAATAACAAAGTCTCATGTTCTTTACCCTTTAATTCATTCAAATTCAAATATTGATCTTCCTGAATTTGTTTTAGAAAGATATCTTTCTTTAGATGATTCAGATATTTTTCATCTGCTTAAAAGCTGGACATATCATAAAGATTATGTTTTAAGCTCTTTATCAAAACAAATTATTTATAGAAATTTACCTAAAATAAAAATTCAGGACAAGCCATTTGAAAGAGAAGATTTAAAGAAAAAAATAAAACTTTTAAAAGGCAAACCCATTAAAGAAAACGATAATAATTACTTTGTTTTTTCAGGAAGTATATCAAATCAAACATATATCTCAGACCATTCACAAATTCTTTTGAAAAACAAATCAACTCACCCAATACCTTTGACAAAATCTATATATTATTTAGACTTTAATCAATTTTCCAAGCCTATTTATCGCTATTATTTGTGCTATCCAAAGAGTTAATTCTTTATAAATCCCTATTTTTGCAGTAATGAAATTAACTGCATTAGAAATCGCTCAGAAACACAATGGAATTATAGAAGGAAATGGAAATGTACTTTTGACATCATTGGAAAAAATTCAAGATGCCACAAAGGGTTGTTTAAGTTTTTTAGGGCATTCAAAGTATATTTCATTTATCTCTAACACTAAAGCTAGTGCTGTTTTAGTTCATGAAAATTTTAAAACAGATAAAATAATCGAAACAACATTGATTCGTGTTTCAGATCCCTATGCAGTATTTAATTCTCTTTTAATTGAAAAAGCTAAGCTTAAAGAAAAAAAACATCACGGCATTCACCAAACAGCAATAATTGATTCTTCATCTGATATAGCAGATGGCGTATATATTGGAGCTTATGTTGTAATTGGATCCAATGTTAAAATCGAAACTGGGGTTTGTATCTATTCACATTGTTATATTGGTTCAGATGTTATTATTGGTAAAGACACATTCTTACAAGTTCGAGTATCTGTGATGAATGAAACTCAAATTGGTGAAAGATGTATTATTAAGAGTGGAGCAGTTATTGGGTGTGACGGATTTGGTTTTATTAAAAAAAACATAAAACATATTAAAATTCCACACTTAGGCAAGGTTATTTTAAAGAATGATGTAGAAATTGGCGCTAATAGCACCATTGATAGAGCTACACTTGGAGCAACAATTATCCATGAAGGTGTCAAGTTAGATAATTTAGTCCAGATTGCACATAATGTGGAAATAGGATCCAATACTGTAATTGCTGCTCAATCTGGAATTGCAGGATCTACTAAGATTGGAAAGGGATGTGCAATAGGAGGGCAAGTAGGTGTAATTGGTCATTTAGTATTAGGAGATGATTTGCAAATACAAGGTCAGTCTGGAGTAATTAGTGACATTCCTAGTGATAAAATAATTCAAGGCACTCCAGCAATGGACTTTAAATCTTTTTACAAATCCTATGTTTTGTTTAAAAAATTTCCTGACTTTGAAAATCGCTTAAGAATGCTTGAAAATAAAAAAATTTATGATCGTTAAAAAATACTCCCAAAAAACCCTTGAGAAAAAAATCCAATTAAAAGGAATTGGACTTCATTCGGGTGAACAAATACAGATTATTTTAAAACCAGCTGAGAAAGACGAAGGTTTTGTTTTTGTTCGTACTGATATAAATCCGCATCATAGGATACCGGCATTAGCTAATCTTGTCAGTAAAACAGATCGTGGAACTACAATTTCAAAAGAAGGCATTGAAATTAAAACTACTGAACACATTCTAGCCGCACTTGTTGGATGTGGATTGAATAATTGCATTATTGAAACTAGTGGATGTGAAATTCCAATTATGGATGGTTCTTCAATAAAATTTGTAGAGGCAATACAGAAAGCAGGGGTTAAAGAACAGGATGATTTACAGGAAGTTTTTGATGTTCAGGATATTATAAGGGTTTCAGACGAAAAAACCGGAAGTGAGCTAATGATTATTCCTGATACTGAAACTTCAATTACAGTAATGATTGATTTTGAAACTCAGGTTTTAGGTACTCAAAATGCAATGCTTAATAAAATTGAAGATTTTAAAAGTGAAATTGCTCACTGCCGAACCTTTGGTTTTCTAGATGAATTAGAAAAACTTCTTGATCAGGATTTAATCAAAGGAGGGGATTTAAACAATGCGATTGTTTATGTCGATAAACCTCTAGCAAAAAGCAATATGGAACGCCTTAAAAAAACTTTTAAAAAAGATGACATTGATGTAAAAAAGAATGGTATTTTAAATAACCTTACACTTCGACACCCAAACGAAGCAGCTCGACACAAACTACTTGACGTTTTAGGGGATTTAGCACTTATTGGAATGCCAATTAAAGGGCGAATTATAGCAAATAGACCAGGACATAAAATTAATACTGATTTTGCTAAAAAGTTAAGTAGTATTATCAAAAACAAAAAAAAATCTAATGCTCCAATAATTGACTTGACAAAGCCACCAGTTATGGATGTTAATCAATTAATGGACATGCTTCCTCACCGTCCTCCATTTTTATTAGTAGACAAAGTATTAGAGTTATCAGATACTCATGTTATCGGATTAAAAAATGTTACAATGAATGAACCTTTTTTTAAAGGTCATTTTCCTGGTGCTCCTGTAATGCCAGGTGTTCTTCAAATTGAAGCTATGGCTCAAGCTGGTGGAGTATTAGTTCTTAGTACTGTGCCAGATCCTGAAAACTATTTAACATTCTTTATGAAAATTGATAATTTTAAATTTAAAAGACCTGTTTTTCCAGGAGACACAATAATATTCAAAATTGAGTTGTTAACCAAAATTAGACGCGGTATATGCAACGTAAGAGGTTATGCATATGTAAATGGACAAGTAGTAAGTGAAGGAGACTTAATGGCTCAAATTGTGAAACGACAATGAATACAATTCCGACAATTCAAACCTTAACATCCGTTCATCCTAACGCAGTATTGGGAGAAAATGTAATTATTGATCCATTTACAACGATTCATGAAGACGTAAAAATTGGTGCAGATACTTGGATAGGGTCAAATGTAACAATTATGAATGGTGCCAGAATAGGCAGGAATTGTAAAATATTTCCTGGCGCGGTAATTAGCGCAATTCCACAAGACATTAAGTTTTCAGGGGAGGAGTCTTTTGTGCATATCGGAGATTATAGTGTAATTCGTGAATGCGCAACTATAAACAGAGGCACTGCTTCTCTTGGGGAAACTAGAATTGGATCACATTGTCTTATCATGGCTTATTGTCATATTGCACATGACTGTATTATAGGTGATTATTCTATATTTTCTAATAATAGCACGTTAGCTGGACATGTAAAAGTTGGAAAAAAAGTCATCCTTTCAGGTTTTACTGCAGTCCATCAATTTTGTAATATTGGAGACTATGCTTTTGTTGCTGGAGGCGCAAAGGTTCGTAAAGATGTCCCACCATATGTAAAAGCTGGAAGAGAGCCTGTTTCTTTTATTGGTGTAAACTTTGTAGGGTTAGGTCGAAATGGTTTTGAGGATACACTAATAAAAGATATCCAAAATATTTATCGTATTATTTTTCAAAATAAATACAATACTTCGCAGGCATTAGAAGTTTTAAATCATGAAATAGAAGAAAGTGGTGAAAAAAAGAAAATTATTGATTTTTTAAAAAAATCAGATCGTGGAATTATCAAAGGGTATTTTTAAAAAAACTAATTTTGCATTTTATGGCAACAACATCTGACATTAGGAAAGGACTATGTATTAAATTCAATAATGATATTTTTAAAATTATTGAGTTTTTACATGTAAAACCTGGTAAAGGCCCCGCTTTTGTTCGTACAAAATTAAAAAGTGTCACTACAGGTAAAGTAATTGATAATACCTTTTCAAGTGGTCATAAAATTGAACAAATTCGTGTGGAAACTCAAAAATATCAATTTTTATATAAGGACGGAGATCAATATCATTTCATGAATTCTGATGATTATAATCAAATCAATATTGAAAAGACCATTTTAGATGCTCCAGAGCTATTGAAAGAGGGCGAAATGGTTTCAATTTCTATAAATACTGAAGATAATATGCCGCTTTCAGCAGATATGCCTTCTAGTGTAGTTCTGGAAATAACTCATACTGAACCTGGAGTTAAGGGAAATACAGCTACAAATGCCACAAAACCAGCTACTGTTGAGACTGGAGCGAGTGTTAATGTTCCATTGTTTATTAATGAGGGAGATAAAATTAAGGTAGAAACCGAAAAAGGACAATATATAGAGCGTATAAAAGAATAAAACTAACCCAATTAAACCAAATTAAATGAGTGTTCTTGTAAATAAGAAATCTAAAATTATTGTTCAGGGCTTTACTGGAAGCGAAGGAACTTTCCATGCAACCCAAATGATTGAATACGGAACCAATATAGTTGGCGGTGTCACTCCTGGAAAAGGAGGCCAAATCCATCTAAATAAACCTGTTTTTAATTCTGTTGCAGAGGCTGTAAATAAAGTAAGTGCAGACACATCCATTATCTTTGTTCCGCCAGCATTTGCTGCTGATGCTATTATGGAAGCAACGGAGGCTGGAATTAAAGTTATTATTACAATTACAGAGGGTATTCCAGTTAATGATATGACTAAAGCCTTTCAATACGTTAAAAATAATGGTGCTATATTAGTCGGACCTAATTGCCCTGGCGTCATTACCCCAGATGAAGCTAAGGTAGGTATTATGCCTGGATTTGTTTTTACTAAAGGTAAAGTAGGGATTGTTTCAAAATCTGGAACACTAACTTATGAAGCGTCTGATCAAGTAGTAAGAGAAGGGCTAGGAATTTCTACGGCTATTGGAATAGGAGGAGACCCTATTATTGGAACTACAACTAAAGATGCAGTAGAAATGTTTATGAATGATGATGATACGGATTGCATAGTTATGATTGGAGAAATAGGGGGACAGCTTGAAGCTGATGCTGCAAAATGGATAAAAGCTACCGGGAATAAAAAACCAGTTATAGGTTTTATAGCTGGTGAAACAGCCCCAAAAGGTCGAACAATGGGACATGCTGGTGCAATTGTTGGAGGTAGTGAAGATACGGCAGAGGCTAAAAAACGTATAATGAGTGAATGTGGTATTCATGTTGTAGATTCTCCTGCTCAAATTGGTGCTAAAGTAGCTGAAGTGCTTTCTTAAAAGAAAAATATGAAATTATTAAAAAATAAAACAGCTATTATAACTGGCGCAAGTAGGGGAATTGGTAGTGGAATTGCTCATAAATTTGCAAAACACGGATGTTCTATTGCTTTTACATATAACAACAACAAAGAAGCTGCCGACAAACTTGTTAAGGAATTGAGTATTGAAGACGTTAAAGTAAAAGCGTATAAGAGTAATGCAGCGGATTTTGATGCTGCAAATAAACTTGTGGAAGATGTAATATCAGATTTCCATAGTCTGGATATTTTAATTAATAATGCGGGTATCACTAAAGATAATTTATTGATGAGGATGGGTGAATCAGATTTTGACGAAGTACTTAAAGTGAACCTTAAATCGGTTTTTAATATGACAAAAGCAGTTCAGCGAACTTTCTTAAAACAACGAAAAGGCTCTTTAATCCATATGAGCTCTGTTGTTGGAGTTAAGGGAAATGCTGGACAAGCTAACTATGCTGCCTCTAAGGCTGGAATTATTGGATTTTCCAAGTCCATTGCACTTGAATTAGGATCAAGAAATATCCGTTCTAATGTCATTGCTCCTGGCTTTATAGAAACTGAAATGACTGCCCACTTACCTGAAGATGTTGTCCAAGGGTGGAGAGATGGAATCCCTCTTAAAAGAGGAGGGAAGCCAGAAGATGTTGCCAATGCTTGTGTTTTTTTGGCTTCAGAATTGTCTAGTTATGTTACTGGACAAGTCCTTCATGTAGATGGAGGAATGTTAACTTAAACTTTAAAAATATTAATTATGCAAAAATTACCTAAAATTGGATTACCAGTTGTATTACTTATAATAGTAGTACTGATATTTATTTCAAAATCATCTATAAACATAGGATATGGTGAGGCTGGAGTATTGTTTAAAACTTTTGGAGGTGGAGTTGTTACTGATAAGCCTGCTCTTGGAGAGGGTTTTCATATTATTGCCCCTTGGAATAAGGTTTACATCTATAATGTAAAGCAACAAGAAGTATTTGAAAGTAAAATGCAGGTTCTTTCATCTAATGGATTGGAAATTAGTTTGGATATTTCTGTTCTCTATCAACCGAAAGTTGCTGAGTTAGGTCTTCTTCATAAAACAAAAGGGGAAAACTATTTAAATATTATTATTATTCCTCAAATTAGAGCTGTTGCACGTTCTGTAGTTGGGCGTTATACTCCCGAACAGCTTTACTCAACAAAAAGAGATGCTATTCAAAACGAAATATATGAGGAAACAAAAAAAGTAGTTGAAAACCAACATGTCCAATTAAATGCGGTATTAGTTAGAGACGTGACTTTACCAATTGCGATTAGAGAGGCTATTGAGCGTAAACTAAATCAAGAGCAAGAAGCTTTAGAATACGAATTTCGTATTGAAAAGGCAAAGCAAGAGGCTGAACGTCAACGTATTGATGCAGAAGGTAAAGCAACGGCCAATCGTATTTTAAGTGCTTCTTTAACTCAAAAAATTCTCCAGGAAAAAGGAATTGAAGCTACCATTAAACTTTCAGAATCTCCAAATTCAAAAGTTATTGTAATTGGAAGTGGAGAAGGAGGGCTACCTATTATCTTAGGAAATCAATAAATTTGAAAGTCAAAAATTTTAAATATATTTGCATTTCAATGAAATTAATTACGCATCATACACATCTAATTACAAACTACTCAAACGAGAGCTAGGTAGATGTCTATAGGCCTATATCAAACCCGTTTGAGCAATCAAACGGGTTTTTTAATTTAAAACTATGATACGACTCGCCGTACAAAAATCAGGGAGGCTCAATCAAGACTCTCTTAAACTTTTAAAAGACTGTGGAATTTCCATTGACAATGGAAAGGACCAACTTAAAGTATTAGCACGTAACTTCCCGATGGAAGTCTTCTTTTTACGGAACGGTGACATACCTCAATACCTCAGGGATGGTGTTGTGGACCTAGCAATTTTGGGGGAGAATATTTTAACGGAAAAGGGAACAGATTTACATATAATAGAAAAATTAGGTTTTTCAAAGTGCAAAGTTTCTATTGCGGTTCCAAAAGAATTAAAATTTAAGGGACTAAAAGATCTTGAAGGAAAACGTATTGCTACATCTTACCCTAACACTGTAAATATTTTTTTAAATAAAAACAACATAAATGCTGACTTACACATTATTAATGGGTCAGTGGAAATTGCTCCAAACATAGGTTTGGCGGATGCAATTTGTGACATTGTTTCTAGTGGAAGTACTTTATTTAAAAACAACTTAAAAGAAGTTGTAGAAATTTCAAAATCCCAAGCTGTTTTAGTTCAAGCTAATTCTTTAACATCTGATAAAATTGAATTAATAGATAAACTAAAGTTTAGATTACAATCCGTTTTACGTGCTAAAAAATCTAAGTATATTCTACTAAACGCTCCAAATGATAAAATTAATTCTATTAGCTCAATTCTACCTGTTTTAAAAAGTCCAACTGTATTGCCACTTGCAAAAAATGGTTGGAGTTCTCTACATTCAGTAATTAATGCTGAAGATTTTTGGGAAGTTATAGATAAACTAAAAGAGGCTGGTGCAGAAGATATTTTAGTTTGTCCTATTGAAAAGATGGTACGTTAATGGAAGAATATATTAATCCTTTACAAAGTGAATGGGACGAATTAATTGAGCGTCCTACAGCCTCATATGATGAGCTGGAAGATTTGGTTTCAGATGTTTTTGAACAAATAAAAACTAGAGGTGATGATGCTATATTCGAATACACCAAAAAATTTGATAAAGTTCAAATTCATAAATTACAAGTTGGTAAAAAAGAAATTTTAGATGGAGTCAATAATGTTCCTCAAGATTTAAAAAATGCAATTCAAAAAGCTAAAAATAACATAGAAAAATTCCACAAAGCTCAAATAACAAAAACAGTTAAAGTTGAGACACAACCTGGTGTCAAATGCTGGCAGAAAAAACAACCTATTGAAAAAGTAGGACTTTATATCCCTGGAGGATCTGCTCCTTTATTTTCTTCTATACTCATGCTTGCCATACCAGCTCAAATTGCAGGATGTGATGATATTATTCTTTGCTCACCTCCCGATTCATATGGAAAACTCCCAAAAGAGCTATTATATACTGCACAACTTTGTGGAGTAACTAAAATTTTTAAAGTAGGAGGTATCCAAGCTATAGCAGGAATGACTTTTGGAACAGAAAGCATCCCCAATGTTTATAAAATATTCGGTCCTGGAAATCAATATGTGACAGTAGCTAAACAAATGGCCTCTCGCTATAAAACTGCTATTGATATGCCTGCAGGGCCAAGTGAACTATTAATAGTTGCTGACGAAACTGCAGATCCTGATTTTGTAGCTTCGGACCTTTTATCCCAAGCTGAACATGGTTCAGATAGTCAAGTAATACTAGTATCTACTAAAGAAAGTATTTTAAAAAATATAAAAGAAGCAATAAATGAGCAGCTTCAAAACTTGCCAAGGAAAAATATTGCAAAAAAAGCCCTGGCAAATTCTAAAATGATTGTTCTGGATAATGATGAGATAGCTATAGCATTTATTAATGCTTATGGACCTGAACATTACATAATATGTGTTGAAAATGAGGATTTTTATGTTGATAATGTTCGCAATGCTGGATCAGTTTTCATTGGTAAATACACACCGGAAAGCGCTGGAGATTATGCTTCTGGAACAAACCACACACTACCTACTAATGGTTATTCAAAACAGTATAGCGGTGTGAACCTAGATAGTTTTACCAAGGCAATTACATTTCAGAAAATAAATAAACAAGGTATTCAAGATTTAGGGGAAAGTATCGAATTAATGGCTGCTGCTGAAGGATTAGAAGGACACAAAAATGCAATAAGTTTAAGATTAAAGAAAATTAATAATGAAGTCTGATATTCATCGTTTTTTTAGAAAAAGCTTATTAGAAATAAGTCCATACAAATCAGCTAGAGAGGAGTACATTGATGAAGGCCGTGAGATGATCTTGTTAGATGCTAATGAAAACCCATTTTCTTCTTCTACTAATCGCTATCCTGATCCTATGCAGTCTGACTTAAAAGAGGAAATTGCATCATGGAAGAATGTTAAGTCAAATCAATTGTATTTGAGTAATGGGAGTGATGAATTTATTTCACAAATTATTGTTGCTTGTTGTGAGCCAGGAAAAGATCACATTATAACTCTTCCTCCCACATTTGGAATGTATAAGGTGTCGGCCCGTGTTCATGGTGTTGAAGTGAAAGAAGTTCCTTTAAATCAGGATTTTCAATTAGATACATCTGCTATTTTAGAATCCGCAGACGAAAAATCTAAAATTATTTTTATTCCAACACCAAACAATCCAACTGCTAATAGTTTTGAATATGAAGCGATAAAAAAAATAATTAAAGAATTTCCTGGTCTTGTTGTTGTTGATGAAGCATATATAGAGTTCACAAATAAGCAATCATTTACAAAATTATTGACAAAATATTCAAATTTGATTATATGTCAAACATTTTCAAAAGCACAAGGAATGGCTGGCATAAGACTTGGAATGGCTTTTGCGCAAGCTGAGCTTATCAAATATATTAATCGAATCAAAGCACCTTACAACCTTAACTCACTTACGCTTGAGGCTGCTTTTAAAAGGTTAAGAGAGCAAGATCAAATAAAAAAAAATGTAAATTATTTGATAAGAGAAAGAAAGAGAATTGAAAAATTATTAAATGAAATAAGTTTTATAAAAAAGATTTATCCTTCTGATGCTAATTTTATTTTGGTACGTGTAGATAATAGTGACTTGAGGTATAAACAATTATTAGATCTCAATATTGTCGTCAGAAATGCATCTAAGAATTTAGCCTGTGAAAATACACTTCGAATCTCTTTAGGCTTAGTAAAGGAAAATAATACATTAATTAACGCTTTACACAAAATGGAAAAACAATGAAAAAAATTCTTTTTATTGATCGCGATGGTACTTTAGCACATGAGCCAAGTGACTATCAACTCGATTCTTTAGAAAAATTAATCTTTTATCCTGAGGTATTTATGTACTTAGGAAAAATTTCTCGTGAAATGAATTTTGAATTGGTTATGGTGACAAATCAAGATGGATTAGGGACAGATAGTTTCCCTGAAAACACTTTCTGGCCAACACACAATTTTCTTTTAAAGAGTTTTGAAAATGAAGGAGTAGTATTTGATGAAATACTTATAGATAAAAGTTTTCCTGAAGACAATTTACCTACCCGAAAACCAAAAACAGGGCTTTTATATAAATATTTGGATGCCAAAAAATATGATTTAAAGAATTCATTTGTAATCGGTGATCGTTTGACAGACATGGAGCTAGCATTAAACCTTGGTTCAAAGGGAATATATCTGTTTAATAACGATATGCCAGAATCAGATCAATTAACTCTGGAATTAAATAATGTTATAGCACTTAAAACATCCAAATGGAAAGAAATTTATTCTTATTTAAAACTTGAGCAAAGGATAGTTAAGAAAAAAAGAACTACTCGAGAAACAAACATTTATCTTAGACTTAACTTGGACGGAACTGGAAAAGGTAATATCGAATCCGGAATTCCTTTTTTTGATCACATGTTAGATCAATTAGCACGACATGGAGGTATGGATATTGATTTAATCGTCAAGGGCGATTTGCATGTAGACGAACATCATACTATTGAAGATACTGCTATTGTATTAGGTGAGGCATTTGCATCTGCTTTAGAAAATAAACTTGGGATTGAACGATACGGATTTTGTTTACCTATGGATGATTGTTTAGCGCAAGTTGCAATTGACTTTGGTGGACGTAACTGGTTAGTTTGGAATGCAGAATTTAAAAGAGAGATGATTGGAAAAATGCCCTCAGAAATGTTTATGCACTTTTTCAAGTCCTTCAGTGATGGAGCTAAAGCAAATTTAAATATTAAAGCAGAAGGAGTCAACGAGCATCATAAGATTGAGGCCATTTTTAAAGCTTTTGCAAAAGCTATTAAGTCAGCAATTAAGCGCGATCCTGAAAAAATGATTTTACCCTCCACTAAAGGAAGATTATAATGATTGCTATAATTGATTACGGTGCTGGAAATGTGTGTAGTTTAAAATTTGCTCTAGAGCGCCTGGGTGTGAAAAGTGAACTTACTTCAGATCCAAAGATGATTAATTCTTGTGAAAAAGTAATTTTTCCTGGACAAGGATCTGCTGGAAAAGCAATGGAGAAATTAAAAAAAACAGGTTTAGATTTATTAATTCCATTTTTAAAACAACCTGTATTGGGTATCTGTTTAGGGATGCAATTACTCTGCGATAAAACCGAAGAAGGTGGGGTAAATGGCCTTGGAATTATATCAGGAGATGTATTGCGTTTTTCAAATAATGTCAAAGTTCCTCAAATGGGATGGAATAATATTTATAATCTATCTACTCCACTTTTTAATAACATTAATGAAGGTGACTTTATGTATTTAGTTCATTCTTTTTATGTTCCTTTAATTGATGAGACCATTGGACAATCTAATTACAATGGACTATATAGTGTTGCTATTAAAAAAAATAATTTTTATGGTGTTCAGTTTCACCCTGAAAAAAGTAGTAAATCAGGTAGTCAAATTTTAAAAAACTTCTTAACCATATGAGAATTATCCCTGCTATAGATATAATAGATGGTAAATGTGTTCGACTTTCTAAAGGAGATTTCAGTACTCAAAAAACATATAGTGAAAATCCTCTGGAAGTAGCAAAAAAATTTGAAGCTCATGGAATTAAGTATTTACATTTAGTTGATCTTGATGGAGCAAGGTCAAAACACATTGTAAACCATAAAGTTTTAGAAAGTATTGCTGTAAAAACCAAATTAAAAATCGATTTTGGAGGTGGGTTAAAAAGTGACCAGGATGTTCGTGTTGCTTTTGAAAACGGCGCTCAACAAATTACAGGTGGCAGTATTGCTGTAAAACAACCCGAAATATTTACACAATGGCTTTCGATTTATGGATCAGATAAAATAATTTTAGGAGCCGACTTTAAAGATGAGCGTATTGCTACTGATGGTTGGGAAGAAACCTCTAATCTAACACTTTTCAAATTCTTGAAAAATTATCAGGCAAAAGGTGTGAAATACACAATATGTACGGACATAAGCAAAGATGGTATGCTACTAGGCCCTGCATTTGTTATGTATGAAAATATTTTAAAAAAAATAAAATTAAAATTAATTGCCTCCGGAGGTGTTTCCAATTTCGAAGAAATACCACGTCTAGCATCAATTGGATGTGAGGGAGCAATCATAGGAAAAGCGATTTATGAAAACCGTATTTCTCTCAAAGAGCTTGAAAGCTTCATTTTAAATCAATCAAACAATTAAAATGCTCACAAAAAGAGTAATTCCATGTCTAGACATTAAGGACGGCCGAACAGTAAAAGGTGTAAATTTTATTAAGCTTCGTGATGCCGGTGATCCAGTTGAGTTGGCTTCCCAATATGCTCGCGAAAATGCCGACGAACTAGTATTCCTTGATATTTCTGCTACTGAGCAAAAGAGAAAAACATTAGCGGAACTTGTATTAAAAATAGCTTCAGAAATAGATATTCCTTTTACTGTAGGGGGTGGAATAAGATCTGTGAAAGATGTTTCTATCTTATTAAAAAACGGAGCCGATAAAGTTTCTATTAATTCTGCAGCATTTAAAAATCCAAAACTTATTAACGAAGTTTCTGAGCACTTTGGAAGTCAATGCCTTGTTGTAGCTATTGATGCTAAACAAATTGATAATAACTGGAAAGTACATTTGGTAGGGGGGAAAGTACCTACAAAAATTGATCTTTATGAATGGGCTAAAGAAGTTGAAAACAGAGGGGCAGGAGAGATTCTTTTTACTTCCATGGACCATGATGGAACTAAGAATGGATATGCCAACAAAGCTCTTTCAAAACTATCTTCAGAAGTGAATATTCCGATTATTGCCTCTGGTGGCGCAGGGAATATTTCACATTTTATAGATACCTTTACCATTGGAAATGCAGATGCAGCTCTAGCAGCAAGTGTTTTTCATTTTGGAGAAATTAGTATTGCCAATTTAAAACAAGAGCTTAAAAAAAATCAAATTGTTGTAAGAATATAATGAATATGAATCCCAATTTTTCTAAGTCGCCCAGTGGCCTTTTACCTGCTATCATACAAGACTCCATAACAAAAACAGTCTTGATGTTGGGTTATATGAACAAGGATGCTTTCCAGAAAACCAAAGAAACCGAACAAGTAACCTTTTATAGCCGATCAAAGAAACAAATATGGGTAAAAGGAGAGGAAAGCGGTAATTTTTTAAAACTAGTTAAAGTTAAAGTAGATTGTGATCAAGATACTATTTTAATAACAGCCAATCCTCAAGGACCTACGTGTCATAAAGGGACAGATAGCTGCTGGGGGGAAACCAACCAGAGTCACTATGGATTTCTAACTGAGTTAGAGGAGATAATCACCAAAAGAAAAAACACCAATTCTGATAATAGCTATGTAGCTTCACTTTTCAGAGAAGGAATAAATAAAATTGCACAAAAGGTTGGAGAAGAAGCAGTAGAGACTGTCATTGAAGCTAAAGATGAAAATTCAGAATTGTTTCTCAATGAAAGTGCTGATTTACTTTTTCACTTCTTAATTTTACTTAAAGAGAAAGGCTTTAGTTTGAAAGATGTTGTAGCTGTATTAAAAAATCGTAAGCATTAATTTATAAAATGAATATGGCTTACTTACCTCAAGTAATTATTTTTGTTTGGATTAAATCTATACCATAAGCTTTTAATTTTATAATAACGACTAATACACTACTAAAAAATAAATTTTAGTGACTTGTAAAAAATGAAATTCAAAAAACTATTTACTTTTTCACTTGTTTTATTAATCACAAAACTTGTTCCTCAAGATTTAAAATTTAAACTTCCAATAATTATAGATGCAGATACAGCAAATGAGATTGATGATTTATTTGCAATCACAAGAGCTTTGGGTGAAGATAGTTTTGAATTACTCGGTATAACTGCTGCTCAATTTCACACCTCGCCTTATGCTACTTTAAATTCTGCCATGGAAAGCCATGAGATGAATAAAAAGCTAATTGATCTAATTCCCAAGTATCAAGTTCCATTAAAAAAGGGAAGTTCGCAACCTCTTGAAAAAATAGATATACCAATGGTCTCAGAGGCCAGTAGATTTATAATTTCCCAAGCTCGCAAACTCGAAGAAGGGAAAAAATTACAAATCATAATCTTGGGATCTTGCACAAATGTGGCCTCAGCATTAATAGAGGTTCCAGACATAGCATCAAAATTAGTGATATATTACATTGGTTTTTGGCATAACCCTAGGTTAAATACATATGACAAAAATGAGTTTAATAGCAGAAATGATTTACTCGCAACAAATTATTTATTGAACTTTATAGATTTAGATTTTCGAGTGATGCCAGCATCCACATCGAAACATTTAGTTTTTGATAAGGTTAGTGCCTTTAAAAAACTAACTAACAGAAACTTAGGTGGTTTTTTAAAAAATCGATGGAATACATATAAGCGTTGGTGGACAATTAAAGATCCTGAACAAAAAAAATGGATTATGTGGGATTTAGCCCTTATAGAAGCAATAGCAAATCCAGATTTAGCTGAATTAAAATCATTTGAAACTCCAATTGAAAACGTGAGGCGAAATATTAATATTTACACTTTTATTGACACTTTAAAAATGAAAAAGTCTTTTTGGATGCATTATAATAAATTAGTTGAATAATATTCTAAGAATGACAATTGATCAATACACTTCTAAAGACAAGCTATCTGCTTTTTTAAAAAATAAAATAAGTTTTTTAAAAGTCTCAGAGTTAATAAATGAGATTGAAATTGCAGGACAGGGAAACATGAATGTTGTTCTGCGCATCAAGACTAATAAACGAACCTTTATTTTGAAGCAATCTCGACCTTTTGTTAAAAAATACCCCCATTTACCTGCCCCCATAGATAGAATTAACGTAGAAAAAAAGTTCTATGAATTAATGGATCAAAATTCTTTTTTTCCAAAAATTTTAGGCTACTTACCCTCAGATTATATGTTGTTATTAGAAGATTTAGGAAAAGGCGAAGACTTGACTTCCCTTTATCTTACTAGGAGAATTAATTCAGATCTAATTAAAGAGTTTACTCTAGGGCTCTATTATATTCACAAGAAAAAAGCACCTATTGATTACCCTGAGAATATTGAATTACGCAAGTTAAATCATGATCATATTTTTGAATTACCATTTAAAGAAAATAACTCCTTTAATCTAGATGATATTCAAAAAGGGTTAGAGAATCTGTCAAATCCATTTAGAAAAAATAAAAGTTTAAAAGAAAAAGTGCTTAATGCCGGCAAGTTTTATCTGGAAAAAGGTGATACACTTTTGCATGGTGATTACTATCCTGGAAGTTGGAT
>CABXKB010000011.1 GCA_902512755.1 uncultured Bacteroidota bacterium | reverse complement strand
GGAGATGTTAGATGCAATTGCATTTGGACATGAATCAATTAAAGATCAAATCAAAGCTCAAATTGCATTGGCAAATGCAGTTGGTAAAAAAGAAATTCGCACTTATGAAGAAGAAGATAAAGATGAATCTTTAGAAACTCAAATTCACAAATCTACTTATCAAAAGTATTATGATGTTGCTAAAAAAAGACTTTCTAAATCAGAACGCTCAGACCAATTTTCTGATATAAAAGAAGAATCAAAAGCTAATTTTTCAGAAGAAGATCTGGAAGAAAAAGGAAATTTAATTTCCAAATACAACAACAGTGCTCAGAAAAAAGCTGTTCGTGATTTAGTTCTTGAAGAAGGCATAAGACTAGATGGAAGAAAAACTACCGATATCAGACCTATTTGGTGTGAAGTTGATTATTTACCTTCCACTCATGGTTCAGCTTTATTTACTCGTGGTGAAACACAAGCATTGGCAACAACTACACTTGGAACTTCTAGAGAAGCCAATATGATTGATTCTCCATCTCATCAGGGAGAGGAAACTTTTTATCTCCATTATAATTTTCCTCCTTTTTGTACTGGAGAAGCAAGACCGCTTAGAGGCACTTCAAGACGTGAGGTTGGACATGGTAACTTAGCGCAACGCGCCCTTAAGAAAGTAATTCCAGACAATTGTCCTTATACTGTTCGAATTGTATCTGAAGTTCTTGAATCTAATGGCTCATCATCCATGGCAACAGTATGCGCTGGAACGCTTTCTTTAATGGATGCAGGTGTTCAAATTAAAAAACCTGTTTCGGGAATTGCAATGGGGTTGATCACAGATGGAGAACGTTTTGCAGTACTTTCAGATATTTTAGGTGATGAGGATCATCTAGGTGATATGGACTTTAAAGTAACAGGAACAGCTGATGGTATAACTGCCTGTCAGATGGATATCAAAATTAAAGGACTACGTTTTGATATTATGACTCAAGCTCTAAATCAAGCTAGAGATGGTAGGCTGTACATATTAAAACACCTAACTGAAACTATATCTAGTCCTAATGAAGATGTGAAAGATCACGCTCCAAAGATGATTACAAGACGTATTCAAAACGAATATATTGGTGCTCTAATTGGACCAGGTGGAAAAGTCATTCAAGAACTTCAAAAAGAATCAGGCTGTACGATTGTAGTAAATGAAGATCCTGTGACTGAAGAGGGTGTAATTGAGATTTTAGGCACATCTCCAGAAGGGATTATTATGGTTGAAGCAAAAATTGATTCGATTACATTTAAACCTAAAGTAGGAAACACTTACGAGGTTAAAGTAATTAAAATGCTTGATTTTGGTGCGGTAGTTGAATATACTGAAGCACCAGGAAACGAAGTATTGCTTCATGTGAGTGAATTAGCTTGGGAAAGGACAGAAAATGTGAGTGATGTAGTTAATATGGGAGACGTACTTAATGTGAAATATTTTGGTAAAGATCCAAGGACTCGTAAAGATAAAGTTTCTCGAAAGGCTTTACTGCCAAGACCTGATAAAAAAGATTAATTTTTTTGTCATTATTGAAACATTTATCAATTTGAAACGTATTATAATTAAAACATATTTTTAATGAGACAACTGAAGATTACGAAACAGGTAACTAACCGTGAGACTGCTTCCTTAGACAAATACTTACAAGAAATTGGTAAAGTAGACCTGATTACTGCTGAGGAAGAAGTTGAATTAGCTCAGAGAATCAAGGCTGGAGATCAAATTGCCCTTGAAAAACTAACTAAAGCTAATCTTCGATTTGTGGTCTCAGTTGCAAAACAATACCAAAACCAAGGATTAACCCTTCCAGATTTAATCAATGAAGGAAATTTAGGGTTAATTAAAGCAGCACAACGTTTTGACGAAACTAGAGGATTTAAGTTTATTTCCTACGCAGTATGGTGGATTCGACAATCAATTTTACAAGCGTTAGCAGAACAGTCACGTATAGTTCGTCTTCCGCTTAATAAAATTGGTTCTATTAATAAGATTAACAAGACTTATGCTTTTTTAGAGCAGGCTCATGAACGTGCGCCTTCTTCCGAAGAAATAGCAAAGGAATTAGATATGACTATTAATGACGTGAAAGAATCACTAAAAAATTCCGGCAGGCATGTATCTATGGATGCTCCATTAGTCGAAGGAGAAGATTCAAATTTGTATGATGTCCTGAATAGTGGAGAATCACCTAACCCAGACAGATTATTACTTCACGAATCACTAAGAACAGAAATCGAACGTGCTCTTGAAACTCTCACCCCACGAGAAGCAGATGTGGTTAGGTTGTATTTTGGACTAGGAAATCAACACGCTATGACTTTAGAGGAAATTGGAGAAACATTTGACCTAACGAGAGAACGTGTTCGCCAAATTAAAGAAAAAGCGATCCGAAGACTGAAACATACCTCTAGAAGTAAAATACTTAAAACCTATTTAGGATAAATAAAAGACAGCCTCAAGGTTGCTTTTTTTATCTTTCTTTATAAAATTTATTTATGTCAATAATAATCGCTCCCTCTATTCTAGCAGCTGATTTCGCTAATATTGAACGTGATGTTGATATGATTAATAAAAGTTATGCTGACTGGTTTCATATAGATATTATGGATGGGGTTTTTGTGCCAAACATTTCATTTGGAATGCCAGTATTAAAAGCAATTCAAAAACATGCTAAAAAACCCTTAGATGTTCACTTGATGATAATTGATCCAGATCGATATGTAGAAACATTTTCAGATTTAGGAGCTGAAATTCTTACGATACATTTCGAAGCTTGTAATAATTTACATCGAAGTCTTCAAAAGATAAAATCTTGTGGTATGAAAGCTGGTGTAGCTTTAAATCCTCACACCCCTGTAGAGTTTTTAAATTCAATCATTCAAGACATTGATTTAGTTTGTTTAATGAGTGTTAATCCAGGTTTTGGAGGGCAGTCTTTTATTGAAAATACTTATAAAAAGGTAGAGGAACTAAAAATGCTAATTCAAAAGAAAGGATTAAACTGCCTCATTGAAATTGATGGAGGAGTTAGTGATCAAAACGCTGCAAAATTAATTACTTCTGGAGTTGATGTTCTTGTGGCTGGAAGTTACGTCTTTAAAGCGATAGATCCACAATCGAACATAAAGTTTTTAAAACAAATTCAGCTCTAATTTCGTTTTGATTTAAATTGAACTCTTCTGTTGATTGCTCTACCCTGTGGATTCTCATTATCTCCAATTGGATCAACCTCCCCAAAACCTTGAACTTCTAATCGCTCAGCAGCAACTCCTATGTTAATCAAATAATCACGTACTGCCTGAGCACGCTTTATAGAAAGTTCAATATTATATATCTCATCTCCATCTGCGGAGGCATATCCTTCAATCAATAGGCTTCCTTCTGGATTTTCATCGAGAAGTATTTTAATTTGAGTAAGATTTTCTAGAGTCTTTTTCCCTAAAATACGGTAACTATTTGCAATAAAATTAATGCGTGCTCCAAATTTATTTAATGTTTTAACGATTTCACCTGACAACTCTGGGCATCCATTATTTTCAATTGGTCCCGCCTCATTTTTACATAGATCTTCATTGTCTTTAATCCCATCGCCATCGCCATCAAGCCATGGACAACCATTATTTTCAATGGGTCCAGGTTCTTCTATACAAGTATCTTCGTTGTCGGCTATACCATCTCCGTCTTTATCAGGGCAACCATTTAATTCAAAAGTTCCTGCTTCATTAGGACAAGTATCGTCTGGATCTGCAATACCGTCATCATCAGAATCAATACAACCATTAAACTCAACAAGACCTGGAACTTCAGGACATTTATCCTCCTTATCAATAATAGTATCACCATCTGTATCTGGGCAACCTTCATATTTCTTTAAACCAGGAACGCCTGGACATTTATCTTTTTTATCTGGAATACCGTCCTTATCTGAATCAGTTGAACCAAAATTATAACTCAGACCTAAAAGATGCTGTAGATGGTCAAAACCATCGTTTTCATTCATATTTCTATATGTAGATTGCAGATTAATAGCTAAGAATTCACTGAGATTAAAACTAAAACCCAAACCTCCAAAAATTGTTCGACTAGTTTCGGTTGAGGGAAAAAAGCCGGGACGCTCAATTCCGTCAGAGAATCTTGAAAAACCATACCCTCCAATAATGTATGGAATTGCAGAACCTTTTATTAGATTAAACTTTAAAAAACCATCAAAAGATGTATAATTATAAGTATCACTAAAATTATTCACATTTCCAAGTGCATATTGAGTTCCTAAGGATATTCCAGCACCAATATGTCTGCTAATACCAAGAGAGGGGCCTCCAAAATTAAAGCCCTTTTCTAAATTATTGCCCTGAAGATTGATGATATTTGAATTTAATGAAATAGACCAAGGATTATCTAGAGATTGTCCTGTCAAATATTGAATAAATGTTAACGAAAAGAAAAGAAAATATAGCTTATTAAGTCTCATAGAAATTGGATAGTAATTTCACCATTAACCCATTTAGGGATGATTTTATTGTTTATCAGTAGTGAAAAAGTGAATTGTTTAAAAATATTAGTCGAGATCTTTACTTGATTTAAAAATTTTAGGAAATTTTCTTTCAATCCAGTCGGGAATATAATTTTGATTTGCATCTTCCTCTAGTCCTGTTGCTGTAGAAATTACTGCATATAAAATCACCCCACCAACTAAAACTACTGCACCTATAATTACAATAACAATTTCACTCATAATGACAAAATTTAGTATTCTAAGTTACAAAAATTATTAAGATTTAGGTAAATAATAAAAATTAGTTTAATATCATTAAATCTTCTTGTATAACAATAGTGAAATATTTTAAAAAGTATTTAGCATTTTGCAATGAAAAAATTAGTGGTGGTTTGATTTTAATAACGTTATGATCAGGACCGTCAATACTCAAAAGAATTCCATAGGACTTCATTCGATTCATGAAATAATCTGCCTGTTCCGCTAAAGGATTAAGTTGATTATCAACAAACTCGACCCCTATAAACAAACCCTGTCCTCGAACAGATCCAATAATAGGGTGCGAATTTGATAATTTTTGAAGTTCATTTTTTAAATAATTACCTACTGTTAAAGCATTTTCTTGTAAGTGCTCATCTGAAACTGTTTCCAACACTTTATTAGCTATTGCACATGAAACTGGATTTCCCCCAAATGTGTTAAAAAACTCCATGCCATTATTGAAGGATTTAGCAATTTCATGTGTACAAACTACTGCTGCAACTGGATGGCCATTTCCTAAAGGCTTTCCTATCGTGATGATGTCAGGAATTACATCGTGCAACTGAAATCCCCAAAAATGGGAGCCAACTCTTCCACATCCTGATTGAACCTCATCTACAACACAAAGTCCTCCAGCTTTCCGAACTTCTTGAAATGCTTCTGCCAAAAAACCATCTGGTAATTCAATCTGTCCCCCACAACTGATAATAGGTTCAATAATTAGTCCTCCTAAAGTCTTTTTTTTTTCTTGTAACCTTAGAATTTGTTTTTTTACTTCAAGTGCGTAAAAAGAAGCCGTTTCTTGTCCCCTATACTTTCCCCTAAAAGGATCTGGAATTGGAAAAAGATGAGTGTTGTCTGGTTTTCCTTTTCCACCTTTTCCATCAAACTTGTAAGAACTTATGTCTATACATGAATTGGTATTTCCATGGTATCCGTGTTGAGATGCTAAAATCTGATTTGATCCTGTAGTTGTCTTGATCATCCTTAATGCAAGCTCATTAGCTTCGCTTCCTGAATTAACAAAATGAACCACATTTAATGAAGAAGGGAGTGTTGATTTTAAACGTTTTGCTAATTGATTAATATTCTGATGCAAATAACGAGAATTGGTATTGAGTTGAGCCATTTGTAATTGGCCAGCATTCACCACTTTAGGATGTTCATGGCCAACATGTGCTACATTATTTACCATGTCCATATAATGTCGTCCCTTACTATCAATTAAATAAATACCTTCTCCACGAACTATATGTATAGGCTTTTGATATTGCAAGCTCATTCCATATCCCAAATTATTTTTTCGTTCTTTTAAAATCATTTCAGAATCCAGTTGTTGATTAACATCTAAAACAGAAGACTTAAAAAGTAGGTTAGGGTTTGGACAAAGGGACTTCCATGTCTTTATTTGCTTTTGATAACCCACTCCTGGAAAATCATTTTGATAATCCATCAGAGAAAGTAATATTTGAAAATGAAGATGAGGTGCCCAATTTCCATTCTCACTGGAATCACCTATCCATCCAATAAGTTCTCCTTTTTTAATTCGATCTCCTACATGAAATTTAGTTAATGATTCTTGAGATAAGTGACCATAAAGAGTAAAAAAAGTCAGCTGTTCAAGTTCGTGTTTTATAACTAGCATAACTCCATATGCTTTATCACCTGCGTCGTTAACTACCATAGCAATTATACCATTTTGAAATGCATGTATTGGGGTTTCAGCCGGAACCCAAAAGTCAACTCCTAAATGAATACATCTTTTTTCCAGACCTTTATTTCCATCATTCTCATAAAGAACAGATGTATAAAGAATCCTGGGTTCTAGGTAACCTCCTGCAATAAGCTTATTTGGATTTTCATTTTGAAGTTTCTCAATTTTATATTGAAAAAAATTCAAATCATCAAACTCATCTCTTCTGCCTATCCATTTACTACCAACACTTAAATCTAAGTGTTGAATACTTTCTTTTTTTAAAGATGGAAAAAGAGAGTTTAATACATTTTTTTTGCTCTTACTCCACTTGAGAAAAGTCTGGTAATTAGGGTGTGGTTCAAATCCACATGCCTCACGAAATTGAAAATAAGCAAAATGTGAATTGACCTTTACCCATTTATGAAGTAGATCCCAAGCTTGACGTTCACTTATCCACAAATATTCATTTGAAGAATTTTTAGCTTTATTTAATGCCGATTTTGTAACTGACACAATAAGGCGCATAGCAATCAGGTTGTATAAAAGCCTAATTTCCTTTTCTTTAAGGGGGAAAGCCTTATGATATCCTTTGATTATAGGAATAGAAGCTTCGACTGGATCAGGCACGTTCATGATGGCGTATGCACAAGTTATTGCAAGATCATTTATAATTTGAGTGTGAATTGCATCACCAAAATCAATTAGACAAACCTCTTCTGAATTTAAAGTGTTTTCAGAAACAATGATATTGTTCTCATTGGCGTCATTATGAATTACACTTTTCCTAAGTTTTTGATAGGAAACATAATTTTCTTTAAACGAGTTTAAAAAAGACTTCACAAGTTTTTTATCATTGGAATCAAAAAGTTCTAAATGATTTTCTACCCAAAGACTATGAGCTAGATCCCATTCAAATTTTCTGTGAGCATAATTATGATCAAATGTTTGTAATTGATTTGTTATGCTGCCACAACTCATGCCAAGACAATACCTTAATTTATTTGAATGAGGATTTACATGGCTCCAAACTCTTCCAGGAATCCATGAAAGTAGTCGTAAATGTCTTTTCTCTCCTTTTTTATTTTCAACAATAACTAAAGGATCCCCATTAACGTCTTTAATAATTATTGGAGCATTTTCACCTTCCAAATGAAAAAGAAGTTGACGTTGAAAATCGTGATAATTTAAATCTATGTGACTAGGGGCGATCTTAAAAACATATAATTTGTTTTTTTTTGTTTTGACCTTAAAATTTAAATCTACTTCTCCGGGCAACTTAGATAATTCACCATCTATATTATAATGGGTTTTAAGCAAGTTTGCTGCTTCTCCAATATCTAAATCCAAATGCATCTCTTTTTGATTCAATGAATATCTTTTTTAATAAATTTAAGATACTAAACTTATAATAGAAAGTTTAATGTTCACATACATGAAATTTGCAGGATCACAGGATTTACGGGAACAGTAATCAAAGAACGATTTTGTTGTAATAAATAAACAGTAAAAGAAGTTCCAAGATTTAAATTAATAAGCTCACATAAAGCTAGAAGGAAAGTTTATCTCTATATCAGGTCTTAAAATATACCTAAACGATTTGTAAAACAAGTCATAGAAATTAGTGATGTAATAATTCATAGCTACTATCAGTAGTATGATGAGTTTATAGCTACATATAAGTTTTCATTCCCCTAAAAAAACAAGAACCTAGTGTTAATAGTGTCTATGAGAGAAATAAGTGACCCAGGGAGGATTCGAACCCCCAACCCTCAGAGCCGAAATCTGATATTCTATCCAGTTGAACTACTGGGCCATTTACAGGTTAAAACCTTCTAATTTAGGTCTTCAAAAACGTTTATTTTCTGCCTTATTACGACCTTCTAAAAGTACTATATTTTTAGGTAAATTGGTAAGATAAAATTCTATGAATTTTATCTTACTTAGATAAACTATTCCTTAGTTTTTTCATTTTAGTATTAAGTGATCTGATTGCAGTAGAGTAGCGATCGTCCCATTCATTTAACCTCTGAGAAGATTGTAATGAGATTTCATATTCAATTCCTGGTAATATCCAAGCAGCGTATCCGCTATAAGGATCTGAAGCAGCATAAAGAGATTTATACCATGAGCCGAAATACATTCCTTTTTTAGAAATAAAACTCTTTTCCAAATTTATTAATTCACTATTAATTTTCTTTAATCTTTTTCTAGAAAAGTCTTGTTGATCTAAATTGAATTTAATCTCATTTGAAAGTAATACAGAAGTTTCCTTTAGGTTTTGCATAGCATTTTTAGTTTTAATAAAACCCTTAAAGTTATTATCGAAAGCTAATATTTTTTTTTCTACATTTTTAAAATGAATTTTTAGATCCACTGAATATCGGTTAAGGTTATATGGGATAATTTCTGCATTAGCCATTCGCAGTGCCATTAGTCCTGCAAAACTCTCTATCATTGGACCCATTTGAAATTCGGGATCAACAAATTGCTCGTAAAATTGGAAGCTATCATAATTAGAATGATAGAGATTTGGACCACTAGCACCTCCGCTCAGTGATGGAACTCCAACGTGCATATAAAATGCAATATGATCTGAACCACCACCTAGATTTCCAATTCTAGGTTCTGAATCATTTTCATTTTTCCAAAATTCAAATAGACTTTGATTCGTATATGGATATTTTACTTCTTTAGAAGTTTCTATTAGTATTTTTTTTAGGGTAGGTGCAGCTGAGGCATTAAAGTTTTTCCCGGAAACCCCTCCATCAAAGTTCATATAAATCACTCCTTTAGAATTTAATTGATCTCGCATCTGCTCCACCCACTCACTAGATCCAATTACGCCGTGCTCTTCTGCATCCCAATGCCCAATTAAAATAGATCGTTTAGGAGTGTATCCTGCTGCATTAAGCTTACCCAGAGTCTCACTCAAACTCAAAAGCATAGCTGTTCCACTGTTTGGATCTGTAGCTCCAAAACCCCATGCATCATAATGACATCCTAAGATAATCCATTCATCTGGAGCTTCACTTCCCCTTAGCATGCCTACTAAATTGGTCGCTCGAACAAAATCAATTTTTTGATTAACCTTTAGCCTTATTGTTAAAAGATTTCCACCTTCTAGTCTATAGGTAAATGGAAGTCCTCCTTGCCAAGATGGAGGTACTGCTTTACCTTTCATCTTTGATAAAATCTTTTCTGCCTCCCCATATGAAATTGGTGTTACTGGTATTTTGTGTAATTGAGCATTATTAGGTTCAATCCGTTTTACTTTTTGCTTGCCGTCAAGGGGTAGTGCAGGTTCAAAAGGTGTCAAAGGATCTCCAGTAAAATCAAGGGTTAGTAGAGATCCTCTCTGAATTGTAGATTGATTATAATATGGACCTTCTGGATAAACCAACCCCTTTGTAAAACCACTATCTTTAGGGTCAGTATAGATGATCAATCCTTTTGCTCCATTTGCTTCAGCAAATTTCGCTTTAAAGCCTCTAAAATTAGCACCATATCGAGCAAGTACAATTTTACCCTTTACCTCTACTCCTAATTTTGTTAAAAGCTCAAAATCTTCCTTTCTTCCGTAGTTGGCATAAACGATTTCTGCTGTCACATCTCCGCTTCCAGAAAATGCATTCCATCCTTTCCAAAGCATAGAATTTTTTGAGTAAGGATCACTTTCAATTATATCCTCTTTTTGATTTAAAACAGCCCTATATGGTGTTACAATTTCAATTAAGGAATGCCCTGGAGCTTTAGGCAAATATACATCGTATGGATAATCAGTGACTTTAAAGCCTGCACTTTCCATTACTTTTCTCATGTAGAATTTTACCTCTCCATTTGCCTTACTTCCAACAACATGAGGCGCTTCTGTTAATTTTTTTAAATGTTTTTTAAAAGAAGTACGATCTATATTTTCTAAAAACTCTGCTTCAACTTTAATTTGTTTTTCCCATGAAGATGTTGAGTATCCATCAAATTGTGCAATTGAAAAGTGAAATACAAAATAAAATATAGGAACTGTAATAAAAATATTAAATTTCATATTATGAAAAATTTATTTTATGAAGATAATTTTTTCTTGACAATCTCTGCTATAAGCTTTCCTTCAGCTTTACCTCCTAATTTTTTGCTAGCTAGACCCATTACTTTTCCCATATCTTTAAATCCTTCCGCACCAGTTTGAAAAATGACATCAGAAACTATTTTGGTAACTTCTTCTTCTGAAAGTTGTTCTGGAAGAAAAGTTGAAATAATTTCTGCTTGTGCTTCTTCTTGTTCAGCTAAATCAGTTCGTCCTTGTTGTTTGAAAATTGATGCGCTTTCTTTTCGTTGCTTTACAAGACGTTGTAATAATTTTGTAGATTCTTCTTTGCTGAGATCATCCTCTGCACCTGATGCTTTTTTAGCTAATAATAAAGCTGATTTAATTGCTCGAAGTGATTCAAGCTTAACAGAATCCTTTTCTCGCATAGCATTTATTATTTCTTCGGTAAGATTGCTTAGTGCTGCCATGATTAGTCAACGTTATCGTGTAAAAAAGAATTATTTGATCGTATCTGAAGATCATTATTCCCATCATTTTCAATTGTCAAACGAGACGGTGATTCGGGCAAATTATCATCGAGGTCTAAACCCTTTCGTTTATATGCTGGCTCCTTTTCAAATTCTTCAACCTTTTGATACTGCTTAGAGAATTGATGATTATATGCTTTCAAATGTGCCTTTCGATTTTCCGATTGAGAATCTATAGTTTGATCAATAGACTGTTCAAAAGGATTATAATTTTTATCTTCATCAGAATTAAAAGCACTTGCTTCTTGATTTTTTTCTGAAATTATGTTCCCCTCAATTTTTGTTTTGAGTTCAAACTTAACTTCTAAACCTGCTTCTTCAAAATCCTGTTCTAAGGAAATATTTTTAGCTTTAAGTTCCTCGTTGAGATCTTGAGCATCTTCTATATTTTGTTTTTCTTTTTGATCTAAAGGCAATTCGAAATCCATTAAAATTTGACTATCCGACTCAATTACTTCTGGATCAACGACATCCATTTCAAAAAGTGGGTTTGTAACCTCATTAAAAATAAATTCTTCTTCATTAGGAAGGTTAACTTCAGACTCCTCAGATGTATCAATTTCTTCTTTGATAACTTCACTTACAGAATCAAACTGAGGCTCAAAAAGTTGCTCTTCTGACATTTCAGAAATTTCATTCGAATTAGAGGACTTTGTTAATGAAGATTCATCCCTTATTTCTTCATCCTCTATAATTTTAAAAATAGAATCTTGTTCAGAAATAGAAACCTGTTCTTTAGATACGATTTTCGAAAGCTCAGACTTAATTTCAATTCCATTAAAGACCTCCTCAGGATCTACTTCGATATCATATAGAATTTGATTCATAGAAATGATTTGATCCTCAGTTCGAGAAACCGCTTGATCAAAAACATCCGTTTGATTAACTAAAGGCTCATCAAGAATGGTTGATGATGATACAATAGGAGTATCTTCTTTAGTTAGATCATGAATAATTTTTTGATCATCTTCAAGAGCATGAATAATTTTTTTAGCTTCAGTATTTGAAATTTCGTTTTGTTGTTCTTGTCCAAATCCAGTTGCGATTACAGTTACGGAAACTTCATTTCCCAAGCTTTCGTCTTCACCTACTCCCATAATTATATTAGTGTGGTTTCCAGCTTCAATTTGAATGTAATCATTAATTTCTCCTATTTCGTCGATTGTGATCTCATCAGATCCCGAAACAATTAATAAAAGTACGTTTTTGCAACCTGTAATTTTATTGTCGTTGAGCAATGGAGAATCTAAAGCTTTAATAATTGCATCATGAGCACGATTACTTCCTGATGAAGATGCAGAACCCATAATAGCTGTACCAGAATTTGTAAGAACAGTTTTAGCGTCTTTTAGATCTATATTTTGAGTATAATGATGAGTAATCACTTCGGCAATTCCACGAGCAGCTGTTGCTAGAACCTCATCTGCTTTAGCAAATCCAGCTTTAAAACCTAAGTTTCCATATACTTCTCTCAGTTTATTATTATTAATGACAATAAGAGCATCAACAGTTTCTTTTATACGTTCCAAACCTTTTTGAGCTTGTTTCAGGCGCAATTTTCCTTCAAATTGGAATGGCATCGTAACTATACCTACTGTCAAAATATCCAAAGACTTTGCCATTTGAGCTATTACTGGTGCTGCACCTGTTCCAGTTCCTCCACCCATTCCAGCTGTAATAAAAATCATCTTAGTTTGTGTTGACAAAACACTATTAATCTCATCCTTACTTTCTTGAGCAGCTCTTGCGCCTACTTCAGGGTTTGCTCCTGCACCAAGTCCCTCTGTAAGGCTTGCACCAAGTTGAATTTTTATTGGAACACCACTCTCAGATAGTGCTTGAGCGTCTGTATTAGTAATAACAAAATCTACTCCTTTGATTCCTTGATGAAACATGTAATTGATTGCATTGCTCCCTCCACCACCAACACCAATTACTTTGATGACATTGCTTCGATTTTTGGGTAAGTCAAAATTAATTGCTTTTATTTCTTCCTGATTCATCTTATACTTAATATTAAGCGTTATCTAAAAATTCTTTTAACTTCTCTCCAAACCGATCTAAAATCGATTTTCGTTGTTGAATGATATCTTTTGAGGGTTGATTTTCATTTCTTGAACTTTTTATATCCTTATCAACTGATTTAACTGAAGGAATTACTGCAGGCAATTCTTCAAGAGCACTCATTAATAAACCAACAGAGGTCGCAAACAATGGGCTGGAAACGGCATCCATGGTATCACCTGCCAAATGTTCACTTGGGTAACCAACCCGGGAGTCCATTCCTGTTATGTATTCAACTAGTTGCTTTAGATGTTTTAATTGACTTCCACCTCCTGTAAGAACAACTCCACCAATGAGCTTTTTCTTCTGGTCATTATGTCCATAATTTTTAATTTCTAAAAACACTTGCTCAATAATTTCTACAACTCGAGCATTTATTATTTTAGAAAGAGTTTTTAAAGAAATTTCTTTTGGATCTCTTCCTTGTAATCCAGGAATAGACACAATCTCGGTGTCACGATTTTCACCAGGCCAAGCAGATCCAAACTTTATTTTTAATAATTCGGCTTGCTTTTCAATGATTGAACAACCTTCTTTAATATCCTCAGTGATTACATTACCTCCAAATGGAATGACAGCTGTATGTCGAATAATACCATCTTTAAAAATAGCTAAATCTGTAGTGCCTCCTCCAATATCTATAAGTGCGACCCCTGCTTCTTTCTCCTCAAAACTTAGAACTGCTTCAGAAGATGCCAAAGGCTCCAAAGTAATATTAGCCATATTCAATCCTGAGCTTTTAATACAACGCCCAATATTTTTTATTGACGAAACCTGTCCCACTACAACGTGGAAATTTGCTTCCAATCGACCTCCATGCATCCCAATAGGCTCTTTAACTTCACCTTGCCCATCTACCTTGTATTCTTGTGGTAAAACATGAATGATTTCCTCTCCGGGCAACATGACTAATTTGTATACTTGCTGAATTAACTTTTGAATATCATCCTCATCAATAACGGCTTCTGGATTTTCGCGAGTAATGTAATCACTATGCTGAATACTTCTTATATGCTGTCCCGCAATCCCTACAGAGACGTCAGTAACATGGTGCCCAGAATTCATTTTGGCATCTTCCACAGCTTGTTGAATTGATTGTATCGTTTGAGTAATATTATTTACTACCCCACGATGTACACCTAAGCTTTTTGACTTTCCAACTCCTAAAACTTCAACCTTGTTAAATTCATTTTTCCTTCCTACTAAAGCAACTATTTTGGTAGTGCCAATGTCGAGTCCAACTGAAATATTTTTTTGTTCCATAATATTACGATGTTGTTGCTACCACTTGGTTATTGTAGCTTAAATTAATTTTTTGAAAATTGATCAAACTGTCTTGAACCTTTTGGAAGGTGCAAAAAACTTTTAATTTTTTAATCTTTTCTTTTATATGGTTAGGCGATCCAAATATTATTTTAAAATCAAATGATTTTAATTTTAATTGATATTGATCTTCAATTAATACAACATTTTCTAATTCTTTAGATAAAAATGGATCTGATTTTAGGTTTTTAATCATAGAGGCTGAAGTTTTTAATGAAATGGTCGAAGAGATCGTTTTTAATACAGGATACTGAACAGAGTCTATATTCTTATAGTTAAATAAAACTCCATTTACATCAGAATAAAATGGAGGTTCAGAGTCCACTTTGAATAATGGTTTTCTTTCAGTAATATAAATAGATAGTATTCCTCCGGGAAGTAAAAAGATTTCAACGTTTTTGACCTCTGGAATTTTGTTCATTTGATTTTCAAGTATATTCAAATCTAAACTATCTTTCTGCAAGCTGTACTTTGAGGGCAAATTTTGTGTTAACAATTTATTAACCAAGGAATCAGTTAAAAAACGAGGTAGATTTGAAAAACTAACATTCACTTCTAGATTCTTTTTTTGCTGATATTTATATTGTGAAAACCAAAAACATCCAATAAAAATTAGATTACTAAATATTAAAAATAATATGGAATTCTTCGATATCAAAGGCTTGTGAATTCTTGTTTTAATTGTTGAATTTCTTCTCCTATGTCACCAGCTCCTAGGAGTGCAAAAATGTCTGCATTACTATTTATTAATGCGTTTTTTATCTCTTTTTTATGAATATATTTTTTTTTGTTATGTGAGATTCCATCAAGTAAACTTTTTGCATTAACACCTTTAATTGGCTTTTCTCTTGCGGGATATATATCCATTAACATCACCTCATCGAACTTACTTAATACAGTTTTGAAGTCATTCATAAAATCACGTGTTCTTGAAAATAAATGTGGTTGAAATACAACACAATTCTTTTGTTTTGGATAAAAAGCTTTGATAGTTTCAAAAACACTATCAATCTCAGAAGGATGATGAGCATAATCATCAATAATTATAAAATCTCTCCATTTATATAAATTCATCCTTCGATAAACACCAGGAAAGCTTTCTAAGGCTAGAAGAACTTTATTTATGTTTATCCCAGCCTGATCTGCCATAGCTATAGCTCCTAAAGCATTAGAAACATTATGAATGCCTATTTGATTAAAAAAAATATCTTTGAATTCTCCATATGGTGTCTTTAAATTAAAACGATAACCTTTTTCTGTTAATTGAAGATTAAAGGCTTTGTAATCCGCAGCTACTTCGATTCCATAAGTCAATCCTAAAATAGGAAGACCATAAGCTACAATTAACTTATGAGCCACCTGTTTAGAAAACTGAACAAAGGCCTCAATGTAAACATCTTGAGTCCCATAAACATCCAAATGATCAGCCTCTAAAGAAGTAATACAAGCTATGGTAGGATGAAGATGCAAAAAGGAACGGTCGTATTCATCTGCCTCTACAATTATAGTTTCGGTTCCAGTTTTAATTAGATTAGATGAATTGTTGTTAAAAAAACCTCCCATTACTGAAGTAAATGATTGATCAGATTTAGAAAAAATATGGGTTAATATGGAGGAGGTGGTAGTTTTTCCATGTGTTCCTGCTACAGCTAATGTTTTCATATCAGTACAAAGTTTCGCTAGAAATTCTGCACGCTTGCTTAAGTTGTTACCTTGTTTTTTGTAAAATACCAATTGTGGATGCAAATCAGGAATTGCAGCTGAATAAATAACTTTAACATCTGTAGATAACAACAAATATTGTAATGCTTTAACAGAACTATCAAATATGATTTCAATTCCTTTTTTAATAAGTTTTGCAGTGATTTCAGATGATGTCTTGTCATAACCATATACCTTATGACCATCTTTTAAACATAAAAGAGCTAAAGCAGACATTCCCACTCCACCAATGCCAATAAAATAGAAAATCTTTTTACTGTTAGCTTTCATTAATTTCAATGATTTCATTTAAAATCTCTTGAGTTGCGTCTGGCCTAGACAATCGTCTTAAATTCTTTTGCAACTCTTTTTGGATTGATTCATCACTTACTAAAAGTGAAAAATGTTTTTTAAATTTTTCTTCCAACTCTTTTTCTTCAAGCATTAATGCAGCCTTATCTTTAACTAATACCAGGGCATTATGATACTGGTGATTGGCAGCTACATTGGGAGATGGAATTAATATAATAGGTTTTCCAACACAACTAAGCTCTGAGATACTTCCTGCACCTGCACGAGAAATTATAAAATCTGCAGCTGCATATAGTTGTTCCATATTTGAGATAAAAGGGTAAATAAACACATTGTTTGTTCCATTTTCTTTATATTTTTCATAATATAATGATCCGCATTGCCACAAAACCTGAAGGTCAAATTCTTTAAAAAAACCCAAGTTTGACTTAATCAATTGATTTATTCTTTTCGAGCCTAAACTCCCCCCCATAACTACAAGGGTTTTCTTTTTGGGATCTATATCAAAATATAATTTGGCTTCTTCACTAGATCTAGAATTAATTAGTTTTGATCTAACTGGATTACCTGTCAAACGAATCTTAGATTTAGGGAAGAATTTTTCCATCCCATCATATGCAACACAAATTCGATTTGCATTTTTACTCAAAATACGATTTGTAAAACCTGGGTATGAATTTTGTTCCTGGATAATAGTTGGTAAACCAAGCCACTGTGCAACTTTTAATAATGGGCCGCTAGCAAAACCTCCTGTTCCTATGACCATGTTTGGTTTAAATTTCTTTAAGATTAGAAATGCTTGAATAATACTTATAACAACCTTCAGAGGAAACAGGAGATTTTTTAAAGAAAAGGAGCGTTGAAAACCACTGATCCATAGTCCTTCAATAGAAAAGCCTGCTTTAGGCACCTTCTCCATTTCCATTTTCCCTTTTGCTCCTACAAATAAAATATGAGAATTTAGATATTTTTTCTCTATTGCTTTTGCAATGGCTAAAGCAGGATATATATGGCCACCAGTACCCCCACCCGATATTATTAGTTTAATAGGTTTCACTTAGGATACTTAAGGGGTTATTTTCATCTGAATGGGTATCTTCTTTTTCAATTTCTCTCTTTGCACTTATACTTAAAATAATACCCATCGAAATACAAGTCATCCATGCAGAAGTTCCACCACTACTTATCATGGGTAAATTTTGTCCAGTTACAGGGAGCACTTGAAGAGCGACTCCTATGTTTATTAAAGCTTGTAGAATTACAGGTACACCTAAACCTATGACAGTAAGCTTTCCAAAAACATTTGTAGTCTTATATGAAATCACTACTATTCTGTATAGCAGTAACAAGTATATAATAATCAAACCTATACCACCTAATAAACCATATTCCTCAACTATTATAGCATATATAAAATCTGAAGAACTCTGAGGTAAGAAATTTTTCATTCTACTTTTTCCTGCACCTAATCCAAAGATTTTACCTGTTACAATTGCTGTTTTAGCACGCTCTAATTGATAGTTTCCATCTGCACTTTTACCACTTCTAAAATTCTCAATTCGATTAATCCATGTATCCACACGATTATGAAAAACTCCTGGAAAAGTTTTGATTAAAAGAAAAAATAATAATACAGTTACAATCCCTACACCTAAAATAGTTATCAAATATCGAATGGGATAACCAGCTAAAAAACACAGCATAAATACCATAGTAAATAAGAATGATGCTGTTGATAAATTAGAAGGAAAAATGAGTAGTACTATTATGAATACTGGAAGCCAAAAACGTATCAGTGAACTATTAAATGTTGGCGTTTTATTAATTAGTTTTGATAGATAAGTAGCTGAATAAATCATTAAAACAACTGATGCCAATGTGGATGTTTGAAAACTTAACCCAATAATTGGTATTCGAATCCATCGACTTGCATTTGCCCCAGCAATTAAAGTTCCTTGAGTTGCGGTGTAAATAAGTAAAAAAACTACAATTGGAAGCATCAAAATCGATATGCCTTTAAAATATTGAAAGGGTATTCGATGAACAGAAAACATCAAGACAAAGCCAATAACTAATATGATAAAATGTTTTACAAGGTGGCCCCAAGGAGTCCCTTTACCAATTACATAAACCAAGTTTGTGCTCGCACTAAAAACAGGTAAGAATGAAAAAATAGCCAATAAGGCTAAAATTCCCCATAACACTTTATCACCTTTCAATGCTTGAAACATAGTTTATAAATTTCTTACTGCATTTTTAAATTGATTTCCACGATCCTCGTAATTTTTAAATAAATCAAAACTTGCACAAGCAGGGGACAATAGTACAGTATCCTTTGCTTCAGAAACTTTGTAAGCAATTTTCACCGCTTCACTCATTGACTGGGTTTCAATAAATATTTCACTCACATTTTCAAATGTGCTACGTAACTTTTCATTATCTAAACCAAGACAAATGATTGCTTTTGCTTTTTTTCTTATCATGGGAAGTAATTCATTGTAATCATTTCCTTTATCAACTCCTCCTACAATCCAAACTAAGGGGCTCTTTATACTATCAATGGCAAAAAAAGTCGCATTTATATTAGTCGCTTTTGAGTCATTAATATATTGAACATGCTGAATCGTAAGTACTTTTTCCATACGATGAGGTGCTCCTTTAAAATGGCATAAACTCTCACGAATAGAATCATTACTAACTTCCAATAGACTCGCTATTGTTGAAGCAGCCATTGCATTTAATAGATTATGTCTTCCTGATAATGGAAATTGTGCTGAATTAATCATAATTCTCTTTTTTTTTTGTTTTATAATAATTTTATCATTCTTTGCAGATACTCCTTCCATTTCTAGACTAACATCTAATGGAATTTTTTGGGGTCCTAAATTTGCCTTTTTTATTACCTTTTTTAAAACTGGATCTTCAGCATTAAATAGGAAAAAATCTTTTTCAGATTGATTTCTTAAAATCTTAAGTTTTGATTTTATATAATCCTCGAAACTATTATTATACCTGTCTAAATGATCAGGAGTAATATTTGTAATAACTGAGATATGAGGTGCAAATTCACTAATATCATCAAGTTGAAAACTACTGATTTCCAAAACGTAATAATCAAAATTATTTTTAGCAACCTGAAGAGCAAAACTATCTCCAATATTTCCTGCTATTCCAACATTTAAACCTGCATCCTTTAAAATCTTATATGTTAGCATAGTGGTGGTCGTTTTACCATTAGTGCCTGTTATTCCAATTAAAATCGCAGATGTGTGTTGAGATGCAAATTCTATTTCAGAAATAATATCTTTACCTTGTTCAAGAAGTGTTTTGATTATAGTTGAATTAGATGGAACTCCAGGACTTTTGATTATAAAATCTGCCGCCTTCATAACTTCCATTGAATGTTTCCCTGCTTCCCATTGAATACCTTCTTGACTTAAAAAGTCTTGTAAGTTACGGTCAATCTCATTTTTATCAGAAATAAATACATCATAGCCTTTCTTTTTGCCTAAAATGGCTGCACCGACTCCACTCTTTCCAGCACCTAATATGACTAATTTATTTATCATCTTAGTTTGAGGGTTACAATTGTGAGTACTGCCAGAATAATCCCTAAAATCCAAAATCGGGCAACAATCTTACTTTCGTGAAAACCAATTTTCTGAAAGTGGTGATGGAGAGGTGCCATCTTAAATATACGTTTCCCAATACCAGTTTTGGTTCTGGTATATTTGAAATAGCTGACTTGCATAATTACAGATAATGTCTCTATAAAAAAGACCCCACATAATAAGGGAATTAATAACTCCTTTCTAACAATTATAGCTATAACAGATATTACAGCTCCTAAGGTTAAACTTCCAGTGTCCCCCATAAAAATTTCTGCTGGGTATGTATTGAACCATAAAAACCCTATTAATGCACCTAAAAAAGCAGAGATAAAAACAACAATCTCTCCAACATTGGGGATGTACATTATATTTAGATATGAAGCAAAATTGATATTCCCTGAAACGAAAGAAAAAACTGCTAGTGCAAATACAATAATTGCAGAAATTCCAGCTGCTAAACCATCTATACCATCAGTTAGATTAGCCCCATTTGAAACAGCGGTGATTATGAAAATAACAATTGGTATAAAAACCAACCAAGTGAATTTAGAACCAACACCCATCCAACCAATAAGCGTATGGTAATCAAATTCATTATTTTTAAAAAGCGGAATAGTTGTCAAAGTTGCCTTGATGTCCTTTGAATATTGATAAACATCCTCTATATTTTCTATTCTATCATCAATAGAATTAAGTTCAGTTCTGACTTTTACATCCGGATGAAAAAAAAGAATAGCACCTATAAAGGCTCCTAATAATACTTGTCCTATCACTTTAAACCTACCATGTAAACCCTCTTTATTTTTCTTAAATATTTTAATATAATCATCAAGCCATCCTATCAAACCCATCCAAACCATAGTAATCAATAAAAGGGTAATGTAGATATTGTTTAAACGAGACAATAATAATACAGGTAATAGGGTGCTAAAAATGATAATTAACCCACCCATAGTTGGTGTTCCCTCTTTTTCTTTTTGTCCTACTAGTCCAAGATCTCTAATGTTTTCTCCGATTTGCTTACTTCTTAAATACTTGATGATTCTTTTTCCAAAAGCCATAGAAAAACTCATGGATAATATAATTGCAATTGCTGATCTAAATGAAATATATTGGAATACACTTGCCCCAGGAAATTGGTATTGTTGTTCTAAAAATTCAAATAAATTATAGAGCATATCTAATCTATTTTTGAAAATATTTTTTTTGCAATCTTTATATCGCTAAAAGGATACTGTTGCCCATTAATCTCCTGATAGCACTCATGGCCTTTACCAGCAATTAAAACAATGTCGCCGTTTCGAGCCAATTGTGCTGCCATATCAATAGCTTCCTCTCTTAAGGTTATTTTTAAGATTTTTTTAAAGTGTTCATGAGATACTCCACCAATCATCTGTGAGATAATCTGTCCAGGATCTTCTTCGCGAGGGTTATCGGAAGTAAAAATAACTTTATCACTATGCATTGCAGCTTTTTGCCCCATTAATGGGCGTTTTTCTTTATCTCGATTACCTCCACAACCCAAAACGGTGATAAGTGTTTCATTTCGAGTACGAATAGTATTGATCGTTTCTAAAACATTTTCTAAAGCATCCGGAGTGTGAGCATAATCAATTATTACAGTAATATCCTTTGGAGTTTGAAATATTTGAAAACGACCTTCTACACTTTTAAGGCAGCTTATTTGTTTTAAAATATCTAATTGAGAAAACTCAAAAAGTTCTGCAACTGCATAAACAGCTAGAAGATTTTGCATATTAAAATTTCCAACTAAACTAGTCCAAACTTCTTGATTTTTTATTTTTATAAGCATCCCAGAAAATTGACATTCAAGAAGTTTTGCTTTATAATCAGCATTCTGTTTTATAGCATAAGTATATTTTTTTGCTTTAGTATTTTGAAGCATAAAAGAACCGTTTTTATCATCTAGATTAGTCAATGCAAACGCATTTTTAGGTAAAGCATCAAAAAATGATTTCTTGGTATCTCTATAATTTTTAAAATCTCCATGGTAATCTAAATGATCGTGGGTTAAATTTGTAAATACTCCTGCCGAGAATTCTAATCCTTCAATTCGATGCTGATCTATTCCATGAGAAGATACTTCCATAAAACAGTGATTAACCCCTGATTTTACCATATTATATAGATGTTCATTTAATACTAGTGCATCGGGGGTAGTTTGGCTATTCTTATAAATTTTATTTCCATACTGAATTTTTACCGTAGACAATAATCCACAATCATGCCCCTGTTTAGTTAATAGTTCGTACAATAAGGAAGCGATTGAAGTCTTGCCGTTAGTTCCTGTTATACCTACCAAGTTCATTTTTTTAGAAGGATTATCGTAAAAGTTAGAGGCTAAAACCCCTAAGGCTTTTGATGTATTTTTCACTAAAACATAAACTACATTCTCCTGAGGCTCACCTGGAATTACTTCACAGACAATCGCTTTTGCTCCTTTTTTAACAGCTTGTCGAATAAATTTATGCCCATCGACCCTTAATCCTCTTTGAGCTATATACAGGCTGTCTTTTTGAATAGTCCTACTGTCAAAACTCAGGGAAGAAACATTTATAGAAGGATTACCATAAATACCTTCTATAGCCACCTTGTACAATATTTCTTTTAATGTTTTTATGATAATTCTATAATTATTTGTTGTTTATTTTTAACAAGTGTACCTGCTTTAAGGGATTGTGATTTAACTGATCCTGATCCGTTTACTTTGACTTTTAAACCAATTTTTATAAGCTTTTTGAGAGCCTCTCCTTTTGATAAACCCGCAACATTTGGGATAATATTTTTTGATGTTTTATTTAAAGCTTCAACATCTCTTTTAGACACTTTTACCTGATAAGGGATGTTATTGAATATTTTTTTAGCGATAGTTTTAAAAACAGGGGCAGCGACAGTAGCTCCATAATAACCTTTATTTTTGTTAGGTTTATGTATCACTACAATGCTGGAATATTTGGGATTTTCAACTGGGTAGTACCCTACAAAACTTGAAACATATTGAACATTATTTGTTGTATAATCAACCTGTCCAGTTCCAGTTTTTCCAGCCATTGTAAGTAATGAGTCTTTAATACTATATGCCGTTCCCCATTTCTTATCGACAACGTTAAACAACATTTTACTTACCTTATCTAAAGTTTCTTCCGAACAAATCGAAGGGTTTAATACTTGTTTCGAAAAAACTTGAGTAGGAGTATTTCCAAAATTACTGATCTGATCTAAAAATCTAGGTTTTACCATTTCACCTTTGTTAGCGATTGCATTATAAAAAGCTAAAATTTGAAGTGGGGTTAAACTAACGCCATAGCCATAAGCCATCCAGGGCAAATCCAAACCATCCCAATCAGAATCTTCAGGATAAGGAATCTTTGGAATGCCTTCGCCTAGAATAGGTATGCCTAAAGGCTTATTAAGCCCCATATTATATAATCTATCTACAAATTGCTTGGGGTTATTTTTATAGTGATCGTATATAATTTTAACTAATCCTACGTTTGAAGAAACCTCAAAGGCTTTTGAGGCAGTCAAGGTTCCGAAACCACCTCTTTTTGAATCCTTGACCTTATACTTTCCATAAAATAGCAGTTCACCAATACCAGTATCTATTAGAGACTCTTCATTGATAACATTATCTTCTAAAGCAGCGATCATGCCCATCAATTTGAAAGTAGAACCTGGCTCAAATGTCTCTCCTACCGCATAGTTTAGTTTTTCGAAATACTTGCCTTCTTTAGTTCTACCTAAATTAGCAATTGCTTTAATTGCGCCAGAATTAACTTCCATAACTACTACTGTACCATGCTCAGCTTCAAATTTTTCAAGCTGATAAAGCAAAGCATTATGAGCAATATCTTGAATATTGACGTCAATTGTAGTAAATAAATCAAACCCTTCGGTAGGCTCTTTTTCATTTGAATCACTAATTGGTTTCCAGTGTCCGTTAGCAATTTTTTGTTTTAATCTTAAACCCTGATCACCTCTTAAATATTGCGAAAATGCCCCTTCTAGACCAACTCTAAAATAGGTCCCATCTTTATCTTTTTTTTCATAACCTATTGTTCTCTCTGCTATTTTACCTAATGGATTCTCACGTTTAATTTCTTGCTCTACAATTAATCCCCCTTTAAAAACATTTTGATTAAAAATGGGGAAATTTTTATATCTCTTTAATTCAGTATAAGAAAGGTCTTTATCTATCAATAGATATCTGTTTTTTTGAATACGAGCGTCTTCCAAAGTTTTCAAAATTTGAGCAGCTGATTTAAAGCCAAGCTTTGCAATAGAGTCTGCTAGAGCCTCTTTATTTGAATTAAATAAATAAAATGAAGGTGTAACCGCATCCCAATACAATTCGTAACGGGATATTGAGGTAGCTAAAATATTTCCATCTGCTGCATATATATTACCTCGACTTGGCTCTAAAACAATGTCTTTAACTATAGCTTCTGTTGAAAAACCCTGTCCCAAATCGTTTTCATAAAACTGAATATAAATGAGTTTCCCTATTAAGAGGAGGGCAAATATAAATAGCCCAATTGCGATAATGTAGAACCGATACATTAATTGCTTGTAAGGGATGGGTTTTTTATTCATTTGAAACGGTTATTTTTATGGGTGGAGAAGAAGCTGAACCAACTCCTCTTTTCGATAAAACCTTTATTACAGTTGATTCTTTCTTTAAAACCAAAAGCTGCTTTTTAGCTTCTATAAATTCACTTTTAAGTAATTTAATATCAGTATTTAAAGAAGCTATTTTAAAGATTTTCTTATCAGCGCTATGCCCACTTGATATCATAATCACTGCTAATAATGAAAGGAAGAGTATCATTCGCCAGTTTTTTAAAGCATCATCTTTTATTAAAAATTCAATATTGAGTATTGATCTTAAATTATTCATCTTTTCTCTGCAATTCTTAATTTAGCGCTTCGAGCTCTAGAGTTTGTATTAATTTCTTCTTTAGATGGCACTCTTAGCTTTCCCACCTTAATAAAAGGACTCATTGAGTTTCCAAAAAAATCTTTTTCCTCTTTCCCTTCAAAATTTCCACTTTTAATATATCTTTTTACAAGTCTGTCCTCAAGAGAATGATATGATATACAAACTAGCCTTCCGCCAGGTTTCAGAATCTCTGTAGCTTGTTCTAAAAAAATCTTCAATGCCCCCAATTCGTTGTTTACCTCAATTCGAATTGCTTGAAAGATTTTTGCTAAAAATTTATTTTCAAATCGCCTAGGCACTAATGACTTGAGTAGATTTATTAAATCTTTTGTTGTTTTAATATGATTGAAAATACGGTTCTTAACGATTAATTCTGCAACTTTTTTTGAGTTTATCAACTCGCCATAATTGTAAAATAATTGAGATAATTCATCTTCTGAATATTGATTTAAAACTTGATATGCATCCAAATTTTGAGATTGATCCATCCGCATATCTAATCTTCCTTCTTTTCTGATTGAGAAACCACGGGAACCTTTATCAAACTGATGTGAAGAGACGCCAAAATCAGCTAAAATACCATCAACTGATCCTACTCTGTGATATTTTAAATATTGTTTAAGGTGACTAAAGTTTGCCGCTACAAATTTAAAACGCAAATCATCTATCCTGTTTTCAAATGCATCAGCATCTTGATCAAAGCCAAACAATCGACCCTCTTCACCTAGAGTGTTAATAATCTCTCTAGAGTGACCACCGCCGCCATAAGTAACATCAACATAAACTCCTTCAGGTTTGATTTTTAAACCTTGTAGTGTTTCTTTGAGCAAAACTGGATTATGATATTGTGTCATCATATTTATCTCCCATAACTTCTTCAGCCAAGGCTCCAAAATCAAGAGTTGCCTCGTCTATTGCTTTTTCATAAAGCGATTTATCCCAGATCTCAAGAATATTAACTGCGGAAGAAACCACAATGTCTTTTCCTATCTGTGCATGTTTTACCAAATTCTTTGGAATCAAAAGACGGCCAGAAATATCCATTTCTACTGTCTTCACGCCAGCAGTATAACGTCTAATGAAATCATTATTTTTTTTATTAAATCGATTTAAGCTATTTACCTTCTCCATAAGCAAGGTCCATTCATTCATTGGATAGAGTTCCAAGCAGGGATTAAAAACTGCTCTTTTTAAAACAAAGCCAACGTTGACCACATTAGACAATTGCTTTTTTATAGCAATAGGCATCATGATCCGTCCTTTGGCATCTGCTTTACATTCATATGTTCCAATTAAGTGCTGCACAATTGTGTCTAGATTTATATCAAATATAATTTATATTTACCACTTTTTACCACTTATTACCACATTGTTAATAAGTTTTCCCATCTACTTAATAATTTTTAAAGCTTGCGAAGAGTAAATAAAATAAGCCGCTAAATTGTAATTGTCTATATTTGAGCATTAAATTTTTGTAGGAAATTGACATAATGAATACAATCATCCAAGAAGAAGAATTTCGTTACATAGAGTCAGGTAAGGGTCAACCTTTAATCATTCTGCACGGTCTAATGGGAGGATTAAGTAATTTTAAAGGGGTAATGGATTATTTTCCAGAAAAAGGATATCAAATTATTATTCCAGAGTTACCTGTATATAGTTTGCCTGTCTTGAATACATCGGTCAAATCTTTATCAGAATTTCTTTTAAAATTTGTTGATTTCAGAGACTTGAAGAATTTTATTTTATTAGGAAATTCACTTGGTGGACACGTTGGTTTACTTTTCTCAAGAAATCACCCTGAATTAGTTAGAGGGCTTGTAATTACTGGTAGTTCTGGTTTATACGAAAATAATATGGGAGATGGCTACCCTAAACGTGGAGATTATGATTATATCAAAAAGAAAAGTGAAGCCGTTTTTTATGATTCTAAGATAGCAACAAAAGAAATTGTTGACGAAGTTTTTGAATCTGTTAATGATCGAAACAAGTTAGTCCGAACCTTAGCCCTAGCAAAAAGTGCAATTCGACATAATATGGCAAATGATCTGCCAAAAATGAAAACTCCAACAGCTATTATCTGGGGAAGACAAGATACAGTTACGCCTCCAAATGTTGCAGAAGAATTTAATAATTTACTTCCTGATTCAAATTTATATTGGATTGATAAATGCGGGCATGCACCTATGATGGAGCACCCAAATGATTTTAATAGAATTCTTCAGCATTGGCTTGATAATAGAAAGCTATAGAAAGTATGCTTATCAAATCTGCCAGATTTATTATTAGCAATACTGATACGACTAAATGCCCTCAGAATTTAATCCCTGAATATGCTTTTATTGGCAGATCAAATGTTGGAAAATCTTCTTTAATTAACTCGATTTGTAATATAAAAAACCTAGCTAAAACCTCTTCAAGACCCGGGAAAACTCAATTGATCAATCACTTTTTAATCAATGAAAATTGGTGCTTAGTTGATTTACCCGGCTATGGTTATGCTCGTGTTTCTAAAACTCAAAAAAAAATATTTCAATCATTTATAACCGATTATTTAAAAAATCGTTCTCAATTGATAAATGCATTTTTACTTATTGACATTCGACTCGAGCCACAGCCTATAGATCTAAGCTTTATGAAATGGCTAGGAAAAAATCTTATTCCTTTTTCAATAGTATTTACTAAAGCAGACAAATTAAAACCAAAGGTTATCGGGAGGAATGTTAAAGATTATATAGATAAAATGCTTTCATCACACTGGGAGGAAATCCCTCATATATTTATAACCTCTTCTCTCCATAATAGTGGCGGTAAAGAAATTTTGACCTATATAGATAAGCTCAACAGCAATTATTCAGAAAAGAGCTTTAATTAGGCTTTTTTTATTTCAAGTTTTTCTGCAAAATAATCACAAAAATCTCTCATGGTTGCTGTCATTTTTTCGTCATGAGTAGCTCTGTAAAAAGTTTCACTTAAAGAAACTAAAGTTTGATAAAAAAATAATTGCATTTGATCTACAGGCATGTCTTTAACCCATAAATCCATTTTTAAAGATTCTTGATTTTCTGAATCCCAAAATGAAAGCAAAATGGCTTTTGTCTTCATATCTAAAATTCCACCGTCTGGAGCTGTCCATTTCATTTCCTTCGGTATATTATTCTCGTCTAAATTAATATCTATGGAAATTTGAGTTTTTTTTTGAATAGCCATTAGCGTTTTGGTTTATATTTTGATTGATTAAATAATTCTTGGGCGGGCATTTGTAATAATTTTTGAAGAGGAACATCAGGTTTTTGTTTGTGGAAACTTCGAACAATTTGCCAACCAATCCAGCGACCTATTCTCCCTGGAGATTCATTATCTAGCTGCAAATAAAATTTTGAAAAAGGAGCAGGCTCTATAAAGCGTTCTACCCATTCAACATCAGTATTATATAAAATCTGTTTTTCAATAAAAAATTGCCATATATATACTTCATTTTTTATTACCCAATCTAATTCATTTTCGGTGTAGGCGATTTTGACAGCATCTTCTTCATGAGGTGTAATTAAATCTTGTAAAAAAAGTTTTTTTCCTTCATAAAGTATCTGAGCGAGAAAAGTCCGGTCATTTGTTGGAGGAATTTTATAAGCACTAAATTTTTCTGCAATTTGAGATACGATGTATTTTTCATCTAACTCTTTACGAATATAATTAGGGATTCCCTGATAAAGCATATGATCAGATCCGAGAAAAGTATCAAGTGAAATTAAAAGCAAACTATCTAAGTATACAGTCTTAATCTGATAGTCAACATTATTAGTTAAAGTAATTACTTGAGGGGTTTTTGTCAAAGGAAAATAATATTTTATGTGTTTAAATAAATGTGAAACTTTTTTTTCTAAGAGTGTAATATCATTATAAACTTTTATTACTGCATCTTGAAGTAATAGTTGTAAACTATCATTTTGACGTTTTATCCATACGCTATCAGAAAACTTTGTTGGAAATAAAAAAGGATATTCTTTTTTCAATTCTGGAATTATATCTGGAGTTTGATTGTAAAATTTTAAATCAAAACGCTCAAAAGTCAAATCAATAGGTATAGATTCTATATTAACTTCACTATTATCTATTTTGCAGGATGCAAAAGAAATAAATAAAACAAGAATAATGTTTATTAAATAAGAAAACGAAAAAAAATTTTCAAGTCTCAACTCAAGATTTGTAATCATGCCCACAAAAACTGTATTTTTATTCAAAGTTACTTTCTATAAATGATTTAATTATGAAATCTGGGGAAAAAGTAGAAAACCATATTACTGTCTGGTTAAAAAATTACATAAATGATTCAAATATGAATGGTTTTGTGATTGGAATCTCAGGGGGTATTGACTCTGCTGTAACCTCAACACTTTGTGCTAAAACGGGCTATAAGGTTCTTTGCCTTGAAATGCCAATATTGCAGGAGCTAGGACAAGATAATCGTGCTAAAAACCATATTGATTGGCTTAAAAAGCAATTTCCTAATGTATATTCACATCGATTATCACTTGACAAAGTTTTTTCATCTTTTCAAGACTCTCTTCCACATACTGAGAAAAGAAATGAGCAATTTCTCAGTCTAGCAAATGCACGCGCAAGACTCCGCATGACAAGCTTATATTATTTTGCAGCATTAAATAAATATTTAGTTGCAGGCACTGGTAATAAAGTAGAAGATTTTGGAGTAGGTTTTTACACCAAACATGGTGATGGAGGCGTTGACATTAGTCCTATTGCCGATTTAAATAAAACACAAGTATTCAAATTATCACGTTATTTAGGCATTAATAAAGAGATTCAAAATGCAGCACCTACTGATGGTCTTTGGGGAGACAATCGCACCGACGAAGATCAATTAGGTGCTTCATATTCTGAACTAGAGTGGGCTATGGAAACTCATAAAAACAAAATCCCAAAAGATCATTTTTCAGATCGTGAAAAAATTGTTTACGATTTGTATATCAAATTACATAAACAAAATCAACACAAAATGAAACCTATTCCTGTTTGCCAAATTCCCAAAGAATTTTTATAAAAGTCATGATTTAAGACTATTTTAAATGACTCGATTTAATTTTCTAGAAAGTAATTTTTTAAGACCTTGATACTGCATAACCTCTTCTAAGAACTCATCATTTTCATTGCTAGAATTTACTTGCTTGGTCGCATCCATTAGATTTTTTATTTTTTGATCCACTAAATGTCTTCTAAACGTGAGAATCGTTTCACTAACCAATTGTCCCACAACACTTTTTCTATCTTTTACGAAAATATTTTTCTTTTCCCAATTGTGAAGTTGATGCTCCTCATCAGCTAAAAGAATATCTGTTAGGATTTTACCCAAATTAGGATCTTCTTGATGAATCATTTTTTCGGGTTGAACTTTGCCTTCAATTTGAAATTTTTCAATCAACTGAGAATATAGAGACTGGAATTCTGGCTGAATCATTTCAACTTCATCTTGCTGAAGATCTAAGAATATTTTTTCGTAAACCTTTGAGTGAACTGTTTTAGATTCCTCAATCAAATTCCCTTCCTTATCAGAGGAAACTAAAAGTTCATCAAAAGAGGCTTCATCATTTCCATACTGTAATAGAATACCTATAATTTGTTTTTCAAGCAGTATAATTGGATTTATTGACTTAGGTTTAATGTCACTTTTTTGGGTGGGTAAGGCTTGATTCACCAAATTAGAATTAATCTTTCGGACAGAAACAGATTTTTTATTTTTTTCTTGAGCTAGTGCATTAAATAAAACTGCTTCTGATACTTTCATCTGAGAAGCACATTCCCTGAGATAAATCTCTTGTTTAATTGTGTCTGGAATTTTAGAAATACTTTGAACAATTTCACGAATTGTTGTTGCCTTTTTTACAGGATCATTTTCTGCTTCTTTTAGTAAAAGATCAGTTTTAAATTGAATAAAATCCTTAGCATGTTCCAATAAATAGGTTTTTATTTCTTCTAAGCTGTGTAACTTGGCAAAACTATCCGGATCTTCCCCATCAGGAAAAGAACATATCCTAACATTCATGCCTTGTTCAAGAATAAGATCAATTCCGCGAATAGCAGCACGTAGTCCAGCCGTATCTCCATCAAATAATACGACTACATTTGAGGTCAGTCTTCTTATTAATCTAATTTGTTCAGGTGTAAGTGCAGTACCAGATGAAGAAACAATATTTTCTATTCCTTTTTGATGCATTTGAATTACATCAGTGTAACCCTCGACTAAAAAACAAACGTCCTCTTTTGCAATTGCTTTTTTTGATTCATATATTCCATACAGGATTTGACTTTTATTGTAAATATCGCTCTCTGGAGAATTGAGGTATTTTGCTGTTTTTTTAGAAGATGACAGGACTCTTCCACCAAAACCTTGAACACGACCCGCCATACTTCGGATTGGAAATATTACTCTTCCTCGAAAACGATCCACTTTTCCAAGTTCATTTTTTATGACTAACCCTGTGTCAACAATATATTTCTCTAAATAACCCGCCTTAGTAGATGTTTTAAAAAAATGATCTCGTTGTTCAAGCGCGTAGCCTAAACCAAAAAAGCGAATGGTCTCATCAGAAAAACCTCGCTCTTTAAGGTAGCTCAAGCCAATGGCAATACCTTCTGGAAATCCCCATAAATCTTTAGAAAATTGTTCCTGAGCAAACTTATTGACCATGTAAAGGCTTTCCCTTTCGTTTATCTTCTCTTTTTCTTCATTACTCTGCTCAGTTTTTTCAATTTCTATATTATACTTTTTGGCTAAAAACTCAATCGCTTCAGGGTATGTGAAGTGTTCATGTTCCATTAAAAAAGCCACGACATTTCCCCCCTTACCACTGCTAAAATCTTTCCATATCTGCTTTACAGGAGATACCATAAAACTAGGTGTCCTTTCCTGAGAAAAGGGACTAAGTCCTTTAAAGTTTGATCCTGACTTTTTTAAGGCAATAAAATCTCCTATAACCTCCTCTACTCGAGCAGCCTCATAAACTTGATCTATGGTACTTCTTGAAATCAAAAAAATGGTATTTTGATAAATTTATAACTTTCTCAGCAAAGCCAAAGAAGAATTAATGAGTTTATATCTTTCGTTCGATAACAAAATTAACCATCAACTCAAGAGCATCACGATATTCACTTTTTGGAAACTCAAACAATAACTCTAAGGCTTGTTTTCGATATTCTTCCATTCGATCTTTAGCAAAGCTTAATCCACCCTTGTCTTTAACAAGCTGAATTAATTCATGTACTTTTTTTCTGTTCTTATTATAATTCTTAATTGTATTAATAATCTGACTTTTTTCAGATTGAGAAGCCTTTTTAAGAGCATGGATTAAAGGAAGAGTTATTTTTTTTTCCTTTATGTCAATACCCAAAGGTTTGCCTATTTTTTCTTCTCCATAGTCGAAAAGGTCATCTTTAATTTGAAAAGCCATTCCTAAAAGCTCCCCAAATAATTGCATTTTTTGTAATTCTTGTTCATTACATTTTACCGACTTAGCACCTATTGCGCAACAAGATGCAAGTAGAGTTGCTGTTTTTTGACGTATTATATCATAATAAACATCTTCAGTAATACTTAGGGTCCTAGATTTTTCAATTTGCAAGAGTTCTCCTTGACTCATTTCGCGAACGGCAACAGATATTATTTTTAAAAGGTCAAAATCCTCATTTTCAATAGATAATAGTAACCCTTTTGACAACAGATAGTCTCCAACTAAAACAGCAATTTTATTTTTCCAAAGTGCGTTGATGGAAAAAAAACCACGCCGCTGATTACTTCCATCTACCACATCATCATGAACTAAGGTAGCTGTATGAATTAATTCTATAACTGAAGCGCCTCTATAGGTTCGATCATTAATTTTACCCTTACCTAACATTTTGGCTACAAGAAAAACAAACATCGGTCGCATCTGCTTGCCTTTTCTATTTACAATAAAGTGAGTAATTCTATTAAGAAGAGCAACTTTCGAGAACATTGATTTAGTGAATTTCTCCTCAAAGAGCTCCATTTCATCATATATTGGTTTTTTTATTTGCTCAACAACTTTCACGTTAGAAAGATACCATTTCTATTGGTACTGAAAGTATTTCATTATTACTTTCCATTTAATTATAACTTATTAGCAAGTTGGCCACAGGCTGCTTCAATATCTTGACCCCGTGAACGTCGATAGGTCACCTTGATTCTTGACAGGGAAAGAGCTTTTATGTAGGATTCTATAATCTCAGGAGGAGCCTCCTTCATCGAAGAATTATCAATTTGATTATATTGAATTAAGTTAACCTTAGATGGAATTTGTCGACAGAATTTTATCAGAGCCTGAATATCTTCTTTTTTATCATTTATCCCTTCCCAAACCACATATTCAAAAGTAATTTCTTTCTTGGTATATTCGTGCCAAAATGTTAATGCCTTAGAAAGCTCCGTTAATGGGAACTTATTTGCAAAAGGCATGATTTTTTCTCTCACTTTTTGTCGAGCACTATGAAGTGATACGGCAAGACCAAATTTAACCTTATCCTCAGCCATCTTGGTGATCATTTTGGGGATTCCTGAAGTAGAAACTGTAATTCGCCTTGGAGACATTGCAAGACCCTCAGGGTCGATTATTTTATCAATTGCTAACAAAATATTATTATAATTCATCAAGGGCTCACCCATACCCATGAAGACAATATTGGATAATGGGCGTTGAAAATATAATTTACTTTGCTTGTCCATAGCAATAACTTGATCATAAATTTCATCTGCATTTAAATTACGCATTCGCTTTAATGCAGCGGTAGCACAAAAAATACAATCTAGACTACATCCTACCTGCGATGAAACACAAGCTGTTGTTCGTTTTGAAGTTGGTATTAATACTGATTCTACAATAAATTGGTCATGTAGTTTTACTGCGTTTTTAATAGTCCCATCAATACTATGTTGTTGTACATCAATATTAATGTGATTTATTTCAAAATAGGTTTTTAATAAAGTTCGATGTTCTAAAGAGAGATTGGTCATTAAATCAAAATCGTGAGTTCCTCTTTTCCAAAGCCATTGATATACCTGGCTCCCCTTAAACGAAGGAGCATTATGAGACAAGAAAAAATCTTGTATTTCTTTCTTACTCAGTTCGCGAATATCTTTTTTAATGTTTTTCACTTTTATTTAAAAAACCCGCGCAATTGAGGTTCTAGATGTTTATAAAACTAGCATTGCATCTCCATAAGAGTAAAAATTATATTTCTCTTTTATAGCAACTTTATAGGCATGTTTGATGAAATCTGGATCAGCAAAAGCAGAAACCATCATTAGTAATGTTGATTTTGGGGTATGAAAATTAGTTATCATACTATTAGCAATTGAAAATTCATATGGAGGAAAGATAAACTTGTGTGTCCATCCATTATATTCATTTAATAAGCCTGAAGAGGAAACTGAACTTTCAAGTCCGCGCATAACAGTAGTACCAACAGCACAAATTTTTCTTTTTTTAGCTTTTGCTTCATTGATTTTAGAAACTGCAATAGCATCAATAATAAGCTCTTCAGAATCCATTTTGTGCTTTGAAAGATCTTCAACCTCAACTGGGCTAAAAGTTCCTAAACCAACATGTAAAGTAAGTTCTGCTAAATCAATACCTTTAATTTCCAAACGTTTGAGCAAGTGCTTTGAAAAGTGAAGTCCAGCTGTGGGAGCTGCAACAGCTCCCTCGTGTTTAGCATAAATAGTTTGATATCTCTCTTTATCATCTTCCTCTATGGGGCGAGTTATGTACTTAGGTAATGGGGTTTGTCCTAATTCAGTTAGCTTAGAACGAAATTCGACATAACTTCCATCAAACAAAAAACGTAATGTTCGACCTCTTGAGGTGGTATTATCAATAACCTCGGCTACCAAAGCATCGTCATTTCCAAAATAAAGTTTATTTCCAATTCGGATCTTTCGTGCGGGATCTACTAAAACATCCCATAGTCGCTGCTCTTGATTGAGTTCACGAAGCAAAAAGACTTCAATACGAGCACCTGTTTTTTCTTTGTTTCCAAAAAGGCGAGCTGGAAAGACTTTAGTGTTGTTCAATGCCATTAAATCTCCTTCATCAAAAAAATTAACAACTTCTTTAAATGTATGATGCTCTATGGTTTCTTCTTTTCGATTTAGAACCATTAGACGAGATTCATCTCTGTCAATTGAAGGTCTTTGAGCTAAGAGGGTTTCAGGGAGTTCGAACTGAAAATTAGAAAGTTTCATTTTTTAATTTTTACGTTGCAAATATAAGACCTTGAAGTAGGGGTTGTCAAGTAAATTACCAATTATATGTAATCTATTTTAAAATCAAGGCTATTCAGGTCTTTCCAAAATCTAGGATATGACTTTGAAACCACTTCTGCTTCCTTAATACATAATGGGATTTTAATTGCCAGTGGAGCAAAAGCCATTGCCATGCGATGATCGTTGTATGTGGAAACAGTCATTCCGTTTCGGAAATCTTTACCTGGGGATAGGTGTAAGCTTTTATCTGTTACTGAAATTTTAGCTCCTAGTTTACTAAGTTCTTTTTCCAGAGCTAATAAACGGTCTGTTTCTTTAATCTTTAAAGTATTTAAGCCTTCTAGATCGCAACCAATTCCCAAACCATAACAGCTTACAGCTATAGTTTGAGCAATATCAGGAGAATTTGAAAGATTCCATTTGATCATTTCGGGAAGTGAAATGTTTTTTTTTGATAAGATTAAATTGTCTCCTTCAAAATGAGAATTTATACCTAACTCTTTATAAATGACTCTTAAGATAGAATCACCTTGTAAACTATTCGATTTATAACTATTAAGATAAATTTTAGCCTGGTCAGCTAACACGGCAATACTAAAAAAATATGAGGCAGAGCTCCAATCAGACTCAACTATTTGAATTGTGTTTTTTAGTTTGAGTGTTTTTTTAACAACAATACGCTGGCCTTTAAACTCAGTTTTAACACCAAAGCTTGATAACAAATCTAATGTCATTTTGATGTAGGGTGTTGAAGTTATTTTTCCTAAAAGATTTAATTCAATCCCCTGTTTTAAAACAGGACCCAACATCATTAGAGCTGAAATATATTGACTGCTAATGTCAGCAGGAAGGCTTAACGAACCTCCTTCTAATTTTTTTCCTTTAATTCTTAATGGTGGATACCCTTTTTCTTTTTCATATTCAATATTAGCTCCTAAAGAGCTAAGTGCGTCGACAAGAATTTTAATAGGTCGCTCTTGCATTCTAGAGGAACCGGTCAAAGTAACCTCTCTTCCCTCCAATTGAGAAAAATAGGCTGTCAAAAAACGCATAGCTGTCCCAGCGTGATGGATGTCAATGAAATCAGAAGTAGATTTCAATGCTGCTTCCATTACAGAACTGTCATCTGAATCAGATTTGTTTTCAATTTTAAGATTCTGATATAGAGCCTGTAGTATAAGTAATCTATTAGTTTCACTTTTAGAGCCCGTGATTTTTATTTTCCCATTAAAAATTCGCGTTTCGTGTGAGAGATTAAGATGCATTTTTAATCTAGGGTTTTATCTTTGGATTGTTGTGGTGTCGATTATGATCACGTGCTGTTTTTTTCTTCAATTTTTTTTTGAAAGCAGTATTTAAATCTACCCCAGTTTGGTTAGCCAAACACAAAGCCACAAAAATGACGTCAGCTAATTCCTCTCCGAGATCTTTATTCTTATCTATTGCCTTTTCAGATTGTTCCCCATAGCGTCGCACAATAATTCGAGCCACTTCACCAACTTCCTCAGTCAACTGAGCCATATTGGTTAGCTCATTAAAATATCGAACTCCATGAGCTTTAATCCAATCGTCAACTGCTTTTTGAGCTCCATCTAATTCCATTTTCAAAAATAAGCATTAATGTTGGCATTCCATGCTCTAAATAATTTTAGATGAAAAGCTGATTAATTTCACTCATAGAATAAACAATTGGGCATTTTTTGTGTTCCGCTTCGTTACGAGAATTAAAATGAATGGCTTGCATACCAATAGCTAAAGCACCTTGGATATCAGCCTCAAGGCTGTCACCAATCATAATTGTTGAAGATGCAGATGTACGTGCCATTTCTAAGGCAGTCTTAAAAATTTGAGGATGAGGTTTTTTAAATCCTATCTTTTCTGCAGTAAAAATATAATTAAAGTAAATTTTTAATCCTGAATTGGCTACTTTAAAATGCTGAACTTCTTCAAAACCATTAGCAATAATATGAAGTCGATATTTATTTTTTAATAACTTGAGCAGATCATGAGTTCCATCAAATAAATGAGGAAATGAACTTAAATAAGTAATGTAAAGGTTTGAAGTAAACGTTGAATACGAAGCTCTTTTTGGCTAATCTTATTTTCTCTATATAATTTCCAACAAGAATGATTTATGGGTATATAATGAAAGAGAAAATCTTCAATATTTAGTCTAAAATTAAGTTGATTAAAAATTAATTTAAATGTCAAAGCAGAGTTTTTTTCAAAATCCCACAATGTATGATCTAAATCAAAAAAAATATCGCTAATTTTTCTAGTGTTAATCACTAATTTAATCTAGAAATACTTCCTCAAAAGTATTTTAATTTGTGTTTAAGATACGAGAAATAGATTCTTTAAAACAAGCATATATAGCTTTAGATTAAAAAATAAAACTCTTTGTGTTTAATAGAAAGTTTTTATACTTTTTTAAGTATTCTACTTAAAATTCTAAAATTCGTTCCTTTAAAATCTCCCAATCTAACTCTCCAAAACTACCTGAACTCATCATTACCAAGACCTTATCATTATAATCTTTTTTGAGTAAAAATTTCAAGAAGGCATCCTTTTGGCTGAAAACTTTAATTGAAGGTCTCTTAAAAGCATTTATAATAGATTGACGAGCAATGGGTGCTCGCTTTTTTATTTTTAACGCTTCAAGGTCATAAAAAACTACAACTTCATCAACTTGATCTAAGGAATGGGCATACTGATTAATAAATTCTGAATCTAAACTACTGTATGTATGCAATTCAAGACAAATCATAATTTTATGATTTGAAAATTGTTTTTTTATGGCTTTTGAGGTGGCCTTCACCTTGCTTGGCGCATGAGCAAAATCTTTAAAAAGAAGAGATGTTTTGCTTTTTACTATGCATTCTAATCGCCTTGAAGCTCCAATAAAACTTGGAATAGCTTCGTTGAATTTTGATTCATCCACTCCCATTAATTGAGTTATCCACTGTGCTCCAGATAGATTTAATAAGTTATGTTTTCCGAAAACTGACAGAGGCAAGTTACCCTCAGTTGTCTCAAGATAGGTGACACCTTTTTCGATGTAGTGTTTTGCAGTTTGATAGGGAATTTTTTTTATATTATGGGGGTGAGCTTCGACCAATGATTTTAATAAATCATCTTCAACATTATAAAGCAAAACTCCACCTGGTTGAATAGAAGCAATAAAAAACTCAAATTGTTTGACATAGTTTTCAAATGTTGGAAAAACATTTATATGGTCCCAAGCAATTCCACTTATTAAAGCAATTTCAGGATTATACCATAAAAACTTTGGTCTTAAATCAATCGGAGAAGATAAGTATTCATCACCTTCCAATAACATAAAATCGTTCTCCTTCGAAATTAAAAGGGTTTCCTTTATAAATTTTAGTTGAGCTCCAACCATAAAATCAGTTTTTATCTCGTGATAGTGTAACACATGTAAAATCATTGAAGTAATGGTAGTTTTTCCATGGCTTCCTGCAATAACAACTCGAGATTTATCTTCTGATCTAGCTGCCAAAAACTCTGGGTATGATTGGATTTTTAATCCAATATTTTTTGCCTTAATCAACTCTGGATTGTCTTTTTTAGCATGCATTCCCAATATTACGACATCAACTTCAGAGTTAATTTTTTCAGGAAACCATCCTAAATCTTTGGGAAGCAAACCTGAAGACTCTAAATTACTTTTTGAGGGATCATAAATAGTATCGTCACTTCCACTTACTTTATGACCTAAACGATACATAGCTAGTGCTAGACTATGCATTGCACTTCCTCCAATGGCAATAAAATGTAATCGCATCATAAGTTCAATGATTCAAGTAAGGTCTTTAACTTTTTATCAGAAGGTTCATCTAAACTTAATTGAGCTTTTGAAATAAAAAAATTCATTTTTTCTATATTTTTTGATCTCTTGGCTAGACGAGCGCTTTGGAAATATACCCATGCTAAAGGAACAGTATCTTTTTGTCCATAAGTCTTTGTAAAATATGATAAAGCACATAAGCCCCATTTTACGTTTAATTCGAAATCTGCTGCAATTCTTCCTAAATCATAAGCCAGATCTCTTCGATAATTTTTCATAAAATCTAGGGAACAAAGAGTATAGTTTTGATCTAAAGTCTTGAATAGCTCTTGGTAAACTTGTTTTGCACGATAAAAATCTTCATTAATTTCATACATTGAACCTTCTGCTAAAAAACCTTCTATAGGATTTAAAGATTTTATTTTTTTAATCAATTCTTTTGCTTTTCTTGTACTTCCTCCTAAAAATACAGGTAAGGCAAGTAAAACGTCTACATTTGCCCTTAGATAGTTAACATTCATAGGCTCTAAGCTAACCGCTTTTTCAAAAGCTGGTTTCATAATATTAACATACTTAAGAGAAGAGAGCACAGGAACCTCTAAAGCTCGAAAACCCGCGGCTCCACCCAAAATAAAATATCTCCTAGCTGAAGGGTTAACCTCAATAGCTTTTTTAACATAATCAATTGAATTTTCCCAATCTTTATATAAAAAAGAAAACCTCGCTAAGGAGTCTAAAGTTTTTACTTCCTTAGTTTGTTCATATATTTGAATCAGGGTTTCCATTTGATTTTGATAGAAAACATCTGAAGCAAATGGATAAGACGCAATTGGTGTTAAATCTTGAGCTTGAGACAAAAAACTTTTAAAAAAAAATAAAAATATCACTGATTTTTTGAGCATTTTATTTGTTTAAAAGTTTCCAAAGAGAATCTTTAAGTTCATTTAAATTGTATTGAGTAGAACTAGAGATTATTAAGTGGGAAACTTTAAAAATTGAGCTCATCTCAACAGTATATTCTTTTTTTAACTCATCATC
>CABXKB010000010.1 GCA_902512755.1 uncultured Bacteroidota bacterium | reverse complement strand
CCGATGCATTTACCAAGTTTACATCAATCCTTATAGGTTCTAATCCTTCAACAGAATCTAATAAATCTTTTGAAATATAGTTCTGTGATCCTGGCTTTCTGTAAATGAAAGCAGAGGTTCCTAAAATCATCCCTTGATTAATTAATTTTTTTGCATATTCTTTTACAGGTAAAAATTTAAGATCAAAAAGGAATTTTTGCCAAAAACGAGAATATAGTAAGTGACCGGTAGCATGTTCACTCCCACCTAAATACAAATCTATATCCCGCCAATAATTCAGAGCCTCTTTTCCAATAAAGGCCTTAGAATTTTGAGAATCCATATACCGATAAAAGTACCATGAACTCCCTGCCCAACCGGGCATAGTATTTAATTCTAAAGGAAATACTGTTTTATTGTCAATTTTTTCATTTTCTACAACAATCCTTGATTGAGTATCCCAAGCCCATTTTTGAGCATTTCCTAGCGGTGGAGATCCTTCACGAGTAGGTAAATAGTTCTCTACCTCAGGAAGCCTTAAAGGCAAATCCTCTATAGACAGGGCTTGGGGCATATTATCTTTGTAATAAATTGGAATTGGCTCTCCCCAATAACGTTGTCTGCTAAAAATAGCATCCCGTAAACGATAGTTTATAGTTCCCTCGCCGCACCCCTTATCTTCTAATGCCTGAATGACTTTAGGAATAGCTTCTTCATAAGTAAGATTCGTTAAAAAGCCTGAATCATCAATAATTGTGTTTTCCTTGTCAACATAAGCTCCTTCATCTATTGAAACACCTTTAAAAATGTTTTTAATAGGTATATTGAATTTTTTTGCAAATTCGTAATCTCTTTGATCGCCACATGGCACTGCCATTACAGCTCCTGTACCATAATCTGCTAAAACGTAATCTCCTATCCAAATTGGAATGCTTTCTCCAGTAAAAGGGTGCAGTACATGACTCCCAGTAAACACCCCTGTGATATTCTTTACTTCCGACATGCGCTCACGTTGAGTTCGCTGTTGTGTTTGCTTAATATAATTATTTACTATATTTTTTTGATCTGGATGAGTAATATTTTTGACTAACTCCAACTCAGGCGCTAAAGTCATAAAAGTGACTCCAAATAAGGTGTCTGGACGGGTAGTAAAGACTTCAATCTTTTGGTCATATCCTTCAATCTGAAATAAAACTTTTGCCCCAACAGACTTTCCAATCCAATTTCGCTGCATTTCTTTTAATGAATCTGGCCAGTCAATTTGATCTAAATCAGAGAGTAAGCGCTCTGCATAAGCGCCAATTCGCATACTCCACTGTTTCATTTTCTTTTTAGTAACAGGATAGCCTCCGCGCTCTGATACCCCATTAACGATTTCATCGTTAGCTAAAACTGTTCCTAAATCAGCACACCAGTTGACTTCAGTATCTGACAGGTAAGTAAGTCGATAATTTAAAAGGATTTCTTCCTTTTCAGCTTGGCTAAACATTAACCATTGATCAGCTGAAAAAAGTTCAACTCCTGATGTATGAACTACATTAACGTTATAATTACCCTCCTTTTCAAAGCAACTTACTAAATCTGTCAACGGGAGTGCCCTGTTTTTCTTTTTACAATAATAATGATCGAAGAGGAGTAAGAAAATCCACTGTGTCCATTTATAAAAATTAGGGTCTGAAGTCCTTACCTCTCTACTCCAATCAAAAGAAAATCCCATCTGATCTAATTGATCACGATATCTAGAAATATTTTCTTGAGTGGTTTTAGCTGGATGTTGACCCGTTTGAATAGCGTATTGTTCTGCAGGTAAACCAAAAGAATCATATCCCTGTGGATGAAGGACATTAAATCCTTTATGCCGCTTATAACGAGCGATAATATCACTAGCTATATAACCAAGGGGATGTCCAACATGAAGACCAGCTCCAGAAGGATAAGGGAACATGTCCAAAATATAATATTTGGGCTTATCAGAATCATTGTCTACTTTAAAGGTTTGGTTTTTGGCCCAGTATGCTTGCCATTTTTTCTCAATCTTTTTAAAGTCGTACTCCACTATTTTCTTATTAATGATTATGAAAGGCACAAAAATACGCTTATTGCTCGAATGTCAAAAAGGTAAAAGAATATTTTATCTCTATCCTAATCTTATATTTCTTTTCTATTTTTACAAAAAAGATTGATTGTGGCTAAAAATTTTCATGACAATTATCAAAAAAGGAGAGTGCTAACTAGTTATTTATCGGTTGTAATTAGCATCACTTTGGTTTTATTTTTATTAGGAATTATGGGATTATTTTTACTTAATACCAAGAATTTAGCTTCACATTTTAAGGAGCAAATTGTAATGACGGTTTATTTAAAAGACAATGCTAAGGATATTGAAATAATTCAAATGCAAAAGAAAATTCAACTCAATCCTGCCGCCAAAAAAGTTCAGTATACTTCAAAAGAAGAAGCTGCAGAACAATATGCAAGAGATATCGGTGAAGATTTTGTTGAATTTTTAGGATATAATCCCCTTCTCAATTCCTTAGATATTTATTTTAATTCAGCTTATGTTAACACCTTGAGTTTAAATCAAACCAAAACAGAAATTGAAATTTCAGATTTTGTCGATGAAGTTGTTTATGACCAACCTTTAGTAACACTTTTGGATGAAAACATTCAAAGAATTTCGTTTATTCTTTTAATAACTACTGCCTTATTTATTTTAATTGCAATAATATTAATCAATAGTTCTATCCGTTTGTCTATATATTCCAAACGATTTATTATTAAAACCATGCAGTTAGTAGGTGCCACAAAATCCTTTATACGAAGACCATTTATATGGATTCATTTACGTTTAGGCATTTTCAGTTCTATACTAGCTTTAATAGCACTTAGCTTTTTACTTTGGGAAATAGATAAACGCTTCCCTGAACTAGAAATGATGCAGCAGACAAATGAATTGAGTATTATTTTTGTAGGTGTTTTGATTCTAGGTGTCGGCATGACTAGCTTAAGTACATTTTTTGCTACTCAGCGATATTTAAACCTAAAAACAGATGCCATCTATTAATTCGACTATATGAAAAAAGCTTCATCTCCTAAAAAATTCTTGTTTGGAAAACGCAACTATCGAATACTATTTATCTCATTTCTGATTATTTCTTCAGGTTTTATTTTAATGGCTGGAGGTGGAAGTCAAGATCCTAATTATTTTAATGAAGAAATTTTTAATTTCAGAAGAATTCGAATATCTCCTACTTTAATTCTCATAGGCTTTGGTGTAGCTATTTATTCTATTTTGACCAAAAAAAATAGTGCTAAATGAAATTTATTGAAGCTGTTGTACTTGGAATTATTCAGGGGCTGACTGAGTTTTTACCGATATCCTCTAGCGGTCATTTGGAAATTGGAAAGGCCATATTTGGCAGTGAAGCCATAGGTCAAGAAAGCTTGTTCCTGACACTAGTACTCCATTTTGGAACAGCCTTAAGTACCATGGTTGTTTTTAAAAAAGAAATTCAAGAAATACTAAAGGGACTTTTAGAATTTAAAATCAATGAGCAGACTCAATTTTCTATAAAAATCATTATTTCAATGATTCCTGCATCTCTTGTAGGCTTGTTTTTACAAGATCAAATCGAAGCTTTGTTTTTAAGAAATTTGGTTCTTGTGGGGGCCATGCTGTTATTAACCGCTTTAATTCTTTTTCTTGCAGATAGAGCTAGAGATACTCAAAAAGAAGTATCCTTGTCCAATTCACTTGTATTAGGAATTGTGCAAGCCATTGCTATACTTCCAGGGATTTCGAGAAGCGGTTCAACAATTGCGAGTGCTGTACTTTTAGGAATTGATCGTCAAAAAGCTACACGTTTTTCATTTATCATGGTACTCCCTCTTATCATCGGAAGCATGGTGAAAACTCTTTTTGACATGGAAGGAGACCTTCAAAACACGAATATTATCGCATTGGCCTTAGGCTTTACAGCTTCCTTTATCAGTGGGATTATAGCGTGCAGATGGATGATCGCCATCGTTAAAAAAAGTCAGCTAAAATACTTTAGCTACTACTGTGTATTCATCGGAGGAGCAACCTTGATTTATGGACTTTTTTAAAGAAAGCTTTAAGGCAGAGATTTTAAAGCAAGGGCAAGTCTTTTTAATTGACAAACCATTGGGTTGGACTTCTTTTCAGGTAGTAAATAAAATTCGTTGGCATCTAAAGAATAAAACAGGATTAAAAAAATTAAAAGTAGGACATGCAGGCACTTTAGATCCGCTAGCTACAGGATTACTAGTAGTTTGTACAGGTAAAAAAACAAAAGAAATAAATGAACTTCAGCATCAGGAAAAGACCTATACTGGAACTTTTACCTTGGGAAGCACCACTCCTTCTTACGATTTGGAAACAAAAATTGATAAAATTTTTCCAACAGAGCACATAACAGAAACTTTAATTCAAGAAGCTGTCAAAAGTTTATCGGGTAAAATTAAACAATTACCCCCTGTGTTTTCAGCCCTTAAAAAAAATGGAAAGCGCCTATACGAATTTGCTAGAGCTGGAGAAAAAATTGAGATTCAACCACGTCAAGTGCTTATATCAAAATTTGAAACAAAACGCAAAAAACTTAATGAAGTAGATTTTTTAATCAAATGTAGCAAAGGTACATATATTAGAAGTTTGGCTCACGATTTTGGGGTAAAACTTGATTCAGGAGCTCATCTTTCTTCGCTTCGAAGAATACAAAATGGGGCACAATCAATTGAAAAGGCATATACTATGGAAAGTGTAGTAAATGAGAATTCGAAAAAAAACACCATGAGCACAAAACCTATACTGTAAAACTTACTAATTTTATAGCATGAATATAAAAGGGATCCAAAGAAAAGAGGTAAAAGACAAGGCCGAATTAGCTAGGGCGATTCAGAAACTTAAGAAGAAAAAGAATGCTGTGATTCTTGCGCATTATTATCAAAAGAAGGAAATACAGGAAATAGCAGACTATCTAGGAGATAGCCTTTATCTGGCACAACAAGCAAATAAAGTGGATAATGATATTATTGTTTTTGCAGGTGTTCATTTTATGGCTGAGACAGCAAAAATAATAAATCCATCCAAAAAAGTTCTTCTACCCGATCTTAAAGCAGGATGTTCACTAGCTGATTCCTGCCCTCCAGACGATTTTTCAGCCTTTAAAGCAAAATACCCAAAAGCAGTAGTGGTTTCTTATATCAACTGCTCAGCAGAAATAAAAATGCTCAGTGACTTAGTTTGTACCTCGAGTAACGCTAAAAAAATAATTGAAAGCATACCTAAAGATCAAGAAATTATTTTTGCTCCTGACAAAAACTTAGGATCTTACCTTAACAAAGAGACAGGTCGTAATATGATACTTTGGGAAGGATCATGTATTGTTCATGAAGCCTTTTCTTTTGAAAAAATTGTCTCTCTTGTAAAGTCTTACCCCAATGCTAAATTCATTGCCCATCCAGAAAGTGAATCTCCCGTTTTAGATATTGCTCATTATATCGCTAGTACCTCTGGACTTTTAAATTTTGTTAAAAAAGATAAAGCTAAAGAATATATTGTTGCAACTGAAGCAGGGATTATTCACGAGATGAAAAAATGTTGTCCCGAAAAAAAATTTATCCCAGCACCCGTTCAAGATGACACTTGTGCATGCAGTGAATGTGCTTTTATGAAACTCAACACTTTAGAAAAACTATATCACTGTTTATCAGAAGAGTTTCCTGAAGTGAAGATGAATAAAAAAATTATGGATGCTGCGAGAATTCCAATAAAACGCATGTTTGAATTAAGTTAATCATGAACAAAGATATTCTTGTTATTGGCACGGGTATTTCAGGTTTAACTTTTGCAATTAAAGTAGCGGAAGAAAATCCGAAACTTTCACTCACCCTAATTTCTAAAAGAGACATAAATGAAGGAAATACAAGATATGCACAAGGGGGGATTGCAGTCGTTAGAAATCTAAAAAAAGATTCTACCAAAAAGCATATTGAAGACACCTTAATTGCAGGAGATGGGGCTTGCGACACTAAAGTTGTTAAGTTTGTAATCGAGGAAGCAAATAAACGTTTAGATGAGCTGATTCAGTGGGGTACTGCTTTTGACAAAAAGGAAGAACAACTTGACTTAGGAATTGAAGGAGGGCACTCAGAAAATAGAATTGTTCACTACAAAGACCAAACAGGAAAACAAATTCAAGAGGTTCTTACTGCGAAGGTTAAAAGTTTTTCCAATATCACAATTTTAGAAAATCACACCCTTGTCGACTTAATTACTGATCACCACTCAAAATCAAATATGAATCGTTGCTATGGCGCTTATGTGATTTCTCAAGAACAAGAAGAAATCATTAAAATTAGTGCTAAGATTACAGTACTTTCTACAGGTGGGGCTGGAAGCTTATATGCTTACACAACCAATCCAAGTGTTGCCACTGGAGATGGTTTAGGGGCTGCATACCGCGCCAAGGTAAAAATGGACGGCTTACCCTTTGTGCAATTTCATCCTACCGCCTTAAGAGACAAGATAGACCATAATGTTTTTTTAATTACAGAAGCTGTAAGAGGAGAAGGAGGAAAACTTCGTAATAGCTTACAAGAGCGGTTTATGTTAAAAATTGATCCAAGAGGGGAACTGGCCCCAAGAGATATTGTGGCACGTGGAATTCAAAAACAAATACAGGAACAAGAGGATGATTTTGTTTTGCTTGATTGTTCAGAGATATCCAAGGAACAATGGAAATCTCATTTTCCAACGATTTATAATATATGTAAATCAATTGGTGTCTTTTTGCCAGAAGATCCAATTCCAGTTGTTCCTGCAGCTCATTATTTTTGTGGTGGAATAATAGTAAATGAACATAGCGAATCTAGTTTAAAAGGTCTTTATGCTATTGGAGAATGTAGTGCTACTGGATTGCATGGAGCTAATAGACTTGCTTCTAATTCCCTTTTGGAAGCTCTAGTTTTTGCCCATCGAGCCGCAATTGATTGCATTAAATCTCTAAGTGAACCCTTGCCACAAAAAAGTTTCTACAATAAATTACCTGAATGGAATGGTGATGACTATTCAAAAAATTTTACGATTCAAAATGTAAAGGTGTTAAGAAAACAATTACAAGAAATCATGACAAAATATGTTGGTATTTTTAAAACAGATAATGGCTTAAAGCTAGCAGAAAAAAAAATCAATAATATTTATGTCACAGTTCAAAGTCTTTATAATAAAAATAAATTAACAAATGGATTATGTGAATTGAGAAACATGGTAAGCATTGCTTATTTATTAACAAAACAAGCTCAAGAAATTAAGGAAAATAAAGGAGTTTTTTACAATCAAAACTATGTCTAATAACTTTTATACTAATTATAAAAATGAAATTGATTCTTTTATTGATCATGCATTAGCAGAGGACATTGGAATTGGAGACCATAGCAGCTTATCATGTATAGATCTTTCAAAAAAAAATAGTGCCCAACTAGTAATTAAAGAAAAAGGTCGTATAGCAGGAATAACTCTTGCAAAGCAAATTTTTAAACGCTATGATTCTAATTTGGAATTTAGCTCTTTTCTAGTTGAAGGAGATTCTGTTAAAGATGGAGACATCGCTTTTACTGTTAAAGGTTCTAGTCAGTCTATTCTTTCAACTGAGCGAATTGTAATTAATAGTATGCAAAGGATGAGTGGTATCGCTAGTCTAACATTTGATTTAAATCATATGATTCAACACACTTCCTGTAAGCTTTTAGATACTAGAAAAACAACTCCCAATTTTCGTTATCCAGAAAAATGGGCTGTTCAAATTGGAGGGGGAACAAACCACAGGATGGGTCTATTTGATGCTATAATGATTAAAGATAATCATATAGACTTTTGTGGTGGTATGACCCAGGCTATGAAAAAGACTTCACAATACGTAAAAAATCTAGGGAGACGAATTGATGTAATTGTAGAGTGTAGAAATCAAAAAGAGATTGAAGAGGCATTAACTTTTTCATTTATAAACAGAATCCTTCTTGATAATCATAGTCCAACTGAATTAGAAAAAGCGATCTCTATGATTGCAAGAAAAAAATCGACCGAAGCCTCTGGCAGAATCACAAGGGACAACCTTGTTGAATACGCTGAAACTGGAGTTGATTATATTTCGATGGGAGCTTTGAGTTATAATGCAAATATTATTGACATGAGTTTAAAGGCTATTTCATAAAAGTGATATTATAAAGAATGCAATTTATGCCAGATAAATTCTGCTTTAATTTTTATATTTGTACAACATCATTGATAAATGAAATATCAAAGAATTCTTTTAAAATTAAGCGGTGAATCTCTTATGGGTAATCAAAGTCAAGGGATTGATCCCGAGATTATAGATAGCTATGCTAAAGAGATCAAAAAGGTTTTTGATCAAGATATTGAAATTGCAATTGTTATAGGGGGAGGAAATATATTCAGAGGTATATCTGGAGCAAGTAAAGGCATTGATCGTGTTCAAGCTGACTATATGGGAATGCTAGCAACTGTAATAAACGGATTAGCGCTTCAGAGTGCTTTAGAAAACAACAATGTACCTACACGACTTCAAACAGCCATTAAAATTGAAGCTATTGCAGAACCCTTTATCAAAAGAAAAGCTACAAGACATCTAGAAAAAGGAAGGGTAGTTATCTTTGGTTCCGGAACTGGAAATCCCTATTTCACAACTGATTCAGCAGCTGTTTTGAGAGCAATTGAAATTGATGCTGATGTTATCTTAAAAGGAACACGAGTAGATGGAATTTACACTGAGGATCCTGAAAAAAATATTGAGGCAACCAAATTTGATAAAATCTCATTTGATGAAGTTTTAAAAAAAGGAATCAAAGTCATGGATTCTACAGCATTTACATTAAGTCAAGAAAATAATTTACCTATTATTGTTTTTGACATGAACACTCCCGATAATTTATACAATGTTGTCAAAGGAGATAATATTGGAACAAGAGTCGATTTATAAGATATTACCCATGGAAGAAGAAATGCAATTTATAGTAGATACTGCCAAAGAAAACATGGAGCTCGCATTAAAACATTTAAACAAAGAAATGCTCAACATACGTGCTGGAAAAGCAAACCCTATTATGCTTTCAGGAGTTAAAGTTGATTATTATGGAATTCCAACATCACTTTCTCAAATTGCTAATGTAAATTCTCCAGACGGTAGAACCCTTTCCGTTCAGCCTTGGGAAAAATCAATGTTGTTGGAAATTGAAAAAGCAATTCTAGTAGCTAATTTAGGTTTTAACCCTATGAACAATGGAGAGTCCATAATTATAAATATTCCCGTACTCACAGAAGAACGAAGAAGAGAATTAGCAAAACTTGCAAAGGCTGAAGTTGAAAATGCGAAAATCTCCATTCGTGCGGCACGAAAAGATGCAAATACCGAAATCAAAAAAATTGACGTTTCTGAAGATCTTCAAAAAAACTTTGAAATAGACATCCAAAATATTACTGATCAATATATTTCAAGGGCTGATGAAACCTATAGCTTAAAAGAAAAAGAAATTCTAACGGTTTAAATAAACTTTTTTTCCGTTAAGCGGGGCTCATATGAGAAAAACTAAAGAATCTAATATTTGGGGTCTAATCGCGAGAATCATATTAAGGAATAGAATCCTAATTTTATTGGGAATTATTTCTCTTACTTTCTTCTGGTCAATGCAGTGGAAAAATATACGATTTACATTTACCGAAGCAAATCTTCTTCCAGACAATCATCCTGAAAATATTCTATATAAATCCTTCACAAAAACCTTTGGTGAGGAAGGAAATGTAATAGTAATTGCTGTTCAGGATAGCATGTTTTTCACACAAAAAAAAAGGGAGGCCTGGAAGCTACTAAATGAAAAAATAGAAAACTTTGAAGAAATCAATTTTGTTCTTTCTACTGAAAATCTTCAAGAACTAGTTAAAAACAATAGAAAGGGTAATTTTTTTCTCAAAAAAGTATCTGACTATCTTCCTCCAAAAAATAAATTTAATGAAAAATTTAAGCAGAAGTTATTCCTGGAGTTGCCTTTTTATGAAAACTTACTTTTTGAAAAAAAGTCAAGCACCATAAGATCTATTATTTATATGGATTCTGGTATTGTGAATTCGGCTCTTCGTAAAGACTTTATTTTTGAAACCTTTATACCTCTCATAAAAGAATTTGAGGAGGAATCAGAAGCTGACTTACGAATTTCTGGCATGCCATATATTAGAACCTTAAATGCTCAAAATATCGTAGATGAAATAGGATTGTTTGTCCTTGGAGCAACACTAGTTACATCCTTAATGTTCTTTTTGTTTTTTAGATCTTTTAGAGCAACATTTATCTCCTTGATTGTTGTTGCAGTTGGAGTTATGTGGGCTTTTGGAATTTTAGGTTGGTTGGGTTATGAAATCACTGTTCTTACTGCCCTTATTCCTCCTTTAATAATAGTAATTGGGGTTCCAAATTGTATTTTTTTGATCAATAAATACCAACAAGAAATTGCTAAGCATAGAAATCAAGCAAAATCACTTCAAAGGGTAATTGCTAAAATTGGAAATGCTACATTGATGACTAATCTAACTACTGCCTCTGGATTTGCTACATTTATCTTAACAAATAGTAAGATCTTAAAGGAATTTGGAGTTGTTGCCTCAATAAATATTATTGCGATATTTTTACTTTCTCTTTTAATTATACCGATTACCTATAGTTTCATGGCTCGACCTAATAAAAAGCATTTAAAACATTTGAAAAATAAAACAGTTGACTTTTTTGTAAGCTGGATGGAAAACAAGGTGCGTAAAAAGAGAATTAACGTATATATAGTTTCTCTTATAGGTTTAATTATTGGAATAACTGGGATTTATCAGATAAAGATTTCTGGTAGCCTAATAGAGGATATGCCCAAAAACGCAAGTTTTTTTAAAGATATTCTCTTTTTTGATGATAATTTTAATGGAATTGTTCCACTTGAAATTTGGGTTGATAGTAAACGAGAAGATGGAATAGTAAAGCCCGCTACACTTAGGAGGATGAATCGTCTTCATGAATTAATAGATGAAATTCCAGAGTTAGCTCCGCCATTATCTATTGTGAATGTTGTAAAATATGCTAAACAAGCATATTATAATGGTAATCCAAATTATTATTCTCTACCGACATCTCAAGAAAATAGTTTTATTTACCCTTTCTTGAACAAATCAGAAGGCAATAGTCAAATTTTAAATGGCTATATAGACAGCACGGGGCAGTTTGGTCGAATTACAACCTATATGAAGGACATAAAAACTTATCGTATGGAAGAAATAGAAAATGATTTAATCGAGAATATTGATAAAATTTTTCCTAAAGAGCGTTATGGTGTCCAAATAACTGGAAAATCACTTCTATTTCTAAAGGGAACGAAATATCTAATCAAAAATTTAATTTTGTCTTTGAGCCTTGCTATTCTTTTGATCGCTTTATTCATGGCGTTTCTATTCCGATCCTTTAAAATGATAATTATCTCATTGATTCCTAATCTTTTACCTCTTATAATAACTGCTGGTGTAATGGGATTTACTGGAATTCCGCTTAAACCATCTACCATTCTCGTATTTAGCATCGCATTTGGTATCTCAGTAGACGATACCATCCACTTTTTAGCAAAATACAGGCAAGAACTAATCTCTAATGGCTGGAAGATTAATAAGGCTGTTTTTGCTGCATTAAGAGAAACAGGAATTAGTATGTTTTATACCTCTATAGTATTATTTTTTGGTTTTTCAGTATTTTTATCTTCCAACTTTGGGGGAACTCAAGCTTTAGGAGGTTTAGTGGCTGTAACATTATTGATGGCAATGTTGGCGAATTTAATCTTACTTCCTTCTCTCCTAATTTCACTCGAAGATTCTATAAGCAATGAGAAGGTTTTAAAAGAGCCTAAACTGGAAATTTAAGATTAAAAATCTCCAGTTTAGGTTTGATAAAAATTTTCTTAAATAAACTTATCTTTGTGGTGGCTATAGATAAATCAAAGGAAACATGATTTTACTCTATACCCAGTAATATATTTAGAAAAGATAAATGTAAATGAAAGCAGCAAAAATCAATACCCTTTTAAAATCTTCGAAATTCAAACAAGTAATTGCTGTTCAGGGCTGGGTTAAAACATTTAGAGCAAATCGATTTATTGCTCTTAATGATGGCTCATCTATTAATAATCTTCAGTGTGTAGTCGATTTCGAGAATATAGAAGAATCCATTCTAAAAAGAATAAATACAGGAACTGCATTATATTTAGAGGGTACTTTGGTGAAAAGTCAAGGCAGTGGACAAAAAGTTGAATTAAAAGTAGAAAAAATTAAAATTTATGGAGATTCTGATTCGGATAAATACCCCATTCAGGCAAAGAAGCATAGTTTAGAATTTTTACGAGAAAAGGCTCATTTAAGAATTCGAACTACAACATTTGCTGCTGTTATGAGGGTGCGCTCAGCTTTATCATTTGCTGTGCATAAATTTTTTCAAGAAAAAGGTTTCTTTTATGTAAACACACCTATCATTACCGGTAGTGACGCAGAAGGTGCAGGAGAAATGTTTCGCGTAACCACACTAGACCCTAAAAACGCAGCTCTTAATGAAAAAGGACTTATAGATTATAAAAAGGATTTTTTTGGTAAGGAAACAAACTTAACTGTATCGGGACAATTAGAAGCTGAATCATACGCTCTCGGTCTTGGTGAGGTTTACACTTTTGGGCCTACATTTAGGGCTGAAAATTCTAATACTACAAGACACCTTGCCGAATTCTGGATGATTGAACCCGAAATGGCATTTTACGATCTTACAGACAACATGAATTTGGCTGAGAATTTTATAACAAGTGTTTTAAAGGATGTTATGAAAAATTGTTTTGAAGATCTAAAATATCTTGACGAACGTCTTGCAAAAGAGGATCAAAGCAAGCCTAAAGTTGAGCGAAGTCCGATGGGACTTTTAGAAAAAATAAATTTTGTTATTGATAATGATTTTAAACGAATCAGTTACACCGAAGCTTATGAAATTTTAAGGAATTCTAAGCCAAATAAAAAAAAGAAATTCAAGTTTCCTATAAATGAATGGGGTGTTGATTTGCAAAGTGAACATGAGCGTTATTTAGTTGAAAAACACTTTAATTGTCCCGTAATAATCTTTGATTATCCATCAAATATCAAAGCCTTCTATATGCGGAGAAATGATGATGGTAAAACAGTTAGGGCAATGGACATTCTCTTTCCTGGAATTGGTGAAATAGTTGGAGGCTCTCAAAGAGAGGAGCGCTTAGAGGTGATAGAAAAATGTATTAAAGAGATGAATATAGATTATGAGGAATTATGGTGGTATCTCGACCTAAGAAGGTTTGGTAGTGTACCACACAGTGGCTTTGGATTAGGCTTTGAGAGATTGGTTCAATTTATTACAGGGATGAATAACATTCGTGATGTAATCCCATTTCCTAGAACTCCTCAAAATGCTGCCTTCTAATTAAGAATGCTAAATTGAATATATTTACAATAACAATTTAAACTAAGATGTTAAAGCAACAGCTTAATATAAAGCTTTCTCAAAAATTATCTCCTCAACAGATTCAGTTGATGAAGATGATTCAACTTTCAACACTAGATCTTGAGCAAAAGATTGAAGCTGAAATGGGAGAAAATCCTGCTTTAGAAAGTGGTATTGAACAAGCTAATAAGGAAAATAATGACACTGATTTTGATGAAGGAAATAAAATAGAAGCAGATGAAATTAATATTGATCAATATTTAAGTGACGACGAAACTCCCTCATACAAACTTTATTCAAATAATTACAGTAATCAAGAAGATGAAAGAACAGTACCAGTATCAGGGGGTATAAGTTTTCACCAATACTTGTCTCAACAAATCGGTAATTTAATCCTTGGGGAAAATGAAATGGATATTGCAAAATTCATAATTGGCAGTATCGATGAAAGTGGGTATTTGCGAAGAAGTAATGAAGAACTAATAGATGATCTAGCATTCACTCAAAATATTATTGTTGACACATATCAAATTGAAAAAATATTAAAAGCAGTTCAATCTCTTGATCCTCCTGGTGTTGGTGCTCGATCACTTCAAGAGTGTCTTAAACTACAATTGGAAAAGAAAAAAAAAGATCGCCCTGAAGTAGCACATGCTCTTATAATTATTAAAAATGAATTTGAACACTTTAGTCATAAACATTATGTTAAGCTGCAAGAACGACTAGGGGTTAATAAAGAAGAATTGAAAATTGCTTTAGATTTGATAAGTAGGTTAAACCCAAAACCAGGGGGGTCTATTTCTGGATCAAATCAGAATACTCATATCGTTCCAGATTTTATATTAACTATTGAAAATGGTGAACTAAATGTTGTCTTAAATCATAGGAATGCTCCACAATTACGTGTTTCAAATACTTATAAAGAAATGCTTTTGGGTTACTCTGAAACTAATTCTAAATCAAAACCTCAAGAAGAAGCAGTTCAATTCATTAAGCAAAAGCTTGATTCAGCAAAATGGTTTATTGATGCTATCAAGCAACGTTACCAAACTTTAACACTAACCATAAATGCTATTTTAGAACATCAAAGAGAATATTTTTTGACGGGTGACGAACGAAAACTACGCCCAATGATATTAAAAGATATTGCAGATAAAATAGAAATGGATATTTCCACCATCTCACGTGTTGCTAATAGTAAATACATAGAAACTCCTTATGGAGTCAAACTGTTAAAAAGCTTTTTTTCAGAAGGATTAAAAAATGAAGAAGGGGAGGATGTTTCATCCATAGAAATAAAAAAGATTCTAGAACAATTTATTTCAGCAGAAAGCAAGAAAAAACCTTTAACAGATCAATCGCTTTCAGCTATGATGAAAAAAAGAGGATATATTGTAGCAAGAAGGACAATTGCAAAATATCGAGAACAATTAGATATTCCTGTAGCAAGGATGAGAAAAGAACTTTAGTATCTACAACAAATAAAAAATTAAACCAATCTTTAGAGATCTAACTTTAAATGATTTATCAGAATATTGGTCCCTTATGTTTTTCATAATTTGATTCAAACCATAAGAGAAATAAAAATTCCACGTGTTATATCCAAAACTTAAATACAACTCTTTATTCCAATTATTAACTTCATTGGAAATGTTTTTTATATCACCACTACTATATTTCAATTTTGAAAGAAAATTTCTTTGAAATTTAATTCCTGTGTAAACTCTCCAGAATTGATAATTATTAAGAGAGGAATTTCTCCATCTTAAAGAAATTGGAAATTCAATGAAATTAAAAGATATTTTAGATTTTTGATTTAAGGTGTTATTTACAATAAAAATTGAACTTTCATTATCAATATTAAATCTTATTAAATTAGAATTATAATTTTGAAAAGAATACCCTAAACCTAGACCTATTGCTAATTTACCAGAAGAAATTAATGGAATATCTCTTACAAAACCTAGTTGAAAATGTCTTGAAAGTCCTCTTGGCATAAAAGCTTCTTGATTACTATCTAAAAGCATAAAAGATGTGCCGAAATAAATTTGATCTTCCCTGTAAAATTTAGTATCATTATCGTCATTGGATTTTTGTCCTAAGAGATTATAACAATAAAAAAGTACAATTAGAATATGACTTAAATTAACCTGTATTCTTTTATGTTCAATATTATTTAACATTTAATATTAAAGTAAAAAAAAAGTGCCTTTTAAAGGCACTTTTAATAAATAAAAAAATTAGTTTAGGTTTTGAGTATAATCACCAACGCGAGTTGTGTAATTAATTTTCAGTGCGCTTACTTTGCGAAGTTCTTGTTTGATATCTTGAATTAAACCCATTTTTGTTTCACTATCTACTTTCATAGCTGTGGTCAAAACATTTTGAAGCTCTTGTCGCTTGGATGCGCGCTCAGCTAAAATAAAAGCTCCTACTTCATTCACTGATGCAAATTTATCGTTTAACTGAATTCTGGCACTTGAGCCATATTTATCCTCATAACGGGAGGAAGGTTTTCCTGCGTAGATATACATCACACGGTCTTTTTTATCTAACTTCTGGACCTGGTCAGCAGCAGGAAGTTTGTTATCAACCATCAAGGTACTATCACGCATTACTGTTGCAACCATAAAAAAGAATAGTAACATAAAGACAATATCAGGTAAAGAAGCAGTTGAAATTGCAGGTAAGTCTCCACTTTTTTTCTTATTAAATTTTGACATGTTTTAAGTTTATTTTGATTTATTAGATTCTGCTTCAGATAATTTTTGAGGGAACATAGCTTTAACTTGCGCTATCTTAGGTTTTAATTCTTCTACAGTATCTGCATTTGTCCTAGGGTCATTATATTGCTTTTGTGCTGTAACAAAATTCATTCCTAAACTAGGAAAAAGACGCTCAAATTCTCGATTCCTGAGATCATTGTAAGCTGCAACTAGCTCATTTTGAACGGCTATGTATACTTTATATGAAGTCTCGCGGTCATTCTTCAACGAAATAATTGCTTTATCTGGATTATCTGATGAGGATTCGTCTCGCTCTCCTTGGCAATAATCACATGCTTCATCTCCAACACCCCCTCCATTATCTAGAAAAGCAATCGCAAGAGTTCTCAAATCTGCAATATCTGTAAGTTCTTCTTCAACAAGAAGTTGATCATTTTTACTTACCAAAACAGTAAAAATGTTTTTCTCTCTAATAATTGGTTGATCAACCTGATCTTCCATAGGTGGTAACTTACGATTTAAACCACTATCAGTTTCTATTGTAGTAGTAACCAAAAAGAAAATTAATAAAAGGAATGCAATATCTGCCATGGAACCTGCATTTACTTCTGGTGCTGATCTTTTAGCCATAGATTATCGTTTAAGAATTTTCTTTGCTCCTGAGAACAGCATTGATAAAACAGCTAAAGATGCAAGAATGTAAAACATTCTCAAGCCTGTCTCTACCCATCGTGATCCTGATGCAGAAAGCATTTTTCCATCTTTCATAGGAGTTTCTACTCCTGTGGAAGCAGCATATGCAATTCCTGTAACTAACAGGAAGCATCCGATAAAAATTAAAGATTTTTTTAGTTTCTGAGGACTAGATGCTAGACTTAGTATAGAGAATAAAACTGTTACAATTATCGTAATTAAAAGGATGGCAATTGCAAGGGAAACTAATGGAGTGACAGTGCCAAAGTCACCAATGCTTGCTGCCATTTTAATTTCCTCATCTCCAGTGCCAATTATTCTAAATAAGAATATAACGCCAAGCAAACCAAAAACAGCGCTTATAATTTTTACAATCGTTTGAATATTCATGTGAATTGCTGTTAAGGTTAATTATTTTTTATGAGCAACAAGGATATCGATCAATGATATTGATGCGTCTTCCATATCATTAACTATACTGTCAATCTTTGCAACAATATAATTGTAAAATACTTGAAGAATAATTGCTACAATAAGACCAAATACAGTTGTAAGAAGGGCTACCTTAATACCTCCTGCAACAAGTGAAGGCTGCATATCTCCAGCTGCTTCAATTTTATCGAAAGCCTGAATCATTCCAATTACAGTTCCCATAAATCCAAGCATGGGAGCCAAGGCAATAAATAATGAAATCCATGACACATTCTTTTCAAGTTGACCCATTTGAACACCTCCATAAGCAACTACTGCTTTTTCAGCACTTTCAACGCCTTCATTTACTCTGTCTAAACCTTGATAGAAAATAGAAGCAACAGGTCCTTTTGTATTTCTACAAAATTCTTTAGCGGCATCAACTCCTCCGGAAGAAAGAGCTTCCTCAACGCCTTCAGTTAACTTTTTAGAATTTGTTGTAGCTAAGTTTAAGAAAATGATTCTTTCAATAGATATAGCAAGTCCAAGGATCAAACAAATCAATACGATTCCCATGAAGCCTGGCCCTCCTTCAATGAAGCGACTTTTCAATTCTTGTGTAAATGAAGCTGATTGTTCTGGAGCTTCTTCATCTTGTGTTATAGAAGATGCTACTGTTGTAGCTGTATTAGGAGTTGCAATAGTAGCTTTAGCTGATGTCATAAAACCTAATAAAGTAAGGGCAAAAAATAGTTTTCTCATTTTAAATAATGTTTGTTCTTTTAATTAAATGCGGTTAAAGATAAAAAAAAATATACATGATATTAATTTTTGCTCAAACTCATTCTTTAATATATTTTAGAGCATTTACTTTAACTTTGTTTTATAAATATAAAGTTAATAATATAGTATTACGATTAAATGATAAAAACAAAAGAACACTAAAAGGTGTTTTAAAACAAACCTTTCATCTAATTTTCTTATCTAACTTCAACTTACACCCAGCTATTTTTTTTATTGCAGCATAATATCCAAAAATAAACCCCAAAAAGTTTCAACAAAATTTTTCATCAAATTATTATAGATGCTTTAATAATTACTTGGTAATATAAACTTAAAAAACATGTTCAACAGTTAAGACTTTAACAAAAAAGTGTGATTTAAGTAGTTATGGTTTTGTAAATCAAATGATTACTCATAAATTTGATTAATATAAAAAGACAAACTAGGGTTGATTTCCAATTATATAAATTCAGTATAAAGTAAATTTCTTATAGAGTTTAATATTAACATTTTTTTAGCTGAGGCGGCAAATACAGAAATCTATGAGTTATGATTAAACGTTCATATAATTTTAACTATGCTCCAGACTTATAAGGGTCATTATTGGATATTATTTCTGTTTCCATTGCTATTGCCAATTGCTGTCTTTTCTCAAGCCAGTAAGTTTCATTATATACCTCCTTTAGCGGCAGCTGGTGGAAATGCAGATGATTTTCAGGATCAATGGATATATATATCAACATCTAGTACTGATCCGGTAAATTATACTATATGGCCTCTTCCATTAAATAATGCAACAAAGATTACAGGTACTGTTGATAAATTAAGTGCCACGGATGCAATTGTAGAAAATACTGATTATTATAGAATTCCAAATGGCAATAATTTTGGTCAACTCTTCATAACTGCTGCATCAACAGGGAATGTAATCTCAGATAAAGGCTATTACATAGAAGCAGATGCTCCCATTTATGTAAATATTAGATACCGAGCTACTGCCCAAGCAAGTGGACTCGTAAGTAAGGGTGCGGCAGCACTTGGTAAATCTTTTCGTGCCGGAGGCTTCACAAACGGAATCCCCACTGATCCTAATTACTTAAATTTTTCTTCAGTAATGGCAATTGAAACAGGAATAACAACGGTAACCTTCAGTGATATAAATAATAATGCAGGTAGTGGATTCGCTGATATGGAAAATATTGTTGAAGTTTATGACGGAGCTGGAAATATTGCTGATATTGAGATAGGACTTAATCAATTTGAAACTTTTATTATAGCTACAATAGTACCTCAAAATGGTGCTAACACAGAAAACCCTCCTACAGCAGCACAAGGATTACCATATCCAATAACTAATAGAGATGCCCTTATTGGCATGTTAATTGAATCAGATAAAAATATTGCTGTTATAACAGGTGGTTCTAACGGAAGTATGTCAGAAGGAGAGACTGGAAGGGACCATGGTGTAGACCAGATTGTAGGTCTTGATAAAACAGGAAATGAATTTATTTTTATTGAGGGAAATCCAAATGATGGTGATGATTATGATAATGCATTAATTGTTGCTCATGAGGATGATACTGCAATTTTTTTAAATGGTAGTGATTCAGCTACAGTAACACTTACAGCTGGACAATATTATTCCATAGAAGGTAATGAATATTCTAATGCTGCAGGTGGAGGAAATATATATGTTAGAACCTCAAAAAATGCTTATGCTTATCAAGCAGTTACTAATGGAAATACTGCAAATACAGACATGTATTTTGTGCCTCCATTATCATGTACTAGTAATGAAACTGTAGAAACAATACCTCAAATTAGAAATGCTGCTAATGCTAATTGGAACACCTTTGTAACAATTGTTGCGCCAGCTACTGCATCAGTAACTATTGTAGATGAAAATAACACATTACCAACTTGGACAGGTGATTTTACAACCGGTGGAGTATCAATAAATAATATTAGTGGTGGTGCAACTGGTCCTGAGAAATCTAACGGTAGAGCTATAACCGGAAATACAAGCTATACTACCTATAAAATTAGTGGTTTAGTTGGGAATGTATCTATATTTTCTAACTATCCTGATGGTAGTAAAGCCGAATTATATGCAGCTTATTATAATTCAAGTGGAAGTGCTACTGCTGGAGCATTTTATTCTGGCTTTCCGTCACCTCCAGATAATAATTTTAATGCTGCAGCTTCTTCATCAATTGGTAATTGCATACCAAATATAAATTTAAATATTTCTAATGCTTCAGATTTCGATAGTTTTGAATGGGAATTTTGGGATGGTCAGGGATCTATAAATTACACAACTGTTGGCGGAGCTATCACATCAACTATAACTCCTACAAATACTGGTTTTTATAGAGCTGTTGGTTTAATCAATTGTGGAGCAAAAAATTTTCGTCTAGAGTCATCCCCAAAAAAAGTGAGTAATTGTCCTGTAGATACTGATGGAGACGGTATAATAAATAATATTGATGTAGATATTGATCAAGATGGTATTTATAATTCTGTAGAATCAAGATCTATTGATCGAATTGATATCTCCACTACTATTGATCCTATGATTGTTTTTTCTGATACAACAACTGAAACTTCAATTCTATCTGCAGCCTTTACAAATAATGGTGGTGGTATTTCATTAACTGGACAATCCTCTGGAGCATTTGTGTCAACAATTAATAGCTCAGTAGGAATCAAAAACGGAACATATACTGTTTCTTTTACTCAGCCATCAAACATTGTATTATATGAAGATACTAACTTTACTCATTCCCTTCAAGCAGGAGAAAAATATTCAGTTAGTGTATTGCCAGCATCACTCACATTAACTCTTCTTGATCCAGGAGATGAACTTAAAGTTGATACAAATCAAAATGGAATTTACGACTCTAGTACTGTAACAATTACCTCTAATGAAATTCTTTTCACATTTAACACGAGTGTTTCAGCTGCAAATAGGTTTTCTTTTAATTCAGATGGAATAACTCAATTTACTTTTAAACATATTACTGAAAATACATCTGGTAATTCAGTATTTAACGGAGTGTTATCAATGAAATTCTTACCACTTGACACTGATTCAGACTTGACATATAATCATCTAGACCGAGACAGTGATGAAGATGGATGCTTTGATACCGTAGAAGCAGGTTTTTCTGATGGTGACTCTAACGGGCGACTTGGAACAAATCCAATTACTGTAGACGGTATGTTAGCCGCTCAACCAGGAAGAGTAAATAATCAAGGTGAGGGATATACAACACCCAACGATTTAAATTCAAATGGTTTAATGGACTTTTTGGAAAATACTGTTACTCCTTCGTTTTCTACAGAACCAACTGATACTGAGATTTGCCTTGGAGATAACGTTACATTTACCTCTATTGGAAATGAACCAGGTTTAAACTACAGATGGCAAAGATATAATAGTGTTAGCGGTAATTGGGAAAATTTAAGTAATGATGCAGTTTATTCAGGAGTTAATTCTCAAAACCTCATTTTAACATCACCCCCTTTGTCTTTGGATAATAATTCCTTTAGGGCAGCTATAAGTATGGATGAATATGTATGTTCAACACATTCGGCATCAGCTACACTTAATATAATTAACCCTGGACTTTCGATTAGCGGCACACCCTTAAGCTTAAATGAGGGAGTGTCAGGTGATACATTTACTGTTGTTCTAACGGATGTTCCAAGTAGTACAGTAAAAATTAATTTTACAACTATTCCTGGCGGTAACTTTAGTTTGGATCAAAGTTCATTAAGCTTTGATAATTCAAATTGGGATACACCACAATCAATAAACTTAGATCCCATTGATGAACCATTAGTTGATGGAACAGTTACAGCAACTTTAAGATTAGAAATGGACCCTACATCAAATGCATGCTTTAATGGACTTGCCGCGACAGACTATGATGTAATAATTTTTAATAATGATACTGCTGGATGGGATGTGTCAGAGATTATTGTTTCAAATCTAGATTCGATCTCAATGCCTGAAGAGGAAACTGAACTTTCAACTTCAAAAAGATTTTTAGTTGATCCCGCTTATGTTACAGAAAATAGTCCTGAAACAGTAGAATTTTCAATTTTTTTAACATCCCAACCCCTCAATAATGTTTATGTTGATATTATAAATAATGACTCTACAGAAAAAATATTAAGTACCACAAGTTTGACATTTACAAATTCAAACTGGAATGTTTCACAAACAATTACAATTAGTAGTGAAGATGATTTACTTATTGATGGAGACCAAAATACATCTATTACAGCGCAAATTAATGCTGCATCTGATTCAGCTTTTTTAGCATTAGCTCCTGAAAACAGATCTGTCATAACTGTTGATGATGATGTTGGAGATTTTGTTTTAAGTGAAGTCAACGGTAATTTAAAGGAAGAGCTTCCTGTTAATTCAGTTAGCTTCACGGTTACTTTAACGGCTGAACCTCCTAGTGATGTAATAATAGATTTTGTAAGTGATGATAATACAGAAGCTACATTAATAAATTCGTCTTTGACTTTTAATTCACTAAACTGGAATATCCCTCAAACTGTTAACCTACAAAGTGTTGATGATCTTATATTTGATGACGATCAAACAACAATAATAACTGGTTCAGTAAGTTCAAGTTCTGACGCATCATTTACTGGAGCTGAGGATAAAACTGTTGAAGTAATTACAGAAGATAATGAGGAAGCAGGAGTTATAGTTAATATTCTTGATAACTTGACAAGTGAATCAGGAGATAACGGCTCATTTGAAATATATTTAGATACTGAACCTACAGCCGATGTTTATATTAACTTAATTTCATCTAATGAGCAGGAAGGTATACTAATAACTTCTGTTATTTCATTTAAGTCTTCAAACTGGAATATTCCTCAGATTGTAATTGTAACTGGTGTTAACGATGATCCCCCAGTAAGTGATGGCGCAATAGATTATATTATTGTAACTGGAAATGTATCATCAACAGATAGTAATTATAACAAACTTGATGGATCTACAATTGACGATATATCAATGTCTAATCAAGATAACGACTCTCCAGGAATTATTTTGACCGTTTTAAATAATGATTTTTCAACTAGTGAATCTGGAGACTATATAGTTGTTCAATTTAGTTTATTATCAAAACCTGTTGGAGGTGAAAGTGTCAATATTCCACTTAGTCTTTCAGGACCTATAAATGAAATGATTTTGTCAACAAATTCTGTAACTATATTAGCCGATAATTGGAATCTCCCAGATTCAAATGTTGTAACCATTACTGGTGTAGATGATTTTTTTGCTGATGGAAATCAAGAAATTACCCTAATAACAGGAGATCCGACTTCTGGAGATGATTTTTATGAAAATATTGAAGCTGAAGACGTTTCAAATCCAATACTTACAAATGAAGATGATGATATTGCTCAACTTTTAATTAATCTTACTGACAATGTTTCTGAAGATGGTACTAATTCTATTTTAAATATTCGTTTAACAACACAAATTAATGATAACGTAATATTAAAATTAGATGTTTTAGATGAATCAGAATTAATTATAGGATTATCAGAATTAATTTTCACAAAAGACAATTGGAATATTGATCAACAAATAATTATCACAGGTAAAGATGATTTGATAGTTGATGGTGACATAAGTTCAGAAATTCTTATTGCAGTAGATGATATTAATTCAGATAAAACATATATTCTATTATCCCCAACATCTGTTTTCGTAATTAATCTAGATAATGATGACTTAGATGGAGATGGGATAATTAACAATGAAGATAACTGTCCTGAAACGAGTAATGCTAATCAGGAAGACCTTGACGGTGATAGTATCGGTGATGTATGTGATAATGATATTGATGGTGATGGTGTTTTAAATGTAAATGAGCAAGTTGATAATACTGATCCTAGAAACAATTGTAGCTATATAGAAGAAAATATTACAGAAATTGTAACTAGTCTTCCTGATTGTGATTCAGATGGAATTGAAAACATTATTGATAAAGACGATGATAATGATGGAATTTCAGATGAAATTGAAACAAACTCAGATTTTGATCTTGATGGAATACCTAATAGTATCGATTTGGATAGTGATAATGATGGTTGTTTTGATGTTGTCGAATCAGGTTTTAATGATCCTGACAATGATGGATTAATTGGAGAATCCCCATTAATTGTTGATAGTAGTGGGCTTGTTTTAAATCAAAATAGTTACAGTGATTTGCCAAAGGATCTAAACAATAATGGAATATATGACTTTTTGGAGATCTTGGAAGTCCCTGAAATTTTACCTCCTGATGAGAATTTTGTTGAAATAATAAAAGGAAAGTCAATAAAATTAAGTTATCCATATTCTGACTCATCTTATTCTTTTCAATGGCAGATAAAAAGAGAGTTTGAAGATTGGAGTGATTTAAGTGAAGATTTTGATTTTAGAGGAGTTTACACCCCAGAATTGGAACTTACAAATCCTACGGAGCAATATGTAGAATTTCAATTTAGGTTAGTAATCGATCGCTTATTTAATTCGTGTCCATTAATTGGTATTACTGACCCGATTGAGTTAGTCTTTCAAGACCTTTTTATTCCTAATTCATTTAGTCCTAATGGTGATGGTGTAAATGATCTTTTTGTAATCTCTAGTATTGAAGCATTTCCTGATCATAGACTTACAATTTATAATAGATGGGAGCAAAAAGTTTTTGAAACAAAGAATTATCAAAACAATTGGGATGGATCTACAAACATCAGCTATGGTAATAATTCAAAACTACTTCCAGAGGGAGTGTATTTCTATTTCTTTGAAGAAAAAGAAGGAGGAAAATTACACAAAGGTTTTATCTACATAAAGAGATGATAGAAAGAAATAAAATAAAATTATTTTTGTTCTCAATTTTTTTGGGATACTCATTGATAGTTAATGCTCAACAAGAATCTAGCTTTAATATGTATATGTTCAATCATCAAAGTTTTAATGCTGGATATGTGGGTTCAAAAAATTATTCTTCTTTTACATTTTTATCTAGGTCCCAATGGATCGGTTTTGATGGAGCGCCAGTTACTCATAGTTTTTCATATAATGGTTCAAGGGGTAAGAAAAATTTAGCATTTTCCTTAACTGGGATAGTAGACAAAATTGGCCCTTTAGAGAGTTCTCAGTTTAGTGCTGACATAGCTTATCAATTAAAGTTAAATGATAAGGAACATTATTTAGGTTTAGGGTTAAAACTATCAGCATCACTTCTTGATTTTAATAGTGACATTCTTAATCCTCAACAAAAACAGGATTTTACTTTATATTCAAATGAAATGCCTGAAAACTTAGAGCCTAATATTGGTTTTGGATTTTATTATCATACTCCCAGATTTTATCTTGGATTTTCAATTCCTAAAATGATCCAAAATGGGAAATACTTTTTAATTCGTCATAACTATTTTGTTACAGGAGGCTTAGTATCGCTTTCTAATACAATAGAATTAAAACCTAGTCTTTTATTGAAATTTACAAGTGGAAGTCCTGTTTCATATGATTTTAGCACCCTGATATATTTTAACAAGTCTTTATGGGTTGGACCTCAAATAAAAAATTTAGTAAGCATTTCAAATGATATAATTCAATCAGGCGCAGGGCTTGGTGTACTGGCAGGAATTCATATCAGTAATAATTTTTCTATCGGCTATGTTTTTTCTAATTCAATTGGAATTAAAAACTTTACAAACAATAATTCTCACGAATTTTTGCTTCGATACGAATTTAATCCAAGAATGGGTATCTTAAGATCTCCTAGAATATTCTGACCATGAAATATAAATTTTTTACAATATCAATCTTAATTCTTTTTTTTGGTTATGGTCAAAAAAAATCTGCTATTTTAAAAACTGATTCTGATAATAACATTAAGTGGGCTGAGTATTATTCTGTGAATAAAAATTATCAAAAAACAATTAACTATTTTTCAAAAATAGAAGATTCTCTATCACCAAGTCATAGAAGACTTTATTCTGATGCTTTAAAAAATATGAATAGACTCAAAGAGGCTTCGACAATAATGGACCCATTAGTGCAATCAGATTTTGCTAATGTTTCAGATTACTATAAGTACATATATTTAATTCCTGAAAACAAAAAATTGGTTGAAGAATACATTCAAAAAGCAAAAAAACTACCTCTCGAAGCTAGTCCTATTTCTATTTCAAATAAGAGTGATTCCACATACAAAATTGTCAACTTAAAATTTAATACTGAAAAATCTGAGTTTGGCCCTGCCCTAGTTGAACCATCATGGGGACTACTTTTCTTTTTAGGAGATCAGAAAAGTATTGGAGAAAAAATTAATTCAAATAATCAGGTTTATAATTTATTCAAAACAAATATAAATTTAAATTCTCTTGAGACTAAACCAGTTGAAGAATTTGATTCTAAGTTTAATTCAATTTATCAAGATGGTCCAATATCTTTAAATTCTACATCGAAAATGTTATATCTAACACAGACGACAAATAAGATTAAAAATAACAAAAGTATTGAATTAAATATTTTTCAGATCCCATTTAAGAATATTGGAAAAGAAGCGCCATATCCATTGGAATTAAATATTGATGGTTATACGTCCTTCCATCCTTCAGTTTCTCCAGACGGTAAAACTCTCTACTTTTCAAGTGACAGACCAGGAGGCTATGGTGGAATGGATATATATTATGTTAACATTGAAAATGACAAGCCCTTTGGTGAAGTAAAAAACTTAGGTCCTGACATAAATACTGAAAATGACGAAGTTTTTCCTTTTTGCTTTTCTAAAAAAATTCTTTTTTATTCATCAAATCAGAATACAGAAAAAAAATTTAATATTTATATCGCCTCAAATAAAGTATATAACCGATGGAAAAAAAACATTCTTGGAGAACCCTTCAACTCAAATGAAGATGACACCTCATTTTCCCTAGAAAAAAAAGTAAGAACTGGTTTTTTAAGTTCAAATAGAAATGGCGGTAAGGGTGATGATGATATTTATGCTTTTAAATTTAAACCAAAAATAAAGGGAGAGAAAGATTTTTATGGTTTTTATGGAAGAGATACCCTAATTGTAGGACTGAAAAATGTTTTAGATAATGATATCGAAAAAATGATTTCTAATGACCAATTAATTCAAATCGTAAATTTTAAAATTTTATTAATTAACGATGCAAAAAGTGGTGAACTAAAACTAAACTCAAATGGAAGTTTTTGGTATAGATCGAACTCTTTTGAAACTGAAAAAGATTCTTTTTCATATAAAATTATAACTGATTATGGGAATTCAGAAAAAATTAATGTTCTATTAGAAAATAATTATAATTATAACAAAGTTTTTAGACCAATCTATTTTAATTTTAATAAAACAGATATTAAACAACAATTTAAACCCAGACTAGATTCTATAGTTGAAGCTTTAAATATTAATCCAAATCTAAAAATTGAAATATCTTCTTTTGCTGATTGCAGGGGTTCAAAAGAATACAATCTTAAGTTAACCGAAGAAAGAAATAAAACAATTATGGATTATATTCAATCCAGAATAGATGATCCAAAACGAATAGATGGATATGCTTATGGAGAAACTCAAGTTGAGGGGAACTCAAGTTTTAGATACACAATATTGATTGGTGTTTTTAATGAAGAAACCGAAGCTAACGATTTGGTTAATAAAAGCACACTTAAAGAAGATACTTTTGAAATAACTAGATTTAAAAAATATTTTCAAGTTAATCTTGGAAATTTCAGCAATTATGAAACTGCTGAAAAAAGTTTCAAAAAAATTATAAAATTATACTCGAATGCAAAAATCAGGAAAATTAAATGTGCTAATAGACCTGAATTATTTCATAGCTTGAACAGAAAAACTACTTTCAAATTATTTGAAATAAATTAGATATTCTTTTGTTTTTTATATTAGCACAAACCCTAAGTTTAAATGATAACCACCTCCAAATTTTACTTACTTACAATTATAAAACTTTTACTTCAGGTAGAACTAGTCGAAATAAAAGAAAACTTATACGAGTTGATTTACCCTCATATATTAAATTTTAGAAATTTATGGTATAAGTACGGTATTTGTATCTTTATTATTATGAGGGTTCTATTATGTTTTTTTCTTGTTGTATTACTAATTCAATGTGAAACACCAACTGATGAGGTTGAAGAAACTAACTCTATAGAATCATATTGTATAACTGGAGACTGTATAGTTAGGTTATATACTGAAGAAAATCCTGATGAAAATGGGTACCATCACATCTATAGAACTTTTGGAGGAACCTTTCCTCCACGTTTTGATCTAAACATAGAAAGTAGTTTAATGAAGGATAAATACGTTTACAATAACGTATACAACGTATTCTCATATTTTAGTAGTAAGTGGAATTACACTGTAGATAATATTGTTTTCTCTTTACCCTTATATAATCCATTTCAATCATTATATAGTTACAATGGAATCATACCAATTAGAGATACGATAGTAACGATAGATTACTTTAAAGGTGAAATATATCCTGTTGTTCAAGAAACAAGGGTATACCATAGTTTAAAAGATGATGTATTGTATTCAAAGAAGATAATACCACTATTTGAAGAGATGATTGGTGATACGATGACGGTTTATTCAGATACAAGTTTTGATTCGAAAATTCATATATTAGATTCTATCAAGATAGTAATACATGAAAATTAATAGATGATATTATGGAGGATAAAATTTCTAATGAAATTATTGATGAGTTAAATTTAATCAAAGAAAAATATAAAAGTCAAATTTTAAATAACGTTGATGTTTACAACAATTATATCAAAATAAGTGTTCTGGGAATTGGAGTTAAACCTTTTAAATTAGAAACTTTTCGATACTTACTGACAAATAATAAATTTAAAAAACCTGAACAATCTGATTTTAGAGATAAAATTATTTTTTGTTCTAAAATTGGAATTTTTGTTGGTTCAAATTATTTGGGTTTCTTCAATAAAGAATATTATCAATCTCTTAAATATCATGAATTAGACAAGCAAATTATAATTGATTATAATTCATATTCATTAAAATTATTTGGTAAAACTTTTCCTCTTCTGAAAAAACCAAATAAATTAGAATTGGAGATGATTGAAGAAATATCTCAAGTGAGTAATAATGTCAATTTGAGACATTTAAAAGAGAAAGAAGAAAAGGAAAAAATTAGGATTGAAAAGTTAAAAGTATCTCAATTAACTATTCTTAATGAATTAGACAATGACGGTAATGGAGAAGTTGATGTAATTGAGGGAAATGATTTTAATTTATTACTTAAAAAACATCAAAATAGTATTAAAGAAATAGATAGAACATATGTACAGAAATTTATTAAGGTTTCTAATTATCTAAAAATAAAAAAAGAAAATATTCAGTCTATTTTTAATTCTCTTGAAAATACCCCTGATGAGAAAACTCTTTTCTATTACGTTCAGATCTTAAAAGATGATATTCATTCCTATAACCTTGTATTATTTAATTCATTAAATATGATAGTATCATTAGTAGAAGATGATACGATTACATTCTATGAAATTCACGAGAAATTTGACAATCTAAATATCTTTGATACTAAACACGAAAGAGATGTTTCAAAAAAATTATCAAATATAGGAGATGGTTTAAAAGAATTGATGTTATCAATTGAGGAAATGGGAAGAGATATTCAAGATCAATTAAGTGATTTAACCTATGTTAGTGAACAATCAAACCAACTGTTAGAAAATCAATTACAATCAATTAATTCATCTATTGATACAAATAACCTTTTAACAGGTATAAATTCATACCAAACTTATAAGTTAAGAAAGGGTGAATAATAATTAGGATATCTATAAATTTCAAATGGTATGTGTAGGTATTAGTCTATTCATACATTTATAATGTGGTTAGATATTAATAGTTAGCAGAGAGGAAGGGATTCGAACCCTCGATTCCAATGCAATTGGAATACACACTTTCCAGGCGTGCGCCTTCGACCACTCGGCCACCTCTCTATAATCTGTATTCTAAATAAAGAAAAAAAATGTTTTTTTTCTAAAAATTGCTTTTTAATTTTAAAATTTTTCAGTTTTAAAAACTTGCATTACATTTCCGGTGGTAATTGCTGCGATTTCTTTATGCGGAAGCTGATAACATTCAGCAATTTTATCTAAAATTAAAGGTAAATATGCACTTTCATTTCTTTTACCTCTATGAGGGTTTGGTGATAAATATGGTGCGTCGGTCTCTAAAACAATAGATTCCAGTGGTAAATCATGTAAAAATTTATCAATTTTACCATTTTTATAAGTAATTACTCCTCCTATTCCCAACTTGAAATTTAAATCTATAGCACGTCTGGCTTGCTTTAGTGTGCCAGTGAAACAGTGGAATATTCCAAAAAGTTCAGGTGATCGGTGCTGATCTAGAACTTCAAAAACCTCATCAAATGCCTCTCTACAATGAATAATAATTGGTAAACCATAATGCTTTGCCCATTCAATCTGCTTTGAGAAGGCTTTTTGTTGTTGTTTTAAAAATGTATTATCCCAATATAAATCAATTCCAATTTCTCCAACGGCACAAAAAGAACGTTCATTGAGTTGGGTAAAAACTTTGTCTAATTCCTCTTCAACATTATCTTTGACATAACAAGGATGTAGACCTGCCATTAAACTAACTTGCTTGGGATAACGTTTTTCTAATGCATACATGCGCTTTGTATATGAACTATCTATTGCTGGAATAAAGAAATGATATACACCTGCAGCAATAGCTCGCTCTACAACTTCTTTTTGATCGGCATCAAAAGCTTCAACATAAAGATGAGTGTGGGTGTCAATTAATTGCATAAAATATTTTATGACAAAGTTAGTTAAAGTGATAAAACCATTAATTTATTCAAGTGGAAGACTTATTTTTATTCTCATATGAATTCTAGATGTTTCACTCGGTTAAGTTTTTCTAACACAAAGCATCTTTTATGTAAAGCAAAGATTAATGGAAAAACTGCAATGATGCTTATTGATACTGGGGCATCAAATAGTTGCATACATTCCGAGCTTAAGGAACATTTTGAATTACAAGAAAAAGGAGATCCTTTTGATGCAGCAGGCGCCAGTGAAGGAAAGATGCAAGCTGTAATGACCTTGGAATGCAAAATTCAACTAGGCAGAAGCTTTAAAGGAGAACAAGCTTTTGTGTTATTAGATCTAAATCATGTTAATACAACACTTAATTCTCAAGGCACGGTAAAAATTGACGGTATAATAGGTGCTGATTTTTTAAAAAAGAATAAGGCTATAATTGATTATTCTTTAAGCAAATTATTTTTATAATTCAAATGCCTTTTTAGAGTCATTATCCATCAAAAGTTCAATAGGATTTTCTAAAGCTTCTTTAATTGCAACTAAAAAACCTACAGACTCTTTACCGTCGATAATTCTATGGTCATATGAAAGTGCTAAGTACATCATTGGACGTATTTCTACTTTGCCATTAACAGCAACAGGCCTTTGAATGATATTGTGCATTCCTAAAATTCCTGACTGAGGTGGATTGATAATTGGCGTTGACAACATTGATCCAAATACTCCTCCATTAGAAATAGTAAAGGTGCCTCCAGTCATATCGTCTACAGTGATTTTTCCATCACGCGCTTTAATTGCTAAACGACCAATCTCCTGTTCTATTCCAAAAAAACTTAATAATTCAGCATTACGGACCACAGGCACCATAAGTCCTTTGGGACCTGATACTGCAACGCTTATGTCACAATAGTCATAAGAGATTTTATAATCACCATCCATCATTGAATTGACATCGGGGTAAAGTTTTAAAGCCCTAACTACAGCCTTGGTGAAAAAACTCATAAAGCCAAGTTTTACAGTGTGTTTTTTTAAAAAATCATCCTTAAATTTATTACGTACTTTAAAAACTTCTGCCATGTCAACCTCATTAAAGGTTGTTAACATTGCAGTTTCATTTTTAGCGTCTACTAATCTTTCAGCAACTCTTCTTCTCAGCATAGAAAGCTTAGATCGATTTTGACTTCGTTCTCCCCAATCTGGCTTTGTACCCATTGATGGGACCGCATTTAAAGCGTCTTCTTTGGTTATTCGCCCTCCTCTTCCTGTTCCTTTAATCTGATCGGGTAAAACCCCTTTTTCATTCATAATTTTTTTAGCAGCAGGAGAGGGAGTTTGAGTAGCATAGCTCGATTTTTCTACTGGGGACTGAGATATAGGTTCAGAAGATGTCGTCTCAACTTGAGAAGCTATTTTAATTTTTGATTTAGAAGGATTAGTGGCTTGACCCTTAGTATCGATTAAACAAACAACAGCACCTACCATAACAGCTTCACCTTCTTCTGCTTTTAAAGTAATTATCCCGCTAACCTCTGCGGGAAGCTCAAGAGTGGCCTTGTCAGAATCTACTTCAGCAATTGCTTGATCTTTTTCTACATAATCCCCATCTGAAACTAACCACTGGGCTATTTCAACTTCTGTAATTGATTCTCCAGGGGAAGGAACTTTCATTTCTAAAATCATGATTTATTTTTTTGTTTTTCTAATAAAATTATCTTTCGCACTATCAAAAACATAGTCTAGAACTTCTTTGTGACGCTTATTAAATCTTGTAGAGCTTCCTGCTGCTGGTGAACCATACATTCTTCTACTTGCTATCCTCATTTTTTTTGCTTCAGGTAAATGTAATAATAAATGACTCCAAGCCCCCATATTTCTTGGTTCCTCTTGAGCCCAAACAAAATCATCTGAAAATTTATATTTTAAAATCAAATTTTTGATTTCTTCTTCTGGTAATGGAAATAATTGTTCAATTCTAATTAAGGCAACATTATTTTCTCTTTTCTTTGTTTTTCTTTCTTTAAAAAGATCATAATAAAATTTGCCAGAACAAAAAACTACTGTTTTGATGTTTTTGACTTCAACATTAAAATCATCTATTATTGTTTTAAAACTTGAATTGGTGAAATCACTTATTTTTGAAACCGCATCAGGATGTCTAAGTAAGCTTTTAGGAGAAAAGATGATAAGGGGTTTTCTATATTTAGCTTTTAGTTGTCGTCTTAATACATGAAATAAATTTGCTGGAGTAGTGCAGTTTACAACAAACATATTGTCTTTTGCGCACATTTGTAAATACCTTTCAACTCTAGCTGAAGAATGTTCAGCTCCCTGCCCTTCATAACCATGGGGCAGTAATAAAACTATTCCATTCTGTAATTTCCATTTATCTTCTGCTGATGTAATATATTGATCGATGATTATTTGAGCTCCATTTGAAAAATCTCCAAATTGAGCTTCCCAAATGGTTAAAGAATTTGGACTAGCCATTGAATAGCCATAGTCATAACCTAAAACTCCATATTCAGATAATAAAGAATTATAAACACTGAACTTGCCCTGCTCTTTATCAATTTTATTTAACAATATAATTTCCTCTTCAAACTCCTCTTCAATTAAAATTGCGTGGCGATGAGAAAATGTTCCTCTTTCAACATCTTGACCTGACAGTCTAATATTATGTCCTTCCATCAAAAGAGTCCCATAGGCAAGCAATTCACCCATAGCCCAATCCAAAGTTTTCAAATCAAAAAACATTTTTTTTCTTTCGGAAATTAATTTTTCTGCTTTTCTTAAAAATTTTTTGTCCTTGGGAATAGTTGAAATAGCATAAGCAACTTTTTCTAAAGATTTGTTACTCACTTTTGTAATTACTTGCTTTTTCATCGCAAACTCATCAACTCTATCTATGTATGGTTCAATATTCTTCCATTCATCGTACATGAAAGGATTAATGAAAGTCTTTTTTAATTTTCTTGAATCTTCAAGGTTTTTTTCTAAAAAAGTCTTGTATTCTTTTTCTAATAATGCTATATGACTTTTGTCAATTATACCCTCTTCAATAAGTTTAGATGTATAAATATCTCTACAATTGGGATGATTAGAAATGTTTTTATAAAGTTTTGGCTGAGTAAATCTTGGTTCGTCTCCTTCATTGTGACCATACTTCCTGTAGCCCAGAAGATCAATAAATACATCACTTTTAAACTTCATTCTATAATTCAAAGCAAAAAGAACAGCATGCACAACAGCTTCAACATCATCTGCATTAACATGCATGACAGGAGATAGGGTTACTTTACCAACATCTGTGCAATAAGTACTTGTTCTTGCATCTAAATAATTTGTTGTAAAGCCTACTTGGTTATTTACTACTATGTGAATAGTTCCACCTGTAGCATAACCTTTTAGTTTAGCCATTTGAACTATTTCATATGCTAAGCCCTGACCTGCAATTGCAGCATCACCATGAACAAGTATGGGTAAGACTTTTGACGTATCACTTGAATAATTATTTTCAAGTTTTGCCCTTGCAATTCCTTGTACAACTGCCCCTACAGTTTCTAAATGTGAAGGATTTGGTGCAAGACTTATGTTGATTTTTTTTCCGTCTTTATTCGGATCTATTTTTGAAGTCCATCCCATATGGTATTTTACATCACCATCAAATACATCCTCATCATAATCTTTACCATCAAACTCACTGAAAATATCTTTAGTTGATTTTCCAAAAATATTAGCCAAAGTACTAAGCCTTCCTCTATGTGCCATTCCCATAACAAATTCTTCAACACCTATATCATCAGCTGCTAAAATCAGAGAGTCAATTGCAGGTATTAATGATTCTCCACCCTCTAATGAAAATCTTTTTTGTCCCACATATTTTGTATGTAAAAAGCTTTCGAAGCTTACTGCCTGATTTAATTTTTTTAAAATGTGCTTTTTCTGTTCTACCGAAAAGTCTGGATGGTTATCATTTATGTTCAATCGCTGCTGAATCCAATCAAGTTTTTCTGGGTTTCGAATATACATGTATTCAACACCAATTGAATTACAATAAATTCTTTGTAAATGGCCAATAATAATTTCTAAACTGCTAGGGCCAATATCCATTATTTCTCCTGCACTAAATACAGTTGGTAAATCTTCTTTTGAGAGTCCAAAGTTTTCAATATCTAGTGTTGGGTGATGTTTCCTTCGTTCTCTTACTGGATTGGTCTTTGTGAATAAATGTCCTCGAGAGCGATAGCCATCAATTAACTTGACAACACAAAACTCTTTTTGCAAGTGTTCTGGGACCTCCACACTGGCGTTTTCACCTGTGTCTTTCAAATTACTAACACCATTACTTTCTAAACCGAAGTCAAAGCCTTGAAAAAACGTCCTCCAGCTAGGCTCTACACTATCGGGATGCTGTAAATATTGATCATACAGTTCAGCAAAATATGCCGTATGGGCAGTGTTTAAAAATGAATAATTATCCATGTAGCAAGCTCAGTACTAAAATCTTAATTTCAAAATTACAACTTTTGTATTAAGCGCCTTACCATTTCTATAAAAATAGTGCCTTTTTTAAATGAATTTATTTTTAAAAAAGAAAATGAAATCATGAACAACTTTTTTGAAAAATCTACTTTTTAAAACCGAACATTTTAATATCTTTTTCCCCATGTTTGCACTTGTAGATTGTAATAATTTTTATGCTTCTTGTGAACGGACTTTTCAGCCTCAGTGGAAGGGAAAGCCTGTAGTTGTTCTCTCAAATAATGATGGTTGTGTTATTGCGCGTAGTAATGAATCAAAGGCGTTAGGGATTCCTATGGGAGCACCTGCTTTTAAATACCAAGAACAGTTTAAACGTCAAAAAATTAAAGTTTTTTCTTCTAACTATCCCCTTTACGGTGACATGAGTAGTCGGGTAATGTCCATCTTGGAAAGATACACGCCAAATGTCGAAATATATAGTATTGATGAAGCATTTTTACAATTCGAAGGATTTGACCTTTTTGACTTAGAGAAGGAAGGAGAAAAAATACAAAAGCAGATTAAAAAATGGACAGGAATTCCCGTTTCGGTGGGGGTAGCCCCTAGTAAAGCTTTAGCAAAAATTGCTAATAAAATCGCTAAAAAATTTACTGCAAAAACAGGAGGTGTTTATTTTATTGACACAGAAGAGAAGCGTGTTAAGGCGCTTAAATGGACAGCTATATCCGATGTTTGGGGTATAGGACGAAAACATCTTCAGAAACTTGAAGCTATAGGAGTTAAAAATGCTTGGCAATTTTGCCTGCTTCCCAATAACTGGGTTCGAAAACAAATGAGTGTCTTGGGACTCCGACTCAAAAAAGACCTACAAGGTACACCTTCTATCCAACTAGAAGAAGTTCAAACTCCCAAAAAAAGTATTTCTACCACTCGTAGTTTTGAAGGTGCCCTCACTTCTTTTTCAGACTTAGAGGAACGCATTTCTACTTTTGCTAGCAGTTGTGCTGAAAAAATGCGAAAGCAACAAAGCAGTTGTCAAGCACTTTTAGTTTTTATCCATAGTGACCCAAATGAAAAAGATGCAGTTTTTTATAGAAATAGCTGTGCCTTAACACTTCCCTATGTAACCAATTCTAGTATTACATTGAGCAGGTATGCTATCTTGGGACTGCGTAAAATTTTTAAAGAAAATATTGCTTATAAAAAAGCAGGGGTTATGATTATGGGGCTCTCGCCTACAGAAAAACGTCAGTTGAGCCTTTTTGAAAATAATAATGTGAAGCATGTCGCTCTGATGAAGAGTCTCGACCAAATTCATAAGCGCTTTGGACCTTATCGAATAAAACTAGCTAATCAGGATTTAAACCGTACTTGGAAAATGAAACAACAACACCTTTCCAGTCGATTTACTACAGAACTTAAAGATATTATTACCGTAAAATAAAATCTATGCAGGATAAAAAATTAATATTCTTTAATCCTAATCATGATGTAAGAAAACAAATCCACATGGCCCAAGAAGGAGTTTCGGCTGGGTTTCCATCGCCCGCTGATGACTTTAAAGAACTACGTATTAGTATTGATCAAGAAGTAGTACGAAACGAAGAAGCCACCTTTTATGCGAGGGTCTCTGGAGAGTCCATGCAGGGGGCAGGATTAGATGATGGTGATCTTTTAGTGATAGATCGAAGTTTAGAACCACAAGATGATAAAATAGCAGTATGTTTTATCGATGGATCATTCACTGTAAAACGATTAAAAGTAGAAGTAGACTGTGTGTACCTAATGTCCGAAAACAAAAACTATAAACCGATTAAAGTAAGTGAAGGTGATGAACTCTTGATTTGGGGGATAGTAACATATGTAGTTAAAAAAGTATAGTAAATTACTCCATTAACACCTTATGAAATAGTTTGGCTAAAAAGGTTGCCAATTGATTATTACTAAAGTTTATGTTTGTAGTATGTGTTGCTAAAAAGAGCTCAGGGGGAGATCCCACCAACATAAAGCTCAACAAAAGAAATTCATACTTCTCAGTAAAAGCCTTAATTTTAAAGTCGGACTTAAGGTCTCTATTTAGGTTCTTAACAATGGTTTTTATAACATTACTTTGATATGAACTTTGACGAATGTGTGCCTGGTTTAAAATATGGAATTGAATCATCTGTGGGGTTCCAATCAATTCAAAATAGTTTTTGAAGGTTCCGTAAAGGTAATCGTATACATTTTTACTGTCTCTTCTTGTTTGTTGAATCGCTGCTTTTATGTTTTGATTAAGCTCTTCAATTAGAGCATCAAAAAGTTTTTGTGTATCGGGGAAGTAATTGTAGAATGTACCTCTAGCAATTTCACTTTTTTCAACGATATGAGCTACTGTAGTTTTTTCAAATCCACTTGAAGAAAATAGAGCTAAACCTTCTTTCATAAGTCGCTCTCGAACCTTTAGTTTTTGTTTGTCGCGTTTACCTAAAAATGAATTTGAATGATTCACCTTACAAGCGCTCAAAAATTCCTGCAATTCCTTGTCCACCTCCAACACAGGCAGTAACCATTCCATAGCGTTGGTTTCTCAATTTCATCTCCTCAATAAGCTGGATACTTAGCTTTGCTCCAGTACATCCTAAGGGATGTCCCAAAGCTAGGGCTCCACCATTTACATTTACTGTCTCAGGATCAAGTTTAGCTTCTTGGATTACAGCTAGAGCTTGTGCAGCAAATGCTTCATTTAATTCCGTTTGTTCGATATCAGAAAGTTTCAAACCAGCTTGTTTTATCGCTTTAGGTATTGCTATACAGGGACCAATTCCCATATACAAAGGTTCAACTCCCCCAACAGAACATGCTGCTAATCTAGCTATTGGGGTTAAATTTAATTTTTTTACTATTGCCTCACTTACAACCAATGTAAAAGCTGCTCCGTCTGAAGTCTGAGATGAATTCCCCGCGGTTATTACCCCTCCTTTTTTAAATACAGGTCGAAGTTTTGAAAGACCCTCTATTGTAGTATCTCTACGTACACCCTCATCAACAGAAACAATGTGACTAGTTGTAATTTTTTTACCATCTTTTACAAAAACATCTTCTACCTCCACAGGTACAATTTGATCAATAAATTTACCTTTATCAATAGCCTTTGCTGCTTTTTGATGAGATTCGTAAGCAAATTTATCAGCTGCTTCTCGAGTTATATTATACTTGACAGAAACGGCTTCTGCAGTATGGCCCATTCCAACATGGTAATTTAAATTTTCTTGATTGGCTTTGTAACTAGGCGACAATTTATATCCCGTCATTGGAATCATACTCATACTCTCTATTCCACCGGCAATATAAATATCTCCAAAACCAGCTCTAACTTTTGATACAGCCTGAGAAATTGCTTCCAGACCAGAAGCACAGTATCTATTAATTGTAACCCCTGGAACTTCTTTACCTAGTGATCGTGCAGAAATTAATCTTCCTATCTGAAGACCCTGTTCACCTTCAGGATTTGCACAACCAACAATTACATCGTCCACGCTTTTTGGATCGATTTCAGGAACTTTGGTCATCATATGTTTTATGACATCCACAGCCAAGTCATCAGAACGATAATTTTTAAATCCTCCTTTTTTAGCTTTTCCAATGGCTGAACGATAGCCTTTTACAATATATGCTTCCATAATTTAATTTCTTAAAGGTTTATTATTCATTAATAAATATTGAATTCGATCTAATGTTTTTTGATTACCTAAAAGACTCATAAAACCTTCTCTTTCAATATCTAATAGATATTGCTCGCTTACTTGTTGCGATGAAGTTAAATCACCTCCACACAATACATAAGCTATCTTGCGTGCGATTTCAACATCATAATCAGACATGTATTCTCCCATTCTAAACTCATTAATAGCAGAATATAATACCCCCATACCTGCCCTTCCTAGAACATGGATATCATCCCTAGCTGAAGGTGGGATATAATTTTTAGCTAATCCTAAAACTTTTTCTTTAGCTAAGCCAATGTTCAAATTAGTATTTATGCATACCTCATCTCTACCTTTTTTTAGGTAGTTTAGATCAAAAGCTTCATATGCTGATGTAGATACTGCTGCAGTTGCAATTGATTTAAAATAGTTAATCAAAGTAGGTGATTGAACATCCCCTTCAAAGAAATCATCCGAGGCACGTAAAGCAAATTCTTTTGTGCCACCACCTCCAGGTAGAAGTCCAACACCAACTTCAACTAATCCAATATAAGATTCCGAAGCATAAATACCCCCGTCACAATGCATAGCAATTTCACAACCACCTCCAAATACATACCCTTGAGTTGCTACAACAATAGGAATTTTTGAGGTTCTTATTTTCATATTTATTTGCTGAAAATTATCTACAAAACGTTCTAATTGATCAAATTGTTTTTGCATTGCAATCATACCAATTTCCATAAGATTTGCACCAACAGAAAATTGTTTAGCATTATTCCCAATTACTATACCCTTCCAATTTTCTTCTTCGGCAATTTTGAGAGCCTCAATCAAAGCTTTTCCGACCCCCTCTCCTATAGAATTGCTTTTACCTGTAAATTCAAAACATAGAACACCGTCACCAATATCGTGTACAACACTTTCACTGTTTTTTATTAATGGTGTTTGTGATCTAAAACTATCTAAAATCAGAAAAGATTCCATACCTGGGATTACCGCGTAATCATTTGAAGAAATATTATAATACTTCTTCTTACCTTCTTCAAATTTGTAAAAATGTTTTTTACCACTAGCTGCCATTTTTCTTACCCATTGAGGAACTTCAGCACCAACCTTTTCTATCAAGCTTATCCCTAATTCAAAACCAATAAGATCCCAATATTCAAATGGACCAAAATCCCAAAAATAACCTGTTCGCATAGCATCATCTATAGGAAAATATTGATCTGAAATTTCTGGAACACGAGCTGCAGCATAACTAAATAATTGCCCAAAATATTCTGCAAAAAACTGACTATATATAGTGTCTCCTTCAACAATATATTGTAATCGTTTATTCATCAATCCAATTCCTTTAGTAGCTTTGATAAAATCTATCTTAGGCCTTATTGCAGGCTCATATTTTAATGTTTTTATATTAAGAGCATTTATAATAGATTTTCCATTTTTATCTTTTTTAGAAGTTTTTTCATAAAATCCTTTACCTGTCTTATTTCCTAGAAATTTATTTTTGAGAAGAAACTTCATAAAGTTAGGTTCCGGTCGATCTTTTAATTGGTCAATATAATTGTCATTTTTAACATTTTCAGCTACAAAACGACTTACATTGTCCCCTGTGTCTAATCCAACTAAATCTTGTAATCGAAATGTTGCTGTATTTGGACGTCCAATTAATGATCCTGTCATAGCGTCAACCTCTTCAATACCGAAATTGTATTTTTCAGTTAACAATGTCATCTCAGTAGCAGACATAACTCCAATCCGATTTCCAATAAATGCGGGTGTATCTTTACACAAAACAGTTTGTTTTCCAAGTATTACTTTTCCAAATTCCATGAAAAAATCAGTTACACTTTGTCGAGTATCGTTTGTTGGTATAATTTCTAATAATCTTAAGTATCGTGCTGGATTAAAAAAATGTGTCCCGCAAAAAGATTCCTTAAAGTCATCTGAACGATCTTGTGCTAATAAATTTATCGGTATGCTTGAGGTATTGGAACTTACAAGACTCCCTTTTTTTCGGTACTTATCAACTTTTTCAAAAATTTGCTTTTTAATTTTTAAATTTTCAACTACAACCTCAATTATCCAGTCAGATTCAGCAATTTTTTGAAAATCATCTTCAAAATTCCCAGTTTTGATTCTTGATGCAAAAGATTTGTGATATAAAGGTGCTGGTTTAGATTTAATTGTTTTCTGAAGAGCAGAATTTACCAATTTATTCCTTTCAATAATGCTGTTTGATTCTTCATCGTTAAGGTCTGGAGTAACTATATCTAACATTATCACTTCCATCCCAACATTAGCGAGATGGCATGCAATTCCAGAACCCATTATACCAGATCCAAGAACAGCTACTTTTTTAAGTCGATAGTTCATTTTACATAATTTTAGCCGGTCTAAACTAATTAAAAATAATGACATCGTGTCACTTTTTATTTATACTTTTGATTAAAACAATTAAATATGAGTGTAGATAATATGATTTCTCAATTTGAAAAAAGAGCAGTAAATGCTGAACCAATTGGGGGAAAACTTAAATTTGAAGTTGATGGAGTTGGTATTTTAATTGATGGCACTTCAGAAACCAATACTGTTAGTGCTTCAAACGATGATGCTGATTGTACTATTAGTCTAACTGCGGAGGTATTAGAAAAACTTCGAGATGGTGAAATTAATCCAATGATGGCAGTAATGGGAGGTCAAATAAAAATTACTGGAGACATGGGGCTAGCAATGAAGGTCCAGTCTTTAATGAGCTAATTTGTATATTAATATTAAAAAAAATTTACTTTAAATTGAATTTGTATACAAATTCAATTTAAAGATACAAGTATTGACGTTGGCCAGGGGACTTTTTGTTTTGTTGACTTATATATTGGCATTTGAGCGTCTACCTTCTTTAAGTATTTTGTTAGTGTAGTTGCCAACTGTTTTACTTTCTCTTGATTTGAGATTGATAAATCAAAATTTTCTTGAATATCTTCTTTTAAATTATAAAGCTCCAAGGTGTTTTTTGTATGGAAATAAATTAATTTCCAATCTCCTTGTCGAACAGCACTATAACTTCCGATACCTGGACCTTCAATTCCCCATTCATTTGGATAATGCCAAAACAAAGGGCGATCCATACCACTCTTTTCATCATCCCGAAGTAGTTGTGGAATAAAACTATGACCATCAACTGTTTGAGGTAAATTATCTAAATTAACTTGAGCTATGTCCAATATTGAGGGGAAAAAATCTTCAATTATTAGTGAAGTTGGATTGACAATTCCAGGTTTTGTTTTATTTGGCCAATAAGCTAACATAGGCACACGAATTCCGCCTTCATAAATAGATCCTTTTCCACTTTTTAAAGGAATGTTATGCATATGTTTTTCCCCACCTCTTGCTACCGCGCTCAATCCACCATTATCCGACATAAATAGTATTACTGTTTTATTTTCAATTTGATTTACTTCTAAATAATCCAGGACATTTCCTAAAGCCTCATCCATACTTTCAATCATTGAAGCGTAGCGAGCTTCTGGCTCTTCTAGTCCCATTTCTCGATATTGTTCGACGAAACGTTCATTTGCCATCAAAGGAGTATGAATTCCATACAAGGCGAAATACAAGAAAAAAGGCTGATTACTTTGAACAGGTTGATCCAATGCATTAATAACTTCTTGAGTAAGTGCTTCAGTTAAAAAAATATCTTGACCATGATATTTTTCTAATCCTGGAACTGCCCAAACGTTATTCCTTATTTTTCCATTACCAAAATTTTCAATTCCCAAATAACTTTCTGGTCTACCTGCTGCATGACCTGCTATATTTACATCAAAACCAAGATTTATTGGATTAGAAGCGGGGTAGCCTATAGCTCCAAAATGTGCTTTGCCTGCGTGTATTGTATAATAACCTGCTTCAGATAAAAGTTTGGGTAATGGTTTTGCATAAACTGTATTTGGTGTTTGGGGTTTTAAACTTATTCCATTATAATTCCAGTCGGGAAACTCTAATGTCGGATGATTTAATTCCATGGGTTGTTTTTGATTGGGTTTCAATGTCCAATTTGTAACTCGATGTCTAGCAGCATTCATTCCTGTCATTAAACTAACTCTTGTAGGAGAACATACTGGAGTGGCATAGGCATTAGTAAATTTGACTCCTTTTTTTGCCAAGCGCTCCATATTTGGAGTTTTGTATACTTCATTAAACAATGTTCTCTTAGTCCAAAAGGGAACTGAAGTGTCTTGCCATCCCATATCATCAACGAAAAAAAGAATAATGTTTGGGGGCTGCTCCTTTTGATTTTCTGTTACACAACTCCATGATAAAACTAAGAAAAAGGTCAAAAGTAAAAAAAGTCGATCCATATTAATTATCTATATCTTTAGCTTTAAAAAGTCCTATGTTCGATATTACTATTTGGGCTTTTTTATCGTTTACAGTAAATCGAGCTCTTTCAATAGTCTGGGTTTCAAAACGGATCAAGCGCTTGTTTCCAATAGTCGATCCTTCATATATTTTTTCCCAATTCCCACCTGAAAAAACTTCAAAATAAAATGACTTTATACGCTGTCCCATAGGAAGGTGTTCTTGAATCATAAATGTATTTACTGACACCGGATTGTCTAAATGAATTTCTATTGTTGGATTTTGATCATTTACTGCAGACGCCCAGTAGGTTTTTTTATCCTCATCGATTAAAGCTATATTATCATAATCTTTAAAAGTAGAGCTTGTTTTTAGCTTCTGACCTCTGGAATAATTATATGAAAAAGTTGTATCTAGATAATCTGCCAGAGCTTTTAGATTTTTCACCTCATTTTCATGGACTAATCCTCGGTTATCAACAGGAAGGTTTAATAAAAGAGAACTATTAAGTCCGACAGAGTTATAATATATATCTACCAATTTGGATAAAGACTTGACTTGGTCATCCTGCTCAGGATGATAATACCACCCTGGACGTATGGACACATCAGTTTCGGTCGGTATCCAGTGTGTTCCGTTTTCTTGCCCAGATGCAAAACGTTGAAAATCGGGCATTCCTGCGAAAACACTATCACGGTATATGGGTGACCAAGTAGTTTCATTAGCATACCCTTTTTCGTTTCCAACCCACCGAATATCTGGCCCTGCATCGCTAAAAACAATAGCTTGAGGCTGTAAACTACGTACAAGTTCAATAGTTTTAGTCCATTCGTAATACATTTTTTTATCTACTCTTCTTTCTTCATTTGCTCCGCCATAAAACCCATCACCTCCATTTGCACCGTCAAACCATACTTCAAAAATTTCTCCGTATTCAGTTAATAATTCTCGAAGCTGATTACGGAAATAGGTAATATATTCTGATTTACCATAACTGGGGTGATTTCGATCCCAAGGGGATAAATACACACCAAATTTCAATCCATATTCTTTACAAGCCTCTGACAATTCTCGAATCAAATCTCCTTTACCCATTTTCCAAGGTGAATTTTTTACCGAATGCTCTGTAAACTTGCTTGGCCATAAACAGAAACCATCGTGATGTTTAGCAGTAATAATAATCCCTTTCATTCCGGCCTCTTTAACTACACGAGCCCATTGTCGCGTATCCAATTCAGTAGGATTAAATTGAGAAGGCTTTTCATCTCCATAACCCCATTCTTTATTAGTAAATGTATTCATGTTGAAATGAATAAATGCGTAATATTCTAATTCTTGCCAAGCGGATTGGTATTTATTAGGAATTGGTCCTACGGGCTCTAAATCAGATTCGATAGATATGCATTTTGATATAAATATTAATGAAAGCGTTAAAAAAAAGAATTTTTGAAGCATACTAAATTGATTTAAACTTAAATTTTAATGAAAATTCCTTTTTTATAGAGCCAATAACAGATATACCATAAGCCAAAAAGCACTACAAAACCTGAAATTAAGTCTGCAATCCAAGGAGAAAATCTCGAAATGAGACTGCTTGAAAAAGGTTTTATAATTTTAAGGATTAAACCACCTCCACCAAGTGAAGCAAAAAGATAAATAAATAGTGGATTGACTCCTACAACCCTAAACACAAATATTTTTTTGATTACTTGTTTTACATCAATTAGCCAATAACAAAATGCTAATGCTAAAAAAGTCCATCCCCCAGAAAGCAGTACAAAAGAGGTAGTTGATATCCGTTTTATTACTGGGGTAAAAAATGCAGTACTATAACCTAAAATAAGTGCTAGAAAAGCTGCTCCCAGAAGACGCCTTAACTTTTTTTCATGATTAGTATTACTCATCAACCATCTGCCTGCAATAACGCCCCATAGAGTATGAGACGTTGTAGGAATAGCATTAAATGCTGCCCAATGGCCTCCGTATTCATATCCTGAGATAAAAATATTAAACCAAGCTCCAAAGTTTTCTCCAGCAACAAATGCTTGGTCAAATCCAACTACTGGAAAAAAACGATATAATAAATCTGAAATCATTATAAAACTTAAGCTAGCCATTATCTGTATGCTAAATGATTGTTTTAATAGCAGAAAAGATATTAGGTAGGTAAATGATAATTGAGCCAATACATTATCAAACTGAAAAACGATTTTTTCAGGTCCAACACAATAATATACCCATCCAAAAAATAATAATAAAAATGATCTTCGAAATGCGTGATTTCGAATCTGCTTTTCAGAATCTCCTTTTTTCTTTCGATTGACATATGAAAGAGGAATAGAAACCCCAACAATAAACATAAAAAAGGGTTGAACTAAATCCCAAAAATGTAAACCTTCCCATTTTGCATGATGAAAAAGAAAATTAATAGTGGCAGTTAAATTTTCGCTTCCTGACTCCATCAGTACCTCAAAAACATGGGCAAACTCTGCAATAAGTAAGAACATCACAAATCCTCTAAAAAAATCGATTGAGTCTAAACGATTTTCAAGTTTTGTTGATCTCATTTCAATTCAATTCTAATTACAGTATCTATCTCATCTTTTGAAAGTTCAGAAACATCAATTGCCAAGCCATATCTATCATTCCTGTATGCTAATTTGGTCTTAGTTTTCATGTCAAAAATTCCCTTAATTCTAACTGGAACTTGTTGCGCATGAATCATCTCTATTTCTGGATTCAGAAGATGAAGGTAAACTGTTTTTTCTTTTTGAGTTGAAACATAATCGTCGTTTGGGGGAATTGGCCCTTTTCGTGTACCATAAATTGTTTTACCATTTTGCTTTAACCAATTTCCAATCGCTTTTAAAGAGGATTGATGTTTTGGTTGAATTTTTCCGTTAGGCATAGGACCAACATTCAGAAGCATATTACTCCCGTAACCCGCTGCTTTAATTAAATAGTGGATTAGTTCTTTATCAGACTTAAGTTTTCTGTCTTGCAAATTAAACCCCCAGGAACCATTAATTGTTTCACAAACTTCCAGAGGCACAGTACCTATTTGGTCTGCAGGTGTACCCCATCCTGTCGAATTATTTCCTGGTAAATCTTTTTCAAACATTTGAAAGTCTTCACCATCTATTACTCCGATATGGTGATTATTACCAATAAGAGCTTGAGGCTGTATCTTGTGTATCATTCCATAGATTTCATCATAATGCCAATTAACTCTAAGTCCTCCAAATTTTTTCCCATCCCATTCTTTTTGATCCCAGTGACCATCTAACCAAATCCCACCAATTTCTCCATAATTTGTAAGTAATTCTTTTAATTGGGATTTCATAAAGACGATATAATCTTCCCACTCTCCCTCTCCACGACCGAGTATTCCGTTTCCTGTTCTTCCCCTAGGAAAATAGTCATCCCGATTCCAATCTAATAAAGAATAATAGAAAAATAACTTAATATTTTGTTTACGACATTCTTCAGCTAACATTTTAATTATATCTTTTCCATAAGGTGTTGCATCAACTATATTGTAATCGGTAACCTTTGAATCAAACATAGAAAATCCATCATGATGTCGACTAGTAATAGTAATATATTTCATTCCAGCATCCTTAGCCATAGAAACCCATTCTTTTGGATCAAAATCGATAGGATTAAAAAATTGAGGGAGTTTTTCATATTCTTCAATACTGATATTTTGATTATTCATTACCCATTCTCCATCACCTAAAACACTGTAGACACCCCAGTGGACAAAAAGCCCAAATCTAGCATCTTGAAACCAATCTCTAGCCTCAAGATTTTCAGGAGATGGTTGATATTCTTGAGCATCTAATGAAAAAGAAAAAAGAAAAGTTAAAAGAAAAATATAATGAAGTGAAAGTCTCATAGTTAAATTTTATTAATCAAATTTTGATAAATGAAGTAAAATGAAAATTTTCAATATTATAAAGTAAATTTCAACATCCCTCTAAATTTACCCCACCCAAAGTGAAGGTCAATTTCACTATCACCACTTTTCTTAAAAATCATGGAGAAAGCTTCAAGTGAATCATCTGCTTTAGTTGTTGGCACTGAAACTCTCGTTACATCAAGATCTTTATTATAACTATATGCTCCCCAAACATGAGTAGCTTTATTAATTATAAGAGTCATTTGTCCCTCTGAAGGAATAGCATACATAGTATAAGACCCAGCATCTATTGTAGTTCCTGAAACTTTCATGGGAATGAAAAGTGTCAATTCTGTTGACTCGTTAGCACCCATTCTCCATATCTTCCCATTTGGAACTAAAGATTCATATGCTCTCCCCTTAAGTTGAGGACGACTATATAATATTCTAGCCCATTTTTTTTCTCCCCGATTTTCTGGAAATTCAATCATATCCAAGGGACTTTTGTCTAGTCCTTTAAATTCCTGAGCTTGTATTAAGTTTACAATAAATAGAGTTAAAATTGAGATAATTAAGTTTTTCATAAATATGTTTTTATACAATATAAAAACAAGTTATTTAATAATATGTAAAAAGTCTGTTAAAAGGAACATTTTAAATAAACCGGATGATGATCAGATGCCCATAAGCCTTTTGGCGTTTTTATCCATAAATGTTCAGCGCTTAGGATTCTAAATCCTTTTTGAAATATATAGTCAATTCTCCTGTTAGCATTTTTAGATATATCAAAACCATTAAAGGTTCCATATTTTGGATCATTTACATTAAGATCACTTAACACGTCATTAAAATTTGATTGGAATTTTTTAATAGGCAAAGTTTCTGGAGTTAAATTTAAATCTCCCGTAATAAGTATTGGATAATCATTAACATTAAGAATTGAAATTTGTTCTAAAATAAGATTGACTGATTCAGATCTAGCTATTTCCCCTAAATGGTCAAAATGAGTATTAAATACCCAAAATTGTTTTTTTGATTTACGGTCTATAAATAGAGCATACGTACAGATCCGTTCTAAAGCTGCGTCCCATCCCAATGAGATTTTATCAGGGGTCTCAGACAACCAAAAAGTGGAAGACATTAATACTTTTAATTTTGACTTTCTATAAAATATAGGGCTATATTCCCCTTTAGTTTTTCCATCCTCACGACCTACTCCTACATATTTATATTCTTTCAAGGAGTTTGAAAGGTCGGCTAGTTGGTTGTTAAGGACTTCTTGCATGCCAATTAAATCAGGCGAACTTTTCAAAAGATAAGAAGCTAAAGTTTCTTTTCTAATATCCCATTGATTTTCTCCATCTTGAGAATTATCATAACGAATATTATATGAAACTACCCCTAAAGTATTTTCAAAAATTGAAAATATACTCATAAAGGATAATGCAAAAAGTAGTAAAGGCATCTTTTTTATTTAAGTTTCAATATAGAAAATATAGAGATCCTTTCTATAAAACTTAATATTAATTAAGTATAATTAAATTTATTATATTTCATTCAATGAATCATTAACCATAAACCATGAAAAAAAATTTACCCTTAATTTTATTACTTGTATTTACAAAATGTAGTACTTGGGATAATGTTGAAGAATATGTTCCACCACCAGAATTAAGTATTGATGAGACTACTATTGTAGAATTTCCACCACTACCCCGCATAAAAATTAATACCTATTCAAAAGAAATTGTTGATGAGCCAAAAATTAAAGGATTTTTAGAAATTTTTCAAGGTGATGAAAAGATAGAAGAACATAATATAGGAATTGAAATCAGAGGGTCTTCATCTCAATTTTTTGATAAAAAATCATATGGTTTTGAAACTTGGGATGAAGCGGGTGAGGATTTAAACGTATCCCTTGCAGGATACCCAGAAGAGGAAGATTGGATTCTTTATGGCCCATATAGTGACAAGTCACTTATTAGAAATGTTTTAATCTATAATTTATCAAACCAAATTGATCGATATGCAACAAAAACAAAATTCTATAATCTAGATATAAACAATCAATTTTTAGGAGTTTATGTTTTAATGGAAAAAATAAAAAGAGATAAAAACAGAGTAGACATAAGTAAAAATAAAGCTGAAAATATCTCAGGAGGGTATATTATTAAAATTGATAAACCTACAGGTGATGGAGATTCTTTTAATTCAGATATTGCATTTATGTCCGAATATACCTCTGGGGGAATCAAAGGATTAAATAAAAATCCTGTTTTTCTATACGAGTATCCTAAGAATGATGACATTTCAAATAATCAAAAACAATATATTCAAAATTACATGCAAGGATTTGAGAATGCCTTAGCATCAGAAGATTTTAAATCATTGGAAGATGGCTACAGACAATTTATTAATGTTGATACCTTCATTGATTTTTTTATTTTAAATGAAATATCAAGAAATATTGATGGTTACAGAATCAGCACCTTTATGAATAAAGATAAAGGAGGAAAACTAAATATGGGCCCTATCTGGGATTTTAACATTGCATTTGGAAATGCAAATTATTGTGGAGGAGAATTAACATCTGGCTGGGCATTCAATTTTAATGAACTCTGCCCTCAAGATGGAATGCACGTTCCTTTCTGGTGGAAAAGATTATTAGAGGATCCAGGATATGTCTCATCACTTAAAGAGAGATGGTCCTTTTTAAGAGCAAATGAATTTTCTAATGAATTCATAATTAACACTGTTGACAACTTAAAACTTGAATTAGAAAAAAGTGATGCCTCTACCAGAAATTTTGGAAAATGGTTGATTTTAGGTAAATATATTTGGCCTAACAGCTTTATAGGCAATAAATATTCCGAGGAAATTGACTACCTAAAAGAATGGATTGAAAAAAGACTTTCTTGGATGGATAATGAGATCAATTCACTGTAGAAAATTTTATATGAAGCGTAGAAAATTTATTTCTAAAACCACCTTAAGTACAATTGGAATAATAAGTTTATGGTCTTTTGATAAAGAAATATTTAATAATCCAAATATTAAAATTACCCTTACGCCTTGGTCACTAATAAGATCCGGCTATGGAGGTATAGATCCCTTAAATATTGATTTACTTGATTTTCCTCAAGTAGCTAAGTCCTTAGGTTTTGATCATATCGATCATGAAATGTTTCATTTTCCTCCGAATCTAGATCAACACTATATAAATAGTATAAATAATGCTATGGAATTAGCCGGGGTTAAAAGTGCTATAATGCTAACGGGGGGTAAAGGAGATATTGGAGATAAAGATCCTAAAAAACGTAAAGATGCAATAGCTACTTATATGTATTGGATTGATATTGCATCTAAACTAAACTGCAAAGCCGTTAGAAATGTTTGTGGGGACTACATAACAATACCCCATCAAGAAAAACTTAATTATGCAATTGAGGGTGTTCGAAAATTAGGAAAATATGCAGCATCAAAAGGTTTAGATCTGCTGATAGAAAATCACAATGGATATTCTTCTGATCCAAATTGGATGATCGCCCTTATGAAAGGTGTGAATCTAAAAAATGTGGGGATCCTAGGGGACTTTACAAATTGGATTTTAGAAAGAAATCCAGACACATTTTATCCCGACCCCTACAAAGGCTTTAAACTACTGGGTCCCTATATTCGAGCAATTAGTGCCAAATCAGAAAGTTTCGATAAAAAGGGTGAGGAAACAACTACAGACTTTAAAAGAATGTTCTCTATACTAAAAGGTGCTCCAGATTTTACTTATGCTGGTGTGGAGTTTTTTGGAAATACGATTTCAAGAAACCAAGGATCTATTAATACAAGAAAATTAATTGAAAAAGTGTTAAGCGAATCTTAACGCGTCAAATAAAGCCATCCTTGATGATCTATATTTCCATTTTGTTCTAAATCTAATCTGAAAAAATAACTACCCGCAGGTAATTCTTTACCTTCTGCATCAGCTGGCCAATTATTTTGATAGTTTCGTTTTGAGTAGACTAGGATACCACTTCGGGTATAAATCGACAATAGGCTATTAGAATAGTTGCCGATTTTTAATATTATAAATTGATCGTTAATTCCATCACCATTATCGGAAACATATTGACTAATCAATAAATCATCAAAGCTCGATGGATTAAGATCAATCGAATCTTCTATACCATCGTTATCATTATCCAAATCAAAACAATCTAAAATCCCATCTCCATCAAAATCTGGACTGAGCGAAGTTTCATCTTTAGGATCAGATCCACAGGCAATTTCATCTTCATCAGATTGCCCATCATTATCATCATCATCATCACATAAATCACCTTTTTCATCGCTATCATAATTTTCTTGTTTGGGATTGAAATTTTCAGGACAATTGTCACACAGGTCTCCAAAACCATCTTCGTCTATATCAGACTGATCTGGATTAGGGATTTTAGGGCAATTGTCACTATATGATAGCGGAAATCCAAGAGAAAATGGCACACCATCACCATCTTCATCTAGATTTGGAAATTCTAGAACATTTAAGCGGTCTGTATTATAAAAAATCTCAACTTGATCATCAAATCCGTCTCCATCATCATCTGAATCTAAACAATTAGGAATTCCATTATTGTCTGTATCTTCAGCAATATCAATATTATTAAGTGGGTCTGATCCACATTCAATTTCATCTTCATCACTCTGACCATCATTATCATCGTCATCGTCAAAATAGTCAATTATTAGATCAAGGTCAGTATCAATTGGAAAACTATTGAGTTCTAAACTATCTGTGCCAACTTCATCCTCTAATTCATCACTAAACCCATCATTATCATCATCAGGGTCAAGTAAATTTATTATACCATCATTATCTGTATCTTCTGGAAATTCATTTATATTCAAAGGATCCGTTTCAGATTGAATTTCTAAAACATCACTGAATCCATCACCATCATCATCTAAATCAGCATTATTCCCTGTCCCATCATCGTCTGTATCAAACCATTCATTGGGATCTAAAGGAAAGGCGTCATTGTCATCAGAAACACCATCTCCATCAGAGTCTAGGGAATCTGTGTCGTTACTGTCAGAATCTGAATCCTCTAAATCGTTATTACAAAAATTTAAGTTGTCATTTACTATTAAGTTTACAGTTGTAGACGCTGTATTACCTGAGCTATCTGTAACAGTGTATATTATATTCTGGTTACCAATGTTTGCACAATTTAAAATCTTCATGTAAAAATTTAAATTTGAGCTTTTTTGAGAAATAAGCTCGGCTCTTCTTTGTTCATCTGTAATTTCTGTTTGGTTCACAAAAAATTGTTCTGATTCGAGTGAAAAAATACTATAACTTTTAATAACACAATTATCTGTGCTTCTGTTATCTATTGTGTTCCATGGTATTACAATTTCTCCATCTGCATTTAGGCTGACAGAAATATCGTTTGCTCTAGCTACAGGAGGTTCATTATCAACTACTGTAATGGTCTGAGTTGCTGATGACACATTTCCAAAGGTGTCAGTAACTGTATAAGTAACAATTATAGTTCCAATTGGAAATTGTAAAGGGGCATCATTTGATTGAGAGCTTATCCCACAATCATCGTTTATAACAACAGAACCTAAATCAACTCCAGATGCAAAACAAGAGCCTAAATCAGCAGAAATATTGATGTCCCCATCTTGTATCTTTATCGTGGGATCAGTAGCATCAGAAAATGTAATTAATTGTGTTGCTGATACAGTATTACCAAATGTATCACTAGCAGTCCAAGTTACGGTAGTTGTTCCAGTTGAAAAACTGTCAGGAGCGTTATTTGTATAAGTGAAATTACAATTATCAGTGATTGAAGGTATTCCTAAAACAATAGCACAAGAATCTGAAACTACATCAGGAGGTGGTGTAAGAGTTGGTGGTGAATTATCAATAACTGTAATAGTTTGATATGATAGTGAAGTGTTACTCGCAGAATCTGTAACTATCCATGTTACAGTCGTTGTCCCAATTGGAAAAATTAGAGGAGCATTATTTGTTACTGAAGCAACTGTACAATTATCACTTGAGATAGGAATTCCTAAAACAACTCCCGAAGCAGTACAATCGTTCAAATCAGTATTTACAATGATGTCTGCAGGAGAATTATTTAATGGTGCTATAGTATCTGAAACTGTTACTAGCTGTGTAGAAGAAACTGTATT
>CABXKB010000009.1 GCA_902512755.1 uncultured Bacteroidota bacterium | reverse complement strand
TAATTAAATTTCTAATCAGGGTTTAGTAGCAATTTAATGCATCTTTCAAATCTAAAACCCTTATTCAATTGGATTCTAAATTTACACCCATTTCTTCAAACTGAGCTGCAGCATGTAAAAAATGAGCTGTAATCCAGTATACAGTCCATTGTTCTGAATAACCTCCCCTTAAATTATATACATTAGAAGTGTCTCCATGTTGTGCAAAATTAGTTTGGGTCATTTGCTCACCCTGAGATCCATAAGGATCTATCATTTGACCACAACTCCTATACATTACTTTTGCCAATCTTTTAAGTGATTCGTTTCCAATAAAGGTTCCTAATTTATATATCGAAGGGGTAATTAATACTCCGTATACATCCAAATGTTGATTCTGAGGTGAAACCACTGTCCAACCTCTAGTTTTAAAATTGTGATTTGCTAATCTACCAGCTGGCAATGGAATGTCCCAAACAACCGTATAACTTAAAGTGACATCACCAGCATGCTTCGCCCATTTTAAATACTTTTTCCTTCCTGTGTATTCGTATGCAGCTAAAAAACCTTGAAATGCTCCCCAAGCCCCTTCTTTATCTTCGCAGTTTGCATCTAAAGTCCCACCCCAATATGGCTCTTTCATGTCTAAATGTCTTTTGCCATAATAATCAGTAATTTTTAGAGCTGCTCTTTCATATTTTTCTTCGTTAAATAATTCTTTTGCCATTAAAAGGGGTGAAATATAAAATGCTTCAGAACTATTAATAGGATCCCAGTTTTGCATAAGAATTCTATTAGAATGAATGTCAGATGCTTTTTTTAAAAATAATTCCCACTTACTAGTATTAATATCTTTATTTTTCCTCCCTGATTTTATTGCAAGTGCGATAGAATTCATGGCTTGGCCCTGAGAAACAGGGTCAGTTCCGTGCCATTTTCTTTCTTTTGTATTATAAATAACTTTAAATCCATTATGGTCAAGAGGAGATGTAGTTATATGATCTAAAGATTTTTGTACCATCTCCAAAATTTTATTGTCCTTAAACCTAGAGTTCAAAACCTGTAAAGCATATGCTGGAGCTTCAGATTGCCCTGCCCAACCTAATACAATTTGAGGTGTGATTTCATCTCTGTCTGATGTAAATGGATTGTAAGAAGGAAACATATTAAATCCTACATAATTTTCGTTTTCCATATACCTAGATTTTGTAAACCTATACTTTGCATCCAAAATATCATCAACTCTTGGAAGATCCTCAGAATAAAATGGCTTAAAAATTTCAATAGATGTATAAAGTGGTTGTTGAAAACCAGAACCTTCATTCTCAATCTGATAGGCTTCTAAATAAAAGGTTTTTTCAATGACTGTTCCAGGTTTAACTTCTATAAAGGTATTGGTATATTTCATGTCCTCAGACTGCTTTGCTTTAGCTGTACTTAAAGTATTATTGTATGCTATTGGACCAGAAAACAATACAAGCTCAGATTTTTTTTTATAAGCTTCAACACCAAGTGACCACCATTGATCATTTTGTTTTCCACCTGGAACGGGACTTGGGATAGAATGTAGTGCTGCACCATAATAATTAATATTATTTTTCCATTCTAAACTGGCAAAAGGCAAAGGAAATCTATGTTCTTCGAAAATGGCTTTTTCCCCTGGCTTACCATGGTAAACAGGAACCTTTCTTGGTCCTGTTTTATCTCCTTTATATAGATTTGATTCCCCTGAGGGATTGCCATAATAAAGTATACCTGGCAAAAAAGCTTTAGTATTTTCTGCTGAGACTTTCCATCTTATGGCTAGTGTTATACTATCTAAAGTTTCATTTCCTTTCCATTCAAATCTTCTAATACATTTTATCCTTCCAGACTCTTGTCTATATGCATCTTGCAAATGCCAATCTCCTTCTGGAAAAGAGATCTTCCCCCTTAAAACATGCCATTCTCCATATTGCTTAAGGGATTCTGGTTTTGCATGTTTCCAACTTGAAGGCCAATCATTTTGCCATTTTGTAGCTATTGACCATAATCCTTCTTGTGGGGATTTTATATATGGCTTATTATCAATTGTAAATTGTACTTGATAATCCTTTTCTTTACTATCAATGTTTAATGTCTGTGCATTACAATATGAAATTAAAAACAAATAAAGGATAAGGCTTAATTCGTGGTTTTTTTTAAAAATTTGTTTTTTCATTATTTATTGAATTGTAATTGAAGAATATTTTTTGAATTTTATCTTTTTGAATGACTAACTTTTCATCAACAAAAAGCATAAGGCCTTTTCCAAGATTATATTGTTCCCCTGTTTTGTCCCATATCAATGAAATTTCTTTCCCTTGAAAAGAAATGTTTTCTGCTGCAAACCATTCCCATTCTGAAGGGATTAGTGGATTAATTTCTATTGAATTATTAATATTGGGCTTTATCCCTAGTAGGTCAGAAAGGACTAAATCACAAAATCCAGAATGATTATAATCTTTTCCCCTCTCAACACCTCCTTTTTCTTCTGACCAACCTTTGCCTTCCCAATTAATTAATCGACTTCTTGAAATCCAATCTCCTGTAAATGGGTTTATGTTCTCGTCAATCCAATTAACTATTTGACCTTTATTGTTTTTTAACTTATGTTGATTTGCATACTGTAAAAGAATATTATAGTAATCCTGTTTGGATATAGTTTTATTATTTGAATAATTATTTAAAAAATTCGCCATTGCCTTCAAAGTCTGGGTTGTTGCAAATGGCCAAGAGGGACCATTCCATTGACATTCATGTCCTTCGTAGCTTATTTTAAAAAAGGGATGAGACTGTTCAGTTACTGTTAATCCAAAAGGTGCAGCAAATCCCAATGAATCTTTAATTTTTTCCCAAGCTAAAGCATATTGTGCTTTATCATTAGGTAAATTAAAATACCATGGTACATACCCTATCAATTCTCTAACTTCTATTGGTTCAGTAGATTTATCATAATCTTTAGGTAATACTGTAAAATAATTTAACTTCTTATTCCAAAGACGACTTTGTAGCTCTTCCTTTATCTTATTTGCTTTATTTTCAAATTCCTGACTTTTAGGAAGATTATTGGTTATAAGTGATATTTTTGATATGGCCTTGGCATCACCATACATATAACTATTAATTGTTGGTCTAGTAGCCTCTACTCCAGGTTTTTCAATTTCTTTATTTAGAATTCTTCCGCTAGCTGTAAATTCCATTCCATCATTAGTATCATACTGCCAAAAAAGTGATTTGTCACTGTCCTTTCTAATATTTTCCCATTCATTATAATTTTCGATTAGTGCTTCTAGTTGATATGATAAGATTTTATCATTTCTGTGTATTTTATGAAAAGCAAGAGTAGCATCTGCAATCCAAAAAGAATATTGCCTAAGCCCCCCTTCTGACTTGAATAACCAAAAATTTATATAATCATCTAAATATCTTGAATTTTTCAACCACCTGCCTTCATAAATATGATGTGCTGCAGGGCAATTTATAGTATTATGTTTTTTTGACCAGTATACATCTGGTAAAAACTCAGTAATCACAAATCCATCAACTGTATTTTTGATGTGTTTTCTATAAGTCCACCATCTAAAGTAATAAGTCTCCTCAATGTCTTTATCTGGGATATCTATCATTGGGATATTATTTCTTAAAAACTCAAAGGCTTTATCATTAGGAATAAATTGTTTATAAATTTCATTGTCGTTTTTATTAAAACGATCAACATAGTTTTTTAAACGATCTGAGGTTATAATTTCATCTACTTTATTTTTTTTAACCTCAAGATCACAGGACAAAAAAACAATCAGAAAAAATGAACTACAAAAATTTATTTTTTTAAAAAATTTCATGTGCTATTTAACTTTATTATACATTTTTATTTATGTTTTATCAAACATGAATTTGTCAATTGGATTCTGCAATAATTGTTTTACGCGTCTTAAAGTTAATACCCTCGTCAAGCTTATTAATAATAAAATTTCCTAGGTCCTTACCTTGTTTTTTTCCAGATTCAATTGCCGGATTATAATGGATGCCTCCATAAAGTCTGCTAATTGCAGCCTCATCTGACGCTTGTTTGAAAGACTTATACTTTCTTACGGGCAAACCAAAAGGTATTTCAGTTGAGTCTATATAAGCAAAATTATCACCGAATAAATCAGTCAAAACAAGAGATGCTCCCGTTGATGCAACACTATGAGCGCTAGTATACTCAGGAAATGGAGGGGTTTCTAGAATAGGCTTCCATTCAGAATCGATGTATTTGTTAATATAAGTCTCAGGCCTAATTAGATTACTTCTGTATTTTTCGTCCCAAGAAATAATAAATGAGTCTGCAAGTGTAATTCCTACTTTAGCCAATGCATATGATGCTTCAAGATTTGATAGATTCTCCTGATCGACTACTTGGCATGTTATATGAATCCAGTGACCAGCAGGAGAAATTTGCTGGCTATTGAACATTAGGTGCCCAAAATTATTAGATTGATTTGGGTTACAATCCCAAAACATCGCAATATTTCTTTGCTCTTCATCAAGATTGTTTACGGCCTCATAAACTTCAATTGCTTGGTTGTGAAATTTTGAATTTTTAATAATTGAAAAGGGAGTGTGAGTTTTTGGTTTAAATTGCTGAGCAGAATCAATTGTGAAAGGCATAAGGGTATTCCAATGTGGCTCTATTGCTTCAATATAAGCGGGTGGAGTTGGTTGCCACTTTTCCATATTATTCTCTTCAACTAAATATCCAGAATTTGCTGTCCTTTCTAGATATCCATCTTTTGTTGAGCGTTTGAAAATTATCTCACCGACAATATCTCCAAAAAGTTTTGAAAACTTTAAAAGTGATGGGCTTACTCTTTGACTTTTTATTTCATCATAAAAGAAATTTTGAGCAGTAAATAATGGCAAACTATCATATACCAGCCTCTTTCCAACATAGTTAAATGCAGTTATTCCAGCAATTACAGGATCTATCAAAATTTCATTATTTGGAATATTATCAAACCCATTTAATCTTTCAAGAAGTGAAGGAAATTTATCATCGGCTACTCTCATTGCTTCGTATGCTGCAAGATTTGAATAGGCATATATTCTACTAGTCTGAGGTGGAGAAAAAACATCAGATATAATTACCCCTGTAAGTTCCTTATTAAAAAAATTAATCCATAATGAAGATTTGTGCCTTTCTAATATTTTATAATTGGAATCATCTTTAAAGCAACAAATAAATACTAAAAAGATTAAAATTGAAAAAAGCTTATATATCTTGATTTGTCTAATATTAAATTTCATTTTTCAAATTTGATAGTCTGTTTTTCTCCATTAAATAATTTAAGTTGAATACTGTCTATCCTATCATTTACTTTAAGTGACCTGGAAGATTGTGAGAGATAAGATGATCCAAAATAAAATTCTTTTTTTCTAGATTTTTCATCATTATCATATATAATCAAACTACTAATATTTTTATCAATTTTGAATATGTTGTGATTTGAATTTATTTCCTCAAATACATTTAATTGATCATTATTATTTGAATTTATATATAAAGATTTCCCGTTTGATCTATTGACTCGAACAAGTGCTTTAGCGTCTTTGCTGGCAAGAAAACCTGAATCAGCTTTTAAAAATTCTCCCCTACCATTTCCTAAAAGCAATAATCCATTTGATGCATCAGATCTGCCTAATCCAACCTGCATTGAATATAGGTTCCCAACCACTAGTATATCTTCATTTCCATCGTTATTAAAATCTTCTGCTATCATACCAAAAATAGGAGAAACTTGAGCATCAATTGGTAGAGCACTGGAATTAAATTTTCCATCACCAAGATTTTCAAGATAAACAGATTCTAAAATTTCAGACTTGAATAAATCTGCTTCATTTAACTCATCAGGTAAAAATGTTTGATCAAAAGGTAATTTAGCATAAGATAAAAATGTCTTAAAACGATTTCTAGTAACGTTAATCTGTCTTATCAAATCGCTTCTTGTATGAGCTGGATATGCCTCACCGTTAATAAAGTAGGAAACTATAGGGTCAATTCTACCATTTTTATCAAAGTCGTTTGAATAAAGAGTTAAAGGTTCATCTTTGGAGGCCTTAAATCGAGTATTTAATCCATTATTCCCTAATACATAGTCAATATCTCCGTCATTATCAAAGTCTGCAGAAGTGATGCTATTCCACCAACCATTAGAATTTTCAATTTGGGTATCGCTTGAGACATTTTTAAAAGATCCCTCTTGGTTTTCAAGAAAAATAATTGAATTCCATTCCCCAACACATATTAAATCAGGCCAATCATCATTATTAAAATCAGTCCATAAAGCCGAGGATATCATTCCTATATCATTTGTAAAAGGAAATATCTTAGAATCTGAAATTACGAATCTTGGTGATTGTTTTCCTTCTTTAATTTGATCTGTCATGTTAAGAAGTAAAAAGTTTTGCGGAGATGATGGGTAAGCGCCAGGAACAATAAGCCCACTGACAAATAAATCTAAATCTCCATCTTTATCAAAATCTGCTGCTGAAACACTCCCACCACTTGATTCAGGAAGGTCTGGAGTACTTTGATCAATTGAAAAGTTTCCTTTACCATCATTTACATAGAGCCTGTCTTTATAATATTTAGATTTTTTTCCATAGGAAGTGCCACCACTAACTACATATATATCATTGTCATTATCATTGTCTGCATCAAAAATTAAAACTCCCATATCTTCAGTTTTGATATTATTTGAATCAAAACTTTTTGAATTAAACTCTCCTGAAAAATCTTGAAAAAAAATCTTTGATTCACTACCTGAAGCATTTCCAACGAAAAAATCCTCGTGACCATCACCATTTAAATCACCAACTGCAAGGCCAGGTCCCATTTTACTATGTTCGCGAAGTAGAATCGGCTGAGTTTTAAAGTCTGTATGCTTATTCTCGGCGTGAATAAAGTCAAGAATTAATTTTTTTGAAATATCTTCAAAAAAACTTTGGCTTTTAGTTGTTTCTATAGAAGGATATGCGAGAACTTTATTTGCTTCTTCATATTTAAAAACTAATGTCTGATTTGTTTTGATATTGCTAATAGCTTGTTTTTTGCCGTCAGGCCATTTAACTTCAATACTATCTATCATACTTTTTTTACCAAGTCCAAAGTGAGCGATATTTTCAACTGTAGAAAGATATCCTTGACATGGAAAGTTTTCATGGAAAATTATACTTTCATCATCGACAAAAACTTTAACAACACTTCCAATTCCTCTTCGGTTTTCTTCTGGTCCATTGAATTTTATTTTTAAAAAATTATTTCCCTCTAATTCATCTGTCTGATTTTGATAAATAATCGCCTCCTTATTAATTGTATTTACTACTAAGTCAAGGTCGCCGTCATTATCTAAATCTCCATAAGCAGCTCCATGTGATATAGAGGATTCTTCTATACCCCATTCAATGGATTTATTTGAAAAATTTAATAACCCATTATTCTCAAAAAAATAATCCTTTATTTTTAGGGAGGGGAGTTTATTTACAGTCTCAATTCTTATTGAATCCTTAGAAGCTTTAGTTCCAAACATAGATCTCAATGGTTGGTAATGAATAAAATCTAAATCACCCACATCTTTTAGAAGGCCATTAGTAATAAAAAAATCTCTATCCCCGTCATTGTCAAAATCGGCTATTAAAGGAGCCCAGCTCCAATCAGTATTATGAACTCCCAAAAGTTGACCTATCTCACTAAATGTTCCATTCCCATTATTTAGTTGTAATGCATTTCTAGAATATTGGGGTAGATAGCCCTTTTTAAGAGTCATATTAAACTTGTCGTAACTTGTCGAGGGTATAATCATTTTTAGTCGTTTATTATCCTCAGGCATCATATCAGCTACAAATATATCTGGATAGGTGTCATTGTTTATATCTGCTACTGAAACTCCCATACCTGCAAACTCTGTATGCTTAAGATATTTAGAGGCTTGATTTTTAAAAGTTCCATCTTTATTATTTAAATATAATAGGTCATCAGACTGAAAATCGTTTGATACATATATATCTGGCCAACCATCTTTATTTATATCACTTACCGCTACACCTAAGGAGTAACCTTCATGTATAATGCCTGCTTCCTTAGAAACGTCAATATATTTTTTATTACCATCATTTCTGAATAATCTATCAGATCCTGGTAATTCAGCACCTTTATTCTTGTCTTTTATATAACTTACATCATTGTAATAAATATCGTATGGGTCTCTCACAATTAATAAATCTAAATCTTCATCCCTGTCATAGTCAAAAAAAACAGCTTGGGTGGAATAGCCGTCTTCATCAATGCCATAATTTTTAGCTGATTCGGTAAAAGTCAAATCACCATTATTTATATACAAAAGGTTTTTACGTTTAGATGCATCTGGAAATCCAGATGCACAGACATAAATATCTAAAAACCCATCTTGATTAATATCTTCCATTACAACACCTGTACCCCATATATCATCCTCTAAACCGGCTTTGGATGTTATATCCTCAAATTGAAAGTTTCCCTTATTTAAATAAAGCTTCCCGGAAACAAGGTTTCCAGAAAAATAAATATCATTTAATCCATCATTGTTTATGTCTCCAATAGAAACACCGGCTCCAGAGAAAAAATAATAATCGAGTACACTATAGGATAAATTCTCTGGTATTTCATTTGAAAAATTAATACCGGTTGATTTAGGAGATAATTTTTTAAAACGCTTTAAAGGTTTTTCACATTTTAAAAAAAACATCAAGAATATGATAAAACTAAATAGTTTTAATAATGATGCAATGTTTTTCTTATTGAAAATCATAAAATATAACTAAGAAGGGTAAGGGTTGAAAATCAACCCTTACCCAAAAAATTAAAATTACATTAAAATTGACTAGGACAGCTACATTATTTAACCAACTGTTCTTTAAATTTTTACCATCCTGGACTTTGCTGTAATACTCCACCACTCTTATCAATATCAGCTTGAGAGATAGGGAAATATCTTAACCTTGAATCCCAATTATCAAAAACTTGAGCTCCGATTTCCCATCTTTGAATATCAAACATTCGGTGATATTCAAATGCCAACTCTCTTCTTCTTTCATCCATCAAAGCTTGTAAGGCACTACTTTCAGTGGTTGGTCCTAATCCAGCTCTAGCTCTGATTTTATTATTAATAATATCCAATCCTCCAGCTGTGTCACCACTTTGTATAAGAGATTCAGCATGTAAAAGTAGCATGCCTCCATAGCGAAACCATCTATGATTATTATAGTCTACGCCTCCGTTTAGAGAATGATTAGCTGCAACAGCGTTTCTTGGACCTCTATACTTTTTAATATTGGTTCCAGAAGAGCCTCCATTATGCATCCATTCTTTAGTATAGGTAAGTTCGCCCATAGGTGAACCATTACAACCAACACCAACATAGTCATCTCCCTCGCTATAGATTGTTACTGCTGTCCTTTTATCGCCAGGTTCAAACATATCTACAAGTTCTTGAGTTGCTGCATAAAATTCATTTGTCCACTGAGCCCCACCACATGATACTTCATTCCCGGCTACTCTCCAACTTGGATCAAAATGAAACGGTCTTAACATACCCTGAGAGGCTTTAACGTGCTCTGGGTGGTTATCATCTAATACCCAAAAATTGTTATCAGAATTACTAGAAGATTGAACCTCAAAAATAGACTCATCGTTATTTTGCAAATCCCATGCAAAAACATCATCAAAGTTATCCATCAATTTAAAAGCGCCTGATGCTTCAACAGCTTGGAAAGCAGAGTTCGCAGCCGCCCAATCCTTTTTCCATACATTAGCTTTTCCTGCATATGCTTTTGCAGCCCACTTTGTAGCTCTTCCAACTTTAGCATCACCCCATTCTGATTTTGTGGGTAAGCCGTTAAAAGCAGCTTCAAAATCAGATATCACTTGGTCTAACAGGGCATTAGGGTCTGAATTAGCAACTGCAAGGCTTTCATAGTCATCAATTACCTCTGCAACAATTGGAGCATTACCCCATAGTTTTGCAGCTTGAAAGTGAAAAAATCCACGCAGAAATTTTGCTTCGGCTTCAAGACGAGTCCTTGCTTGATCACTGATTTCTAGATCCTCTTTTTGTAACATTTTTAAAACAAGGTTTGCTCTGTGAATCCCTTTATATATAACCGCAAAAAGATTTTGTAGAGCCTGTTCAGACTCAAAGACTCCTTGAAATTGATGTCTGTCGTATGGAGTGTTAGCCGGATGCTGGATAAATGTGTCATCATCAGATGCTAGAACAATCCTTTGTATAGCAAGTCTAGATAACCCCAAAAAAGTTTCCCAAAATTGTCCTAATTGTGAATAAGAAGCATACATAGCTCCATCAAAATCTTCTTCAGTTTGGTAATAAACTGCCTCTGAAATTGAGTTAAGTGGTACAAGATCTAAATCATTACAACCGAAAAAAGTTGTAATAATTATAGAAAAAGAAAGTAGTTTGATTGAAATAAATTTTCTCATAGTTATTAAATTTTGAAATTAAAATGATATTTGTAAACCTAGTTGAACAATTCTTGGTTGTGGAGATCTTCCGTCGTCCTGACCAGTTGCTAATGGTTTTTCTCCCTTGTCGTAAGAAAACCCTCTTGTAACTTCAGGATCTAGTCCGGAATAATCAGTTATTAATAATAGGTTTTGACCTGAAAAATATAGTCTTGCTGTTTTGATAAAACTATCTGTAAGCTGTGCTATATCAGAAAAATTATACCCAATTTGAAGATCTCTAAGTCTTAAAAATGAGCCTTCCTCAATAAACATATCTGAAAACCTATAATTTGCGTTTGCTCCACCGTTAGCGACAGCTCTTGGCATAAGATCGCTTGATCCTGGACCTGTCCATCTATTAAGAACTGAAGTTGATAAATTATCACCAGGACCTGGAGCGTAGTTTTCTAGTCCTAATTTGGCATTATTAAATATTTGTACTCCACTTACTCCTTGACCAGTCAACGTAATATCAAAATTCTTGTATCTAGAACTTATTGTTAATCCGTAATACATATCGGGTATTGGCGACCCTAAATAAGTTCTATCAAACTGGTCTATAACACCATCTGGAGTATTTCCACTTGGACCAGCAATATCTTTAAACCTTACGTCTCCAGGCTGAGCACCTGCTTGAGTTGCATGAGCGTCAATTTCAGCTTGAGATTGGAATATCCCATCAAATTGATGTCCAAAAAAGTGTCCAATTGAATATCCGGCAACTGTTCTGTGACTTTGTAAGCCAGCGATGCCTGTTATTATTTCAGCATCAGCAAGACTTGTTACTTCATTATTTACTGTAGTTAAGTTTCCAGAAATGTTAATATCAAAATCATCATTTATACTTTTAAAATAAGATAATGATAATTCAATTCCGCTATTCTCTACAACTCCAGCATTAATAAGGGCGTCTGGCAAGAAACCTGATGTCATTGGTATTGGAACTGAAACTAAAAGATCACTAGTAGTTTTTTTATAATAATCAACAGTTGCACCAACGGCTCCGTCAAAAAGTGAAGCATCAAAACCAATATCAATTTGCTCACTAGTTTCCCATTTAAGATTTGGGTTTGAAAAGAACCATGGTACAGGGGCTCTAACCGCTGTCTGACCAGCGCCGATGGTATAATGAGTAGAAAGTCCTAATGAAGGAATATAAGCAAAGTTATTACCTGTATTCTGGTTACCTACCGTACCATAGGATGCTCTAATTTTTAAATCATTTATAAAATCAACACCATCCATAAATGACTCATCACTAATACGCCAAGCGGCTGATACCGAAGGGAAAATTTCTGTTCTAGTATCTTTTGAAAATCTAGATGAAGAATCCTGACGTAGGTTAGCAGTTAAATAATATTTATCATTAAATGAATAATTTACTCTTCCTAAAAACCCTCTTAGAGCCCAATGATCTAAATCATCGTATAGGTTTTTTGATTGAGCTGTAAGGGCAAGTTCAATGTCACGATTGGTTAGATTTATTCCACTCCAAGCAATGCTATTAAATTCATAGTTTGTTTCTTCATGTCCCGCTAAGAATTTAAGAGAATGTTTTCCAAGATCTAAATCATATGTTAGAATATTATTAAAGTTTGTGGTTAATGAGTTAAAGTCTCCATAATTTATATTACTAGGATTCACAAATCCCTCCAAAGATGAAATATCTAATTCACCTCTTTTCTCTTTACCACCATAGTCCATAAATTCTACACCTATGGAAGTTCTGAATTTTAAGCCCTTGAGTATTTCAAGTTCACCGTATACATTACCAAAAACTTTATAAACATCTTTTTCGGTTACTTGGTATCTCGTATCGTTAAAAGCAAACCAATTTTGAAATCCTGCTCCTCCACTGCTTGCATTATTAAGTACAGCATAACCGCCTGGACCATTTGGATCTAAATATGGAACAAAAGGAGCGTTTTGTGCAGTCTTATACATTGCAAATGACCCATCAGAAGCCTCAATTCTAGAAGACCTAGATAATTGAATAGATTCTCCAAATTTTAATCTTTTTCCTACTTTAATGTCTGAGTTTGCTCTTAAAGAGTATCGCTGAAAGCCACCCACCCTATTTGTATAAGCTGTTTGATCAAAATAGTTACCCATAATACTGAAATTCATATTTTCTGTACCTCCAGAAATATTCATACTGTGGTTAACAATAGGAGCATTATCATTAACTGCTATTGCTTGTCCATCGATAGTCGGTCTTCCTGAAAACTGAGAATAATCATTTCCTAGATCACTTTGCATAGCGACATATTGTTGAACATTTAAAACATCATAATTTTTTCTTAGTTGCTGGAAACCTAAACTGGTTTCGTATGAAAATTTAGTTTCAGACAAACCTTTTCCTCTTTTGGTGGTAATCATTACAACACCATTAGAAGCTCTAGCTCCGTAGATTGCAGCTGAGGAAGCATCTTTTAGAATTTCAATAGATTGAACTTCAGATGCGCTAAGTCCAGAAAGTGGATTTAAAGCAAATGTACCAACTGGCACAGCGTCTGTTACAATTGGCACCCCATCTATTACATACAATGGCATATTGTTACCGGTAGTTCCTAAACCTCTGATTCTTATTTCAACACCTGCGCCTGGCTCTCCACTTATTGATGTAACTTGAACTCCGGCAGCTTTTCCATACATTATAGATTGCATGTTAGATGCTGATTTGATAGCCGTATCGTCAACTGAGATCTTAGAAATTGCACTGGTTATATCTCTCTGACTCTGTGTGCCGTAACCAACCACAACAACATCATCTAATCCAGAGATCGATGCAACAAGTTGAATTTCTATATTATCCCCACTGGCACTAATTTGTTGAGTTTCGAATCCAATGAAAGAAACCTCAATAGTTGGGTTTTCATTACTAACTGCTAAAGAAAATTTACCATCAAAATCAGCTGTTGTTCCATTATCGGTATTCAGCTCAACAACAGTTGCTCCGGGAAGAGGATTTCCATCATTGTCAGTAATGGTTCCTGAAATAAATGTTTGTTGTAAATCTTCTTCCTCAATATTTTTAAAATCAATAACAATGTTTTTGTCAGCTATCTCAATTATCTTTTTAAGTATAACAACATTATCTGTTAAACTGAAATCCAATTTACCATCGAAAATTAGATTTATGGCCTTTGAAATTTTTATTTTTTCAAAAGACAGTGTCTTTTTTTCATTAAAATCATAAATGTCATTGTCATAAAAAAATCTTAAATCGGTTGTTGACTCAATAAGATCTAGAATGCTTATAATCTCAGTATTTTCAACATTAATTGAAATTTCAGTCTGAGAGTAAACATTAGTGTTTGCAAATGTTGAGAACAATGTAACTATTGAAAGAAAAACTGAAATTCTCAAAATATTTGCTGTTTTTGGAAATTTATATTGTCCATTAATGGACAATAATTGGTTAAGTTTCATAAATTTGTGTGTTTAAATTAGTGATTGTTTTACGGTTACTTTTTTACGGGGCTATTGTTGCAGCAATAGCCTTTTTTATTTAGCTTTTAATTTTATCATTCAATTAGTATTTTATTATTTATTATTTGGTATTCTAATCCATATACTTGGCTTAAATAAGACAGTACATCATTTATAGATTCTTCTTTATAGAGAATAGTTGCAGTAAAATATTTTTCTTCTATGTCTTTGTTGTTATTTATAATTACAACATTATAAATTCTTTCTAATTTTTGAATCATGCTTGGCAGGCTTTCATTTCTAAAAGCAACTCTACCATTAATCCATGATGTATATAGTGAAGTATTTACACGTGAGCGTTCTATTTTACCATCAGAAAAAATAAGTTTAGCTTTTTCACCAGGTTTTATAATTAAAATTTCTCTGTCTGAATCGGAAGAATATTGACTTACTCCTAAACTCCCCTCAGTTAAAATGATTTCAGAGAAATCATCTTCAGGATAATCTTTGAAATTAAATTTTGTTCCATAGACATGCGCTGAAGTATTATTTGAGACAACTTTAAATTTACTTACCTTATTATTACTCACTTCAAAAAAAGCTTCACCATCAATGAATACCTCTCTATCTATACCATTAATGAAATTTACAGGATACTTTAAAGACGTCCCCGAATTTAGATAAACCATGGTTCCGTCAGAGAGTTCAATATTAAACACCTTACCATAAGGAACTTTTATAATATTATATCTAAGATCTCTTAGGGTTGGATCATTTTTATAATAAAGTGTATTTACCTTTTGATTTACTAAAACATTGTTGTTGATTTTAGTTTGCTGATCATCCAACTTTTCTAAATCAATTATTTTGCCATCAGATGTTGTTAACGAAACTTTAGACGAATCTATGACTTGTAAATCCCTATTATTTTCATTAAAAAAGTTTAAATAAAAGATTGTTGAAAAAAAACAAATGGATATGGCGGCTATTCCAAATAATTTATATGCTCTTTTTTTTATTTTTTTATTTTTGTCAAAATTAATTCTTGAATTAATTTCTTCAATTATTTTTTCTTTGTTTGTTTGATTCAAGGCTATGTTTGTAAGGTGATTTACGGCAATAAATTCAATATATTGCTTGTATTTTTTTTCATTGCTAATCCATTGCAGAAGACTATCTAATTCAGATAGTGTAGCTTGATTATCAAGAAATTTAAAAATTAATTTTTCAATTCTTTTTTCCATAAACTATATGTTAATACTAACTCAAAACACATAACCCTATTAAATCTTTTTTATGGGTAACAATAAAACGGGATTTTATAGATTTAAAAAAAATAACTTAGTTTTAAAGAAACATTTAAATAAATTAAATGCACAATAGCAAATTCAAAGAAAGTGCAATTCTGATCAAAAAACTTCAAGAAAACAATCAAGAAGCATGGAGTGAATTGGTTAGTAAATACAATGACAAACTATTTGGGTATGCGCTAAGTTTATGTTTTGATCATTCTATTGCCGCCGATATTGTTCAACAGGTCTTTATTAATGTCTATGATTATCGTTATAAATTAAATCCTCAATTTTCTTTAGAATCTTTCTTATATAAGTCAATCTATAATAAATTTATAACCGAATATCATAAAAGTAAATCATTATCAAGATTACACGAACAATATCATCATGTTTTAGAAGAACAATTGAATGATGTTTCGGATGAGAATCTTTCAAAAAAAATAGATCAAATGAATCTATTAATTGATAATCTGCCAGAAAAAACAAAAAAGATATTTTCTCTTAAAAAAATAAATGGTTTTACTAATAAAGAAATTGCAGAGTTCAATAAGATTTCAATAAAAACTGTTGAATCTCATATAACAAAAGCCTTCAAAATACTTCGCAGTAAAGTAAAAAAAATAAAAAAATATTAGAATTAGATACTCTTCATACTTATAAATAGTTTTACAATATTCTTTCTTTTTCCTTTCTGCGTTTTAAAATCCTCTTTGCACTTTCTGCAGCTAAGTTGATTGATGCCTCAAAAGATTTAGAAATTTTTTTTACAACTATATCATCTCCAGGAATTCTAATTTTAAGTTCAGCCCATTTATTTATTCCATCAGAGTTATTTTCAACTTTTGTAAAAACAAATACTTCTATAATTTGATTGCAGAATATGGAAAGTTTTTCAATTCGTTTTTTTGCAAAATCTTTTAACTTTTTATCGGCCTTGTAATTTACTGATCGGAAGTGCATAGTTTTCATAGATTTTATTGTTTAGTTATTTTTCTCTCTAGGATGTGCTTTTTTATAAACTTCTTGAATCTTAGCCATACTGCTATGTGTGTAATGTTGAGTTGCTGCAATACTGCTATGACCCAAAAGATCTTTAATGGAGTTTAAATCTGCTCCTTGATCTAACAAATGTGTGGCAAAACTATGTCTTAAAACATGTGGGCTGCGTTTAATTTTTGTTGACACCTTACTAAGGTAAATTTTAACAGATTGATAAACAAATGATGCGGAGAGCTTTTTACCCTTTTCGTTTACAAAGAAAAAATCAGCTTCTCTTATTATTTTCAATTCCTTTTGTGATTCTAGAAGCATCTTCAATTGGTTTTGAATTTCGGGTAATAGGGGCATAAGTCTTTCTTTATTTCGCTTTCCTAAAACCTTCAATAATCCCTTAGGGAAATCTATATCTTGAACTTTTAAATCAATTAACTCACTCCTGCGAATTCCTGTAAAGTAAAGAAGTTGTATTATAGTTCTAGTCATTAGTCCAATATAGGTGTCAGGAAAAATATCCGACTCAAACAAGTTTTTCATTTCTTCTTGAGAAAAAGGTAATGCCACTTTAGTATCTGTTTTAAGTGCCTTATGTTCTTTTAATGGTGAAACTTGTATGTTTCCAATACGAAGTTGGAACTTAAAATATGAACGTAATGCTGAAATTTTCCTGTTAACTGTGCGTGAACTATTACCAGACTGGATTAAAATTACAATCCAAGCTCTTATTTCACCGTATGAAACTTTTTCAATTCCTTCTTCTGCATTCTGTGATTTTAAAAAAGATTCAAAAGCCATTAAATTAGCTTGATAGGCTTTAAGTGTATGTTGTGAACATTTCTTTTCTAGGGAAATGTAATCTAAAAAAGCAAAAATGGACATAAAAAAACGTTACCTGATAAAGTTAAAAAACTTCATTAAGATAACGTAGCTATTATGTTTTAAAAAAACTTAAATGTTTTCGCTGTCGCGTAAATGCTGTATATATTGTGCCTTTTGAATTTTTTGACGGTTTTTTACAGAGGGCTTTACAAATTGTTTTCTAGCACGAAGTTGTCGCATGCCACCTGTTTTATCAAATTTTCGTTTAAAACGCTTTAATGCGCGATCAATATTTTCACCGTCTTTAACTGGAATAATTAACATAAAATGGCACCTCCTTTCATAATGGATGCAAATATATATAAAAGAATGAGTTAAAAGCCTTTAATTCTATATTAAAGTTTAGTCATTAAGAATTTTTCTGGCAATAACTACTTTCTGAATCTCACTAGTCCCTTCACCTATTGTACAAAGCTTAGAATCTCTTAGAAATTTTTCAACAGGGAAGTCTTTTGTAAATCCATAACCTCCGTGGATTTGAACCGCTTCATTTGCAACTTTAACACAAGTCTCAGAAGCAAATAATTTTGCCATTGCACCAGCTTGAGTAACATTTAAGTTTTGATTTATCATTTCTGATGCTTTTTGGGTAAGTAAAGAAGCTGCCTCTATTTCTGTCACCATATCGGCTAACTTAAAAGAAATACCCTGAAAACTACTTATAGACTTTCCAAATTGCTTACGTTCTTTTGAATATGTCAAAGATGCGTTATAAGCACCTTTAGCGATTCCCAAAGAAAGTGCTGCAATTGAAATTCTTCCACCATCTAGAATTTTCATTGATTGTATAAAACCATCTCCAACCGGACCAAGTCTGTTTTCATCTGGTATGACGCATTCATCAAAAATCATTTCTGCTGTTTCAGATGCACGCATTCCTAATTTATTTTCCTTTTTTCCAGCGTAAAAACCAGGAGTTCCTCGTTCAACTACAAAAGCAGTCATAGAGCGATTATTATTCTTCTCTCCATTTCGAGCAATAACAACTGCGATATCACTAGAAATTCCATGAGTTGTAAAGTTTTTAGTGCCATTTAAGATCCATTTATCTCCTTCTTTTCGGGCTGTAGTAGACATATCTTTAGCATCGGAACCGGTGTTGTGTTCTGTAAGTCCCCATGCACCAATAGCTGACCCTTGGCAGAGTTTAGGCAACCACTTTAAACGTTGATCCTCAGTGCCAAATGAATAAATATGATTAACACAAAGGGAATTGTGTGCAGCAATTGATAAACCAATAGAGGGGTCAACAATAGAAATTGTTTCTATCAGGGTCACATACTCGTGATAACCCATGCTAGAGCCACCATAAGATTCTGGAATAAGCATTCCCATAAACCCAAGAGCTCCTGCCTTTTCAAAAATTTCTGAAGGGAAATATTGTGCCTCATCCCATTCCATGACATTAGGTTTTATGAATTGAGCAGCAAAGTCTCTTGCAGCTTCATACACCATACGCTGAGTCTCAGAAGTACTAATTTCAGGTCGCAATTCGAAATCTATCATTTACAATTTTTTATTACAAATATATATTTATTATTTGTAGAACTTACTACTTTTTAAGTATTGCTATGGCTGATAAATAATTATTCAATTCTTCTCGAACACGGGGAAATAATAATAGTAATCCAATCATATTTGGGAATACTAAAGCCAAAATCATAGCGTCTGAAAAAGCCCAAACAGAAGACATATCACCTGCAGCACCAATAACAATAAAAATTAAAAATAAAGATTTGTATGTCAACTCAGAAACTTTGCTTTTTCCAAAAATATACATCCAAGATTGTAAACCGTAATAAGACCATGAAATCATAGTTGAAATAGCGAAAAGCACTACAGCAATTGTTAGGAAAGGGCCTGAAAATGAAATATATTTTGCAAAAGCAGCTGCTGTGATTCCAGCTCCTTCAGCTGGGACACCATCAATCATTACAATTCCGCCTACACCTCCATAATCAAATACAGTATTATCACCGTTGAAAATAATAATGACTAAGGCCGTCATGGTGCAAATTACAACCGTATCAATAAAAGGCTCTAACAAGGCTACCAATCCCTCTGAAGCAGCATAATTAGTTTTTACAGCTGAGTGAGCTATAGAAGCAGAGCCTGCTCCTGCCTCATTTGAGAAGGCAGCTCTTCTAAAGCCAGTAATTAAAACACCGAGCAATCCTCCCAATCCTGCTTGCGGACTAAAAGCCTGACTAAATATCATTCCAAAAGCATCATCAACAAAACTAAAATTAGTTAATATGATATATAAACAGGCTAAAATATAAATAAGAGCCATAAAAGGCACAATTTTCTCAGTTACTAAAGCAATGCGTTTAATCCCGCCTATAATAATAATTCCAACCAAAACCATCATGATGACTCCTATAATAGTTCGGGAACTACCTCCAGTCATTCCGAATGAATCAACTAATTGCATAGCCGCTTGATTGGACTGTGCTGCATTTCCTCCTCCAAATGAAGCTCCAATACACAAAAAGGCAAAAATTCCAGCCAATATTTTACCAAGAGTAGCAAAACCTTTTTCCTTTAGACCTTTAGTCAAATAATACATTGGCCCTCCGTAAACAGTTCCATCCTCACCGATATCCCGATATTTAACTCCTAAAGTACACTCTACAAATTTAGTAGACATACCTATTAAACCACATAATATCATCCAAAATGTCGCACCTGGCCCACCTACCGCAATAGCTAAAGCAACTCCTGCAATATTTCCATTACCAACAGTTCCTGAAACCGCAGTTGCAAGAGCCTGAAAGTGACTAACCTCCCCTTCTTTACTTTCATCAGAAATAGTTTTTTTTACGTCTTCATCTGATGAAATTTCAGGGTTAGCTGAACTGTTATGATCTATACTGTCATATTTCCCACGAACCGTATTAATAGCAGTTGAAAAGTGACGAACATTAACAAATCCAAAATAGATGGTAAAAAAAAGTGCACCCCCAACAAGCAAAAAAATTATTGTGGGGATTCCTGTTCCTGGAAAATTATGCAAAATTAAACCTTCCCACCAATTCGCTACAGGAGTGAATGCTTCATTAATGCGTTCATCCAAACCACGATCTTGAGAAAAAACTGGAGAATAAATTAATAGAAATAGAAAAGCTATGATAAAGTGCTTTATCGTTGGTGAGTATTTCATATTTTTTTTGAGAATTTAATAGGCTCAATATCATAAAAAGGAATAGAAAAACAAACTAATCAACTGAAAGATTCTTGTAAATTAAGTCAATAATTTCTATAAGCATCTTTGAAGTCTATAAATCAGGGATTTAAAAACTTAAGCTAACTATTTTTTTACAAATCAAAAACTGAAGTTCTTTTGGTATAAATAAGATCTTTAAGTTTTAACCAAAAAGCCAAGATTAAGTAAACTATAAAACCTCCAATCAAAGTAGTGAAAGAAGCATAAATAAAAAATAAACGAACACTTTTCACTTTCATTCCTAGCAATTCAGCTATTCGGGTTGAAACTGCAAAGCCATTTCGTTCGAAAAAAATACGAAGTCGATTGGATCTATACATAAAACAACCTTTACTGTCTAATTATATCTCCTTTCCACTCAATAATTCCACCAATTAAATTATAACAATAAGAAATTCCTCTTTGTTTTAAAAGTTGACATGCTTGAGCACTTCGCGCCCCAGAACGACAGTAAACATAATATTTCTTTGAAACTTCTAGATCATCTAATTTATCAATAAATTCTTGAGGGTTTCGAATATCAAGTAACTTAGCGTTTGGAATATGCCCCTTTGAATATTCTTCGGGTGTTCTTACATCTAAAATTATACTCCCCGTTTCTGATTGCTGATTTTCAGTCCATTTATCTTGTGATAAATCCATTCCTCATTTTTTGTGCTAAAATACAATAGCATATCTCCATAAACAAGTCAGAAAAAAATTGTTTAAAAAATAATCATATATTTGTTGGTACAACATTTGTTCTCGCACATGTCAACAAATTCTAAGAATCTTGTAATTACATTAATTAAGACTAACTGTAAAGTTATTGAATCTCTATCCAAAGCTTTGAAACCTTATAAAATTTCTCTTCAACAGTTTAATGTTTTGAGAATATTAAGAGGCCAAAATGGCATTGCCGCTAATCTTTCTTCTGTTCAAGAAAAAATGGTAAATCCAATGAGCAATACAACTCGCATTATTGATAAATTAATTGATAAAAAATTTGTTAAGCGAAACATTTGCGAAAAAAACAGAAGAAAAATAGAATTGTTTATTACAAATGAAGGACTCAAAATTCTGTCAGCAGTAGATGCAATTGTTGAAAAAGCAGAAAATAAGATATCTCAAAAACTTTCCGAAAAGGAAAAAGAAAATATTGTTTCTTTACTAAAAAAAATGAATAAATAAAAAATAATGAAAATTAGAAATATCTTATTTACTATTTTACTGTCCTCCTGCATATCAGTCCTCAAAGGACAAGAAAAAATAATTGATTTAAGTTTAAGTAAAATAAAATGGTTTGGTAAAGAAATTACCACAAAAACACATTTTGGATCCCTTAAGTTTAAAAAGGGAAGTATCATAATAGAAAAAGGGTTGGTGACTGCTGGTAAATTTGTTGTCGACATGAATAGTATAGAAAATCAAGACTTAAGTGGTGGATCAAAAGATTATCTTGAAAAACATTTACGTTCAAATGATTTTTTCGGAGTAGAACAACACCCAACTGCTACTTTAAATATTTCATCTTCAAAAAAAGTTGATGGGAAAAAACACACAGTTATGGGAAACCTTATAATTAAGGGAATAAGTAACGCTATAAATTTTGATCTTACACTTAACGAAAAAGGTGCAACTGCTGAACTTATTTTTGACAGATCTAAATACAATATAAAATTCCGTTCTTCCAGTTTTTTTGATGAATTAGGCGATAAATTAATCTATGACGATATTGAAATTAAAGTTGACTTGGTTTTTTAATAAAAATCTTACAACAATGATTATGTTGCAAATTTAAGAATGGAGTTATAAATTTTATATTATATTTGAATCAATGAAATTATCAACAAAATATAACAGCTGGTGGCAAACGATTCTATAATGATTCGCGTGAAAACAACTGTATAAATATGTATTTAGGCTTGTCATCACGACAAGCCTTTTTTAATTTATGTCAAAAATGAAAATATTTGCCCTTAAAACGGAGCACAAAAAAATACTTGCAGACACTATTACACCAGTAAGTGTATATTTAAAATTAAGAGATGTGTTTCCTCATTCTTTACTTTTAGAAAGTAGTGATTATCATGCAAACAAAAATGATTTTTCATATATCTGTTGCAACCCAATAGCCTCTATTGAGCTTAAAAACAATCTTCTTACTACCCAATTACCGGATAAGAATTCAATAGTAGAAAAAGTCGATTTAAAAATGGACATTCCTGGGCGAATCCATCAATTTTCACAGCAGTTTGAGAGCGAACGTTTTCCATTTAAATTTATTAGTAATGGAATTTTTGGTTATGTAGCTCATGATGCTGTAGATCGTTTCGAAAATATTGATCTTGATAAAACTAAACCCGGACAAGATATTCCCGATATTTATTATGCTGTTTATCAAAACATTATTGCCATTAGTCTATTTAATCACGAAGCTCACTTATTTTCGCACATCTATAATGGCAAACACAATCTTAACGAGATAGAGGTTTTACTCCAAGCCAAAAATAACAGCCATTTTAACTTTGAAAAAGTGGGTGATAAATCATCTAACCTTAGTGATGAACAATTCATTGAATTTGTTAAAAAAGGAAAAGATCATTGTTATAGAGGGGATGTATTCCAAATTGTTCTTTCCAGACTATTTTCTCAAAGTTTTAAAGGAGATGAGTTTAATGTTTATCGAACCCTGAGGTCTATCAACCCCTCCCCTTATTTGTTTTTCTTTGACTATGGTTACTTTAAAATTTTTGGGAGTTCACCAGAAGCTCAACTCATAGTTCAAAATGGTAAGGCAGAAATTCACCCTATTGCAGGAACCTTTCGCCGAACAGGTGATGATGAAAAAGATGCCAAAGCTGCTGGAGCATTGGCAAAGGATCCTAAAGAAAATAGCGAACATGTAATGCTGGTCGATTTAGCCAGAAATGATTTAAGTCGCAATGGATCAGAAGTTGTAGTGGAGAAAAATCGAGAAATTCAATTCTATTCCCATGTTATTCACTTGGTATCAAAAGTAAGCTGTTCCGTGAAAAAGGCCACTAAAACATTTCGTGTAGTAGCAGATACTTTTCCAGCAGGAACATTAAGTGGCGCTCCGAAACATATGGCTTTACAATTAATAGATCGTTATGAAACTACCAAACGCAATTTTTATGGAGGAGCAATTGGCTATATGGATTTTCATGGGAATTTTAATCATGCAATAATTATTCGTTCATTCTTAAGTAAAAATCACGAACTACATTACCAGGCAGGAGCAGGTATTGTTGCTGATTCTGTTCCAGAAAATGAATTACAAGAAGTGTATAATAAATTAGGAGCTTTAGACAAAGCCTTAACACTTGCAGAAGACATTTAATTATGAAAAAAGTGTTTGTCATTGATAATTACGATTCTTTTACCTATAATCTGGTTCACTATCTAGAAGAGATGAACTGTGAGGTGACCATAAAACGTAATGATAAATTTGAGCTTGACGAATTAGAAAATTATCCACTATTACTCCTCTCCCCTGGTCCTGGTATTCCTGATGAATCTGGTTTATTAAAAGCAGCCATTAAACGTTATTCCCCAACAAAGAAAATCTTAGGTATCTGTCTTGGACATCAAGCAATTGGAGAAGTTTTTGGTGGGAAGCTAATTAACCTAGATAAAGTTTATCATGGTATTGCAACACCAGTAAAGATTATTAAAAAAGATTTACTGTTTAAAGAACTCCCTGACACTTTCAATATCGCACGCTACCATTCTTGGGTCGTTGCAACCCCATTACCCAAAGAGCTTGTAGCAACCTCGATTGATCATCAAGGACAATTAATGTCTTTACGTCATATAATATATGATGTTTGTGGGGTGCAATTTCATCCCGAGTCGGTACTCACCCCTTATGGAAAAAAAATATTAAGTAACTGGATCAATAGTTAAACATGAAAGCCATACTCAACAGACTCATAAATTATCAGCAACTCAGCAAGGAAGAATCCCGACAGATAATTATCAATATTGCAGATGGACATTATAATTCTTCACAAATTGCTTCATTCCTTACTGTATATATGATGCGGAGCATTAGTTTAGATGAACTGGAAGGTTTTCGTTCTGCTTTATTAGAATTGTGTGTTATGATCGATCTTAATGAATATGATACCATTGACCTTTGTGGTACTGGGGGAGATGGAAAAGACACCTTTAATATTTCTACCCTTTCCTCTTTTGTTACCGCTGGCGCTGGAGTTAAAGTCACCAAGCATGGGAATTACGGTGTTTCTTCAGGTTGTGGCTCTAGCAATGTCTTAGAAGCACTAGGAATAAAGTTTTCTAATAAAAAAGGTTTTTTAAAGAAGTGTCTTGATGAAGCAGGCATTTGTATTTTGCATGCACCCCTCTTTCATCCTGCAATGAAAAATGTAGCACCTGTAAGACGTGAACTTGGAGTTAAAACCTTTTTTAATATGTTGGGCCCTTTGGTTAATCCTGTGTTGCCAAAAAATCAATTAACAGGAGTATTTAACCTAGAATTAGCAAGACTTTACTACTACTTATTTCAAAAAACAAACACCAACTTTACTATTCTTTATGGATTAGATGGTTATGATGAGATCTCGCTTACGGGACCTACAAAAGCTTTTGGCAAAAACAGTGAAAGTATATTGATGCCTCAAGATTTTGGAGTAAAACCAATAGCTCCCAAAGCAATAGCTGGAGGAGAAAATATAGACACTTCCGTAAAAATATTCATGAATGTAATACAAAACGAAGGAACCAAGGCGCAGCAGGATGTAGTCTGTGCAAATGCAGGAATGGCTATCGCGACAGCTTTAAGAATATCATCCATTGAGGGCTTTGAAAAAGCAAAAGAATCTATACTTTCTGGAAAAGCATTCAGTTCGCTAACCAAACTTCAAAACCTTAGTAAAAAATGAATATATTAGACCTTATAGTAGCTGATAAACGCATCGAAGTTGCTCAAAGGAAGAGGTTATTCCCAACTGCTTATTGGGAGGCTTCTCCGCTTTTTGATCGTCAGTCGAATTCATTAGTAGAATCTCTTAGCTCAAGTGTTTCTGGCATAATTGCTGAACACAAGCGCCGCTCCCCATCTAAACAAAATATCAATAGCTCACTTTCTGTTACCAATGTTGCTAGTGGCTATGAAAAGGCAGGTGCGTGCGGGATGTCTGTATTAACTGATGGCAAATATTTTGGTGGTTCCCTCAATGATCTTACCCTTGCTCGCTCAGTAACTAGTTTTCCGGTCTTACGGAAAGAATTTATTGTTGACGAATATCAAATAATTGAAGCCAAAGCTCATGGAGCTGATGTTATTTTATTAATTGCAGGAATATTAAACAGAAAAGAAATTAAACAATTATCAACTACAGCAAAAGAAAATGGATTAGAAGTTTTATTGGAAATTCATAATCTACAAGAGTTGGAAAAATCTGTCATGCCAACCTTAGATATAATCGGTGTGAATAACCGTAATCTAAAAACCTTTGAGGTCTCCTTGGATACAAGTAAAGATATAATCAAAAAAATTCCTGATGATTTTATCAAAATATCTGAAAGCGGTTTAAGTGATGTATCTGCCATTAAAGATTTAAGGGCCTATGGTTACCAAGGTTTTCTAATAGGCGAAAATTTTATGAAAACTGATAATCCAGGAGAAACAACCCGAAAATTCATTCAACAAATAGAATCATGAAGTTAAAAGTCTGCGGCATGAGGGAAACTGAAAATATTTTAAATCTGAGCGTCTTGCAACCTGACTACATGGGTTTTATTTTTTGGTCATCTTCAAGTCGCTTCGTTTTAAAATCAACACCGGATCTTAATAAAAACATAAAAAAAACAGGAGTCTTTTTAGATGCATCTGTTGATTATATTAAGGATATGATAATTACTCATCAATTACAAGCAGTGCAATTACATGGAGCAGAGACACCTGCTTTTTGTAAGATCATTAAGGGATTTGGGGTTGAATTAATCAAAGCTTTTTCAATCAAAGAGTTTTTTGACTTTTCACTACTTATACGATATGAAGAAAATTGTGACTTCTTTTTATTTGACACAAAAGGGACCTTTCCAGGAGGTAATGGTTATGCTTTTGATTGGAAAATTTTATTTGATTACACCTCTCAAAAACCATTTTTTTTAAGTGGAGGAATTGGGCCAGAAAACACAAAACAGATTAAAGAATTATTAAAAACAACTTTACCCCTATATGCTATTGATGTAAATAGTAAATTTGAGTCTGCTCCAGGGCTAAAAAAAATAGAGGCCCTGACAAAATTTAAAAATGAAATGGATGAACTATAATGTAGATGAAAAAGGATATTACGGTGACTTTGGCGGTGCCTTTATTCCTGAAATGTTATACCCCAATGTAGCAGAACTAAGGAAAAACTATTTAAAAATTTCAGCAGAGCCCAAGTTTAAAAAAGAGTTCGATAACCTACTAAAGGTCTATGTAGGACGTCCTACTCCTTTATACTTTGCTAAACGTTTATCAGAGCGGTATAATACTAAAATATATTTAAAGCGAGAAGACCTTTGTCATACTGGAGCTCATAAAATTAACAACACTATTGGTCAAATTCTACTAGCTAAACGTTTAGGTAAAAATCGCATCATAGCAGAAACTGGTGCTGGACAACATGGAGTAGCCACTGCTACAGTTTGTGCCCTGATGGGGGTCGAATGTATTGTATATATGGGCGCATTAGACATTAAGCGTCAGGCGCCAAATGTTGCTCGTATGAAAATGTTAGGAGCAGAAGTTCGACCAGCGAAATCAGGGAGTAAAACTCTGAAAGATGCTACCAATGAAGCTATTAGAGACTGGATTAATAATCCAGTAGATACACATTATATTATTGGTTCTGTAGTTGGACCTCACCCCTATCCAGATATGGTGGCTCGATTTCAATCAGTTATTAGTGAAGAAACTAAATGGCAATTGAAAGAACAAGAGGGTCGTGATTTTCCCGACCATATAATAGCTTGTGTTGGTGGAGGAAGTAATGCTGCTGGACTCTATTTTCACTACCTGAATGATGAACGAGTAAACATAATTGCTGTTGAGGCCGCTGGAAAAGGAATTGATTCTGGAAAGAGTGCTGCAACTTCTGTACTGGGCAAAGAAGGAATCATTCATGGAAGTAAAACTCTCTTAATGCAAACCCATGATGGACAAATTACCGAACCTTATTCAATTTCAGCTGGTCTAGATTATCCTGGTATTGGACCTATGCATGCCCACCTTTACCGCTCTAAACGAGCAGAGTTTATTTCCATTCCAGATCAAGAAGCAATGGATTGGGGACTTACCCTTTCCCAAATGGAGGGTATCATTCCTGCTATTGAAACAGCCCATGCTTTTGCTGTACTTGAAATGCGTAAGTTCAGCCCCAAAGAAGTTATTGTTTTTAATTGTTCAGGTCGCGGTGACAAGGACTTGGATACTTATATTGACTATTTTAAGCTGTAATGAATAGAATTGCCCGAAAATTTAAAGAAGATAAAAAATTGTTATCCATCTACTACTCTGCCGGATTTCCCAATTTAGATGACACAGTGCCTATTTTAAAAAAACTGGAAGCTTCCGGTGTGGATATGGTCGAAATTGGGCTCCCTTTTTCTGATCCTTTAGCTGATGGACCTACTATACAGAAAAGCTCTACTCAAGCCCTAAGTAATGGAATGACAACTGATAAATTATTCTCTCAATTAGAAAATATTAGAGAATACATACACATTCCTCTAGTCTTGATGGGTTATTTTAACCCTATCTTGCAATTTGGAATTGAAAAATTCTGTCAGCGATGTGAATCAATTGGTATTGATGGCTTAATTATTCCCGATTTACCTGTTGATGTCTATCATGAAAACTACAAAGAACTATTTGATCAACATGGATTATATAATATGTTTTTAATTACCCCACAAACTTCAGAAAATCGTATTCGCTATATTGACAAAGTATCAAATGGCTTTATCTATATGGTAAGTAGCTCAAGTGTTACTGGAGCAAAAAACACCTTTGGCAATAATCAAACAGACTATTTCCAACGTGTTTCAGCTATGAAATTAAGCTCTCCAACTGTAGTAGGTTTTGGCATTAGTAATGCTTCTACTTATTCTGCAGCAACACAACATTCAAATGGAGCCATAATTGGCTCAGCCTTTATAAAATTTATAGAAGAAAAAGGAGTTGAGAGAATTAATGACTTTATTCGTTCTATTAGAGTTTGAATTTTTTCAAGCTAAATTATTCGAAAATCAAAATTATTGAATTTACGATTTTTGACCTATGAAAACTGTTCTAATTGTTTTTGCTAAACATCCACTTCTAGGTAAGGTAAAAACTCGCCTTGGCAAGAATATAGGAATGAAAGCTTCTCTTTGGGTTTATAAGAAAATTCTTCAACATACCGCAAAAACATTATTCAATAGTAAACTTAAAACTGTGCTTTTTAAAAATACAGTAAGTCCAGAATTAATATCTATATTTAAATGTGAAGAAGAATACCAAATTCAAAAGGGGAAAGATCTTGGTGAAAAAATGGAGGCTGCTTTTCGCTGGGCCTTTAATAATAAATATGAAAATGTCATTCTAATAGGAAGTGATTTATGGAGCTTAGATAAAAACACTTTAAAAGAGGCAAAAAAAGCATTGAAACATAACGACATAGTTATCGGGCCATGCTACGACGGAGGGTACTATTTAATCGGGATGAAGAAAATTAATAATAAAATTTTTAAAGACATCACATGGGGTCAACAACAAGTTTTTAAACAGACTCTATCAAAAGTTATGGAAAATTCTATCTGCTATTTAGAAATAAAGAATGACATTGATGACGAAAAAAGCCTCAAAGCGCATACTTCTTTATACGACCAATACCAAAAATCTTTTTTCTGAAATTTAAAAAGAAATTTTATTATTCTTAAGGTTGCCTTGGTTGTTAAATAAAATAGTTGAAAGCAACATATTTACATCTTAATTATCTAAAAAATTATATTTAGCTTTATATTTCATGTCATTTACTATTATGAATAATATATCCATAAAATTTCTTTTTTATGTCTTGATTGGTTCACTCAGCTTTATTTCATTTGGACAAAAAAACATTCATCATCGATGGAATAAACAACTAAAAATTTATGTTTCCGAAAGTGGACAAGTAAACTACAAGGCCTGGAAAAAAGATCAAAAAAATTTAAATGCTTACATAACTACCTTGTCAAATTATCCACCAAGAGAGGGCGCTTCAAAAAATTATAAATTAGCTTATTGGATAAATGCCTATAATTCTTTAACTATTAAACTTATCCTAGAGAATTATCCGCTCAAAAGCATTAAGGAAATTAAATCACCCTGGAATAGTAAATGCTTTAGAACGAGAGAGACAGAATATAGTCTGGGTGATATAGAACATCAAATCTTACGAAAAATGGATGACCCGCGTATTCATTTTGCTATTAATTGTGCTTCGGTTTCCTGCCCTAAACTACTAAACACAGCCTTTCAAGAAAAACAATTAGAAACTCAGTTAATCCAGGCTACACGGTCCTTCTTATTAGATTCCACAAAAAATATTTTAAGTAAAAATAAACTTAACCTTTCTAAAATCTTTTTTTGGTTTGAAAAAGACTTTGGCTCTAAAGAGGAGAGACTAGGCTTTATTGAAAAATATTCAAATTTAGAATTTAATAACCCAAAGATAAATTATCTTGATTATGATTGGATGTTAAATACACAATAAGTGTTAATTTTATAAAAAATTATATGAAAAATCCAAGCGCTTTTAAATGGTCTCTTAAATTTGGTTTAATATCAGCTTTAACAGGAATGATATGTTGCGTAGCACCTGCAATTTTATTTATGTTTGGTTTAATGGGAGGAGTAGTTGCAATTTCTTTTGCAGATTTTTTTTATGCTGATGATGGTAGTTTAGGAACTGGATCCATTTTATTAAGAATTCTAGCTTGTTGCCTTGGAATTTATGGTTTTTTTATGTACAAGAAAAAACAAAATCAATGTTCAATTGATCCAAAGAGAAAAAGGTTAAACTTAACTTTATTAACATTTTTACTTATAACATTTGGGATTTCATTTTTCCTAGCTTTTGAAAATTTATCTGGATGGTATTTTGATCAATATATAGTTCCTCAACAACAAATTGAATTAAAAAAATAAACTTTATTACTTATAAAAATTGCTGTAATAATACCGGCTTTAAATGAGGCTCTTTCTATTGGAAAAGTAATTTCATCAATTCCTAAAAGTGTAAATGAAATTATAGTTGTTGATAATGGCTCATTAGATGAAACTTCTAGAATCGCAAAAGCTCATGGTGCTAAAGTTCTTTATGAAAAACAAAAAGGATATGGCTATGCATGCCTCAAAGGAATCAATTATTTGGAAAGCCACAAACCTGAAATTGTAGTTTTTTTGGATGGGGACTATTCAGACTATCCAGAGCAACTAGACATGTTAGTTAAACCTATTATAAAGGGTGAGGTTGTTTTTAGTTTAGGTGCAAGATTAAAAAGTCTCAGAGAAAAAGGTTCTATGACTATACCTCAAATATTTGGAAATATTTTATCCTGCTTTTTAATGCGCTTGTTATATAGTGGCAGATTTAAAGATCTGGGTCCGTTTAGAGCAATTAGATGGGACACTTTACAGAGCCTTGGAATGGAGGACAAAACTTTTGGTTGGACAATAGAAATGCAGTTGAAGATTTTACGGAGAAAACTATCTTATGTTGAAATACCAGTAAAATATAGGAACAGAATTGGGGTTTCTAAGGTTTCTGGAACTACAATTGGAACATTTTTAGCAGGATATAAAATACTATCTTGGATAGGTAAATTCTATTTCTCTAAATGGAAATAACAGTAAATATAATATTACGCTTTATAGCTTATGGAATTTTAGTATTCTATATTGGATGCTTACTTATGATTTTTTTTTATAGTTTAACTCAACTAAACATGTTGCGTTATTTTTTAAAATATCTAAAACAAAAAAAAGACGAACCTTCGATTCCAAAAAGACTACCAAAAGTTACTATTCAATTACCTATTTATAATGAAGTTCATGTTATAAAAAGACTTCTTATGTGCATTACAGCCTTGGAATACCCCAAGGACTTGCTCCAAATTCAAGTTTTAGACGATTCTACCGACGAATGTTTAGAAATTTCGAAAGCTCTTGTATTAAAATATAAAAAACAAGGAATTCCAATAGAGATAATTACAAGAAAAAATCGTGAAGGCTTTAAAGCAGGAGCATTGAAGAACGGATTAAGAAGCGCTAATGGTGAATATATTGCGATTTTTGATTCTGATTTTTTACCTAAAGCCACTTGGATTTTAAAGGCTATTCCCCACTTTAACGATCCTAAAGTTGGAGTGGTTCAAACCCGATGGGGTCATCTAAATCGAAATTATTCTATCTTAACAAAAGTCCAATCATTTGCTTTAGACGCACATTTTATTTTAGAACAAGTAGGAAGAAATCAACAACAACATTTTATAAATTTTAATGGAACCGCAGGAATTTGGAGAAAAAGTTGCATAATTGATGCTGGAAATTGGGAAGGTGATACATTGACCGAAGACTTAGATTTGAGTTATCGGGCTCAATTTAAAAATTGGAAGTTTAAATATCTTCTTGATGTTGTTACTCCTGCAGAACTACCTATTACAATAAATGCCATTAGGTCTCAGCAATTTAGATGGAATAAGGGTGGTGCAGAAAATTTTAGAAAACATATAGGCCGCATAATGACATCAAAAGATCACTCAGTATGCATAAAAATCAATTCTTTTTTCCACTTAATTAATAGCAGTATGTTTCTAAATATAATAGTGATTTCATTTCTGAGTGTTCCATTACTTTTTATAAAAACAACCTACCCAGAACTATCTCTAGTTTATAACATAAGTACTCTTTTTATAATATCTACAATTATCTTTTTTGTTTGTTATTGGTTTGTTTACAAATATGTTTTTGGGGGAGGTATAAGTTCATTTTATAAATATATAAGACGTTTCATTAGTTTTTACACTCTGGCTTTGGGATTTTCAATTCATAATTCCATTGCTGTTTTAGAGGGATACCTTGGCAAAAAAAGTCCTTTCGTTAGAACTCCTAAATTTGATCAAAGTGATTTAAAAAATAATAAGTATAATATTAAGAAAATTTCTGTTTTTTCATTTTTTGAAATAGCCATGTCTATCTACTTTCTGTTTGGTATGTATTTATCAATAATTATTATTCCAGAATTAGATATTGGTTTATTTCTGTTTCATCTTTTTTTATTTTTAGGATTTTCCGGTGTAAGTTATCATAGTCTAAAACAAAGTATTTGAAATGCAATTAAATAATCAAATTGTTAATTAGGGGCTTTTATCTTTTCTTTTGTTTGGTTTTTATTTGCTTTCATTTGAATTACAGAGAACAGACACATTATCTCTTCTTCTGACTTTTAGCGGTTTATTTTTTTTGCTTTGGTTTTGGATTAGAAATTTCAGCACCTTGACGAGTATTTTTCTTCTAGGTATTGTTTGCAGATTAATATTCTGGAATCATATTCCTACACTTTCACAGGATTTTTATCGATTTATATGGGATGGAAATATTCAGCTTTTGGGTATTAATCCTTATAGATATACACCCAATGAAATAATTAATTTGATTGATTTCCCAAGTTCTGGAATCTTATATGAAAAGATGGGAAATTTAAGTAATAATCACTATTCAAACTACCCTCCCATAAGCCAGTATTTATTTCAATTCATCGCATACTTTAATAGAGGGGATATCTTGCAGCCAATTTTTGCACTAAGGATTATATATATGTTCGGAGAGTTATTTCTTTTTTTTGGTGCTAAAGTACTTTTTGAGCATTTTAAAATTCCTTCAATTAACATTGCATGGTATTTTTTAAACCCTCTTGTTATTGTTGAAGGCTTTGGAAACCTTCATGGAGAGCCCTTAATGATAACATTCACTGTTTTTTCCTGGCTATATTGTTTCAAGAAAAAACCCCTTTTGGGTGGTTTTTTTATGACTATCGCTGTGGGGACAAAATTATTGCCTCTCCTGTTAACTCCGATTTTTTTCAGATACTTAGGTTTGCGAAAATTTTTAATCTACTCATTTAGCTTGATCATTTTTTCTTGCATTCTTTGGTTCCCGTTTTTGAGTGAAGAAATGATAAAAAATTATACACAAACTATTCAGCTATGGTTCACAACATTTGAATTCAATGGCAGTATTTATAATATTATTCGGGCTATTGGATATGAAATTAAAGGTTATAATATAATACGTCAATTAGGAAAAATTACGCCTTTTATAACAATATTATTTGTGATCATATTTTCACTTTTACGAGCGAATTTTACCTATAAGGAAATTTACAAAAATATGCTTTTACTGCTCAGCTGTTATTTTTTCATTGCTACAACAGTTCACCCTTGGTATATTATAAATCTAATCTTATTAGGTCTTCTGACAGGATATTTTTTTCCAATTCTATGGAGCATGACTGTTTTTTGGAGTTATAGTGCTTATGGATTTAATGTTGTTGAAGAAAAAATTGGATATCAATTAGTTTCTTATGTTTTGGTTTACGGATGCTTCTTTTTTGAAATGAATAAGAGACGTTTAGGAAAACATCTTCATAAACCCAATTTCTTTGGCGCTTAATTTTCTCCAATTTCCTCGGGGAAGATCTTTTTTGTTGAGTCCTCCATAAACAACACGGTCCATCTGAATAACTTTTGCTCCTACTGAAGCAAAAAGTTTAAGCATTATAGCAGGACTAACTGAATGTACTTCTACACCAACTTCTTTTTTTGATTTTCCTTGTATGTGACTAATTGCATTTACTTTTTGCATTTTTTCAAAAATAATTTGTCCTTCTTTGAGCTTATTCATCATCTCCTTAGTTACGTTTTGATCTAGAAGAACTTGATATATCATAGGGATTGAATTTGAATTATTAAGTTTTTTTCGAAGACTCTCATCATTGGTAAAGAGTAAAAGTCCAGTCATTGGCCTTCCCATATCGCCAATGGGGGGGACCTTAGTTTTTACACCGGAACGAATCAAATCTTGAACTGATTTATTAATTTTTCCGCCTTGGGAGGTAGCAACAAATCCTTTTGGTTTATTTAGCAAAAGATATGCAGGAGGAGATTGTTGAACGCGGGATCCATCGTATTTAACCTCATCATTAGACTTAACTTGATAACCCATCTCCATAATAATCTTGCCATTAATTTGAACTAATCCCATTTTGATAAACTCATCCGCCTCTCTTCTTGAGCAAATTCCAGCATTGGATAAAAACTTATTTAGTCTTATAGTTTTATCTAATTCAGAGTATTTATAATTTGAATTAGATAGTGAGTTCTTTGATTTCATATTAAGTGATTCTTCAATTAACTTAAAAATTTTGATATATCAGGCCGATACTTAAAACGCCAGCTAATATCCAAAATTTGATTAAATTATGAATATAAAGGTAAGCCTTTTGATCCTTTGAATACCACAAGAAGATTAAAACAATAATCAAAAAAGGAACACCTGATTTAAAATAATACTGCATCAATCCTAAGGGTTCTTTTATTAAATAATAATTGGGAATAAAACAAAGTAAAACAGAAAGTATAATGATTGATTTTGTAATTCTTACATTAAAAACTACAGGAAGTGTATTATAACGATGAACCCAATCACCTTTTAAGTTTTCTAAATCTTTTATTATATCACGAGCAAGAATTAAAAAGAATAAATAAGTGGCATGATAGAAAATAATCGTTTCAAAGTTTTTAATATAAAGTGTAATCCCCCAAAAAGGGAAAATCATCAATATAGCAGAAAAGAGATTACTTAGCCAAAACAAGCGCTTTATGGTATTGCTATATATCCAAATAGCAAAAATATAAAAGAGAAAAAATAAAATTGCATGGAAAGAAATAACGGATGCAAAAATAAGTGCAAACATGTTGAGTAAGATATATAGTAATAGTTGTAATTTTCTAGAAAATAAATTCTCTAACACATACTTTTGTGGTCTATTAATTTGATCTTTTGCAGCATCATAAAAATTATTTATTATGTATCCAGCTGATGAAGTAAGAGCAGAGGCAATTACTATACAAAAAAACTTAAAATCTAAAATTAATTTTACCCAATTCAATTCTGGAGCTAAAATATATTTAGCAGTAAGGTATTGAGCAATTATAAGTATTATAATATTATAGCCCCTAACTATACTAAATAAGCTTAATGATTTTAATATATTTTGCTTAAAAGAGCGGGGGAAAAACATGGTCTCTTTTTAGAAATGATATACCACTTCCAAAGGATAATCTTTTAAAGTTTTTTGAGCTTTCTCAAAGTCTTCAGTAAAGCCTAAAATAAACCCACCACCACCAGAGCCACATAGTTTAAGATAATAATCGTTAGAATCAATGCCTGCCTTCCACAATTGATGAAAAGTATTAGGGATCATTGACTCAAAGTTTTTTAGCACCAATGATGAAAGAGATTTCATGTTTTTAAATAGTGAATTGAGATTTCCATGAACAAAGTCTTCAACGCATGCATCAGAGTATTTAATAAATTGATCCCGCATCATATTACTAAAAGTTTCTTTCTTCATATTTTCCATAAAGATTGAAACCATAGAAGCCGTTGTAACACTTACGCCACTGTCAATTAAAAATACGGCGCCTTTTCCCGAAGCATGTTGTGATGGAATTCCTGTGGTTTCAATATGCTCTTTAGAGTTAATCAAAATGGGCAAACTTAAATAACTATTTAAAGGATCTAAACCTGAAGATTTACCATGAAAGAAAGATTCCATCAGACTAAAAATATTTTTGAGATATAGCAATTTCTTTTTAGTTAAATTTTCAAGTATGGTGACTTTGTCTATGGCATATTGATCATAAATTGCTGCAACTAGAGCTCCACTACTACCTACTCCATATCCTTGAGGAATACTACTATCAAAATACATTTTTCTTTCTAAGTCAAAATTGAGTTTTTTCCAATTAAAGGAAACCATATCAACATCTAAATTTTTTAAATAATTAGAAAAGGCTAAAAGTATTTTGTGAGACTCCTCGCTAAACTGAGTGTTTTTAACTGGAATTTTTAATGCTCCGCGATAAAAATTATATGGTATTGAAAGACCTTTAGAATCTTTAATAATACCATATTCTCCAAAGAGTAATATTTTAGCAAAAAATATCGGGCCTTTCATAATTTTAAAATATGCAACTAAACTAAATTACAGTTTTCTGGCTCCTTCACCAACTTGGTCCATAAGATACTGCCCATTTTGGCAGAATGGTTTAAGCTCATGGTCAATAAAAGCACAAATACGTCTCTTATAATCAGATGGATAGAGTAAATGAATATTAGCTCCAGCATCTAAAGTAAAACAGATTGGTAGTTTTTGACTTGTCCTAAAGCTCCAAATTCTTTGAATAATCTCAAGAGTGTTTGGTTTAATCAAAATAAAATATGGATTAGAAGTCATCATCATCGCATGAAGGGTTAGAGCTTCTAATTCTACTATTTTTATAAAAGATTCTAAATCTCCCGATTTCATTACTGATAAAAGTGAATCTAAATTATTTGATGCTTGAATGAATCGGTTTTCAGCAAATGGGTTATTATGCATTAAATCATGGCCTTTTGAACTTGATACAGATTTTGCCTCTTTATCTACCAAAAGAATCGTGTCCTGGTAGGATTTGAATATTTTATTTAATCCGTCACCAAAACTAATCGCAAAAAGATTAGAAGAATTTTTTAAAGTTTTATTTTCTCCCCAAATAGTTACTGGTCCTTGTATACTTCTAGAGGCACTGCCTGAACCTAATCGAGCAAGAAAAGATGCTTTCTGGTAAAAAAAAGCCTCACTCATTTTAGGGAATAAATAATTTTCTAAATCCATTAAACATAGTGATAATGCAGCCATAGCAGATGCTGATGATGCTATACCACTACTGTGAGGAAAAGAGTTATTGCTTTTAATTATTAATTTATATCCATTAATCCATGGTATATAGTATTCTATATTTTTAAAAAATGTTACGAGTTTAGGGTTAAAATCTGGTCTGAGGATGCCCTCAAAAAAAAAGTCAAAATCAAAATTTTCTGAATTTGAAGGCTTAAAATTCACTGAAGTTTTAGTAACACTAGAGGAAAGTGTAAAACTTAACGAAGGATTTTTAGGTATCTGTATGTCTTCTTTACCCCAATATTTAATTAAAGCAATATTACTTGGTGCTTCCCATGATGTTATGAAGTTGACCGGAGTAGCAGCTTTAGAAATAAACGCGTTTAAATTCATACGTTCTATAAAGATACAGCTTCAATTGTAATGTTTTGCTGCATATTTATTAGAAATAATATTTTTCTTTTAGCTTTACTTAACATGAAAAAAAATAGATCACAGCTTTATATCGCATCCCTTTTAGGAATAATTATTTCTTTAGGTGTTGGATTCTTTTCTAGTATTGTAACAAGAGAAGCAATTCCAACATGGTATAATGAGCTATCCAAACCTTTTTTTTCTCCACCTAACTGGCTTTTTGCTCCTGTATGGACACTTTTATATACTCTTATGGGGATTGCTTTAGGAAGAGTGTGGTATTTTGGAAGAAAACATAGATGGGGTAAAACTGCGCTATATCACTTTGGTGCCCAATTGGTTTTTAATGGTCTATGGTCACTACTTTTTTTTGGTTTAAAAAATCCTTTGCTTGCTTTAATTATTATTTTCATCTTATGGGTTTTAATAGAAAGAACTATTTTTTGGTTCCGACTTGTTGACAAAAAATCAGCTTTTATGCTATATCCTTACTTAGCTTGGGTTAGTTTTGCTACTATTCTAAATCTCAGTATAGTATACTTAAATTAATTATTAGATTTTGAGATGCGCTCAGGAAAATCTGTAATAATTCCGTCAACTCCAAGGCTTTTTATGATTATTAAATCTTCAATTTTATTAACTGTCCAAGGAAATACTTTAAAGCCAGCTTTGTGAATTTTATCTACATTCTTTTGATTAAGAGTTTTAAAGTCGGGGTTGAGCGCTATAGCTTTTAACTCTAATCCTATGGGTATTGCATCTAATGGGTCATCTTCAGTGAGAATAGCAATTGGGACTTCATCATTATTTTGGCGGAAAATTTTTAATTCATCCCAATCAAAACTTGAAATAATAATTTTTTCTGGTGACCAAGTTTTGCTATTAAAATATGTCCTTAAAAGATCACTTGTTTTTTTTGCAGTAGAACTTCCTTTTAATTCAATATTCAAAAAAACTTGACCATTTATTAAATCTAAGACTTCTTTGAGTGAAGGAATTGTATAACCATTTAATAAATCAATACGCTTTATGGAATCTAAATCTAATTCTTCAACATACCCTGATGCATTAGTCAATTTTTCTAAAGTTTTATCGTGAAAAACAACTAATTCTCCACTAGCACACTTAAAAATATCTATTTCAATTCCATCTACACCAAGCTCTATGGCTTTAGCTATTGAAGGTAGTGTGTTTTCAGCAATGTGACCTTTTGCTCCTCGATGTCCAATTACAAGTGGTTCTTTAGTTAGAGTGCAAGATGTCACCGTAAATGTTAAAAAACATAAAATATAAAGATTTTGACAATTCATTTTAATCTTAAATTTTTGTAATATATTTTTATAATTAACGATTTATTAATTTACCAGAATCCAAAACTCCCACGGTTTCATGTCATATTGATATGAAGATGAAAGTCTTTTCGTTTTAAAATCCTGATAACGTTTAAAATATCCATCATAGGGCAAACTAAATTGTGCATAATCCTTACTTAAATTGGCAATAAATAAGAGGGTATCTCCTTCACTTTCACGCTCAAAAGCAAATATTTGATCATTCTTAGAATTTAATATCCGCTTATAAGAACCCCCAGATAAACCAGAGGCTAATGCTTTGTGATTATTTTTTAATGCCCCTAGTTGCTGTAATAATTCCATAGTCTTTCCTGCTTTTTTAGGAAAACTATCTTTTTCAAAAAAGTGTAATCGCTTACTGAGATCATACTCTTGACCAGAATATATTAATGGCATTCCAGGAATGGTATAATTCATTGCCATAAAAGTGTTCCCTGCATCGCCATAACTTTCTTTAATTGTTCCATTCCAAGAATTTTCATCGTGATTAGAAACAAAATTAACAAGTATATTTTCAGGGCCGTAGCGTTTTATTGTTCTAATTATATGACGTGAATAATCAACAGCATTTTTTTGTCCTTTGGCGACCTCTTTGGACAAATGATGCCCTGGCCAATCGTAAGAAGCATCAAATTTTTTTACTAAGCCGAGGCCCCCAGGGTGATATATATCTGTTTCAGCTAAAAGAAAAACTGGCTTTATTTCTCTAAGAGCAGTAAAAGTCTTATCATAAAACTCCTTAGGGACTGCATAGGCTTGATCTATACGATAGCCGTCTATATTAACTTCTTTAACCCAGTATAACATAGCTTGCCTTAAGGCTTCTCTCATTTGCATATTATCGAAATTTAAATCTGCTACATCCGTCCAACCAAAAGATTTTCCTGTTCGAAAATCTATAGGATCAATAATTTCGCCTTTTCTGTTTTTAAGATAATAGTCACTATGCTCTTTAATCCAAATATGATCCCAACCTGTATGACCAGGAACCCAATCTAAAATAACGTACATCCCTAGTTGATGTGCTTTATCAACAAGAGATTTAAAATCATCAAGGGTTCCAAACTCTGGATTGACTTTAGTATAGTCTGAAACGGCATAATAACTTCCTAAAGGACCCTTGCTTTTTGTTTTGGATATCGGGTTTATTGGCATCATCCAAATAATTTTAACTCCCATTTTTTTTAATACATGTAGATCTTCTGCAAAAGCATTAAAGCTTCCTTCATTGGAATACTGACGTATATTTGCTTCATAAAGAACAGCTTTAGAAATAATTTCATCATTTATAGGTGTGAAGGGTGTTGATTCGATTGTTTTAACTTTCGGTTTTCGAGCTTCTTCAGCTTGATTTTGACAAGATAAAATCAGAAAGCTTAATATTAATATACTTTTTAGTTTCATAGAGTTAGTTCAATAATTAATGTTGTTTCCGAAGGAATATTTAGTATATCTGTTAATTTAAAAGAATTCCCGGAGTTAACTTCATATGCTTTTGTTCGTCCCGAAATTCCTTGGCTGTAATTTTTTAAAGAAATTTTTTGGTCATTGAGATTGTTGTTAATAACTACCATTACGCGTTCATTATCTGTATATCTAAAATAAACATAAACATCTTCACGAGGAACATAGTGTAAAGTTTTCCCAATATGAATTGCCTCATTAGTTTTTCTCCACTGGATAAGTTTCTTTGTAAAATTAAAGTATTTTGATTGCCTTGAAGTTCTATCTTTCTCACTGAAAGCATTTTGAGTATCTGTCAGCCAACCTCCTGGAAAATCTCTTCTAATATCTCCATCGCCAACTTCTTTTTTTCCAGTCATTCCAATTTCAGAACCATAATAAATTTGCGGAATTCCCCTAAGGGTCATTAAAACACTGAGAATTTGCTTGTAATTTTTAAACTCTGGGTAATAATCGTTTATTCGGTTGGTATCGTGATTCTCAGCGAAAATAACAACGTTATTTATATCTGGATATAGAAAATCGTTTTGTAAATTTTTATATAGTCTAGTCGTTCCGTGTTCCCAATTTGAATTCTTTTCTTTAAACATCTTGACTAAAGCATCATTTAATGCAAAATCCATAACACTAGGAAGTTTAGAATCAAAATCTTGTATTGCTGCAATTGGACTTTTTTCTTGCCAAAAAGAAAGATGAATGCTATTATGCATCCAGCCTTCACCCACTATATTAAAATCAGGGTATTGATTACGTATAGCTTCAAGCCAAGAAATCATCGGCTGAGAATTATTATAAGGATATGTATCTACTCTAAAACCATCTATTTGAGCATATTCGATCCACCAAATTGCATTTTGAATCAAGTATTTTAGAAGGTAGGGGTTACTTTGATTAAGATCTGCCATTGTTGGCACAAACCATCCTTGAATTAATTCTTTTTGGTCTATTTCCGAAGCATAAGAATCCGAATGAATTTCTTTTCTATGATTAGTATTAGTGTATTTATCAAATTGGTGAATCCAATCTGATGCAGGTAGATCTTTTATCATCCAGTGTTCTATGCCCCAGTGATTGGTTACATAATCCATAATTAACTTCATCTGTCTCTTGTGTAGGGCATTTGCCAAAGATCGATAATCCTGAATAGTTCCAAAACGTGGATCAATTCGATAAACATCACTTTGGGCATAAGTATGGTAAGAAACTTCAGGGTCGTTATCTTCACACATAGGCGTAGACCATAAGGCAGTTACTCCCAATTCTTCAAGATAATCTAGTTGATTAATAATTCCTTTAATATCTCCTCCATGACGTCCATCTTTATTATTTCGATTTGGTTTTTCCAAAACTGAAGGGTTTGAATCGTTGGAAAAATCTCCATTAGAAAAGCGATCTGGCATTAATAAGTAAATTACATCCGATGAATTAAAACTTTGAATATTTGCACGTTTTTCACGTTTTTTGATTTCAAAATTGAAGGACGAAAATACTTTTCCTTGTTTGATCAAATTAAATTTTAATTTACCTGCTATATGTTCTGATAAATCAAGATCAACGAACAAGTAATTTGGATTTTCTACTCTACTTACATTGATTCTTTTCGAAGAGTCTAATTCAAGATCATATTGGGATAAATTTTTCCCATACAACATCAATTGAATTGTTGATTCTTGCATTCCTTCCCACCAAAATGGGGGCTCTACTTTTTCAATTTGTGCAAAATTGTAAAAAGATGTAACAAAAAAAATTAAGTTTAAAAAAAATTTCATCTAATTACTATTAATTAGAGAGCCATTACAATATACGATTAGGTCTTTATTATTATGTTTTACACTTATTTTTTCTTCTGAAGCATCTACTTTTACTATAGTCCCTCTGAAATTAATTTTGAACGAGAATGCTTCCCAAGCATCGGGAAGCATAGGATTGATATGTATTTGGTCATTAATAACACGAAGGCCACCAAATCCCTCTATAATACTCAACCATGTTCCAGCCATACTGGTTATGTGAAGACCTTCTTCTAATTCATTATTGTAGTCGTCTAAATCTAAGCGAGATGTTTGAAGATAGAAATCATAAGCTTTATCTTTTTTCCCTAAACGCATTGCAAGAATTGCGTGAATACAAGGAGAAAGTGAAGATTCATGTACCGTTAAAGGTTCATAAAAATTAAAGTGACGCTCGAGAGAGGGTTTATCAAATTGATCCTCAAAAAAATAAAATCCTTGTAATACATCAGCTTGTTTAATATATGGAGATCTTAGAATTCGATCCCAAGACCAATGTTGATTAATAGGTCGTTGATCTTTATTTATAGTACTTGCAGGCATTAAGTTTTTATCTAAAAAATTATCTTGTTGCAAGAAAATATCCTGATATGGGTGCTTTGGGAAATACATTTTATCTACAATATCTTTCCATTGATCTGCCTCAACGTCTCTCCAATTTAATTTAAACTTGATTACTTCCCAGTCATTTGAAAATTGATCTTTTACACGAAAAATCTGCTCAAGAGTATACTTCAAGCACCAATGACAAATAAAATTTGTATACCAGTTGTTGTTAATATTATTTTCATATTCATTAGGTCCTGTCACACCTAAAATAACATAAGCCTTTCTAAACTCTGAATAATTGACGCGTTGTGCCCAAAATCTAGCTATCCCAATTAGTACCTCAAGACCCATCTCTGGAATATATGATTTATCACCTGTATATCTTTCATAATTAAAAATTGCATATGCAATAGCACCATTTCGGTGAATTTCTTCAAAAGTTATTTCCCATTCATTATGGCATTCTTCACCATTCATTGTAACCATAGGGTATAGGGCTGCACCATCAGTAAATCCTAACTTTTCTGCATTCTCAATGGCTTTTCCCAGTTGATCATATCGATATTTCAATAAGTTTCGTGCTACGTTTTGATTTTTTGTTGCCATATAAAAGGGTAGGCAAAAGGCCTCTGTGTCCCAATAAGTACTCCCGCCATATTTTTCTCCAGTAAACCCTTTAGGGCCTATATTAAGCCTGGCATCAGCACCATTATAGGTTTGATTTAGTTGGAAAATATTAAATCTTATAGCCTGTTGAGCTTTATCATCTCCTTTAATCTTGATGTCAGACTGATCCCATATTTTATTCCAAGACTGAATATGTTCTTCTGCTAATTTATCAAACCCTTTAGATATTGCCTTTGAAACTATCTCTTGTGCAATATTCTTAAATTCATTAATATTATGATTCATTCCATTAATGTAGCCTCCAAATTTTAAAATTGTACAACTGTCTCCCTCAGTCATATTGTGTTTTTTCTTTTGGCTAATAACTTGATTTTCTTCAGTAATTGTGAAGTTTCCAATTAATAATCCATTTTTATCAAAAAGTTGAGTTTGAGCATAAGTAGCTACATCAAAATTTGATTTAAAAGTTTTAGACTGTAAAAGCAATAGTTCTTCTGAAATAATTTTAGTCTTATGATCCCAAAAAGGATCATCCCAATTGGAATCATAGTTTTTAATATCACCATCAACAAAGGAATCTATATCTATTTCTGCATTACCTTTTAGCATGGTAATTTGATAATTTATTACTCCCAAAGAGGACTCTACCAAGGAAAGAAAGCGAGTAACATCAACAGCAACTTGAATATCAGAAGAAATTTTAAGATTGAAAGAACGCTTATAAATTCCTCTTTTCATATCAAGCTCCCTTCTAAAATTTGATACTTCAACACATCTATTTAAATCTAGTGGAATTCCAGCTATTCTAATATTGATTCCAATCCAGTTTGGAGCATTCAGAACTTTTGCAAAATATTTTGGATACCCATTTTTCCACCAGCCAACTTTTGTTTTATCAGGATAATATACGCCCCCAATATAACTTCCTTGATAGGTTTCGCCTGAATATTGTTCTTCAAAATTAGCTCGTTGTCCCATGAAACCGTTACCAAGACTAAAAATACTTTCGCAAGCCTTTACGTGACCTTCATCAAAGCCGCTTTTTATGATTTTCCATGGATCTACTTTAAAGTAAGATTTTTTCATTAAGACTTAAATTAGATTAGAACAATTTATCTAAATCATTTTGAATTAAGGTTAGAAAATCTGGGTAACAAAAATCTTCATTTGAAAATTTTTCTGGACTCCCTATAGCAACAGCTGTCATCCCCGCTGCTTTTGCTGACTTTATTCCTGCATTGGAATCTTCAAAAACTAAACATTTCTCTGGAACAATACCTAAATGAGAACTGGCTTTTAAAAAGACCTGGGGATGTGGTTTACTTTTTTCAACTTTATTTCCATCTATAATAACTTCAAAATAGTGGTTTAGTCCTAATCTTTCAAGTATAATTTTAGCATTTTTACTAGCTGAACCTAATCCAATTTTAATGTTTTTATTTTTTAATACTGATAATGCTTCAGAGATTCCAGGTAAAATATCTTGTGGATTAAGATCCTTAATATATTCTAAATAGGTAAGATTTTTTTGAACTAAGTATTCTTTAAATTTTGAGGTTTCTATATTCTTATTTGCCATTTTTAAAATCATATCGAGAGAATCTGAACGGCTAACTCCTTTTAATTTTTCATTATCAATCTGAGTAAGATCATAATTTAAAATGGATGCTATTTTTTTCCAAGCAAGAAAATGAAATTTCGCTGTGTCAACTATAACTCCATCTAGATCAAATAGTGCACATTCATGCTTTTTCATTGTGAATCTAATTTTGAATTAATTTTCATTCATTCAGCAGGAGCTAATGTTACGCTAAGGTCATTTAGTTCTGGCGTCAAAAAAATTTGACAACCCAAACGGCTATTATCTTTAACATGAAAAGCTTCGGCAAGCATTGCTTCTTCATCTTCAGAACGTTCAGGAAGTAAATGATTGCTTGTAATGTAGCATTGACAAGAAGCGCAAAGAGCCATTCCTCCACAGGTTCCTTCAACGGGGAGTTCAAATGCCTTACAAAGTTCCATCAAATTGAGTTGCATATCTGTGGGTGCAATTAATTTATGTAGATTACCCTCTCGATCAGTCAGTTGTATATTAATGTTTTGATTCAACTTAAGCTGGGTCTATGCTTGTAACACTCTCAATATGAGGAAGATATTTTTTAATAGTTAATTCAACTCCTGATTTTAAAGTCATTTGATTTACAGTGCAACCAACACATGCTCCATGAAGCTGAACATTTACATGCTTATTATCTTCAATTGAAACCAGGGAAATATCTCCTCCATCTGATTTTAAAAAAGGTCTAATTTCTTCTAGAGCTTGTAATACTTTTGACTCAACTTCTTTGGAATTCATAATCATTATTTTATTGCTTCACAGCCTACTAAATTAGTAATTTCTACTGCTTTTGTGGGTGGTAAATTTTTATTTCTTAAAACAACTTGAGAAACTAGGTTTTTTGTTATTTTAATAAATTCATCAGTTATAGCGGTTTTTTCTTGAAGACTTGCGGGACGACCATAATCAGAGGCTTCTCTAATGCTTTGGATAAGTGGTAGGGAACCTAAGAAAGGAACTCCTTTATCTTTTGCTAAATATTCAGCACCTCTTTCTCCAAAAATATAGTACTTATTATCAGGTAACTCATCAGGAATAAAATAACTCATATTTTCAACTACTCCAAGCACAGGTACTTGAATATTTTCTTGCTGAAACATTGATATTCCTTTTTTAGCATCTGAAAGAGCAACATTTTGAGGAGTACTTACTACCAAAGCTCCACTTATTGGCAAAGATTGTACAATACTCAAGTGAATATCTCCTGTACCTGGCGGTAAGTCAATCAATAAAAAATCTAAATCACCCCAAGCTGCATCGAAAATCATTTGATTTAATGCTTTTGCAGCCATTGGGCCTCGCCAAATCACGGCCTGTTCAGGTTTTGTGAAAAACCCTATTGAAAGAATCTTTACTCCATAATTTTTGACAGGTTGCATTTTAGATTTTCCTTCAACTTCAACAGATCGTGGCTTAGAGCCTTCTATATCGAACATAGTCGGGATAGAAGGACCATATATGTCTGCGTCTAAAACACCTACTTTACAGCCCATCTGAGCTAAAGTAACAGCTATATTAGATGTAACAGTAGACTTTCCAACTCCTCCTTTTCCAGATGAAATTGCAATTATATTTTCAATTCCGGGTATAGGTTTTCCTTTAATAGAATTCTTAGGTTTTTGAGTAGATAAAACTTTTACATTTATATTAATTTTAGCTTTTTCATAAACCTTCTCATGAATTGTCTTGAGGATAGTAACCTCTAATTTTTTTCTGGCTTGTAAACTTGGATTTTCAAGTTGTATATCAATATCAACTTGATCTCCAAAAATCATAACATTTGTTACAACGCCTTTATCAATAATATTTTCACCCTCCCCAGGTAAAGATATTTCTTTAAGTACGCTAAACACTTCTTTTTTACTGATTTTCATAATTAAATTAAGAAAAACAAATATAATGTTAAGAATTAAATAAGTAAAGCCAGTTTTATTAAATAAGAGGAAGTTCGTATTTAGGATCCCAAAAATGCTTTTCTAAATTTTTAATTTGGTTTAATTCTATCTCAATACCTTCGTTTTCTAAAAGTTGTTGCATAAGGTTAGTCCCTCCAAAATGGTGTTTGCCCGTCAACAAACCTTTTCTATTAACGACCCGATGAGCTGGTACAGAAATATCATTGTGAGAAGCATTCATAGCCCATCCTACCATTCTTGAGCTTCTAGGGGCACCAATATATTTTGCAATTGCTCCATAAGAAGTAACTCTTCCTTCGGGAATCATACGGACTATTTTATAAACTTTTTCAAAAAAGGAATCCTCTTGTTCCATTTATAAATTAAATTCTATATATGTAATGGGTTTATTTTGATCTAAGAACTGTTTTTCATAAAAAGTTTGAATGGCAGTAGCCTCTCTGGGGGCATCACTATTGTTATATATATCGTGATGGGCGTAGATGATTTTCCCTATTTGATCAACTGTTGCGAGTGTGTAACCAAATAAAAATTCACTGTCAGTCTTCAAGTGTAGTGTTCCTCCTTTTTTCATTATTTTTTTGTAATCAGTGAGTAAATTAGGTCTAGTAAGTCTGTGTTTTCTTCTTTTAAATTTGATTTGAGGATCAGGAAAAGTAATCCATATTTCATCAACCTCACCTTCCGAAAAACATGCGGTTATAAATTCAATTTGGGTTCTTAGAAATGCTGTGTTTTTTAGATCTTTTTCTAAAGCTGTTTTAGCCCCTCTCCATAAACGTGATCCTTTTATGTCAATTCCGATGAAATTTCTATGAGGATTTTTTTGAGCTAGATTTACAGTGTACTCTCCCTTACCGCAACCTAATTCTAAAACAATAGGGTTATCATTTTTAAAGAAATCAGATTTCCATTTCCCTTTTAAAAAAAAAGAGTCCTTTTGAACAGTCGAAAGCTCAGGTTGTATGACATTTGGAAATATTTCGTTTTCTTTAAAGCGCTTCAGTTTATTTTTACTTCCCACAGTTTTTTTTCTAAAATAAGGAAATTTAAACTTGTAATAACTTGTTTTTATTAGCTTTTGACAATGTAAAAGAAAACTCAGAACCAACATCAGCCTGGCTTTCAACAAATATCTTTTCATCATGAGCATCGATAATGTGCTTTACAATTGATAAGCCCAGTCCAGATCCACCTAATGTTCGGTTTCTGGTTTTTTCTACACGGTAAAAACGTTCAAAAAGTCGTGGCAAATGTTTTTTATCAATACCTTCCCCATTATCAGAAATTCGTATTAGAATTTTACCCTTTACAAAAGATTCAATGCTCACTTCAGTAATGCCACGATCAACTCCATATTTAAGTGAATTCATGATTAGATTAGTTACAACTTGTTGAATCCTTTCTTCATCAGCATATACATAAATGGGTTCAACATATTCGTGATTAGTTTTTAATAAAATATTATTCTTTTTAGCTTGAATTTCTAATAATTCAAAAACATTCTTAATTGTAAAAAGAATATTAAAGGTTTTAAGATCCAATTTAGCTATACCCGACTCAAACTTGGTAATTAAGTCTAGATCTCTTACAATATAAGTAAGTCTTTCAACTCCTTTTGAAGTCTGTTTTAAATACTTTTTTATTATTTTTCTATCAGTTATCCCGCCATCTAAAAGAGTCAAAATATAGCCCTGTATTGTAAACAATGGCGTTTTTAGTTCATGAGCAATATTTCCAATAAATTCTTTTCTGTAATTTTCTTGGTTTTTTAACATTTCTATTTCCAAATTTTTATCAGAATTAATTTTCTTAAGATTACGAGTAAACAAATCAATATCAGATGCTTTTTTAATCTTGGAATTAGAAGTTTCAGTAGGTGAAATATTTTTATAGATCTCATTTGCTCGAATAAGTATATAATTCTCGAAACGATAAAACAATAATATATATGAGAAAATTAGAATACTTAAAAAGCTAAAAAGAGAGAATTTGATTATTTCCTCACTGGGTAAATTCAAAACAAGATAAGCTACTAAAACGAATACAATCAAACAAAAAAGTGAGATTGTAAGAGATAAATAAAAACTAATTTTATTTAATTTTAAATTACTCAAATTGATTGTTTTAGGGTTGTATAAATTTATAACCAATTCCTTTCACAGTTTTGAAATAATGATCTCCTATTTTTTCTCTTAGCTTTCGAATATGGACATCAATAGTTCTATCTCCTACAACATCACCTCCCCATACTTTATCCATTATTATTTCTCTTGTGAATACTTTTCCAGGCCTTGAGGCTAATAGAAATAACAATTCAAACTCTTTTCTAGGTAAAAAAAGTTCTTCACCCTCATTATTTACCTTATACTCATCTCTATCTATAATCAGTCTATTAAAAATAAATAAATTTTTTGTTTCCTTTTCTTTAAATCTACGTAAAAGTCCTTTTACTTTTGAGAGTAATACTTTAGGTTTTATAGGTTTAGTAACATAATCATCTGCACCTGCATCAAAAGCTGCAACATAAGAATAGTCTTCTCCTCGTGCAGTTAAAAACATAATAATAGTATCTATAAATCGATCGTCTTGACGTAATCTTTCACAGGCTTCAATTCCATCTAAATTAGGCATCATGACATCCATGATAATAAGGTGAGGAATTACTTTATTTGCCATTTTGATTGCTTCTAAACCATCATTAGCGGTACTGATTTGATATCCATTTTGTTCTAAATTAAAACGAATTATCTCAACTATATCAGGCTCGTCATCAACTAGTAATATCTTAATGTCCTCTTTTTTCATATAATTAAAATATGAAATTAATACTTTCTTATACTTAGTTGTGTTATCAAAGCATTAATAATTTATAATATAATTATAACTTACTGTTTGTTATTTTCAACAAATAAGCAGTTAGTGACATCTTATTTAATTGTTAACTGATTTTAATTAATTATTTATGATACTAAAGTATATTATTTCAAAAAAAGTATTTAATTAACAATAATTAATACAATTCGACCAAAAATCTTTTCATTGAATAATAAAATTTTTTATTAAAAAATCTAAATAAGTCAGAACAATATGATCTTAACATCATATTCTTTTTTTTATTTTTACAGTCAGTGAGGGATTTATTTATAGGTTTTGATAAAGTTACTAAAACTAATTTTGATAGTCGCGCTTTGAAGCTTTTTGCCTATCAATATGAAGAAAATACTATTTATCGCTCCTACTGTAATTTGATTAATGTTGATCCAGGTGAAGTAAATCAAATTAATAAAATTCCGTTTTTACCAATTCAGTTCTTTAAAACTCACAATTTGAACATTGCCAAAAGGCCCCCCTGAAATCAAATTTGCTTCAAGTAAAACGACAGGGCAAGTCTCTTCTATTCATAGCGTAAATGATTTAAATCTTTACACAAAAAGTTTTAGTAAAGCATTTAATCATTTTTATGGAAATATTGAAAACTATGTCTTACTTGCTTTACTTCCATCCTATCTAGAACGAAAAGATTCTTCTTTAGTCTATATGGCGGAACATTTGATAAAAAAAACAAAGCGCTTAGAAAGTGGTTTTTATCTCGATGATTGGGGAGCTTTAAGAAAAAATCTAGCTGAATTAGAAAATAAAGGACAAAAAACAATACTACTAGGTGTGACTTTTGCACTGCTTGAAGGGGCTGAAAAATATAAATGGGACTTAAAAAACACATTAATCATGGAGACAGGAGGAATGAAAGGAATGAGAAAGGAATGGGTACGTTCAGCACTTCACAAAAAACTTAAACGTAAATATAATGTAACTGAAATTCATTCTGAATATGGTATGACAGAACTTTTAAGTCAAGCCTATTCTAAAAGCGAAGGAATTTTTAAATGTCCTCCATGGATGAAGGTAATAACTCGATCAGTCGAAGACCCATTTGAATTTTTGACAGCAGGAAAAACCGGAGCATTAAACATAATTGATATGGCAAATGTAGATTCCTGTGCATTTATTGCTACACAAGATATAGGTAAAGCTTATATTGATGGAAGCTTTGAAGTACTAGGTCGTTTTGATCAAGCAGAAATAAGAGGATGTAATCTAATGGTACTTTAATCACTCACCTTAAGTACAAAATAATTTTTTTTACCACGCTGTAGCAACACATATTTATCTGCTATTAAATCTTTAACACCAATAGTATAATCGTGTGTTACTTTTAATTGATTAATAGAAATAGCATTTTCCTTAATGGCGCGACGGGCATCTCCATTTGAATTTAAAAAACCCGTTTCGGAAACTAAGGCTGCAACAACATCTATACCATTCACCAAGAGGTTTCTTCTGATTTTAGCTTGGGGAACTCCTTCAAATAGTTCTAAAAAAGTTTCAGAGTCTAATTTTTGAAGTGCTTCACCGGTAGCTTTACCAAATAAAATATTAGAAGCTTCTGTAGCTTTAAGATATGCTTCTTTTCCATGAACTAAAGTTGTCACTTCCTCAGCAATAATTTTTTGTAATATTCTTAAATGAGGTGACTCTTCGTGCTCTTTTATTTTCTCCTCTATTATTTCTTGAGTTAAAAAAGTAAAGATTTTAATATAACTCAAAGCGTCTTCGTCTGAAGTATTTAACCAAAACTGATAAAACTTATATGGTGAAGTTCTTGCTTTGTCTAGCCACACATTTCCACTTTCAGTTTTACCAAACTTAGAGCCATCAGCTTTTTTGATTAAGGGACAAGTAATTGCATAAGCCTTACCTCCTTCTTTCCTTCTTATTAATTCTGCACCCGTTGTAATATTTCCCCATTGATCACTACCTCCCATCTGAAGTTTACAATCTGTAGTTTTATAAAGATGGAGAAAGTCATAACCTTGAATCAACTGATATGTGAATTCTGTAAAAGACATGCCAACATTGGAATCAGAATCTAAACGTTTTTTTACAGATTCTTTAGCCATCATATAATTAACTGTCAAATGCTTTCCTATATCTCTAGAAAAATCAATCAAACTATAAGATTTCATCCAATCAAAGTTATTGATCAACAAAGCAGGATTATCGATAGTAGTTTTAAAATCTAAAAATTTTTCAAACTGTTTTAGCATTCCATTACAGTTTTTTTCTAGAGTTTCTTGATCCAATAAATTACGCTCATCTGATTTACCTGAGGGATCGCCAATCATACCAGTAGCTCCTCCAACAAGAATGATTGGAAAATGGCCTGCCTTTTGAAAATGCATTAAAATGATAATTTGTACTAAACTTCCAATATGTAATGAATCTGCAGTAGGATCAAATCCAATATATCCTTTTGTGGGTTTTTTTAAAAGAAAATTTTCCGTTTCTGGTGTTAAGTCATGAAGTAAACCTCGCCATTGGAGTTCTTGTACAAAATTTGTCGGCATTAATTTTTACTGTAAAGATATATTTCTCCGGGGGAAACAAAAAATCAAAATTAAAAAAGTGTAAATTAGACTATATGATATTAATAACTGGAGGCACAGGCATGGTAGGTTCACGTGTCCTTTTAGAATGTGTAAAAAAAAATAAGCCAGTTCGTGCTATTTATAGAAGAATTGAAAGCTTAAATCATATTAAAAAAAAATTCATAAAATCATATCCTGAAAATTCAGATTTATTCAACCGTATTGAATGGATAAAGGCTGATCTTAATGATTTAGAAGGCTTAAATATTGCTTTTAAAGGAGTTAAATTTGTCTATCACTGTGCAGCTAAAGTTTCTTTCGTTCAATTCCATTATGAGAAATTATTAAAAACCAATATTGAGGGCACAGCCAACATAGTAAACCTTTGCATAAAACACAAGGTAAAAAAATTAGGATATGTCTCCTCAATTGCTTCGCTAGGAGTTGAAAAAAATGTGAAAAATATAAATGAAAATCATTCCTGGTCAAGTAGTCAAAATCATACAGCGTATGCTTACTCTAAATATAGTGCTGAACTAGAAGTATGGAGGGCTTCTCAAGAAGGCATTGATGTAATCATAATTAATCCTGGAATAATTTTAGGACCTCATTTTTGGCATCGAAGTAGTGGGGCCCTTTTTGAAAAAGTGAATAATGGGTTGAAATATTATACTATGGGAAATGCTCCAATTGTATCACTTGAAGATGTTGTTAAAAGTTTAATCATTTTAATGGATTCATTAATAAAAAACGAGCGCTTTATCTTAGTGGCAGATAACATAAAACAAAAAGAATTATTAGATAAAATTGCTATAGCCCTTAACAAAAAAAAACCTGGTTTTCTGCTTTCAAAACGAAAATTAAAAACACTTTTTGTTATTGATAAAACTTTAAACTTTTTGGGTTTAAAGAAAAGATATTTAAGTATTGCGCTTATTGATTCCTTATGCAATAATCAAAAATATGATGGCTCTAAGATTTTAAGTAAAATTAATTTCACATACAGTAAAATTGATGAGGTAATAAGTCAAATAGTCAAAAAATATTGACTTTATTTTTTATTACTATATGAAAAACTGTCCTTAAGCTTTTCCATTCGAAGTAAAACCTTCATGTGAATCTTTTGATAAATTTTAGGATTTTTACTGTAATAAGCTTCATTTTGAGCTAATTGTAAACTGTCAATGCCGTATTTTAAATAAAAATAGGGAACTCCAAGAATTTTAGTAAAGTTTGGATTTTTGTTATTAAAGGTATTCATAACTTCTAAAAGTGTAGCTTCATAAAGAATTTCTTCCATTAAAACTTGATCAATAAATTTATCTGGCTTATCATTATTTATAGGATTTTTACAGCCTATTAACAAAATAATTATTATCAAATAACAATATTTTATTTTCATTTATCGATCAAATTTTAATGCCATTGCTGCAGACTTTGGAAGAATTTTTCCTTGATTATAAACCCATTGCCCATTAAGTAAAGTTTTTTCAACAGTACCTTTAAAGGTAGTTCCTTCAAAAGGCGACCACCTGCATTTGTATAACAAATCTTCTTTTTTTACAATTTGCTTTCGTTCTAAATCGATTATTACCAAATCTGCAAAATATCCCTCTCGAATATAACCACGATTTTGTATATCAAAAAGAATTGCTGGATTGTGACATGCTTTTTCCACAATCTTCTCCAAAGTAATTCTATTTTGATGATAAGCTGTAAGTAAAGCTGGTAATGCATGTTGAACAAGAGGACCACCAGATGGCGCATAATTATATGAATTCGATTTTTCTTCTATTGTATGAGGCGCATGATCAGTTGCTAAAACATCTAGCAACCCTGAATTTAACCCATCCCAAAGAGCTTGATTGTCATTTTCTGTTTTAATCGCAGGGTTCCATTTTATAAAGGCCCCTTTAGATGCATAATCTTTCGAACTAAACCAAAGGTGATGAACACAGACCTCAGCTGTTATTTTTTTATCCTTTAAAGGGATATCATTGCGAAAAAGCGATAGCTCTTTTGCTGAAGATATATGAAAGACATGAAGACGAGCCCCTGTTTCTTCTGCAAGTCTAATTGCCTGGGAAGAAGACAAATAACAAGCGTTTTCACTTCTAATCACAGGGTGTTGATCGATTGGAATCTCTTCCCCATATTTTGCTTTTGCTATCTTTAGATTTTTTCTTATAGTTGCTTCATCTTCGCAATGTACTGCAATAACTAAATTAGTATTCTTAAAAATATTTTTTAATACGCCAAGATCATCAACCAACATGCTTCCTGTAGAGGACCCAAGAAATAATTTTATCGCTGGTACACGTTTAGAATCAAGAGCTAAAATTTGATCTAAATTGTTGTTAGTGCCCCCAAACATAAATCCATAATTTGCAAAAGATGTTTTGGCAGCAAGCTCATTTTTTAATTCCCATTCCTTAATAGTAGTAGTTTGCGGATTTGTATTTGGCATCTCTAAAAAGGATGTAATCCCACCTGCAAGGGCTGCTTTTGATTCGGTTTCTATTGTTGCCTTGTATGTTAATCCAGGTTCTCTAAAATGGACTTGATCATCAATTAAACCTGGAATTATATATTTTCCTTTAGCATCATAAACTTCAACATTTTCTGAAGATTTAATCTGAGTGCCTATTTGGACTATTCTATCTCCAATAATGAGAATATCTTTTTGGGACATCTCTCCTTCATTTACTACAATAGCATTAATAATTTTCAACTCTCTCATATGTCATTTGAAAATTTTTTCTTTTTTAGGCGTAAAAATAAAACACCGTAGAGTGCTTCCCAAATAATATTCCCACTCATCTTAGATTTTCCATAAACTCTATTAACAAAAATAATTGGATGCTCTTTAATTTTGAAATTTTTAACCCAGGCCTTGTATTTAAGTTCAATTTGAAAAGCGTACCCAGTAAATTTAATTTGATCTAGATCAATTGCTTCTAGAACACTTCGCTTATAACCTACAAAGCCAGCAGTAGCATCTTTGATTGGCATACTAGTAATTAGTTGAACATAAAACGATGCAAAATATGAAAGTAAAACTCTACTTAAAGGCCAATTTACGACATTAACTCCTTTTATATACCGAGAACCTACGACTACATCAGCTCCAGAATCAAGTATCTTAATCATTGATTTTAATTCAATTGGTTGATGAGAAAAATCTGCGTCCATTTCAAAAATATAATCATAACCCATTTTTAGGGCCCATTTGAAACCATGAACATAAGCTGCTCCCAAACCTTTTTTTTCTGACCGACTTTCTAAAAAGAGATGATTTGGAAAAACTTTCATTAGTTCTCTGACCTCGTCTTCCGTTCCATCAGGAGATTTATCATCAACAACAAGAATATCTATTGATAAATCTGTATTAAAAACAGCCTTAATGATTTTTGAAATATTTTCTATTTCATTGTAAGTGGGTATTATGATTAATGTTTTATTCATTCTCATCTCTGTAAAAATAGGAAATGTAAAAGCAACATAATGATGTAGAAGTAATAATAATTTTTTGAAATCAAGTAAATTTGAAAAATGGGGGAGTTAATTTTCAGAAATAATAACCATCAAGACTGGATCAGTTTGATTTTTTTTATAAACCTATTATTTATTTGTGGCATGTTCTATATAGACCCTATTAGACTTAAAGGACTGATTAGGTTTTATTCTACTGATTTCTATATCAGCAAGTATGCTTCAGAAAAAAATATAAATTATTTAAGCTTCTTTAATCTCCTAAGTTTTTTTATTGTTTTAAACA
>CABXKB010000008.1 GCA_902512755.1 uncultured Bacteroidota bacterium | reverse complement strand
CTAGGAATTCTCTTGCTTGCTCCCCTTGCAGGAATAATACATATCTTTTTCAGAATTAAAAAATATTTTGAAAATTTGCTGGCTTATTTACTATATCAACTACTTCCTTAATTTGTTCTTCTTTTAAGCTTGGATAAATGGGTAAGCTAATTGCTTCTGAATAATATTTTTCTGAATTAGGAAAATCCTTAATATCAAACTCTTTGGAGTAATATGGTTGTCTATATATTGGAATATAGTGTATGTTTACATAAACACCTTCATTTCTCAGTTTTTCGAATATAACTTTTCTGTCTATACCGTCTTTTTCAATTACTCTTATTATATATAAATGAAATGAAGAGTGTTCATTTATATTTTGATTTGGAGTAATTATATTTTGGCTTTCTTTAAATAATTCATCATATTTTCTAACTATCGCATGCCTAGACTTAACAAATGAATCAGTTCTTTTTAATTGATTGATACCCAAAGCCGATTGTAAATCATTTAACCTAAAATTAAATCCTAAATCAATCTGCTCATAATACCATGACCCATGAGATTTATTTACCATCTGCTTTTCATTACGAACGATTCCATGACTTCTTAATCTATAAATCTTGTCATAAATATTAGAATCATTGGTCAGACAAACTCCTCCCTCACAAGTAGTTATTATTTTAACAGGATGAAAACTAAAAACAGCTATATCAGAATAGCTACAACTCCCAATATATTCTCCATAATATTTACCTCCTATAGCATGGGAAGCGTCTTCAATTATCTTAAAACCATATTTAATAGATAATTCCTTGATTTTTTTCATATCACATGACCTTCCAGCTAAATGAACTGGGATAACAACTTTTGGTAACTCCCCACTTTTAGAAGCATTTAATAATTTGTTTTCTAGAGCTTGTGTTGATATATTATAAGTTTCCAAATCTATATCAACAAAATCAACTTTAGCTCCACAGTATTTAACGCAATTAGCACTTGCAACAAAGGAAATTGGTGATGTCCATACTATATCTCCTTTTCCAACACCTAATGCTAAACAACTTAAATGGAGTGCACTTGAAGCGTTAACTACCGCAGCAGCATGTTTAACCCCGCAATAGCTAGATAATTCTTTCTCAAATTTAGGGGTAATAGGACCTTGGGTTAAATAGTCAGATTGCATAACCTCAATCACTGAAGATATATCCTCTTGATTAATGTTTTGTTTTCCGTAAGGAATCATAAATGAATTATTTTATTATTATTATTAAGCTTAATTAAATTTCTACCATCGTATATTATAATCGCCTGGGGCAATACGTCCCAGTTATATCTTTTAAATTCTTCCCACTCTGTCAGAATAGCAATTGCAGAAACTGCTTTAACAGCATCATTAATATTATTGAAAACTGTAACATTCTTAAGTCTATTTTCAATTTTTTGATTGTCTAACCCGCATAACTCAAGAAACGTTTTTATATCTTCAAAAATCTGGTTTTCCCCTACCATGGGGTCGTAAATTGAGAGTTTAGCCTCTAATTCCAGTAACCTATTTGCAACATAAATAGAAGCCGATTCTCTAGAATCATTAGTGTTGGCCTTGAATGCCCATCCTAGTATTGCGATTTTATCTCCTTTTAGATTTCCGCCAAATTGATTAATTATTTTTTGGCTAAAACGCTCCTTCTGATAATCATTTATTTTAACTACTTGAAACCAATATTCTGCTACTTCATCTAACCCATAATATTGACATAAATAAACTAAATTTAATATGTCTTTTTTAAAACAACTCCCTCCAAATCCTACTGAGGCTTTAAGAAAATGTGGTCCAATTCTTTGGTCCATACCCATAGCTTTAGAAAGATCATCAATATCTGCGCCTGTTTTTTCACATAGTGCAGAGAGGCTGTTAACTGAGGAAATACGTTGTGCTAGCATTGCATTAGACGCAAGTTTTGCTAACTCTGAAGACCAAATATTGGTGGTTAGAATTTTCTCCTTAGGGATCCAATTCTCATAAATATTTACTAGAGCTTTTACAGCTTTTTGCCCTGAGACTGTCTGTTCTCCACCAATCAAAACACGGTCTGATTTGAACAAATCTTGTATAGCGGTACCCTCGGCTAGAAATTCAGGATTTGAAAGAATTTCAAAATAAATTCCTTTTTTATTTTGTTCTAAAATCTCTTTGATTTTTTCTGCAGTACGAACAGGTAACGTTGATTTTTCAACTACAATCTTATTAGATCTAGAATATTTAGCAATATCTTTTGCACAAGCCTCTATATGTCTAAGATCTGATGCCTTACCAGCTCCTTCACCTTCAGTCTTGGTTGGGGTATTAACCGCCATAAAAATTATTTCTGAATCGTTAATGGCTTTTGAAATATTATTTGAGAAAAATAAATTTTTCCCTCTAGTTTTTTCTATAATGTCTGATAACCCTTGTTCATATACAGGAAGTTCCTCAATTGGACCATTCCAGGCTTTTATCTTATCTGGGTTAGAATCAACTAGGGTTACTTTTATATTCGGGCACTTTAAAGCAATAACAGCCATCGTTGGTCCACCAACATAACCAGCTCCAATACAACAAATATTCTTTATTTGCATACTATTTTTTTAATAGCCAGGAGGATGATTGAATTTTATTGCCTAAACCATCAATTAGACCTATTCCTAATTCTTTGCATTTTTTAGCCTCATAGCATATTGTGTTGTTTTGATCTCCACCATTAGCAAAATATAGATCGTATTTTTTCGAAAAAGTGTCGTGAATTTTTTCTAAGCTTGAGCACACACCACGATCATAATCTATAGATAAGAAAGCTTTTTTAACAATTTTTAATTCATTAATTATTAAAAAACGTTCATCTTCTAACATAAACTCTTTTGATCCTTTAAGGATCCTTTGATGATCGTTATTCACTATCACAAAAAGAGCATCTCCTTTGTCCCTTGCATGATGAAAAAGTTCAATATGCCCCTTGTGAAGGGGATTAAAATAACCTGAAACAATAATTGCTTTTAGATTTATCAAGATTATTCTAATTTTGAATTAAATAGTATTATATGCTCTTTTTCAATCTTAAATTTGGAAGCCAAATAAAAACTTACTTTTCTTCCAATTAGTTTTTCTATTTTTTCTTCTAATTGCGAGATGTATTGCATATTTAAGTCTTTTCCTATCAAAAATACTTCAATATTACCTGAATCATTGCCTCTAGCATAGTCACCAATGAGTATAATTTTTTCCACTTCACCCATTCGGTCTAATACTGTTTCTACTATCTCTTCAAGTCCTAAATGCTTTAAAACAACCTTCTGAAGAACATCAAATAAGGGATGCTTCGCATTGGCCTTATATTCAACTTTATTGTCTACTTTTATTTTTTCCAAATAGCCTGCGCCTTGCAAATGATTTAATTCTTTTCGAATAGAATTAGTAGATTCTCCCATTTCCGTGGCTAATCCGTTAAGGTATCCTCTGTTTGCTTGTGATATAAAGAACTTAATCAAAAGACGTAGTCTTGTTTTTGAAGTGATTAATTCACCTAACATGTTTTTTTATTGTTTAATTTTTTGATGGCTTCGCCATGTCAGTCACAATTGACTAACTTGCATTTAATAAAGTAAATGAGTCACTTAAGCTGTGGTCAATATGATAATTAACCCCAAACCCGTGAGCTCTAGTTTCAATCTATTCTTAAAAACTTCTACTACTTTTCCATTATTACCTTTAAATGGTCCTTCTGGAATTACATAGTTGGTGCCCTTCTTTAAATTAAGAATCGAAATATTTTTGATAATACCAGAAAGATTACTTCGTAATTGTTCTATTTCTTTTGCTCTAACTTCAGCAGGTTTTCCTAACCAAAAAACATATCGAATTACCCCATGAATTTCAAAGACTTTTGATCTGCTTTCCTCATTAGTATATACTAAAACGTAAGAGGGTAAAAGAGGTTTTTCAACCTTTTTTTTACGATCAGAATATTGAATTATTTTTTTATATGTAGGACAAAACGCTTTAATTCCAATTGAATTAAGAGCTTTCGAAACACGAATCTCGAAATTAGGCTTGGTATAGAGTACGAACCATTTCATTTTAAAAAAACGCTAGATTACTATTATGATGGCAAATAAAAGATAATCTAGCGTATATATTTTTAATTAATTATCATATATCTAGTAACAAAAGTACTTAAAATAAAGTAATAAATCAAAACATTCTTATTTTTTTTAAAAATTACAATATTGATTGTGAATATCATTTGCTTGAGTAAATCCTGATTTTAATGAAGTTTCTAATAACGGGCATGCTCCAATTGGATCTTGTAACCTAATGAAAATTAATGCTTTTATATATTCGCATTTTCCATTAAGTGGATTCAAATCGTTTATAACAATATCTATTTGTCTAAGTGCCTTGTCAAAATTACCTATCATATAATTGGCTGTTGCAGCGTTTTCAAAATGAGAATAGTCTAGAGGGTTGTTAGTCATAGCCTTTTCAAACTCTTTAGCTGCATTTAGATAATCTAGGTTATTAAAAAATTCTAAGCCTTTGTTAGATTGCTCAATTGATTTATTTAAAGCGTAATCTCCAATTAGAATTTTGCTGTGAAGTTTTTTAATATCATGATCTTCCGGGAAAAGTTCAATTGCCTTATTTGCTCTTTCAATTAACTTGGGACTATTTTTGTTTTTTAAATTTGATGCTGCAATTAAATAGTTTTTCCAGCTATTTAGTTTTTTATTCATTGTTAATTTTTCAAAAGCTTTGTCCAAAGCCTTTTCATCGCTAGTTTGAGCGATTAGGTTTAAGTATCTCGAAGCATGTAAATCATTATTTGGAAGTCCAAAAAATGCCTTTTTTGCATAAAACTTTGCACTATCCAATTTACCCAATCTTTCAAAAATTTGACTTTTTAAAATCTCACTGTAAAAAAGATATGGATTAGCCATAGTTCCTTCATCTAATAAGGAAAGTGCTCTGTCGTATTTTCTTGCATTAACATAATACCTAGCTTTAACTGAATTTATTGGAATTGTTGTTACTGTTATATTAGGAATATCAGGAACAATGTTTTCGACTTGATTTAGAGGAATATTATATTGGTTACTATTGAAATCTTGAAGTAAGAACATTTGTCCTTTTAATGATTTATACACTTGATTAGTTATATAAATACTCGGAATAACAGCTATAAATGATATACCAATAAAAAAAGCATTAATTATCTTATTTGATTTTAAATTTTTAGAAAAAGATTTGTTTTGTTGAAAGTAAATCATAATAAGCGCCATAATCAAGGTCCATACAACCAAAACTTGAGGGCGAGCAATGGGAAAATTTAAATTAGCATCAACTGTATATACTCCCAATGCAACAATCAATAAAAACAAAAACACCTTTTCTTCGATAGAAACTTTTGAAAAACGAATTAAAAAATATACATAATAAACTCCTATAAAAAATATCGCTAAATACAGTATAAAACCCACAATCCCCAACTCTGCTCCCAACTGAATGAAGTCACTATGTGCATGATATGGAACTATGTAGCCTACAAGATCCTGGGAATCATAATCAATAGATTTTAATTTCCAATTACCTAGTCCAGTTCCAAAAATTGGATTAGATTTTAAATGTATAAGAACGTCTTCATAGTATCTTAATCTTTGATTAACGGACCCATCATTAGTTGAAACTGAAATAGTTGCTGCACGGGAAAGTGCATCAGCCCCCTTATCTGCTATTAAAGTTTGATTTACAATTATAGAGAACAAAAAAGGCAAAAGAAAATACCCAAAATGAAGTAATTGGGAAGTTTTGTTGTTTACTTTCAGAAATAAAAAAATATTTAACCCTGCATATGAAATAAAAATTAAACCGACAGCTAGGTAAGAGGCTCTTGATTGAATCATTGTCAAGCTTAATAAAGTTGAAAAAATTAGGCCTGAAAGAATTATTTTATACCATCCCTTTTTAATAACATAGATTAAGTACAATACAAATGGAATTTTTATTGCTAAAGAAAAGGCGGTAATATTTCTATTTGCTGTAATTCCTTTTAATGATCCTGATGAAATCATTCCTGTGGTTTCTATCATATCCAATGCCTGAGACAACACAGCATATACTTCAATTATCAAAATTAATGTTATCGTCCAAGAAATAAATTTTAATTTATTTTTCATTGAAAAGAGTAAAATTCCCATTGATAAAAACATTAATAAAACGTTTACTTGACGGGTTATATTTACAATGACTTCAGTGGGGTTTATAGCATAAAAAAATGAGAGTCCTGCCCAAATAATAAATCCTACATATGTTAGTGACATCGAAGAAACAATTACAGATGAAATTATTTTTGTAAGTGAAGACCTGTTAAAATAAAAAAAAGAAACACTAAATAAATTAACAATTGACATCATGAGCCATTGGGGGGCAATTTTATCAACAGCTTCTAGATTGGGAACAAAACCTATACACAAATAAATGATCAGCAAAAATGGAGAGATAATATTGACCGTATCAAACTTGGTTATTTGTTTTTTAGACATTCTTTATGTTTAGTCCAACTAAAATACTACTTTTAAAATACTATGAGAAGTAAATTTTATCATTACCCATGAATGCTTCTATTTATATAATAACTCTATTTTTAAGCGGCTTTATTCATTTTATAATTCAACAGTTTTTTCTTTACTATAAAAAATTTGATGATATTAATCATAGGAGCTCACATAAAACACTCGCAACTCGTACAGGGGGTATGGGGGTTTTTTTAACCGTTCTTTTTATTTCATCCTACTTTTATTTTAATCAAGTAGAGCTATTTGACTACTCAATGTTTATACCAATAGGAATCATGTTTATAGTTGGAGTTTATGATGATTTTTACAACGCTGACTTTAAACTTAAATTTTTATTGCAAATTATAGTTGCAAAAATCATTATAGATCAAGGATATGTAATAACAAATTATCACGGTTTTTTAGGTTTTCATGAAGTCCCCTGGCTTTTAGCTCAGTTAACCACTGTATTTGTTTTTTTGGTAGTTGTCAATGCTATAAATTTTATTGACGGAATAGATGGGTTGGCACTCACAGAGGTCGTTAAAACTATTATTTTAATTGAATTTTTTAGTAATTCTACAACTCCTTTAACACCTATTTCGATAATGATAACTTCTAGTTTAATTCCTTTATATTACTTTAATTTCAAAAAGAAAAGAAAAATCTTTTTAGGGGATGGCGGTTCATTGCTTTTAGGAACCATGATTTCAATCTATATCTTCTATTTAATGGGTGATGGGTATCATTTTAAAGAAGGTTTTAAAGTTAATAAAACAGTCTTTGCCATTTTAATTATAATTTATCCCTTGATTGATTTATTACGTGTCTTTATTTTAAGAATTACAGATGGGAAATCTCCTTTCACTGCCGATCAGAGACATATTCATCATCTTTTGTTTAAATTTTTTAACCTTTCTCACATAAAAACAACCGTTGCGATAGTTTTTATTGAGTTGACATTGATGTTGACCCTTATTAATATTTTTTTTTAATTACAAAATTTTTCCCACACTTGTCTTGAGCCTGAATAATTGTTTTTAAGAGCGATTTTGATGTAAAAACATCCTTCTTTTTTAAATTCATTTTCTAAATAAACTATTCCTAAATAAAATTCTGATTTGCTATCCTTCCTGTCAAAAAAATTTTCAACAACATATTTAAATGAATTTTCGGAAGATTTACTCATGCCTGCCTTTAAATATGCAATTCCAGCATTTTCCTTAAGTTTATATCGAGTGGGATCAGAATTTGAAATTTCGTCATAAATAACTGCTGATTCTAACAGTCTATTTTGATCAAATAAAGTTTCTGCCTTTAGAATTTTTGATTGAAATTCTCCCAAAGACTCATAGCCAATATTCACCAATGTTTTAAGGGTGTAAAGCTCATCTTCACGATCTTTAAAAAAATCAGCATTATTTAATAATTCTTTTAGTTTGTCTCTATTCGAGTTGTTCATCTCCAGTTTTGTAAAAATATAATCTTTCCATTGATCAAATCTTTTAGCATTCTTAATTATATTAAATGCGCTATCCAATTCATTTTCCTTTCCCTTATTGGCTAAAACCTTAAAATATATTTTTGAGTGATAATCATTTCTTGGTAGTTTAAAATGAGCTCTTTTTGCATATTTATATGCTGAATCTTTGTTTCTATGAAAATAGAATTTTGCAAGTTCAAAGTCTACAAGTCCAATGTATGGGTTTTCACTTTCTGCTTTATAAAGTAATTTTAGTCCCTCTACAGGTTGCTTTGCTTTTAAAAAATATCTTGCCTTAAAAAGTGAAATAGGAACCGCAGTTGATGATAAATTAGGAAAAACATCTTCAAATTTTTCCACCATTTCAATTGGGTAGTTTAATGAGCCCGAATTATTAAACTCTAAAATTAAGACTGACTGTTCTTTAAATGATTCATTCAGCTTATAATTAATTATTACCGATGCCAATAAAACTATCAACGATGAAATAAAAAAAAATTTATTTTTCATTCTTAATTTTTATTTGCTTTAATGAAACTATAGATAAAATCAAAATAAATTGAACTTGAGAAATAGGTCTGGAGATCGGGAAATTTAACATAGAGTCTAAAACAAAAACACAAAAGCATGCTGAAATGAATATAAAAGATGAATCCTTTAAAAAAAGATTGTTTTTAATAATAATAATGATAAAAGAAATGAAAATCATTAAATATGAAACTAATCCAAATACCCCCTGTTCAGCGGCAGTTTGAACAAAATCATTGTGTGCATGATAAGGTACTGTATAACCGAAGATGTCTTCTTTATCATAATCAATTGATTTTATTTTCCAATTCCCTATTCCTACCCCCATGAAAGGATTTGATATAAAATGTTTTAGCCCTTGAGAATAATATCTTAGCCGTTGATTAACTGACCCGTCATTGGTTGAAAGTGATATCGTTGAGGCTCTTTGTAAAACATCTGTTGAGTTGTTTTTTATTGAGCCTAAAGTATTAAATAAAATAGCTGCAATGGTTGAGATAACAACAAGAAATAATGTTAAAATATTTTTTTTAAAATATTTAATATCATATATCATATATAGTATATAAAATACAAATCCAATAAGAATTCCTAGAAAGGCTCCTCTTGTTCCTAAAATAAAAACAATACTCAGTGAAATACATAATAGAATAGAAAGCAAAATTTTATGTAAAATTTTATCTTTTTTAATAATATAATATAAGAGTATGGGAAATTTAAAAACGATAGAAAATGCAGTAATATTAATATTTGCCGCTAAACCAGAATAAGTCATGGATCTGAATTTAAAATTTCCGTTTTCTATATCTTTCAAAATCGGATAAAATGATATAAACGTTTCAATAAATAGTGCAACTAATAAGGTGCCGAAAATAAAATTTTTTGGATTTTCTATCTTTCTTAAATTGTATATAATTACATATAGTCCAACAAAACAATTAAACATTTGATTAAATGTTATAATTGCTTCAGGGATATTTTCAGCATATAGTATTGAAACAAGTGAGCTTATTATATATAAAGTATACCATTTTAAAATTGAATTTTCTTTAAATAGATTAAAATCAAAATTTCCTAAATATCTTACATATATATAGATTATAGATAAAAGGTTGATTAAGCTCAAATAAAGCCACTGATTACCAATCCTGTCAATAGATGTAAAATTAGGCCAAGCGTAGCTTAATAAAATTAAAATTATAATAAGCTTTGAAATGTAATTCTCTTTCAGAAGAATTTTCATTTTTGTTGAAGTTGATTTATTTTCAAAAATAAAAAAACCCTCCGTACGGAGGGTTTTAATTTAAGCTTTTATGATATAAAGCTCAGTATAATCATTAACTAAACGTTAATTATTATAACCAATGTACTCTAGTCTTGTTAGACGCTGGAGTAGTTGGCGCAACTGCGTCAGTTGCGTCTTCAGCATTAACTACATCACTTCTAGCTTCTTGAGCTTCTGTGTATGGAGCAGTTGTATCTGCAACATTAACAGTTTTAGTAGAAGATAATTCTAAAGCATTCAACAATGCACTAGACACAAAACTAACAGTAGATACTTTGTTTAAAGTGGTTCCTTCGTCTTGAGATGTCATCTTTAAGATAACGTCTGCGTCTATAGTTTTGTTATCAGAATCAGCTACAGAATCACCTATTTGCCAGTCGATGTTTACTGCATTTGTCGCAGTAACAGTTCCTGCACCTACAGATAATGTAACAGCTTTGTCATATCCTCCAGAACCTGTATCTAGCATCGTAATAGCAATTGTACCACCAGAAAGAGTCAAGGTTGCAAGAGCAGAACCAGAAGCAGTTCCTGTTGGACCATACGTAGTTTCATATGCATTTTCAATTGCAGCAGCAATTGCAGTTAGTGTAGTAACAGTTTGGCTACCACCGTAAGCACCTCCAGGAGATACAGTAACTGAATTACCTCCAATTCCGAAAGTAAATAGATCATCTAAACCAACACCGTAATTTGTTGCTGATATAGTAGAAGGAACACTAGATGAAGTATATCTTTCACCCGCAGCAATTCCTGTAGCAGTTGCTCCACCAACTGGTAAAGCATATACTAAACTTACTGAACCTGTTGAATTACCACCTCTAATTGCAGCTAAATCAATATCATATGCATTAAAACGAGCAACATTAGCAGCAGTAGTGATAGCAGCGATAGTAAGATCTTTATTAGCATTTAATGTTAATGATGCCGCAGTAGCTGCATCAGAACTACTTGCAAATAAATCTACAGCAGGAGTAGCTTTCGAAAATTGAAGGGTACCACCTACAGAAAGATCCAATACCCAAGCTCTTGTAGCAGCAATTTCACCTTTAGCGTCAACACCACCAGAGGCAGCATTTTTAGCTAAAATAACTGTTACATCACCTTGAGCAGTTGTCTCAGCAACTGTTTCAGTACCAGCAGCATCAGTAGTTGATTCTACAGTATCCCAGTATACAGATGCAGCAGCAGATGTATTAGCAGCAACTAAAGCTAAATAACCTTTCATTGAAGACATATTTGATGAACTAGAAAATCCACCTAAATCATTAGCCCCTAAGTTAGCACAATCAGTACAACCCGCAGCATTTGTTTTGTCTTGAGCTATAGAAGCAGAAAACTTGTTTCCAGTAATTGTAACATTGTTAGATGCAGCAGTAGCTCCAAGAGAAGTTAATGATCCATTGATTTTTTCAAGATCAACATTTCCTGTAATAGTTAAAACAGATACGTTAGCACCGCTAAGAGTAAGCTCTTCTAAATCAGTATTACTAGTAACGGCAATAGATCCGTCTAAAGTAGCACCTGCAGCAAGTGTTTTTTGCATTGTTGCATCAACAGTTACCTTTACAAGAGAGTTGTTAGCATTAATAATAACACCACTAGTCTTAGCTCCAGCAAAAGTAATTGTTTCTAAGTCAGAATTGGTGTCAATATCAATGTCTCCATTGTTAACGTCAGTAGTTGATTTAAATATCAAAGTTTCAATGTTACCATTATTTTGAATATCAACTGAAGCATAGTTTCCGTCTAAAGTAGCAGTTACTAAGTCAGCTAATCCATCAAAATCAATTGCTGGTCCACTTTTATCAGTAGCTGTGTTAGGATCTAATACTCCTTTAATATCGACAGTAACTATATCTGCCATTGTTCCAGCAATACTTACTACATTGTTAGAAGTAAAAGTCTCTACTCCTCCATTTACAGTGATAGCACCATCATAATCATTTACAGTTGCAGAAAGAACATTTGCTAATGTTAAAGTTCCTGATTTACCGTCTAAGGCATCAATAACAACTGAATTTGGTCCAGAAATACTTAAAGCAAGACCTGCTTGAGTACCAGCACCGTCAACATCTCTTAAAAGACCAATATCAAGAGTAGATGGAGTTGGATTATCAGCATCCACCGCTTTACCTTTCCTCATAATAATGGTAAGTGAATTTGCCGCGTAACGTGGAAGAGCAGCAAAGCTCATTTCTGTAGCTTTTGTAAACTCGATAGTGTTATTAGTACGGCTATCAGTTCCCATATTTTGAACACTTGTAAGTGCAGGGAAGTTAACTCGAGTAATAGTACTTTCAAACTTATCACTTAAGTACATAGAAGATGCAGAAGTAAGAGCTGGGAAGTGGTATCCACCTGCTTGCTCTAATGTTAAAGACGCAACGCCTGTAAGATTAGTAAAAACAAGCTCAGCAATAGTACTTGCTGCAGATGTAACACTTAAATCTCCTGTAATTGTTTTAAAAACATCCGAAAGCTCAGAAAGCTTAGTTGGATCCATTTCAGCATTAGGATTAATAGTTACATCGTTAGCAACAATAGCTAAAGCTTCACCCATAGAGTGATATGCATCTAAAGTAGCAACAGAATTAACAACTACAGCTCCTGAAAATACAGAAGATTGAGCTAATAAATCGTCTAAATCTGCTTGATTTTCACTTACCCCAGAAGCAATTGCAGCAACATCCTCTGCGCTAGCAGCATTTGCAGTTGCAGCTTCTAAAGAAGCAACGGCAGCGTCAATATCAGCTAAACCATCAGCTAAAGCAGCATCAACAGTTTGAGCCACACTAGACTGTAAAGAATTTACAGTGTTAGCTAGGCTGGTAAGATCAGACTGAACTTGAGATAAACCAGCAACAGTCGAAGCGAGTGCGTTGATTTGTGTTTCAAGAGCAGAAAACTGATCGTCATAATTTTGACATCCCACTACAAGTAGTGCTCCAGCCAAAATTGATAATAAACCTTTTTTCATTTGATAAAATTTAATTAATTAAAAATATTTATGTGCATTTGTTGCACCTCGCACGTAATACAAGTTTCGTGCCAAAGCTGGCTTTTTGTTGAAAAAATATATGTTGTGAAGAGAGTTGTTTTTGTAACTTATTGATTTATAGGATTTTGAAAATCATAGGCGGCTGGAAAACTATTAACAAGTTTGAAAAACAAAAAGTAAGTACCTTTAAAAAAACTAAAGAATATAGTTTATGAGAAAAACATTACTAGTTCTGTCTATTATCCAAGGTCTTATTAGCTGTAAAACAGAACATACAAAGCCACAAACACAAGTTCAGCTCATCCAAGAGGCACAACGTATCCACCTTGTCACAACAACCTTAGACACGCACATTGATATAAACGTTAATAATTTTACGGATAGCCTAAATTATTCGCAGAACACTAATACCAAGGTTAATTTACCTAAAATGGATAGTGGCGGCCTTGATGTAGCATGGTTTATTGTTTACACTGGGCAAGGGGAGCTTAATTCAAATGGTTACAAGAAAGCAGCCGCAAACGCTCAAGCTAAATTTGATGCCATACATCGTTTAACAGAAGTCTATGCTCCAAAAAAAATAGGATTAGCCACAAGCTCAAAACAAGTAGATAGTTTGATTAAAATTGGGAAGAAAGTAGCAATGATTGGAGTTGAAAATGCTTATCCTCTAGGAGAAGACCTAAACGAAGTGAAACGTTATTTTGAAATGGGAGCACGCTACATGTCTTTAGCACACAACGGACACAGTCAGTTTTCAGACTCTAACACAGGTGAGTTTGATAATACTTCGAAACACAACGGAATTAGTGAGCTTGGGAAAAAGGTTATTGACTCAATGAATTATTATGGAATTATGGTTGATATTTCACACCCGTCTAAAGAGGCCATTCGTCAAACAATAACGCACTCAAAATCCCCTGTTATTGCCTCACACTCAGGTGCAAGATCATTATCTGACCATCCTAGAAACCTTGATGATCAGCAGCTACAATGGGTCAAAGAAAGTGGAGGTGTTATACAGGCTGTCGCTTTGGCTCGTTTTGTAAATATAAAGAAGCATGAAAAACATCAAGCTGCACTTGAGGCTCATACCGGGCCCTTAGATGAAAAAGCTAAAGCAAAAATTAAAAAAGAATTCCCTCTAGTTGATGTAGCTGATTTTGTAGATCATATAGATTATATCAAAAATAAAATTGGCATTGACCACGTTGGAATAAGCTCTGATTTTGATGGCGGAGGTGGTATTGAAGGGTGGCAAGATGCCTCGGAAACCTTAAATGTAACTTTTGAGCTTGTAAAGCGAGGGTATACTCAAGAAGAGATTGCAAAGATATGGAGTGGAAATCTTCTAAGGGTTTTGGATAAAACTCAGAATATAGCCCTCTCATTACAACATGAAAATAAGCGATAAAACTAAATGAAAACTATTTCATTTTTTCTTGAAAATTATTTAAAAGCTGGCCAATCCCTTTTCGAACCTCACTCGTTGAAGAGGTGAAATGATTCGCCATAACAGAAAATACGTAGACATTCCCATTAGGGCTAATCCAATACCCAGAAAGGTTATGATTGTGGCGCAAGGTCCCGGTTTTAGCATACACATTTTTCAGGTCATATTTTTTTAGTGTTCCAGAGAGGCCGCTTTCAGGGAAATAATTTTTAATAGTTTGCAGCCCCACTTTATTATAAATCTTTTTTAGTACTGCTATTAAAGTTCTAGGGGTAACCATATTATATCTCGAAACACCTGAGCCATCTACCCACTCAAGTGGATCTGGAAGCCACTTTTTCCATTGTGACTTTAAAGTATCGATAGTCCTTTCAATATTCATTTCGTCAAAGCGTTTTTGAGAAATCATAACCAGTAGTGCTTCTGCAACTCCGTTATCGCTGTCCTGAAGTAAAGCCTTATATAGCGTTTCCTCTTGACGAGTGTAAAGTAATTCCCACGATAGTTTTTTTGATTCATTTGATAAACTAATCGGGCGATTTAAATGGTCTTTTAATAAATTAACAAAAACATCATCACTAGTAATAAATGGGCGATACAAAGTATCTTGTGCATTCCAATTTTTTGGACTATAATGGAAACGGTTTATAACACGTTCTCTTTTAAGGTTATTCGCTAAGCTGTCTAGGGCGGGAAGAGTTTCAAAAATACTGGGTATAAAATTTGGAGCAGTGGGATCCCCAAAGCCTTGAATAGTATTGCCGTATATAGGAAATGGACTGCTCTCAGCGGCATAGTAGTAATAGTAATCATCCCATGACCAACCGGGTCCCTGTTTTTTTAGTTTAGATTTTGGTTTGTGATAAACCAAAGAGTCCTTTTCATTAAAAAAAGATGCAAGCCCTATATCTGGGTAAAAAGGATGAAGCAATAAAGGGTAGCCAGTTGACTTAAAATGTGTAATGGAATCCTTCTTATAATAATAAAGTGCTGGTAGAGAGTCAAAACTTTCTATTGCAGCCAGAAAGGTAAGCAACTTAATATTTGATGCAGGGGTCATGTAATGTCCAGCTTGGTATGAAGCAATTGGCTTTTTTGAACTCTTCAAAGGGAAGATGCTAATTGCGACATGAGCATTCTTTAAAGCTTTAATTTCACTAAGCATACGGGAGATTTTTCGCTCAGAGAAATTCTGTGCATAAAGAGAAAAACCTATCAAAAAAAGCAAAGATGTATTAATGTAACGCATCAAGTAAATATAATATAAAGTGTTCTACTTAAATTCACTTTGAAATCTATCGAGTCTAAATAAATCATAAAGTTAAGCTATAAACCTACACTTAGTCCAAAAAATACATTTCGCCCTGGCGCAGGTTCATAATATCTTTTGCCAAAAGCATTTAAGCGTATATTATCAAAATACTGAACATTAAAAAGATTATTTATTCCTCCAAAAAAATCTACCTCTAGACCTCCAAGAGAAATTTTTTTACCCCCTTGGAGTCTGACTTTCTGATATGGGTCAATCTGAACTGAATTTGAACTATCTGCATAAAAACTGCCTACACTTTCTCCGGTTAATTGAAATTTCCAATCAGTTGGTGTTACATAGTCTAATTGAAGAAAAAATTGGCTATTGGGAATTCCAGGAAGCGCATTTCCTTTTACTGTTTCACTTTCAGAAAATTCATATCTGGCCCTGGTTATACTTGCTTGTACTTCCCAAACTTTCGTTTTATACATACCTGAAAGTTCAAATCCAAATCGATGAGTGGAACCAGTATTTCGATAAAAATATCTTCCTGGGAAGGCCTCTAATTCATAAGGGAGAATTTCATTAGAGTTTTCAATAAAAAATAAATTAGCTTCAATTCTAGTTTTTGACCATAAACCCTTCCAGCCCAATTCATAATTTAATGCCCTTGATGGGTTTAGTTCTAAATTAAGTCCTTCTTTACCATTTGGATTAGATGAAAGTTCGGATAGATTAGGTGTCTCAAAGCTGGTGGAAAAATTAGTAAATAATCTTTGCTTTGACGCTATTTCATAACTTAATCCAATACTAGGATTTAAAACTTGATATTGTTGATCTTCAGAAACTGAATCTGCTCCTAGACTTATATCATCATATCGTAAGCTAGTTCTCAAAAACAATTGTTGCCATTGGACCTCATCCAAAATATAAATCCCCAAACTTTTAAAACTTTCTAATTGTGAAAAGCTTTTTGTGCCCTGTATTCCCTTTAGGTTAAGATAACGATCACGCTGGTCCTTTTGCTGTGAAGTCTCTAATCCCATTTGCCAATGATGTCCTTTTTTTTTGTAATTCAGTCGGCTTCCAAAGCCAAAATAATTTCGATTTAAATCTATAATCCCTCCATTTTCAAATGGTAATTTTCCATAAAAATCCCTGTAGGAATAAAACCCATAAGTATTCAAGTTCCATCTACTTCGCCAAGACTGATCCCAACTAATTCCTACTTTAAGCTGGTCAATGCTTTCATAGGTGTTATAATCTACATTACGCTGTCTTGCCTGGTTCCAATCTGCCTCTGTCTCTTCTAAAGTCAATCCTCCTGAATCCTCTGCTATTGGACTATTAGTATAATTCAACTGAAGTTGCACGCTTGATTGTGATGTGAATAGATGCTTTAATTTTACATTAAATAAATTTTGCTCAAATCCGCTGTTTTTTCTATATCCATTGATTTGAGTTCGATTTGCATGAATCAAAGCAAATGTCTTCTTGTTTTTCAAAGAGGTGTTTAACTGATAAGACTGAAATCCATAGGCTCCAAAATTTACTTTAAATTGGAGTGCTTTATTTTTGAGTATGTCAAGTGTATTAAGATAAATGACACCCCCCGATGCGTTCCCGTATAAACTAGCAGAGGGTCCACGAAGGACTTCAAAACTTTTTAATAGGCCTAAAGGCAAGTTGTCTAACTGTCCTTGTCCATCAGGAGTGGTTTCAGGAATTCCATCTATAATTATTTTAACCCCTCTTATTCCAAAAGCTGCTCGAGCCCCAAAACCACGAAGTGAAATTCTCAAATCTTGAGCATAGTTATTTGCATTTTGTATAAATAAACTAGGTACTGAGCCCAAGTATTCTTGAAGAGAAAGTTGTTGGTAAATGGTTTGAAAAGAAGTTAAATTTTTAGTGCTTAAAGAAAAGGGGAGTATGCTCTGAACCGTTTCTGTTTTTGGGGCCATAAGAGCAACCTCTTTAAGTGTAATTGTCGTCGTTTGACTTTGGCTTTGAGCTTGAATAAAATTGGGGTAAATAAAGACTATAACCACACTTAAAAATAACCAAATTCTTCCTTCTAAACTCCTCATCCTGAATCCTATTATTTAAATTAGCGCTAAGATAAAAAATTATGTACCTCTCCGAAGCTGAAGAGATTGTTGCTTACATTGTCTGTATTGCCATAATAATTGGCTTTGTGGCCACTACTTACATGGAAATTAAAAATACAGTCGCCGAGGAAAAGCAAAAGCAAAAAGAGAAAAAGGAAAATGAAGCCAAGATTAAGACTCTTATTGAATATTTTAACTCCAAAAAAAACCTTATAGACTCATTAATCAAAACTAAAAAATCATTGGAAGAAAAGGAAACAAAAAAATAAATAGTACATTTGTATATACAACAGTTGCCTTGTGTTATGAAAAAAGTATTTCATGCTTCATCTACCCGTGGTGAGGCGAATCATGGATGGCTTCATGCTAAACATTCTTTTAGTTTTGCAAACTATTTTGACCCCAAACGAATTCAATTTGGAGCTCTTAGAGTTTTAAATGATGATACCATTGCCGCAGGAAAGGGTTTTGGTTCTCATCCTCATAATAACATGGAAATTATTACTATTCCTTTAGAGGGTGCCATAGAGCATAAAGACAGTATGGATAATATTGGTATAATTGAAGCTGGTGAAATTCAGGTAATGAGTGCTGGCACTGGAATATATCATAGCGAATACAACAAGAACAAAGACAAGCCTGTGAAGGTTCTTCAACTATGGGTTTTCCCTAAAGAGAAAAACGTTACACCTCGCTACGATCAAAAAAGCATTAAAAAACTTAAAAAGACTAATGCCTTATATCCTATTGTGACACCTGATCCAAAAGGCACTGGAATGTGGATTCATCAAGATGCTTGGTTTTATATGGGCGATTTTGACAAGCCAACGAAAATTGAATACCAAATAAATAAACAGGGAAACGGCGTTTATGCTTTCCTTATCGATGGATCAGCAGAAATAGCTGGAGAAGACCTTAAAAAAAGAGATGCTCTTGGCGTCTGGGAAGCTAATGATTTTAGTTTAAGCATGAATTCAAATAGTCGAATTTTATTAATCGAAGTTCCTATAAATTTATAAAATGAAAAATCCTTCTTCAAAAGAATTACTCGAACATATTGATAATAAAATTTCTCAAGGAAATTATCTAGATAGTGTCCATAAAATTAAACTAATTACAGCTCGTGAAATGATTCAAAAAATCTTAGATACCGAGTTTTAGGTGCTATTGATAAATTCTAACGTAATCTATTTCCATATTATCTTCTTCAAAAGTGCCAGGAATAATTCCGCCTAAAGTGCCGCCCATGGCGATATTGAGGATTAAATAATGAGGGTTGTCAAAAGGAACTGAGGCAGTGTTATCTAATTCTGATACAAGAAAATTGTCTACAGAAACCTTAATTGAAGAGGAAGTCCATATCAAAGAATACAAATGAAATTCAGAAGTTAAATCAGAAATATTTAAAGAGGAAACATCTTTAATCAAACCATATGATGTTTGTTGACCTGTGTTATCAGACCAGTGAAAGGTTCCATATAGAAGTTGTTTATTTGTTCCGTCTTGTTCCATTATGTCAATTTCACCACATTCAGGCCAACCTACATTACCGTCCGAAGTCCCATAATAATTTCCAATCTCTCCAATATTAGTTCCCAGGGTCCAAATTGCAGGCCAGGTACCTTTTGAATTAGGAAGCTTGGCTCGAACGTCAATACGTCCGTATCGGATATCAAATTTTGAATTTAATCTAGCGGAGGTGTATGCCTTGTTAATACCTTGATAAGCATATAATTCTTTTTTAGCTACTATTTTTAATGTCCCATCACTTACAAAAGAGTTGTCTCTCCTTGTGGTATAATGTTGTTTTTCATCATTTGCCCAGCCCTCCTCTAATATTGGGATGTATTGTAGATGCCATTTTTCATCAGAGGGAGCCCCTTCATAATTAAACTCATCATTCCAAACTAACTGATAGCCTGGGTATATAGTTGATTCTTCACTTGAATCAATATTAGAGAGATTCACGTCAAGCAATATTGGGGCTGAAAAGTTGAAGTTATCTATATAATAATTGACTTCGGTTTGATTTGAAAGATCGTGTCCTAAAATCAATGTGATGGTATTATAAATTCCATTCCTTCCCTCTAGTTCTGGAATGTTAAACACCAAGGTCTCCCATCCTGTTCCTGTAGTTTCTGCAAAAAGTTCTCCAGTTGTTTTTTTACCAAAGGCATCGTTAGTAAGTTCATCTTCCAATTTTAAGAGTACAATATGTCCTGGTCCAGGGGAATAGAACATTAGAGAAATAGCTTCTTTTCCTTGGGGAAAAATAAGTTTATCATCAAGGACAAAATAAAATCCTGCCCAAGATTGAATCCCTGAGGGCTCGGTTATTTTAATTACCCTGGAAGACTCATTTATATCACTGTTCTCTGGATTGTCAGAGTATTCTACTGATAGATTTACAGAGCCAATACCCCCAAATCTTCCCCAATTTCCTGAGGCCCTATTACTGGGCTGTATGTCTTGTTCTCTAAACCTTAGTATAACTTCTTCAAAAGTAATTGAGCCTTCGTTTAAGTTTGGGCTAGCTAAGTCAGAAACGCTAGAAGCTGGTGTAGCATCTTCTATGGTGCTGTTTGTTAGAGATTGTTCTGATGGGGATTCTTCTAATTCAGGACTACAACTAATATTTATTACTATTAAAAAGAGTGCTAAATAGTTATACATTCTTCGAATATTTTTATTGGCTCAAAGATATACGAATTGCTATCTTTATAAAAGTTAATTAACACGATGGAACTAATCCCAAATGCAGGGCTTTCGTTTACCTCTTTTTTTAGAGGTGTTTTGGGAATGCTTTTTCTAATCCTTATCGCCTATCTTTTTAGTAATAACAGAAAAGCAATAGCATGGAAAACTGTTGGAATTGGTTTATTTTTTCAGGTATTTATTGCGATTGGGGTTCTCAAAATCAATTTCATTAAAAGCGTTTTTGAAACTATGGGAGAATTCTTTATTAAAGTATTAGAGTATACTGGAGAAGGGACTAAAATGCTATTAGGAGAGTTTGGAAATACGGAAACTTATGGTTTTATATTTGTCTTTCAGGCACTGCCTGTTATTATATTCTTTTCTGCTTTAAGTTCTATTTTATACTATTTTGGGATTATCCAAAGACTGGTTGGTTTTCTTGCGTGGGGATTAACAAAAATCTTCAAAATTTCAGGTGCTGAAAGTCTCTCTGTAGCAGCAAATATTTTTTTAGGACAAACCGAAGCGCCATTATTAATTAAAGGCTATCTAGAAAAAATGAACCGGTCTGAGATCTTTTTAGTAATGGTCGGCGGAATGGCAACAGTTGCCGGAAGTGTGCTGGGGGCTTACATAGGTTTCCTTGGAGGGGATGATCCTATTTTGCGGCTAGAGTTTGCAAAAAGTCTTCTAGCTGCGTCAGTAATGGCAGCACCAGGAGCAGTTATAATTGCTAAAATAATCTACCCTCAAACAGAAGAAATAAAATCAGATATAAACATTTCGAATGATAAAATTGGTTCTAATTTATTATCTGCAATTTCCATCGGCACAGGAGAAGGAATCAAAATGGCTGTAAATGTTGCGGCTATGCTTTTAGTGTTTATTGCGCTAATTGCCATGTTAAGCAGTATCTTTTCTGGATTTGGTGACTTGATAGGAATTAATTCATGGATCGGACTCAATACCCCATATGAAAGTTTTTCAATTGAATTTTTGTTGGGGTATCTTTTTGCTCCTTTAATGTGGATTATAGGAGTTGCATCTGAAGATTTAGCGCTTATGGGCCAACTCTTGGGCATCAAAATTGTTGCAAGTGAATTTGTGGGTTACACACAACTAGTAGATCTTAAAAACAACATGAGCTCAACTCATTTTAGTTATCAAAAATCTGTGATAATGGCAACCTATATGCTCTGTGGTTTTGCAAACTTTGCCTCCATAGGGATTCAAATTGGTGGCATTGGTATTATTGCCCCAAAGACGAGAAAACTCTTAACCGAATTGGGATTTAAAGCAATGATTGCAGGATCTTTGGTTTCTTTAATGTCCGCTACAATAGCAGGGATTATTTTAGGATAGATTTAAAGAACATTTACTTTAACTTTTTTCCAGATCTTGATTAACAAAAATGCTGAAACAATAGAAATTCCTAGTAGTGGAAATGCAAATTGATAATCTCCATATATAAAATATCCCGTGCAAAACATAATACTATAAATCATCGCACAACCAAGTAACATAGCAATAATACCAGAAGGAACGCTCCAGCCTTCTTTGTCGTCTACTAGCTCAATAGATTCTTTTTGAGCTTCATTGATAATTTTAGTCCAGCCTGGACCCCCGGGTTGTGTCTTTTTATAAAAAGAACGTAATACAGATTGATCCTCTGCTGTAGTAATAAAAGTTGCTAGAAGCCATAAGCTTGTTGTTACTGCAACTACAAAAGGAAACTCAGCCCAGCCTGGCATTAGACCCTCTATCCCAAATAAAGAATTATTTACCGATGGTATAGTGAGGAGCAAAGAAATTAAACCAGAAGCTACCATTGCTGTGATTTCACTCCAAGCGTTAATCCTCCACCAAAACCAACGTAAAATAAATATAAGCCCTGTACCGGCACCAAAGACAAGAAGTAAGTTAAACAACTGCATCGCATTTTGAAGCAACAATGCTAAAAGTGCGCTAAGGACCATAAGTAAAACAGTGGAGATTCTACCCACAGCGACTAAACGTTTTTGAGAAGCCTCTGGATTAATTTGAGTTTGGTAAAAATCATAAACGATATAGGATGAACCCCAGTTTAATTGGGTAGATATTGTACTCATGTAGGCCGAAATTAATGAAGCTAAAACAAGCCCAAGTAGGCCAGTAGGCAACTTAGTTAACATGGCAGGATACGCCAAATCGTTCCCCAATTTATCGGGTGTAATGCTAGGAAACGCGTTTTGAATACTTTCGAGATCAGGAAAAACAACTAAAGAGGCTAAGGCAACTAGAATCCATGGCCAAGGACGTAATGCATAATGCATTATATTAAAAAAGAAGGTGGCACCAATAGCATGGTTTTCATCCTTTGCTGCAAACATTCGCTGAGCAATATAGCCCCCACCGCCTGGTTCTGCCCCTGGATACCAAGCACTCCACCACTGTACTGCAAGGGGAATAATAAGTAGTGTAATTAAAGCTTCTCGATTTCCAAAATCTGGAAGAATTGATATTTTACCTACTACATTTTCATTGGTAAGTAAGGCCTCTATTCCTCCAACCTCCGGGATGTTCACCAAGTAAGCTGCCGCTCCAATAGCACCTCCCATTGCAGCAAAAAAAAGAACAACATCTGTATATACAACACCTTTAAAACCACCCACAGCACTAAAAATAACTGTAACCAATCCAGCTGAAATAACAGTTTGCCAAGGTTCCAAACCTAACATAATACTCCCTATTTTAATTGCGGCTAAAGTTACTGCCGACATGGTGATTACATTAAAAATAATTCCTAAGTAAATCGCTCTAAATTTTCTTAAAAAACTTGCTGGCTTTCCTCCATAACGTAACTCGTAAAACTCTAAATCAGTGCTTACGTTTGATTTACGCCATAGCTTAGCATAAACGAATACCGTTAATAGGCCAGTAATCAAAAAAGCCCACCAAACCCAGTTTCCTGAAACTCCATTGGTGCGAACAATATCTGTAACTAAATTTGGTGTGTCAGTTGAAAAAGTAGTAGCAACCATAGACAGGCCCAATAGCCACCATGGCATGCTTCTTCCAGAAAGAAAAAATTCATTTGCGCTTTTCCCTGAAGATTTTGAAACATAAATTCCAATTCCTAAAGTAACTGCAAAAAATAGGGAAATGATAAGCCAATCAAGAGTTGCGATTTGCATAAAACTATTTATTTGATTTGGCTAAAGATAAATAAAAAGATCCTTCGTGATTAAATAGTTGTTAAAACACTTGAGTTTAAGTGGATTTCATACTAGGTTTGTTGCAAGGATTATTAAAATGGTGAAGGCAATAAGGCTTTTTTTTTCAATATGTTTATTTTTCTCAGTAATGTTATGTTGGGGACAAAACACTGTTGAATCTAATGATCCTCCAAAAATCCTCCTATCCCCAACTGAAAAAAAAGGGCCTGGTTTACTTGAGCCTAAAAAAGAAAAATCATTTCTTTCGGAGGATTTCTTTAATCCTAAAATAGAATTTGAAGATCCCAAAAACGATATTGAAAATCCACGTCTTCGCTTTGGAGAAAACGAACAGTTTTTAGATCCAGGCAAACGATATTTAAACAAATTAAACCGAAAGCCTGAAAAGGAAAAGAATCCTAATTTGTTTAAAACTGATCAATATCTAGGAGATTTTAGAAATAACGGTAGGTTTGTCCAAATCGCGGTAAGAGATCACGAATCTCCTGATGGAGACCTGATTCGCATTATGCTCAATGATGTAGAAGTTGTCTCGCAAGTACTTCTTCAGGAGAGATTCAAAAGTATTTCCATTGATTTGGTTATGGGCTTTAATAAGATTGATTTTGTAGCTCTAAATCAAGGAACTTCTGGACCCAATACTGCTGAAGTTCGTGTATTTGATGATAATGGCCAATTAGTTGGTGCTAATCGATGGAACCTCGCCACGGGGGTAAAGGCAACTTATATAATTGTTAAGGAAAAATAATCTTAGCTTTCATAAATTTCCAACATTCCACTAATAAATATATCAACCTCTTCTATGGTTCCGGTGCTTATACGACACCAATCATAAAAGGGAGGAAAAGGCCTTCCGATTCGGACACCTTTTTCTAACATTTTAGGGCCTAGTTCACGAATATCTTTTTGGGAATGAAAAAAGATAAAATTGGTGTGTGAATTAACATAATCCAATTTCAGATGGTCTAATAATTTATATATTCTGGCTTTAGCTTCTTTATTTTTAGTTAAAGAAAATTCATAAAAGGCCTTGTCCTGTAGAGCTTCTTTAGCTGCCTCAACCGCTAAGACATTACTCATTGCTACAATATTTTTACGAATCTTGTCAGCAATTTTTGGTTTAGCAATTAGATAGCCTACTCGCATTCCTGCCATGCCATAAACTTTTGAAAAGGTCTTTGAAACTATAACATTGTCTCCACGTTTAACCGCTTCTACCATACTCGGATAGTTTGGTGTTTCAATAAAATCATAATAGGCTTCATCAGAGAAAACTATAGTTTTTTTGCTGACTATATTGCAAAAATCAACAAGTTTTTTTGATGGAACCAAAGTACCCGTTGGATTGTTAGGGTTGCAAAGGAATACCAGTTTTGTTTTTGAAGAAATACGTTTTTCTATTTCATCCAAATCATATCCCTTATCTGCTCCAACAGGAACCCAATTAATCGAAGCCCCCCACTGCTCAGCAAATTTCATCATAGCAAGGAATGTGGGTTTCCCCGAAATTATCTCTCCTCCATTTGAGGCAAAAGTAAGGCCAGTTATTTTTAATCCTTCTGTAGAACCTCCTGTGACGATAATAGATTCTGGATCCACATCATGTTTTTTAGCTAAAATTAATTCTAAATCATCCGAATAGGCATAAGGGTATCTGCAAGCATGAACAAAGGAGTTTTTAATCCGCTTTTGAACCATTTTGGAAGGTCCATAAGGGTTTTCATTTGAACTTAAACGAATTATAGAATCTAAACTTCTGGGAATAAAATCTGTTTTTTCTTGAGCACTTAAAATGTTGGGAGGTGCAAGAATCAAGCCTCCTATTCCTAATGATGACCGCAACCAATCTCTTCTTGTCTGCATGCTTTTTGATTTTCAATAAAGTTTACAGTTTTTTAAATCAAATCAAAATATTTATAATAAAATATCTTTGTAAGTTTTATTTTTCAAGTCTAACTAAAAATTAATCCCTATTTTTCAGTATGACAGAATGGATATCTAATCTAGAGTTACTTTTACAAAACTTGATTAAACCTCTGGAGTGGTTCATGCTTTTTGCCATTATAGGGGGTGGCCTTTATTTAAGTCTCCAAAGTAGAGGTTATCCCTTGCTGAAAATAAAAAAAGCTTTTAAACTGCTTTTTTCTAAAGAAGAAAATAAAGGTATTTCTCGTTTTCAAGCCCTTTCAGCTGTCCTAGCTGCTACTGTAGGCTTGGGTAATATCTCTGGAGTTGCTATAGCTATCCATATGGGGGGCCCAGGGGTTTTAGTGTGGATGTGGATTACTGCAGCAATAGGAATGATTATTAAATTTTATTCTTGTACTCTTGCGGTTCAACTTAGAGAAATTGAAGCAGACGGAGAGCCCCTAGGGGGCCCTATGTACTATATGAAAATAGGAATAAATAAATGGGGTAAGTCTCTAGCTGTATGGTTTTCTATTGCAGGACTTTTTGGAGTACTCCCAGCTTTTACTGCAAATCAATTGACACAAACCTTTATGAATGTTGTAGATCCAAATAGTTATCTAAATATTGGAGACTTCCAATGGAAATTAATTCTTGGAATTCTACTTTCTCTAGCAAGTGCTTTAGTGATTTTTGGAGGCTTAAAATCAATTATTAAAGTTACCTCCAACTTAGTCCCTGTAATGGTTGGCCTTTATTTTTTTATGGGTCTTTATATGATTTTATCTAACATAGGGGAAGTAATCCCTACCTTTAAACTTATCTTTTTTGAAGCTTTCAATTTAAAAACAGCCGTTACAGGTGGTTTTTGGGGATTAATTATACTTGGAGTTAGAAGAGCTGTTTTTTCAAATGAAAGTGGGATTGGAACTGCTCCAATGTATCATGGACAATCTCAAAGTCAAAAAGGAACAGACGAGGGTTTAGTTGCAATGTTAGGCCCTTTATTAGATACTGTTTTAGTTTGTACAATTACTGGGCTAGTTCTTATTATCAGTGGCGCCTATAAAGTTGAGGGGCTAAATGGTATTGTTCTTACTCTAGAAGCCTTCAGGCGTCTTTTCTTTGGTTTTGGTGATATTTTACTACTACTAATGGTTTTTGTTTTTGGAATTTCAACTCTATTTACCTATTCTTATTATGGAGTGAAATGCTTTGGATTCCTTACCAAAATTAAATGGGGTAACTACTACAACTATTTTTATGTTGGAAGCATTATTTTTTCTGCCCTAGTTACGGTAGAGGTGGTTATTGGAATCATTGATTTATCTTTTGCATTAATGTGTATCCCGAATATGATTAGCATTTTATATCTTTCAAATCATGTGAAAAAAGAAATGCAAGGAAGAAAATGGTTTAGCTAAAATTGAAAAAAAATTATTAATCAAGAGTCGGAGGACCAGGATCAATTCGAGGAACATATTTCTTTGGGCTTTTATTTTTTTTATAATCTTCTTTTACTGCTTCAATCAATTTTGGCTCTTTAAATAAGTCCGCCATTGTCATTGATAATGCTTTAGCGGCATAAATCATCCCTTTATGTCCAATAGACATTCCTGTACAAGCAACTACTGCCCAAGAGTGCCAAGGGCCGTTTTTTGCAGCAACAGTTGCTGACATTCGAATAATTGGAACAACTTGACTTACATCTCCTACATCTGTAGAACCTCCGGTTGCAGGTAGTGTTTCCATTAATGGCTTTAATTCCCCATCAATCCCAATTTGAGGCTTTCCGGTTTCACTTAAAATAGTATTTGCATATGAAATTTCATCAGGAGTATAGGAGATGTCTTCTAAAAGCTCCATGTTATTTTGCATTATTTCAGCACCTGTTCTATTAACTAAAATTTCATAAATTCCTGAAATAAGTTTTGTCTCATAGGTAGTTCCTGTCATTAAGGCTGCTGCTTTTGCAATATCCAAAGCTCTATCATAAAGTACATTGACATTTTCAACACTATTACCTCTTAGGCGAGTCCAAATTTTTGCATAATCTGGAACTACATTTACAACATCTCCAACAGCTTCAAATTGGTAATGAATTCGTGAGGTAGGTATTATATGTTCCCTGTAATAATTTAATCCTGTCGTATAAAGCTCCATTGCATCCACCGCACTCCTTCCATTCCATGGATCAGATGAAGCATGAGATGAACTTCCATTGAATGATACCCTAAAATCAACTAGTGCTTTAGTAGATTGGGTGCCTGATTCATTAGTATCACCAGGGTGCCAATCCATACATACATCAAGTTGATCAAAAACTCCCTCTCTTACCATCCAAACTTTTGCAAAAATGGTTTCCTCTGCAGGTGTTCCATAAAAAATTACTGTGCCCTTTAACTTTCCTTTTTCTATTTGTTCTTTAATCGCTATTGCAGCAGCAAGACTTGCCGTACCATAGAGGTTATGTCCACATCCATGACCAGCAGCACCCGCTATTCTTGCTTCTTTGATTGGTTTAAGTTTTTGAGAGATTCCAGCATTTGCATCAAATTCTCCTAAAATTCCAATTACCGGTTTTCCCGAGCCATAACTTGCTGTAAAAGCCGTAGGTATGTCGGCTATGTTTTCTTTAACCTCAAAGCCATTTTCACGTGCATAATCCATTAAAAGCTTTGAAGACTTGAATTCTTCTAAGGATGTCTCAGCAGCTTCCCAAATCGCATAACTTATATCTATAAGTTTCTCTTTCTGACGCTCGATTGAAGCTTGGATGTCATTTTTAATAGATTTTTTGTTCTGCCCTTGAAGAGGTATCAATGTAATAAAGGCTATAAACCCAAAAATAAATTTTTTCATCTTTTTTTTAAATTATTTTTTTGAAATCTTTCTAAAACTCCCAAAACTAAAAAAATTACTCCCCCTGCTAGATAAGGCCAGTCAATAAAAGAAAGTTTGGTGTACATAATCCCAACAACGATAAAGCAAAGAATTGCAATTAAAAATAATACTATTTTTAACATCCATCTAAATTTCATAGCTAGAGTTTGTTTCTAAATTACATAATACTAATCAAAGTTGTTTATTTTTGGATATGATTCGTTTATGTTTTGTGGGCTTATTTATTCTTACAGGTGCTATTATAGCTAATATATTCGCAATTAAAATTCAATGTAAAACCTGGTATGATTTTCTTCAAGGCATTTCTTTAAACCTATCCTATTGGAATCAACTTAGTATTAAGGACGGACTTTGGCTTTTTATTATTTATCCCTTTTTTTTGGGTTTAAGTGCACATGTGGGAAATCTTTTGTATCAGAAAATCTTTTAACATGACCAGCACGGTAACTTATTTGGGTGATCTAAGAACTTCTGCCACTCATTTGGCTTCAGAAAACAACTTTATTACTGACGCGCCTATTGATAATCAAGGAAAGGGAGAAGCGTTTTCTCCAACCGATACCGTCTCTACGGCATTGGCATCTTGTCTTTTGACCATCATGGGCATTATAGGGCGAGATCTTCAAATCGACTTAACAGGAACAATAGCTGAAGTATCCAAAGTTATGGGAACAGAGCCAAGAAGAATAACAGAAATTAAAATTGATGTGTCATTTTCACAAAACTTTGATTCCAAAACTCGGAGCCTCTTGGAGCGTGCTGCTCTAAGCTGTCCTGTAGCACATTCCCTTCATCCTGATTTAAATCAAAACATCTCTTTCAATTGGCCCTCTTAAGCTTTTTATTTCCAAAATAAACAAGGCTATAAATCAAAATTCCAACAGGTCCAAGCATAAATGTGAATAGTAACGGAACAACAATAAAAATATGTTTTATATCATTTATTTGACTATGTCTGATTATCCACGTAGCCACCCAATAGTCAAAGGCTAAGTAATGTAGCCATCCTGCTGCTGCTGATTCAGGAGTTGCTTTATTAAACAAACTTACTATCCCTTCCAAGGTCGAAAAATCTGCTCCTGCAAGTCCGCCAGAGACAATTATAAAGTAGATATAAAAAAAACTAATAACTAAAGGAATCCACGGAAAGTCTATAAGACGCTTGGAAAGGTTAGTCCTTGGAAAAAATAGAATAGCAGCCCAAACAATCAGAATGGTGATATTGCAAATATTGAAAAGAAGCTCAGTCATAAATCATAAATTATATAGTTATTACCAAAATAGTATTTTTAAATTAGAGGCAAATTATGCTCCTTTTCAAAAACATCAAAGGTGATCGTGTAGACCCTGTAAATCATACTCTAGAGGTCATTAAAAATTACCCCTATGCAGAAATTCACATTGGAACTGATTCCCAAAACATTAACAAAGAAACACGCTATACTACGGTTATAGCATATCGTCTAGGTACAAGAGGAGTGCACTATATATTTAGCAAATCAAGTAAAAACATAATCCGTGATATTTGGACTCGCCTATGGAAAGAAGCCGAATATAGTATTGATGTTGCAGAATGGCTGACACAAAAAATCACAATAAAAATAGAGATCGACATGGATTACAACGGGGATGAAAATTTTAAATCTCACAAATTAATATCTGCCGCAAAAGGATGGGCAAACTCGCTTGGTTATAAAGTAAATATAAAACCGAATAATCAAATTGCCACACGAGCTGCAGATTATCAATGTAAATAAATTACGAGCACTTTCAATAAATAAGGCATTCGTGTCATGATTCAAGTATAAAACAAATTAGCCTATCTTTAAAAAGCAATTGTAAATTTTTTTTTCATGCGTTTTGCAATCATAGCTCCACCGACTCCTACTCAAAAATGGAAAGAGAATTTTGAGAAAATTGCTCCACATATTTCCCTAGTTATTGGATCAAAAACGAAATATCCTGAAGAAGTCTTGTGTGCTATGGTTTGGAATCAACCCAAAGGGTCACTAACAGCATTTAAGAATTTAAAACTTATTTTTGCTATGGGCGCTGGTGCTGACCATATATTGAAAGATGAAACCATCCCAGATCATATTCCAATTTGCAGAGTTGTTGACCCGCAAATGGCGTTTTCAATGACTAATTATATTCTAATGGCACTTTTAAATTATCACCGGTCTTGGTATGAATTTCAAGCTTCACAAAACAAAAAACACTGGGCTCAATTTGAATTCTTTGAACGTCCACTTAGAGTAGGTGTATTGGGCATTGGACACCTTGGAATGGATGCTGCAAATAAAATTCATCATTTAGGGTTTCCTGTTGTTGGTTACTCAAATTCACCTAAAAAAACTGATTTCCCTTCTTATACTGGAAATGATTTTGATAAATTTATAGAGCAAATTAATGTATTGATATGCACGGTTCCATATACTCCAAAAACTCATGCCCTTTTAAATTATAAGTTATTTCAAAAACTTAAAGAGCCTGCCTATTTAATAAATGTTTCTAGAGGAAGTGTACAAGTTGAAAAAGATATAGTAAAAGCTTTAAATAAAGGATTGCTTTCAGGAGCTTTTTTAGATGTTTTTGAAAAAGAACCTTTGCCAAAAAATAGTCCTTTGTGGGATCATCCAAAGGTCAAAATCACGCCCCACATTGCTAGTCTGACATATCCGAAAGAGAGCACATGCCAAGTATTAGATTGTTTTGATCGTTTGGAAAAAGGACTTCCTTTACTCCAGCAAGTTAGTCGTAAAAAAATGTATTAGTCTTTCAAAAGTAGCTCCGAGATTCCAGTAACTCCGAAGCGAACAGGGTCGTAAACCTTTATTCCCGTTTTAGTTGAAAGACTTTCGATAAAGCCTAAAGCTTTGTCTTGTGCAAGCATACTTGTATTAGCGCAAATTGCTATCACGCCTGCTTTAGGATAAGTGCCTAATACATTCGAAAGGGATTCATTTAAAGCGATAAATTTATTAATATCAGGTATTTTAATATTTTCGGGACTTCTTAAGGTCGTTTTATCTGCTCTTACACATAGTACTAAGTGTGTGGGACAACTTCCTCTCATTAAAGGTAAAGTTGCTGAGCTTCCTGGATGAAGAATAGACCCTTGCCCTTCAATGATTAATATGTCCTTATTTGCCTCCTCAAGCACAATTTGCTCAACTGCTCCACAAGCGTGATCTAATTTAAAAGCATCTAATGGAATTCCCTTTCCTATTATTGTTATACCTATTTGGCCTGTAGCAATAAACCCCACATTTTCTTTCCGCTTCAAAAGATCTTCATATAACTCTAATCCGGAGGTCATTTTACCAACAGCCATATCAGTGCCAATAAATAAGACTCTCTTATTGTTAAGACTAGCAGCTTTCCCGGTTGCAATAACAGGGGTAAATTGAGGTACACGAACATCCCAGATCCATTGGGTGTTTTTATTTTTTATTTTGTCTCTCCATTTAGGCTCTAATAAGTCATGAAGGCCATTGACTATACTAAGACCAGAATCTAGAGCTTCATTAATTACAGAATTCCAAGATTCAGGTATTCTTCCTCCAGATGGAGCAATTCCTAAAATTAAAACCTCAGCACCCTTACTGATAACTTCAGCTAAGTTTTTATAAATAGTAATATTTCTTGAAACATCATTAAACTCATCTATACTGTTTATGTTTTTACCTGCAAACTTACTGTCCACTATTCCAACAATTGGATTTTTCAAATATCTTACTACTCCCATACCCATTTTACCATAATCACTGTCGATATGGTCTTCCATGTATACGGCAACTTTTGATTTGGGATCAAGCATAAAATTCTTTTTTTAATTCAGCACCGTGCCCAGGAATTTCTTGTGGTAATGTAATGCCATTAATTAATGGTGCTCCTATTGCAGGGTCAGGAGATAAGTTATAATGAGAGTCTAAATCAATATGGTCGATTCCCCCAGTTAAAGATGCGGCAGCAGCTATCGAAACAGAAGATTCACTCATACAACCAATCATTGTTTTCAATCCGTAAGCTCTAGCAGTGCCAATAATTCTTAATGCTTCGGTTATTCCACCACATTTCATCAACTTAATATTCACCCCATCAACATAATCAGCAAAAGATGGTATATCTTCAGAATATCGACAAGATTCATCTACGTAAATTGGTAAAGCCCGATTTTTAAAAAGTTCTTTTAAATAACTTTCTTCTCCTTCTTTTAAGGGTTGTTCTACATAATCAACGCCCCGTTCTGCTAACCAAGGCATCATTTTTTTAGCATCTGATACGTTCCAGCCTCCGTTAGCATCAACCCTTATCTTAACATTATATTTTCCTGTGCTTTCAACTACTTGTTCAAACATAGATTTATCTGCTTCCAATCCTTCAGGTGATCCTAACTTGATTTTTAAAGATTTTACCGTAGTTCCTTCTAATAAAAGCGGAACCCTTTCTTTGACAACTTCAGGGGTATTTATCCCTATTGTGATTGATGTAGGTGTAGAGGGTTTTGAAAAGCCTAGCATTTGATAAAGTGGCATTCCAGCTTTTTTTGCTGTCCAATCCCAAAAGGCCGTATCTAAACCAACATAAGCACAGGGGGGTACATCCAACTGTCTTGAACTATCATAAAGCTTCTGTATAGATTGCCCCTCAATCCCTTCTGAAACAAATTCCTCAATTGATTGCTTAACTTGAGAAATAGTTCCAGCTCCCTCATTTTTCCCAGGAGCCGCTTCTCCCCAGCCAATAATCCCATCTTTTTCATATCTCACAAAAAGATTTTCAGAATTATAATGAACTCCTCGACTTATGGCCAGCGGAAATCGCTTATTTAGGGCTACTTTATGAAGGGTAATTTCCATGCTTTTTCCTATTCGCCGTTTATATTAAATATTCGCTAATTTAATTTTTTATTTCTTGAATTAGTCCTTTTAAACTCGTTTTTGAACCTTTGTAATAAAGGGAAAATTCCTTATAAGGCGCTTTTGGAAAAAAAATCTCTGTCATCACAATATCACCATTATCATAAAATAATTCTATAGAAGTTTTATCTAAAATAATGACAACATTTAAATTATTACTGGGTTTTAATCTATTAGCATAGGATGAATTAGGCGCAAAATTTTGTGAAAAGCTTACGATACCAGATTTACTTCTATCAATGAAAAACTTTCCTATTTCGTGATCATAACCAAATTTTAATGAGTCTCCTTGAGAATTTGACAAAACAAATGAATACATAGTTTTTTCCATATCAGAAAGCTTCATTTGAATTTTTGTGCTTGATAGATCAATCATAGCATCTTTGGCTATAATTGTTTTTTCTTTTAAAACCTGACCTTCTATTTCAAGTGTTTTAGTTGTATATTTTTCAAGTTGAGAAATGATCTTTGACCTTAAACGGTAAACTCCTTGATCAGAATAATACAATTCTAGTTCTCTTGGAAGAGTCATTGCACTTCTCCAAGTATTTGTTGGGACCACACCAGCATATTGCCAATTAGACATCCATCCTTGATAAAGTTTCCTGAACTTCTTATTACTCCCATTAAAATAGGTAACCCCTGCGTAATTATCTCTCCCAAAATCAGTCCAAAAATCATGGTTTTTTTTCATCTGATTTTCAAATTTTTTATCTACTATGAATTTTTTACCATCGAAATCTCCAACGAAATATTGTGTTGCACTTCCACCATTTGGTCCTCCAGGATTTATACTTACTAGATGAACCCATTTAGTTTTGGAAGTGCCTTCAACCTGAAGTTCAAATAGATCTGGGCACTCCCAAACTCCATTATGATTTCCAATACCTTCACCGAAAGAAGAAACAAAATTCCACTTCTTTAAATCTTTAGATTCATAAAATTTTGTTATCTGTGAAGCTGCAAGAGTCAAAATCCACTTTTGATCTTTTTCATACCAAATTACTTTTGGATCTCTAAAATCCTTGATCCCAGGATTTTTTATTACGGGGTTAAAATTATACTTTTCCCATGAATATCCATCGTCTAATGAATAGGCAATACTTTGATTTTGAAATAATTTAGACCCTTTTTTTTCTTCTACTGGGTCATGATTTGTGAAAATTGCAACAATTGGAGGAGTTTCAATTGTCCCAAAACCAGTAGTATTTTTATGATCGACCACTACAGATCCTGAAAAAATTGTACCTAACTTATCTGGATATAATGCTATTGGATGCTCATCCCAATGAATCAAATTTTCACTAGTAGCATGCCCCCAATGCATAGGTCCCCATAAACTTGAATTAGGATTATGTTGAAAATAAAGATGGTATTTCCCTTTATAATAAAACATTCCGTTGGGATCATTCATCCAGTTTTTTTGCGGTGCAAAATGAATGTTAGGACGATACATTAATTCATCTTTGTTTTTTTCTTTCATCTTTATTTCTTTAGTCGAATCAGAAGAATTTTTGCATGATAAAAAGCTAGACATAATTAAAAATATAAAACTATATTTCAAACTTATGTTATCCATTTATGATGTTAATTTCTTACTTAATTCTTCCAAAGAAACTCCCTTTGTCTCAGGCATCATAAAATGTACAAAAACTAGTTGTAACACCATGAACCCTGCAAAAACAGAAAAGACTACCCCTGCCCCAATAGTTGCAAATAGAACTGGAACAAATGAAGGTATAACAGCTGCTAAAATCCAATGAACACTAATTCCAAAGGATTGTCCAGAATTTCGAAGGTGATTTGGAAAAATTTCTGATATATAAACCCAAATTATTGCGCCCTGACCAATTGCATGTGAGGCTATAAAGACAAATAGAAAAAGGGGAATCAAAATCCCTTCCCATTTAAAGAAAAAGGCGCATGCTACTAAAGTTAAAGAAATAATGTACCCAAATGATCCATAATACATGAGTCTTCTTCTACCTAGTCTATCAATTAAAGACACCCCTATTAAAGTAAAAACTAAATTGGTTACCCCTATTCCAATGCTGCTTAATAAAGATGTGCTTTCCCCTAGACCCCCCTCTTCAAAAATTCTTGGTGCATAATACAAAAAAGCATTAATTCCAGATAATTGATTAAAAAAAGCAACCAAAAAAGCAAGCTTTAAAGGTAGTCTATACTTTTTGTCAAAAATTGATTCATCTGTGCTTTGAGTATTTGTGCTTTTATTAATTTCTTTAACCAAATTTTCAAACGAAACTTTAGGATCTATACTATTATGTATAGCTTTTGCCTCCTCTAAAAAACCCTTTGAAATGAGCCATCTTGGACTTTTTGGAATTAAAAAACACAAAAGAGTATAGATTGCCGCTGGAAAGGCTTCCACTCCCATCATCCATCTCCAATCGTTCTCACCTGTATCGCTTAGAAGATAATTTGAAATAAATGCTAGTAATATTCCAAAAACTAAACTCGCCTGATAAAGACCAACCAATCTCCCTCTACTTTTTGCTGGAGCTATTTCTGAAATATATGCCGGTACAGCAATTCCAGAAACACCTACGCCTAGACCTCCTATAAATCTAAAAACTGCAAAAGTTATGGGATCATTTGACAATGCAGACCCTACTGCGGAGACTGTATAAAACACCCCAACCCACAATAATATTATTTTTCTTCCGTATCTCTGAGTTGGAAATGCTCCAAAAAGAGCACCCACAACTGTTCCCCAAAGTGCCATAGCCATGACTACAGTGCCATGAAAAGCGTCAGAGGATTGCCATAGGTTCTGAAGCTTTTTATCTGCTCCCGATATTACCACCGTGTCAAAGCCAAAAAGCAACCCTGCTAGTGAAGCAACTAATGACCAAAATAAAACTTGTCTCATGTTAAAATAATGTGCTTAGAAAAAATTCATTTGTTTTGAGTTTCAAGATAGACATTTAATAAAAAAGTCTGTTAAAGAGCTTTTTATATTAATAATGATACTTTTAAATTTATGGTGACAAAAAAAATTAGAATATTCTATCTTTAGTTAAAATCAATTCTAAATGTTACAATCAATAATGAAATTATTAATATCGTTTTGCTTTTGCCTTGTTTTTTTTACTTGCCAACCAGATCCATCGAAAAAACCAAAAATTGCAATTGCTGGTTTGGCCATTGAATCTAGCACATTTTCGCCAGCAAAAACAGAAGCTGATGCTTTTTTGGCAAGAGAAGGAGATGCTGTTTTTGATTATTATCCATTTCTTGATAATCAGAGTTCTCAAAGAAAGTCTGCAGATTGGAGACCTACACTTAGAGGACATGCTCTTCCTGGAGGAATTGTAACTCGTAAAGCTTATGATTTACTTGTAGGGAAAACTTTAAATATGCTTGAAAGAGAACTACCCCTAGACGGCCTTTTTTTTGATATTCATGGTGCAATGAGTGTGGAGGGTCTAGAGGATCCCGAAGGAGATTTTATTAAAAAAATTAGAGCTCTTGTAGGTACTAAAACTTTAATTTCCACATCTATGGATCTCCACGGAAATGTTTCTAAACGTCTTGCTGAACATACCGATTTGATTACGTGTTATCGAATGGCTCCCCATGAAGATGCTTTAGAATCAAAACAAAGGGCTGTGGATAATCTTTTAAGCCGTTTAATTAGTGGCAAAGGAAAACCAAAATACAAAGCTTGGATTCCAGTTCCTATTTTACTTCCTGGAGAAAAGACAAGTACTCGCATCGAGCCTGGAAAAAGTTTGTACCAGAAGGTTCAGCCTATGACAGAAAAAAAGGGAGTAATAGATGCTGCGATTTGGATTGGTTACGCTTGGGCAGATGAACCAAGAAATCATGGTGTTGTAATGGTTACTGGTGACAATAAAAAAGAAGTTAGTGAAAGTGCCGAAAGTTTGGCTCAAGCTTTTTGGGATGTGCGCAATGAGTTTGAATTCGTAGCTCCTACTGCCAATCTAAAGACCAGCCTTTCGTATGCTTTAGCATCTGATAAAAAACCATATATAATAAGCGATATGGGAGATAATCCTACCGCTGGTGGGGCTGGAGATGTTACTTGGACCTTGCGTGAATTATTGAACAACAAGGCTTTTAAAAAAGACTCTGGCCCCGAGCTCATCTATGCCTCTATTCCAGGTCCAGAAATGATTAAATCAGCATTAAAAACAGGTCTGAATAGCATTGTTTCAGCAAAAGTAGGTGCACAGGTTGATAATCGTTTTGCTCCACCTTTATTATTGGAAGGGGTTGTAGAAGCTATTCATCAGGGAGATGTTTATGCCGAAACAGAAGTGGTTGTCAAAGTAGGTAGCATCAGAGTTATTGTGACGAAAAAGCGAAAACCCTATCATAGAGAAAAGGACTTTACTCAACTTGGGCTAAATCCTAGAGAAGCCGATATTCTAGTAGTTAAAATTGGTTATTTAGTCCCTGAATTATATAATATGAGAGGTGATTGGATAATGGCGCTTACCCCGGGAGGTGTGGATCAAGACTTAGAACGTTTAGGTTATAAACGAATCAAAAGACCAATGTTCCCACTAGATAAAGACATGGAAAATGTCAATTTAAAGACTCGTTTTATAAAAGCAGCGGATGCGCTTTAGAAAATTATTTACTAAAATAACCATAAAAAGCAAAAAGAGTTTGAAAAGCAACCATACTAGACAAACCCTTTAAGTTATTCCGTTGCGTGAACAACGTTTTGCTAAAGTAATCTAATTATCGTCCATAAATTAGATTATATAGAGTTTTTTGGTTTTAAAAAGCCAAAACCTCTTGAAATTAAGAAGCATTCTGTTTTTTAATCAAATTAAGGGCTGACCCTTCTTTAAACCATTCGATTTGTTGAGAATTATAGGTGTGATTCGTCATAATAATGTCTTTAGAGCAATCTGAATGAACAACCTCAATCTTAATTTGTTTACCAGGAGTAAAGTCTTTTAAATCTAAAAAGTTAAAAACATCATCTTCTTGGATCATATCATAATCGCCTTCATTATCAAAAGTAATTCCTAGCATTCCTTGCTTTTTTAAATTAGTTTCGTGAATACGTGCAAAAGATTTGACCAGCACAACTTTCACTCCCAAAAATCGAGGTTCCATAGCCGCATGCTCTCTAGAAGATCCCTCCCCATAATTATGATCTCCCACAACTACGGTTTCAATGCCTAATTCTTTATATTGTCTTTGAACATCAGGAACCCCTGCGTATTCACCTGTCAACTGGTTTTTTACAAAGTTTGTTTTCTCATTGTAAGCGTTTACCGCGCCAATCAAACAATTATTTGAAATATTATCCAAATGACCTCGAAAACGAAGCCAAGGGCCTGCCATTGAGATGTGATCTGTTGTACATTTTCCTAATGCTTTAATCAACAGCTTTGCTCCCATAATGTTTTTATTATTCCAAGGAGCAAAAGCAGCAAGAAGTTGTAAGCGTTCTGAGCTTTCTTTTACTTCAACTTGAACTACTGATCCGTCTTCTGATGGAGCTAGATAGCCATTTTCTTTTACGTCAAACCCTAAGGGAGGTAATTCCATTCCCGTCGGTGGATCTAGCTTGACTTCTTCTCCATTTTGATTTATTAAAATGTCTTCAAGAGGGTTAAAATCTAATCTTCCTGAAATAGCTACTGCTGCAACCATTTCTGGAGAAGCCACAAAAGCATGAGTGTTTGGATTTCCATCAGCTCGCTTTGAAAAATTTCTATTAAATGAATGAATTATGGAGTTTTTCTCTTGCTTATCAGCTCCTTCTCTTGCCCACTGTCCAATACATGGGCCGCATGCATTAGTAAATATTTTTGCGTTTAAATCTTCGAAAATCTCTAAGAGACCATCCCGTTGAGCTGTATAGCGGACTTGTTCAGATCCTGGATTGATTCCAAATTCTGCTTTGGTTACCAAGTTTTTTTCTACAGCTTGCTTAGCAATGGATGCAGCGCGAGAAAGGTCTTCATATGATGAATTTGTACAAGACCCTATTAATCCCCATTCTACTTTTAAAGGCCATTCATTTTCTTGGGCAACTTTAGGCATTTCAGAAATAGGAGTTGCTAAGTCTGGTGTAAAAGGACCGTTGATGTGTGGTCTTAAAGTGTCTAAATTGATCTCTATTAGTTGATCGAAGTATTTTTCTGGATTCTCATACACTTCTGGGTCTGCCGTAAGGTGGTGCTTCACTGAATTTGCTGCATCAGCAACATCATCTCGATCTGTAGACCGAAGATAACGCTCCATTGAATCGTCATATCCAAAAGTTGATGTTGTAGCACCAACCTCTGCTCCCATATTACAAATAGTTCCTTTGCCTGTACAGGAAATTGCCTCTGCTCCTTCTCCAAAATATTCAATAATAGCTCCTGTACCGCCTTTTACTGTTAAAATTCCAGCTACTTTTAAAATTACGTCTTTAGGTGATGTCCATCCATTTAACTTTCCTGTAAGCTTAACACCGATAAGTTTAGGGAATTTAAGCTCCCATGGCATATCTGCCATCACATCAACAGCATCTGCTCCTCCTACGCCAATAGCTACCATTCCTAATCCTCCAGCATTCACAGTATGTGAATCCGTTCCAATCATCATTCCTCCTGGAAATGCATAATTTTCTAAAACAACTTGGTGAATAATTCCTGCCCCCGGTTTCCAAAAACCAATTCCATATTTATTCGAAACAGATTCCAAAAAGTTAAAAACTTCCGCAGAAGAACTGTTAGCAGATTTTAAATCTTCTAAAGCCCCTGATTTAGCTTGAATTAAATGATCACAATGAACCGTTGTGGGTACAGCAACTTTTGATTTTCCAGCTTGCATAAACTGCAATAAAGCCATTTGTGCTGTCGCATCTTGGCATGCAATGCGGTCAGGAGCAAAATCAACATAATCTTTTCCTCGATCGTAGCTCTTTTGTGAATTTCCATCCCATAGGTGAGAGTATAAAATCTTTTCAGACGCAGTTAAAAAATTCCCCGTGAGTTTCTTTGCTGCCTGAACTCGATCACCCAATTTAGCATACACTTCTTTGATCATTTTAATGTCAAAGGCCATAAAAGTCGATTTTGTTTTTGCAAAACTACAAAATTAAGTTATGCGTTTTTTCTCTTTCATGTAAGAATTAATTTAAAACACAAAATAATCGAATTCCTGAATTTTTATTTAATTTTATGAAACTTGATTTATTAAAATAATCATGCTTTTAAAGAGGTTTTTTCTTTTGCTAATAATAGTTCTACCTGAACTGAATTTTGCTCAGCAAGAGTCTTACTACTCTCTGTATCTTTACAATATGAATGTAATCAATCCTGCTTATGCAGGAGCCGATGCTGCCAACATGCTTTCTTTTACCTCTAGAAGTCAGTGGGCCTCAGTTCAAGATGCCCCTAATACTCTTGCTTTTGCTTTTTCTTCTGCCAGAGAAAACAATGTAGGTCTTGGAATCTCTTTGGTATCAGACAAGGTTTTTATAGAACAACAGACCTTTGCTTATATAGACTTCTCTTACAAGCTTCAAACCAGTGGAGAGTCTGCCCTATTTTTAGGACTAAAAGGTGGAGGGAACTTCTATAGCGCTGATCCTATTTCTTTGGTTACTTCTAATCAATTAAGTGATCCAACTAAAATAATATTAAGTAAGTTTAATCCCAATATTGGAGCAGGGGCTTATTTTAAAGCGCCTAATTACTGGGTCTCATTTTCCATACCACGCCTGTTTAATGTGAAAAGGAATAGCGATCTTTTAGCCATTACAGCTAAAGATAAGGTGCATACCTACTTAGGGGGTGGGGTAGACCTGTCTGTCTCTAATGGGATCTATATAAAACCATCGCTTATGATTAGAAAAGTAAAGGGTTTACCTACTACGGCTGACATTACCGGAATGGTCAGTTGGCAGAATCAGTTTGATATTGGACTATCAATAAGAACAAATAGCTCAATGGCACTTATGAGTTTAGTATCTTTGGGTAAGTTTGATGTAGGATACGCTTATGAAACACCAATAGATAATGGTCTTTCTCAATTAAACATAAGAACCCATGAGCTTGTGTTTAGAATTAACCTAGGAGAAAGTATGCCAAGCGAAGAAGAAGATCCTGAAACCGATCTCGAGGAATAACTATATTAGTTGTTATTAAAATATCAAATTATTATATTTAAATCATATGGAAAAGATGACTATTCTAGCTCAGCTTATCATTGCAATTTCAATTGTAATTGTTTGGGTATTTCGATTTGATAATATCGTTATCGAATTCAAACAATATGGTTTATCGGACATGATTAGAAGTATGGTAGGTGCATCAAAAATCGCTTTAGCTACTTTATTGATTGTTGGGATCTTTTACAAAGAAGTCGTTTTTATTTCAGCCTTACTGATGGCTTTTTTGATGCTTTGTGCGCAAATAGCACATATTAAAGTAAAAAATCCCTTTTCAAAATATATCCCCTCTTTTCTTCTTTTGATATTGTCACTATTTGTTGCTGCAGTCGAATCCGGTTTACTTTAAATATGACATTCATTCTAAATACTTGTAATGATTTCTGGAGCTTCATTTGTTATTTGTGGTATATTCTCTTTTTTTCAAGAAAAAATTATAAAATCAATCTATTTTATGATTAGCATAAAGACAATTGAAGCGCTCTTTTTATCATGTATATTATTAATTTTCTTTTCTTGTATAAAGGGAAATAATCGTTCCCAGATAATTGATTCGGGAAATGATCCTAATTTTAAAATAGTGTCAAATAATGACCCTGAGTTATCTAGATTTAATAGAAAGGTTGTTGTCTTTGGTATTGATCTTTATGCCGTTGCTCAAGTAGAGGATTCTAAACTATTGCATGCTGCTAATGTTATGGCTCAATATCTTGATAATGATGAAGATGGTTTGGTAGATAACCTACTAGTTTTAAATAAAATGATTGAAAATAAAGCCTTTTTAGTTATGTGGGAAAAAGAAACAGATCTAAATATTGATATCCCTTCAGGTAGGATTGGACAAGATTTAGGCAATGACGAGACAAACCCTTCTTTTGTTTCAAATGGTAAAAAAGGTCTCTTTGATGCAACGCTAGAAGAAGTCCTTCATTTAATAAATAATGCCGGACATTCAAATGCTTTCCCAGAAGCTTTTGGGCAAAATCCTAATTCAGAATTATCAAAAGCAATGGATATTGCTCGGGGTGGACAATTTTTTGATATCCCTTCTGTTTATCCTAAAAATGCATGGTTTAGTTACTATGATGAGACTTGTGATTATGAAACATGCCAAACAATAGAATATTTATATTGGGCTATAACTTCTTTATTAGGGGCTCAAGAAAACAGATTAAATGAAATAGGCGATGAATGGAAATTAAACACTGCCGATTTATTAAAAAAAACAGATCTGAGAATATTTGAATTGTTAACTAATCCTAAATATAAAATGCCTGAAATTTTACCCGATGGAAACTATAAAAATTAGCATCTTCTATATAAAAGTTCAAATGTTGTTGCATTTTATATTTTTCTAGCATTATCGGTTATTTCCATGATTTTTTGAGAAGAAAAATCTTGAGGAAACTCGAGCTTTTTTATTCGATACTAATATTCCAAGCTTTCTGGGTGTTGAATTTTAGTGTATTTTAACTTCTTATAATTAAAAGCAAATGATATGTGCTTTATATAGTACCCTTCTTAGAACCATAATAAAATAACCCAACCGATACTAATCCCATAAATATCACAGGTAATGGTGCGGTCGGTTGACCTGTAAAAACATTAATTAAATCTGGTAAAGCAAAAAAGCCCGATAAGGCAAATAATAAGAATGATATTCTTTTTAAAACCTTAATATCATTAAAAGATAAGGCTCCATATATGAGCGAAATAATTCCCAGAATTACAAACCCCAGCACTAAAGCAAATTGATCAAACATAGTAATTGCGTCAGGAGAGGGCTTGTCTCCAAAAGCATCGGTTGTAAGCATCATTTTAAACTCAGGAGAAAATAAGGAAATAAATAATGGGAGTCCTTGAAGAAAGATTAATCCCATATTAATTTTAAAAATTGTTTTAATATTCATTTTAATTGATTTATAATTACTCGACATTAATATTCAAAGAAGTCCTTATGTAAAATTAAAAGGGCATAACGATGAATTTAAAAACACGCTCAGGAAGATCTTTTATCTAGGGGCTTTATGGATTATTGCTAGCTTTTTGGTTTTATATATGTGAAAATAGCTAAACCAAACATTAAAATATCTGGGACAAAGTCAGCTATACCAGCATTTGTTAGTGGTGAAGTTGCTAAGTTATAAAATGCAATAAAAGCAGGAATGTAGCCAATAATAAATGCTAATAAAAGATTTTTTGAAGTTTTAATATCTGTAGATCGAGCCATAAGCATCATTAATCCAACCATAAAAAAAACAGGGGCTACGGCTATTTGGAATAAGGTCAATGCTTCTTTCGCTTCATCACCAACATTAAACATCATATCGGTAAAGGTTTCAGAAAATAAAGGATATGCAATAGATTGAAGAATCATAATTACTCCAATAACTGTAAGGGTTAATTTAGTTTTCATTTGTTCAATTTTAAATTATAATCTTCAATATACTAAATGTTCATTAGTCTAAGAAATGAGGTAAAACCAAAAATTTTGTTATTCCATATAACCAGGAAATATGCCGTCTTTAGTTATATAAGTCCCAACAGAGCCAACCAAAGCTTTCTCTGATGAAAGGCCCATATTCTTTCTTATTGAGTAAGTAGAATTTATTCCTGTACAATGAGCTCCAACAAAATATTGAACCCCAGCTTCTTTCATCTTATTAGCAGTCCACTCTAACTTCTTTTTAGTTAATTTTAAAAGATGAAAGCCGCCTACAATTTTATATATAGGTCTATTCGGAATTATCTGTTTTATATGTTCAAGTGTATTGACTAGACCTGCATGACCACAACCGCTTATAACAACAATGCCTCTTTTAGTGTCAAAAAAGAGTGATTGGTCTTCAGGTATAATGTCCTCAATTTTATTCCCATTTCTGTCAATTACTTTGCCTAACTGACTCCAGTTTTTTTCATCATGCTCCCTTGGAATTTGACCTGTTGTCCATAATCCTTTCATTATTTGAGATGCCTTTTTATGAGTTATGAAATTTATGCCCGAAGCCTCAAGTTTTTTTTTATTATGTAAAATATAATGCGGCTTGCCTTTAGAATTAGGTCTTAAATAAAATATTCCTTCGCCAATATGAGCGTTCGAAAAAGAATTAGGATGACTCTTTCTCAAGGTCATTAAACCTCCTGTATGGTCTTTATGGTTATGGCTTAAAAAGACATTCTTGATGCCACCCAGGTTTATATTTAATTCTTTTGCGTTACGAATAACTGTATTTTCTCTTGAGCCGGTATCGAACAAAATTCTTTGTCCATCTGCTTCAATAATTGCAGAAAAACCCCATTCTCCAATATGAGTATCTGAAAGCATCGTAGAAAGAATTGTTATTTTAAAATTTTCAATTTTAGGGGTTTGCCCAAAAAAAACATAAGGGATAAAAACTGAAATAAGAAATAGCTTTTTCATCCTTAAATGTATGAAATTAAAAACTCTGTTTTCAATAAAGCCTGGACTTAATAAATTGCGAATACATATGAAAGTAACAGTCCTCAATCTAATTCAAGCGTTCAATCCAAAAAATAAGAATTAAAAATCGTAAGTATCAATGATAATACCCTTTACATTTAATTCAAAAATAATTACAACACTAGAAATCTTAAATAATGAATAAATTTTAACTTTTTTAAAGTTTATTTTTATAATTATTAATAACTGGATGTTATTAATTACATTTAAAAAATTTACAAATGAAAAAGCGATTTTTTATTCCTTTATTTATGCTTTTTATTCATGCAAGCGGACAAACTAACCAAGAGCTTGTATATTTTCAAAGCGCAAACCCTTTTTCGTTAAGCGATATTATAAATGATCTTGATAACCAAGAAAAACAAAGTGTTTTTGGTAAACTAACTATTCCTGTAGACAGTTTAAATCCAAATAAAAAATATCCATTAATTATAGGGGTTGCAGGGAGTCTAGGTTGGAGAAAACATCATCTTGACTATTTGAAGATGTACCAAAAAGAGGGTTTTGCAACTTTTGAATTAAACAGCTTTAAAAGTAGAGGAATTACATCAACAGTGGGATCTCAAGATCAGGTAACTGTTGCTGCAATAATACTTGATTCATATCGAGCACTGGAGAAACTTGCAAAAAATTCTAAAATTGATAAAGATAAAGTTGCCATTACTGGTTGGAGTCTAGGAGGTGGAGTAGCTCTTTTTTCTGCCTGGATGCCGCTGAAAAATATTATTTCAAAAGAACTCAGTTTTGCTGCACATTTAGTCTTTTATCCTCCCTGTTTTTTAAATCTAGAAAATTTATCATTTACCAAAGCTCCTATACATATTTTAATTGGGAGGGATGATGACTGGACGCCAGCGGCTCCATGTGAAAATCTTGTTAGCAAGTTATCCAATAATAGTAATATTGGAATTACAGTTTATCCCGATTCACACCATGGCTTTGATAGTGAAGAGCCCGTTCATAGAAATAAAAATGGATATAGCTTCAAAAATTGCCTATTTGACTTAACCGAAAAAGGAGATGTATTAATGAATTATTTGAATTTACCTATGTCAAACCCAACCCTTCAAAAAATTGGTTTTTTGTTTTGTGTAGAACGTGGAGTTAGTATTGGGGGAAATTCTGAAGCAAGAAAAAAATCATTCACATTTTCCAAAAATTTTATGAAGCTTTCATTAATCAAAGGCTAGATAGCAATAAACCAAATGACTTTTTTTCATTTTAAAATTTATTAAAAAATAGGTGTTCGGCGCTCAATAAACTAATTATAATCTTCTTAAAACAGGTATAACTCAAAAAATATAGAAAATTGTGTTTAATCTGGTTTTTTAGAAGCTGTTATGAATATAATTTGTATGAAATACTAACCATGGAAAAAATAAATATCCTGTCTAAATATTCAGAATTTGATGCCAAATGGAGTCCACACTCTATCGCGGAATTAAATGGACAACAAGTTTTACTCGCCAAAGTAAAGGGGGAGTTCGTATGGCACTCGCATATTGATGAAGATGAACTTTTTCATGTAATAAAAGGAAAGCTTAGAATGGATTTTCGTGATAAAACTGTTGAGGTATTACCGGGAGAAATCATAATAGTCCCAAAAGGTGTTGAACATCGTCCATATGCTGAAGAAGAGGCTTGGATTCTTTTGTTTGAACCAATTAGCACTAAGCATACAGGGGATGTAATTGCTGAAGTCACAAAAAATGAGTATCCAAAAATTTAAATGTTTTAGGCTATATATTGTTATATAAGCTATAACATTAAAAGAAAAGTGGATTTAATTTTAATGATGAGGCTAGTTTGAGAGTTTTAAATTGGACTTCTTGAACTGATTAAGATTCTTCATCAGTTTCAAATACTCTGAAAAACTCTTCATCCTCCTCAATCCATTTGAAATCTGCAGTAATTTTTTCAGATACCGGATTGTAAAAAACTTCCAGATATTTTAAACGATTGATCCCTTCAACTTTAACCTGTGCAATAAATACGTGAAAGTTGTATTTATCAAAAGGACTTAAAAAGGTAGTGTAAGAATCCCAAATAATATTTCTAGTATATTCAACATTAGAATAATTTGCCTTGTTGAAAGCACGAATTAACTTGTTAATTTTAGCTACGTTTATTGGAACTATTTCGTTTTCATTCAAATCCAGTCTTTTTATTTCATCAATAAAGCCCTGATGCTCATCAATAAAGTCTTTTAAGTTCGGAATTTGTTCTTGATTTGAAATTTCAAGATTTTTAAGATTCGGGAGCAGCTTTTGGTCTTCTACCTTCTCGTTAACTAAATAAAACTCCTCATCTTCAGGTATCCATTCAAAATCACCAGAAACTTTCTTTTTATAAGGATCGTAGTGAACTTCTAGGTATTTTAGACGATCAACATCAGTAACTTTAACTTGAACAATAAACGTATGAGAGTGGTGCCTGTCAGAAGGACTTAAAAAAGTCCCATAAGAGTCCCATATAATGTTACGAGTAAATTCAACAATATCAGGATGCTTTTCTTCAATAAAAAAACGAATTCTCTTATTGATTTCTTTAAGGTTAATTGGATTAATCTCCCCTTCTTCATTTTCTTCAAAACCATTATGTTGATCAACAAAGTCATTAATCTTAACATTAATTATCTGGCAATTAACCAATGAAGTAGTTAGCATTGATAATAAGAGGGACGTAAAAAAACGAAGTTTCATATACAAGCTATTAAAATTTTATAATCAAATATAATAAATATCATTCTTTTTCTGTGTTTGAATCTTCCTCTTCCTTTGAACAAGTGAGGATGATAAAACAAAAGGTAAAAGAGTGAGTTTTTAAATTGTGGTGTTTTTAAAATTTAAATGAATATCTTAACTCCGTATTTTCTTAATAACCTTAATGAAGGGGAGGTGCATTTGGTTTAGTTTTATATTACACTATAAGCTCTTTTCAAATGTTGTTTTTACTTCATCTAAGGCGTCAATAATTACTTCGTTGAAAGTGTTTTGACCAATGTTAGTAACGTGTTTTGCTCCTTTTTGCTCATATATCTTATAAGCATTTTCTATTTTGTTGTATTCGTTATCCCTAATATTACTTATGGTTGATAATATAGCTTCCACAATTTCTTTTTTTCTTTTTTTATAATACTCCATATCTTAAAGATAAAAAAACTCTGCAATATTTTAACACTGTGTTTTTCATAACTAACTTAATAAATAGGCCACGCCTATGATTAAAAAACCCTCCACTTGGGAGGGTTAGTTCGTTCGGATATTAATTATAATTCTGTTGATAGTTCTGGAACTAAGGATAATCTTTCTTTTTGTCTTCCCCACATTTCAATAGCATCATTGTAGATCTCCAAATCCTTATCCCAAGATTCATTATACATTTCATTGTATAATTGCATTAATGATTTTTCTGTATTAGGAAATTTTCCTTGATCCTTAAAATCATCAAATGCATTAACAATAACCATCATATTTTCATTATCTCCAGATGTTATTTTAAAAACAGCCCTAACTCCAGTATGATTGTGTTTTTTATAAACCTCTGTTATTCGATTAGAAAAACGCCAAAAATCTCCAAGCCTTCCGGGTTTAATAATTCTAATTTGCCGGTGAATATGTTTTTTTGGCTTTACTTCAGGGCCCCAGTTTAGACTCAAATTCTCAATTCTTATCCAAATTTTTCTTCCTTCATAATTTTGAACATATTGGGAAACATTATTTTGCCAATATTTATATCCAGTTCCCGACATCATATTAGAATTAAACCAATCTAAGGTTTTGTATCCTTGAATTCTTTCGTATTTCCCTTGATCTGGGCCATCCATTACTTTATAAGTAGTCATTGCTGTTTCTTGAGAATTATTATACTTCTTGGTTTTTAAAGCTGCCGCTTTTTCAAACTCACCTGTCATGCTATTTTTTATCTCAACTCTTCCCGTTACCCAAAATTCCCCATCAGGATTACTTTGTGCAATCATAGATGAAATTGAAAATATAATAAAAACAATAAATAATAGTTTTTTCATTTTAATTGATTTATGATTAATAAGCTGCTAATATAATAAACTCTAAAAACATCTTAACTCTGTGTTTTTATTCCTGAGCTTAATTAATAGGGTGTGCAGATGATTTGAATCATTTATTTGTTCTGAAAAGTAAAACTTGAATTTTAACTTACCTTTTTCTTTTATAAGATATGCACTTTCAAGCCATTCATATGATAAAACTGTTGCTCCATCAGGTGTTGATTTTTCAAGTTCAAATTCACCAGAATGTTCAAGACTAATATGAGCAGAATTAAAATCTGTATCTATTTTAATGTTTCTAAAATCTCTTTTAGATTCAAATTTTCCAAATCCTTCGACAAATTCAATAAATTCATCTGTATTCCATTTTCTACTTACTTCGAAAATCATAAAATCTTCTGATAAATAGTCTCTAATTTTATCGACATCGTTGTCTAATAGATAAAAGAATTCATTAAATGTTTGCATTACTTCTTTTTCAGAAATCTTTTTCGATTGTTCACAAGAGATAAATAATGTAAGCACGAAAGAAAGGTAAATAAGCTTCATAAAATTGATATATAGTTAATAATATCAATATATACAAAATATCAAAAAGAGGTTAAAACAAGGTCTAAAAAGCAAATTTAGAAAAACTTGAAAAATGACGAAAATGAGTCAAAAATGACAAAAAATGACTCAAAAACTCTCAAAATGAGTCAAAAATGAGTCAAAAACGTCAAAAATTGAATTTTTATGTGAAGCCTTTTCTCAATATTCCACTCTTTCTCCAATACTTAAAAAAACCCAAAAAAAACAACTTCAAGGTAATCTTAGGTTAGGTCAATAATGGCAAAGGTAGAAGTGCCTGAACTTAATAAAGAAGATATGACTGTGGTTTAATTTTTCCTAATTAGTAAAACATACACCCTTGTAATTCAATTATTTCGCCTGTGTCAACATAATCTTTTGAATAATTTTTATCAGATGGACTAAAAATAAATGTTTGATTATCGGTACTTGTAAAATGAAGTAAGCTGTCAATTACTTCATATTTATAAGTTATAGTATATTCAATTTCATCGCTAAACCCATAATAATCATAATCAAACCACAAAACATCCCACCCATCTTTTGTGATTTTTATATTCCATTTTATTCCATCGTAAGTGTTTTCACCTGTTCTCCATCCTTTACAATATGAAACATCATTATCAATATTAAAGAAGGATACAAAATATACGTCGTTTATAAATTTTAAATCTGAAAAGTCGCTATAATAATTTTCAGTATCTGCCCAAAATGTACCATCATATTTTGCTAAAAACTCACAACCCTTTCTCCCCCATCCATTGGGATTACAAAAATTTGTATAACTGCGAGTAGCTACAGGAAGTTGTTGGCCACTTGCGAATGTTGCAGGGTCTGTATTTGCGGTCTCAAATTGCACTATGTCTGTTTTGAAGCATGAAAACACTATAATGCATAAAAACATTATAAATAAATTTTTCATTGATTTATGATTAATAAGCTGCTAATATAAAAAACTCTATAATATATCTACTCAGTGTTTTTCTTGCTGAACTTAATTAAGAGGATATGCCTATGAATTATCTTTTTTTGTGTTATTGAAGTATATACTTAATCCTACAGGAGTTATGCAGATTATAAAAAAGATAATAAGATTCGTATAATTTAAATATTGTGGAATCCCTTTTAATAATTCAGAAGAAATAAACAATATCACTGCAAAAATTATTGTTAAAGTTGCGCCGTACTTTTTAAAAAAATCTCTCATTATGTTTGATTTATGATTACAACGAATATATAAAAACTCTTTAATATCTCTACTCCGTGTTTTTCTTCCTGAACTTAAGAAAAGGATATACCGATGATTTAAGAGATCGCTTTAAAATCTTGGTATAAGATAAGGTCTTATTTATCTTAACATAATATATTTGCTTTGATTTTGCTAAAAAAATATTATGAATAGACATCTATCCTTAAGATCAGGCAATCCTGTTCTTTCAAATAAAACTTTTACTAATTCAATTTTATCTGATAATAAGATGACTATTGAAGGCACTGTTAATAAAACAGCAATAAGTCTCTTGCTGCTTGTAGGAACAGGTTATTTTACTTTTGATGCAATTAGTCCCGTTTTATTGATTGGATATGGAATAGGGGGATTCATATTAGCTATTATCACTGTTTTTAAAAAAGAATGGGCTCCGATTACTGTTCCTATTTATTCCGTATTAGAAGGTGCTATGTTGGGTGGAATATCTTATATGTATAATTCTTTATATGATGGTATAGTAACAAACTCTATACTCTTAACAGTAGGGATATTAGTTTCGTTATTGATCGCTTATAGATCTGGTTATATAAAAGCAACTGAAAATTTCAAACTTGGAATATTTGCAGCTACAGGAGGTATTACAATAGTTTACTTAATAAACTTTATAATGGGTTTTTTTGGTTCAGAACTTGGAGTTATGAGTATCAACAACTCTTCTCCTTTTAGTATTGGCTTTAGTATTGTTGTAGTAATAATTGCTTCTCTAAATCTAGTTTTAGATTTTGATTTTATAGAAGAGGGTGCTGAAAAAGGAGCCCCTAAGTTTATGGAATGGTATGGAGCATTTGGTTTATTAGTAACCCTAATCTGGTTATATCTTGAAATATTAAGATTACTTGCAAAACTTAATTCAAGAAAATAATCTACAATATCTCTACTCCGTGTTTTTCTTCCTGAAATTATATAAGAGGATATGCCTATGATTTGAATGTATTAAGTTAAAGAGCTAATATCCAATCAACCAATAATTGAGACCATCTATCAACTGGAGAATTTATTTTATTCATCCCAAATCCGTGACCCCCATCACTAAACATATGAAGCTCTACTTTTGCTTCCGCTTGAATCCAGTCCTGGTAAATTTGAACACTTGAAGTAGGAATCTCTCTAAATTCGTCATTATTTGCACAGGCAATAAATGCAGGAGGGTTATTGCTAGGAACCTTTTGTCCTTCAACAATATCCATCCAAGGATAAATCGGTGCAATAAAATTTGGTTGATTTTTTGAGGTTGAAGTATATGCAGCTTCCATAGTTACTGCTCCTCCTGCAGAGAATCCCATCAATCCAATTTTATTAGGATTAATATTGTATTTCGCTGCTTTTTCTCTCATTACTTCTATTGCTGTTAAAGCATCTTTTGTAGAAAATGGGAGTATAATTTTGGCACTATCTATTTCCACTTGAGGTTTATCCGATAATGTTCCAGCCCATTCTATTACAGAACCTTTTCTTGGATATGTTCTATACTTTAAGACAATTGCAGTAATTCCATTTAAAGCTAATTTTTTTGCTAGTTTAACCCCTTCTTTTTCATAAGCACTAAAAAAAAGACCTCCTCCAGGGCAAATTATCATAGTTTTATCTGTTATAGAATTTCCTTGAGCTTTATATAAGTCCATTTCAGGTTCGGATATATTATCTAGCCATACGCCTTCTTGCTCTGAAATAAGAACCCTGTTTTCTTTGAATGATTTTAATTCCCATTTTTGATAGTCTAAGAATATTTTTTCTTGAGCATATGCAGGTGTAGTAATAAACAATATTGCTATTAGTGTAAATAACTTTTTCATAGTGTTGGTTTTTTTAGATATTTAAATTTACCTACAATATCTCTACTAATTGTTTTTCTTACTGAACATAATGAAGAGAATATGCCTATGATATAAAAAACCCCTAGAATAGACTAGGGGTAATAATATTAAAATTCACACGTCTGGGAAGGATGCTAATTTTCTAGTTTGACATATAAACTAGAGTAGCCTCTGAGGGCCAAAATTCTCTTGTCGTCAATCCTTGCTCTACAATTTTATTACTTAACCATTCATTGTTAGGCATAAACATAACATCTCTAGGATTAGCTTTGTTTCTAAAAATAAAAGTCATATGTGTAACGTCATTTGCAGCTTCATTTTTGTCAATCACCTTTGCGAAAGACCATTGACTAATTTTACCGTTTAATAATTGCTTTTCCCACATTGGTAAAAAAACATTCATTTCAAACTCCTCATAGTCATCACTTTTTTCTCTCATCGCACCCATTGAAATTTTATCTCCAATTTTAGCTTCTCCCCCTGTCATAACTGTTTGGTGTAGAATTTTTATGGTATAGCTACGAACTTCATTTTTTATTTTTTTATTCATAATATTCTTAATCGTAGATTTTGAATATTTTCCTCTATTCAGAGATTCAATCTTTTTTCTTGACGTATCTCCATCCCAATTTTTCATATAACTTTTTTGTTGATTCTCATCTTTAAAAATATTAAATACAACATAGTCGGGGGCTTTCTCCATTTCGGGTCCATTATCTATTTTCCAGACAGCCCAAAACATTTTTTTGCCAGCTTTTATCTCACTATTATGGAATGGCCTCCAGATTTTTTCTAAAGTATTGTAATCAGAATCTACTCCTTCTTCAAGATGAATAAAGTCTGCTACAGCAACTTGTTGTGCAGTTATAAAATTCACTATAGTAAGAGTAAGAAAGCAAAGAATTATTTTTTTCATTTTAATTGATTTATGATTAATAAGCTGCTAATATAAAAAATCTACAATATCTCTACCATGCGTTTTTCTTCCTGAACTTAATGAAGAGAATATGACTATGATTTAGTTTATTTTTAAATCATAAATAATATTTTTAATAAAATCCTCTTTAGTTATATTTCCTGGGCCATTTAATTCTGATTTGATTTCAGCCATTATTTGTTCTACAGACAAACCTTCTGTAAATCCTTTTTCGGTAATTTCATAATGCTCTTGAAGAATATTTTTTAGGGTTATGACATCGTTAATATCACAAACAGGTCCGTGTCCAGGAATTATTTTTGTTTGACCATTAGAAATAGCAATAATTTGACTTAAGATATTAATGAATCCCTTAAAGCTACCTCCGTCATTTAAATCAACAAAAGGGTAGCCATATGTTACAAATGAATCCCCAGCGTGTATCACATTGTTTTTTTTAAAGAAGACTATTGTGTCGCCATCCGTATGACCGGGGCCAAAATTTGAAAGCTGTATTTCTTCATCATCAATATAAATTTTCATAGTTGAATTGTAGACAGTTGAGGGCAATGCGTAATCTGGGTATTTATCTTGGACCATATTGTAATTGTGCTGGGGATGACCATAAAGCTTTGTTTTCCTTTTGAGTCTTTTCCTAACATTTTCGTGAGAAACAATCGGTATTCCTTTTTTCCCAAAAGCTTTATTTCCATCTACGTGATCGTAATGAAAATGAGTGTTTATTATAAAACTTACCTCTTTTTTACTTATTGATTTAATGGTTTCTAAAATTAAATCCTCAATAATTTCCCATTGATCATCAACTAAAACCAACCCTTTATCAGAAATAAAAACTCCTATATTTCCAGCTACACCGCCTATAGGTTTGATCATAAAAAAAGTATCATTGATCTTTACGACCTCTTCAGTAAGATTATTTTCAACATCTTTTTCTACTTTTCTAAAAGCCTCCAAATCCTTATCATTTGTTTGGGCTATTGAAAATGAAGAAAATAAAATTATTAGAATGAAATATTTCATTTAATTGATTTATGATTAATAAGCTATTAATATATAAAACTCTATCTCTACTCCGTGTTTTTCTTCTTGAACTTGATGAAGATTATTTTTCGATGATTTAGGCTATATGAAAAACCCATTCCACTTGGCAGGGGGTATTAACTTGAAATGCTATTCTATTGAAGCATTGTATAAAGTAGGGTCAAAAGCATTATACATTGCTTCAACTTTATCCCCGCTCCACTTCATCCAGGCATAGCCTCTAATAGAAAGTTCTTCTCCAGTTTTCTTGCTGGTTGCCTTCCATGTATACCAATAATGAGTAAAAATATTTCCAGCGATATCCCCTTCTCTATAATGCATAGTAAAAGCATCTCTTTCCTCGTGGCGGATATTTTCAAAGTAATTATGTCCACTTGAAAACCCCGCTGCCATTTCGGGGAACGTTAAATTTGAATCATTCACCATTATATTTGCATCAGGGGTGAATAAATCAGACATACTATTCAAGTCGTTTTTAACATAAGCGTCTGTAAACTTTATCATCGCTTTAGACCTAAAATCATCTCCTTTTATTATTCCTACTTGATTTTCCTCAATTAGTTTAGTAGTATTTTGACTTATATTACAGCTAGTTAAAAAAAGTGAAAACACTGTTGTTACTAGAAAAAAATGTTTGCTTTTCATTTTAATTGATTTATGATTAATTAAGGTGCTAATATAGAAAACTCTACAATATCTCTACTCCGTATTTTTCTTTCTGAACTTAATGAAGAGGTTATGCCCCTTTTTATAGCTTATTATGATGGGTGGATAGACTCTAAAAATTAGCGTTTCCAGTTTCCCCCTTTTCATAGAGGGGGTTTTTTTGTAGCTTTAGATTTAATTCTAAACAAAATGAAAAACTTTAAAGACAAAGTAATAGGAATATTTACATTAAGCTATGCTAAAGATTTAGCTGTAGCAGATAAAATACCTGTTGATAATATATTAACTAAAGCTGATGAATTTAACAAATGGTTGAATAATAATTAATTGAATTGCATAAAATAAAAATGTTTTCTAATTGACGTAATTAGTGTTATTTTCGCAAAAGATGTTTGAAATGTTGCAAGTGCTAGTTTTGCAAAACATGTTTTCACATTGACGCTTAAGAGGGCAACCCTTAAAAATCATCGTAAGCACTATAAACATTGATACAGGTCCTATAGCTCAGTTGGTTAGAGTAGCTGACTCATAATCAGTTGGTCCCTGGTTCGAGCCCAGGTGGGACCACCAACAAAGATAGGCGTTAACAGAGAATGTCCTGTTAGCGCCTTTTCTTATTTGTCCCTATATTTGTCCCTGATTGGCTATAAAAATCTTACTATTAAGCCATGTTTTCAATAAATCATTTACATTTTAATACATTTGGATATGATAATTAGTACATGGAACATAAGACACGGAGGGGGAAAAAGAGTAAATGATATTCTGGGCGTCTTAAAAAATAATTCAAGAAGCGATGTCTACGTTATTACCGAGTTTAGGAACAATTCTAATGGCTCAGAAATATTATATTTTTTAAAACAACTTGGTTACACATATATTAAGACTGTTGAAACGGAGCAAAGGATAAACTCAATCCTCATCGCAAGTAAAATTAAACATGAGCCTGAATTGTTTTCTGAATTAGAAGAACATAAACAAAGAGTCATTAAAATTAAATTTTCAGAATTGTCGATTTATGGCTGTTATTTTCCTCAAAAAAATCTTAAAAAAGATGTTTTTGAATTTCTTTTAAAAGAAATAAAAACCAACAAAAAAGAGAATATTATTATAGCAGGTGATTTAAATACAGGGAAGCACTTCATAGACGAAAAAGCAGGCTCATTTTATTGCTCCGAATATTTAGATAAACTAGAAAAAAGTGGAATGGTTGATGCATGGAGGTTAATAAACGGCCAAAAAAAAGAATATAGCTGGTATAGTAATGCAGGAAATGGGTTTAGGATAGACCATTTTTTTGTGTCTAATTCAATCACTGGAAATATTGCTAATTGCTCTTATAGACATTCATTCAGAGAAAAAAAAATTAGTGACCATTCAATGATGACACTTGAGTTAAAAAACCTCAAAAATTCCAATCTAAAACTTTGAAATTAGACCCCCGTCCCTAAAATTAAATCCACTTTTCTTTTGAGACTAGAGTGCATATAATGGTATATAGCCAAAAAATATGATGAGTGAGAATAATTACATTTGTATAAAATGTATAACATAAGTTATGAGAAATCCAAAATGGCATAGAGATGAGGTGATTTTAGCTCTTGATTTATATTATGATTTAGAATCAGGAGAAATGAACTCAAATAATCCAGAAGTAATCAAATTATCTGAATTATTGAACCGTTTACCTATACACATATATCGACCAGACCAGGAAAAATTTCGAAACGCAAACGGTGTAAATTTAAAACTTGGTAATTTCAAATATTATGACCCTGAATATGAAGGAGTTGGATTAAAAGGTGGTAGTAAACTTGACAAGGCGGTTTTAAATGAATTCTATGGCAAAAGAAAATTATTAAAGTCAATTGCTAATAAAATCAAATCTACAGTAGAAAATAA